>CAYYIY010000058.1:0-33363 GCA_964472075.1 uncultured bacterium | reverse complement strand
CTCCGATGCTCAGCTCGGCCATCCTGCCGACGCATCTGATCGAAGCCCGTTCGCTGCCGCTTTATCGTGAATTCTTTGCCGCATGTCCGTTTCCGACATTGATTCATCATGGCGGAGCCCGTTTGCTGCCATCGCTGTTGCAGGCGGCGAGACTGATGCAGCCGGTGATTGGGTTCGTTGCCGACACACGCGACCCGCTTGCGGAAGTACGCAGCCTGGTCGGGCCTGTCCGTGTCGTGGTCGGGGGCATCGAAGGCTCTCAGCTCCACCGGCAAACCGTTGAAGAGATTCGCGATGCCGTTCGCCTGGTTCTGACCGATCGCCAGGACGACCAGCACTTCCTGTTCTGCACCACGGGAGCTGATATTCCACCGCAGACAACGGTTGAACAGATTCAGGCTATCTCTCAAACCATCGAGAGTTTTACCAATGACTGAAATGATGCTTCCGCCCTTGGAAGACCTGCAGGTCATCAGTTGCTCGGTGGTTCGCAACGAACTCGAGCATCTGCGTGCTCAGGGGCAGTTCCCCTACCCTGTCGACTATGTGAATTCTGAGATGCACCTGCGCCCACAAGAGCTGGGGAAGAACATCGAGAGACGGCTGCAGATGTTCCTTCGGTCGGGCAAGCGCATTCTTCTGGTATACGGTGACTGCCATGCGTCAATGGTCGATATGGAACAGTCGGCTCGCGTGGTTCGCACCGAGGCTCTCAACTGTGTCGAACTGCTGATCGGCAAAGCTCAGCGTCGGGAATGGCTGGCGCGGCGCTATTTTTTTCTCCTTCCCGAGTGGCTCGACCGCTGGGAAGAGATCATGCTTCACCTGCCCGGCATGACGCGTGAACAATGTATCGACTTGTACCAACGCGAACATCGCGGACTGTGCTATCTCGATACCGGGGTCGTTCCGGTGCCGACCATGCGTCTGCTGCAGTGTTCTGAGACGATGTCGCTGTTGTATGAGATTCTGCCGGTCAGTCTCGAACACTTTCGTGGGGTGCTGTACCAGGCAGTACAAAAGTTACAGCGCTCCCAGGAAGGCAACCCATGACCGGCGCGAAAATCATTGATCCGACCGTTTCTTTCATGACGATTGATATTCTGAATCGAGTCATGCAGGCCGCAGGCGAACCGCAGAAGTTCTATCAGCAGGTTACTGACGAGCTGCGGGAACTTACCGGCGCGAAAGTGGTTATGGTGATCGGGTGTCGCCCGAATGCGGTTGAAGGCCATCGGTTGCTTGCCGTCAATCCCGAACGTCGCTCGAACCTGTTCCAGAAAAGCTGGTTCGGTGATCTTCTATCTGTGTGCTGTCGTCAACCGGAAGCGGATTTCCTGACTCCGGAGCTTGTGGGGACGGCGATTAACGGACATTTCGCGGAGGAAGAGTTCACGCTGTCACTGGTGGTACCGCTACTAGCCGGAAGAGAACGAATGGGTTCGTTCCTGCTGCTCGGCCTGCCGGAACAGAAAAGGATGGGCGTTCTGCGCGAGACGTTGAAGCCGTTGGGTCACACAGTCGGCCTGCTGCTGAAAAACATTTTCCTGGTGGAAGAACAGGACCGTCTGCTCGATGAACGAGCCAAAGGGCTGCGAGAAAGCGAGTCGCGACTTTCACACGCACAACGATGTGCCGGTTTCGGCGTATGGGAGTATGATTCCGCGCATGAGAAGCTGATCTTGACGCCCGCCGCCTGGGACATTCTTCGCCTGCCGCCATTCGAGGTCAGTGATCTGAAGTCGCTGCTCGAGCAGGCGAGTTCTGCCGAAGACCTGCCGCTGATCGAGACGGCTCTGCAGAAAACGTTGCAGTTGAAACAGCCGCTGGATGTCGAGTTCAGACATCGAAACAACGCCGAACGTGGTCAATGGTTGCGTTTGGCAGGCGGCTGGGCGGAAGATGCGACCGGCTCTGCGGGGCGACTCTTCGGCGTATTTCAAGACATCACGGAACGCCGGGTCATCGAAGAGCGACTGCGTCACGGCGAGAAACTCGATGCCATCGGACAGTTAGCCGGCGGCATCGCACACGATTTCAACAACATGCTTTCGGGCATTCTCGGCTATGCTGATCTGCTCCTGCATGATCTCCCACCCGGTTCTTGCCGCCAGCTGACTGAAAAGATCGTCACCGCGGCGCAGCGATCGGCGGAGGTCGCGAGAAAACTGCTGGTGATCGCTCGCAAGGAAAAGGTGAAACACGGCCCCTGTGACCTGCATCAAATCCTGCGTGATGTCATCAGCCTGCTGGGACACACCTTCGACAAACGTATCATCGTCACCACAGAACTGGGAGCGGCGCGAGCGACAACCTTCGGAGATCAGAGCCAGCTGCACAATGTCTTTCTCAACCTGGCTCTCAATGCTCGAGACGCCATGCCGAACGGCGGGCATCTCGTCATTTGTACCAAAGAGATAAGGATCACCAACGGCTTGCAGATGCCTGCTTCCTCGCCGCTCACTCCCGGAAAATATATCGTCGTGACAATGACCGATTCCGGGTCCGGGATGACGGATGAAGTGCGCCGACATCTCTTCGAACCCTTCTACACCACCAAAGAACCGGGAAAAGGCACCGGCCTCGGATTGACTGTCGTGCTCAGCACGATCACACAGCACCAGGGAGCGGTGACGGTCGACAGTTCTCCCGGCAAGGGAACAACCTTTACGGTTTATCTGCCGTTCGTGAGCGGTGTTGAATTGACTCCGGCCGAACTGGCGGCTGCGGTAACTGTTACTCCGGCCGCCAAAGGGACTGTTCTTGTCGTCGATGATGAAGAGATCGTGCGCAAGTTGACGACTCAGATGATGAAAAAACTCGGGTATCAGGTCGAGACCTGTGAAGATGGACTTGCTGCCGTCGAGTTCTGTGCCGAACACGGTGACCGTTTGCAGGGAGTGATTCTGGACATTGCAATGCCGCGAATGAACGGGCGAGACGCCTTCGTTGAGATGCGCAAGCGGCACCCTGGTCTGCCGGTCCTTTTCTGTTCAGGCTATCTCATGGATACGGATCTTTCAGACCTGATGGCGCAGCCGAAAGTTGGATTTCTGGCGAAGCCTTTCCGGCAGGCGGAACTTGCCGCTGCGGTGGCGAACCTGCTGCACGGACCCGGTCCGGTGACCGGAGCTACGACAAAAGTACCGGTTCAGGCTGGGTGAGATAGTCTTCTAAGGCCGCCCGGATGGGATGGTAAACTCACCAAGCACGATGGGGTTCGAGGCATTCAGCCAGTTCGCACCGGATTCGAGCAGTGCGTTCCAGTTCGGGGCCTTTTTCGCGCTGATAAAGGGGCGCAAACCGAATCCGTAACAGAGGCGAAACAGCTCGGTCTCGCCTTCCTCGCCGAGCAGATTGGCGTGCGGCAGTCGCTCGAGAAGCAGAGAGGCATGCCCAAGGTCGGCACTGTGTCCGAGTAATACTCGAACTTCATACCTGCCCGGCGGCAGCGTGTCGGGAACAATGATCTGACGGCGAGCATACAATGTCTGAGAACGAGCCTGGTAAGCCGGACTCGATGGGCAGTAGCCGGTACCAACAGCGTGCAGATCGTGCCCGAGAATGACGCCTTTTGCTGAGGGCAGGGTGCCATTGTCTGCAACAATGAAGGGAGCAACGACCAGAGAATCGGCGAGTGCCCCGCCTGACGCCAGTTGATACTGGTACTGAAGCACGTCTCCGGGAAGCACGGGTGCCGTGGCGTTCTCTTCGGGCAGACGATGCTGCAGAATGTCGAGACTCTGCGACAGTAGCAGCGTTGCCGAACCCGAAAAAGCGATCTGGCGGCCCCAGCGAACATCCGGCGTGGGGGTGGGAGTGAGATGTGCCGGCAGAATGCGCCAGGCATAACCCCATGGGATGAGGTGGTATTCCCTGAGCAGAAGAGGAGCAAGCGTGTTGGGATAGATCAGGGTGGAATACGTCGGTCGTCGGGTGAAGCTGTCGCGGGCGTTGATCAGATCCTGTTCCTGAAAGGCATCGACGAGGTGCAGCGAAAGGTCGGGCCGAAACTGTCGGGTCAGGCGCAGATACAGCAGGGGCCGAAACTCGAGATCGTCGTTCACCAGCAGAGTCGAACCCATGGGGAGCATGGCGGTCAGTCGGTAGGTGAAGGATTCACAATCGCGGCCGGGATCTTCGCGTGCGTACCCGTTCGCCAGAGCTGAAAAATTTATGAGAAGCAGAAAAGCCAGGCTGACTATTGTCTTTCGTCGCCCGGAATAACCCGAGAGGGCGAGGGCCGAGAGACCGGCGAGCGCGAAGAAGCTCGGCATCAACATGGTCTGTGCGTCGTAGGCGTTGTAGTTGAGAATGAATCCGGTGTTGAAGACAAGGATCCAGAGCAGGGCGATGGCTTCTCGCGGCAGTGACGACCGGCGTAACGTCAGAATGGGCAGAAGCAACAGGGCTGGAGTCCCCTGTTGAGCAACGAGCCAGGCCCAGTGTTTGGCGCGGGCGAGCAGTTCGAGTGGGCCGAAAACCCCCACGGCCTTGCGAAAGTCGGCCGCCGTGAAGAAGGCCCAGAAGCCGTCGAAGCCTTTTCCAATAAGAGGATCGATCAGCCGGCGTTCGGGATTCTGCAGCCGAGTGTACAAGTCGACGAGAGGCGCGAAGCCGAGAAGAAGCCCGAGAGAAATGCCGGCCAGAGAAGAGCTTTTCAGCCATTGTCTGAGAGTCGACATCGGCCAGAGAATAGGGACAAGCAACAACACCGTCACGCCGAGAGTGGGCCGATGGGATACGGCCATGCCGACCAACAGTCCTAATCCGATTCCGGAAGGCAGACCGGGTTCGTGATGGCGACGAGTCTGCAGAAAAAGCAGAGACAACGCGAGCAGCAGAATTTCGAGAGTGTAGACTTCCGCCTCGCAAGCCATCTGCCAGAAGATGGTGCCTGTGCCAAGCCAGACTGCGGCGCCGATTGCGATCAGCAGAGGCACACCGATGCCGTGCAGCCAGGCGGAAAACACTCCGAGACTGCAGGCTCCGAGAATCGCCGACACCAGATTCACGCGCCAGGCCGGTTCACCTTCGATCGGCAGGCTGAGAGCGAGGTTGCCGAGTCTGGTGATCAGGGGATACCCCGGTTGATGGGGGACATCGAGGGTCATGGCGGCGATCGCGAACTCGGCTGCGTTGTTCCAGTTGATCGTTGGGGCCAGCGTCGCGAGATACAGAGTGCCGGCAAGCAGTATCGGCAATAAAAAAGCGGTCATTGCGGCAAGTCGACCGCCAGAGACAGCCATGCGGGGTTCAGCGACGGGAATGATTGGTTCCATACCTGCACATCATTATGTGCTATGATCGAGAGGCATGCAAGCGGTTGCGGCATCAGACGGCCGACAGCACCCGGAGGACCTGGCCCAGGTGGGACAGCGACTTGCTCTCATCCTGGGCCGAGTGTTGGTTTTCTGGGTTTTTGCGGTTTTTCCGATTCTCGTGCTGCAAGTGGCTTTTCGCTATGCCGAGCAGCAGGAAGTCGAGACGGTCATCACTCAGCGCCACCAGATCCACGAACGTCATCTGCAGCGACTGCAGCGGCTTGATAACGACACTGAACTGGTCGGTCGAAATCTGCGCCAGGGGTTCCGCAGATTGTCGGCCATGTCGGTGAAGGACGGAAAAGCGTTTCTGGCGTTTCTTGAACGACTGTTCCCGCAGTGCTTCGACATGTACATCTTCGATCGGCAGGGTCGTCGCATGGAAGAACTCTCGGCTTCCGGGTTTCCGCGCCGGGCTTCCGAGTTGGCTTTTGCGGCCATGCAGAAACGCAGTCGGTCGGAAGCATTGACCGCCAGCGAAGAAAAGATGCTCGCCACCATCTTTGAGGTGCCGACGTTGTCCCAGTTTACGAACTCGCAAAAGCAGACCATTCAACTTTTACCGCGTGATCGAATGGGCGCCCTGACCTGGGATGTGGTATCGGCAAGCGGGAGCGGCGACATCGGCGGCTTCTTCGCCGTCATACATCCAGGGAAAATAGCTCCTGACCGGGCTTTGCGCAGTGCGCTCCGTATGTTCAACCGGCGTTCGGGGTCTCTGCAGATCGGCATTGTCAATCTGCAGGACGAGCATTTCGGTGTGTACCCGCCCGAACTCAACCTGCGCGAAGATTTGCGCATGCGGATCATGAACGCATTGGGCGTATATGAACGCACCGTTCGCGGTCCGAATTATCACGGCCTTTTGGCCCTGCGCTCGCGCGGGGGGTATCTGCTGACGGTCTCTCCCCTGCCCTCTCTGTTTCCGCTCTGGTTCTGGCGTGTCTTCAATCTTCTGTGCGCCGTTTGGGTGCTGGTTGTTCTCACACGGGTTCTACGTGGACAGGATGTATTCGCGGGAAAAATCACGGTGCGCATGATCGGCCTGTTTCTCTTTGCCGTCGGCTCTCCCTCGCTGGTGCTGCTGTTCGGCGGCTACTATGCTTTGCGTGATCACAGCAGCATTCTGATGCAGAGCCTGGAGGCGCAGATCAGAAGCAAGCTGCTTCAGCTCGATCAGCGGCTGCCGTCAGAGATCAAGCGCATGGAAAAGCATCTGACCCGAGTTATGGCTCGGGCCCGTGGGGAAACGGAAGCAGCAAAGCGGATCGAGATCATACGGACGCTGGAAAAGGAGCCGTGGTGCGAGCAGATATACCTGGTGAATCAGAAAGGCGAGTGTCTGTATTCCCTGCGAGATATGAACGACCCATGGTTCCGTGATCGTTCACGATTCCCGTTGATGCTGTGTCGCGAGATTCTTCGCAAGTACAACAAGTTGTATGAGATCGATGCCGGCGCTCTGATGATCGAGACGACGACCGGGCTGCTCGATCAGTTGATGGGTTCGAAAGACAGGGTGAATATCGATCAGATCATTGCCCAGGCTGGTCAGTTCATCTATATGTCGATGTTCGATGAGTCTGCGTTTTTCTTCATCGACTCTCTGTTGGGCAGCAACGGCACGGCAGAACAACTGTTGCTGGTACAGGTGGTTTCGGCAAAAATCGAGTCCATGTTCATGCGGCGCTACCTTCCGGACTTCGCCAGACAGCCCTCCTATTCCCTGCGGGTCAATGCGTTTCCGGAAAAACATTTCATGCCGGATGTGTTTCTCTTTCCGGAAGATGTCGAACGAGCCCGTCCGATCGCGCGGGAAGTATTCGATACCAGTGCGATGGTTCGCAAAGTCCTGGCCTCAGGAACGGAAGAGTTGCTGGTGATGGGTTTCCGCGGGCAAAACATAAGCAAATACGTACTGGTGGCACAGACGTCGCTCGAACCGGTCAAGCGGCAGATCAATCATCTGTGGCTCACCCTGTTGACGGTCGCTTTGTTGGTACTCTTGTCGCCGCTGGTGATCGGCGTGTTGCTCTCAAGCCAGATTCTGAGACCGATCGGCCATCTGAGTGAAGGGATGGTTGCCATTCAGAATCGTCAGTTCGAGCATCGGGTGCCGGTGCTGACACGTGACGAGTTGGGTGAAATGTCCGGGTTGATGAACCAGGTCATCGAGGGTATGGGCGATTTACAGGTGGCTCGAATCGTGCAGGAAAGTCTTTTTCCCCCGGGGGCGCTCGAACTGGGCGGGTGTCGCATCACGGGCAGCAGTCGTGCCATGGCCGACATCGGTGGTGATTACTTCGATTATTTTCAGATCGGCTCGGACAAACTGAACGGTCTGATCGGAGATGTTTCCGGGCACGGCGTATCGGCCGCTCTCATCATGGGCATGGCCAAGTGCGCGGTGACGATTGATGAATCTCCAGACCGCTCGCTTGTCGACATTCTGAGCCAGTTCAATCGATTTCTGATTCGTACTATCAAACGAAAGAAGATGATGACCGGCTTCTTTTTTTCACTCGACACGAGAACCGGTGTGCTGACGTATGCCAACGCCGGGCACAATTTTCCGTTTCATTATCAGGCCGCCGGCGAGAACGTACAAGATCTCGAGATGGCCTCTTTCCCGCTTGGAGTGCGCGCCAAGGCCGAATTCAAAACGGACGCTTTGACCATGCAGCCCGGCGATGCGATTCTTTTATACACCGACGGTCTGATCGAGTCACCCGGCGGGCCGAGCGGAGAAGGGGCCGGCTACGAGCTGGCCCGTGAATGGTTCAAACAGGCGGCCCACCTGCCCCCGGAAGGCATTGTCGAACAGATCCTCACGGTCTTCGATACCTACACCTTCGGCCGCCCTCCTGCCGATGACGTGACGCTCGTCTGCCTCAAACGTCTCTCCTGAATCAGTCTGCTCAACTCGATCAGATTCGGCCGGTGAAGAGGTTCGCGAAGATTCCTGAAGCGGAATGGCAGTTGAAGGTTGCAGCGACGACGCAAGAAAAAGCGCCCCCCGTCGATCGGAGGGCGCATTTGTGAATCAGACTGATCAGAGGCCGAGGGCGATTTCCAGGTAGTCTTTGGCGATGGGCTCGTTGTCCGAGAGGCCCAGGAACGCGAGCAGTTCCATGACGATTTTCGACTTCTGTTCGGCGTCCTGCTTCGACCAGGTGCGGCTCTTGATCTCAACGAAGTTGCCGAGTTCGGGCTTCACGCAGCGATCGATGTTGACGTAGAAGTCGGTTTCCTTGAAGCGGATGAAGTAGCGCTGGCGGTCTTTCTCGATCTCAATCTCCGATGACGGCTTGAAGTATTCGCGATAGAAACGCAGGCTGTTGTTGGCGGGGGCGAGATAGCGGCTCTGCGACAGCAATACTTTCTGACCCATCGGGTAATGCGGTTCCTGTCCGATCATGGTCAGGCGGCCGCGTACGCTCTGCAGTTCGCCCTTTTCGTCGATCAGTTCGTCTTCGCGATAGCGCAGGCGGCCCTGCGACGTGCCGGCGAAGAGCAGGTACGTATCGAATTGGCGATAATGCTTGCGGTACTGAATCTGGATCTCGGGCTTGCGAAGCAGATCGTGAACCGGGGTCGCGTCGGTGACCTTGACCTTGATCTGCACTTCAAAGCTTTCTTCTTCGGTCGCGCCGCCGATGGCGATGAGCTTCGACATGATTGACTTCTCGCGCTGTGACAGGAAGACGTCGATCTTGCGGGCAAACTCCTGCGAGCGGTTGATCAGGTTCTGTTCGTCGAGGGTCAGCAGCTTACGATCTTTCAACAGGAACTTGCCGTTGACCATCGTGTGAGTGACATCGGAAGATTTAGCGGCATACACCAGGCGGGCATACGGCGCATTGATGTCGCGTCTGAAACTCGGTTGATTATGTACCGGTGCAACGTCGACGAGAATCATATCGGCGCGCTTTCCTGGGGCGAGAGAACCGATCTGGTCGGCCATGTGGCAGGCCTGAGCGCTGCCTCGGGTGGCCATGTACACGGCCATGCGAGCGGGAACCGCCGTGGGGTCACCCGACTGAAGCTTGGCCAGCAGGCTGGCGAGGCGCATTTCCTCGAACATGTCGAGGTCGTTGTTGGAAGCGGGGCCGTCGGTGCCGAGACCGACCTTGCAGTGCAGATCCTGCATCTTCTTGATCGGGGCTGCGCCCGAGGCGAGCTTGAGATTGGAGGTCGGATTATGAGCGATGCCCGCGCCGTAATGAGACATGGCACGAATCTCGCCTTCGTCGAGATGAACGCAGTGAGCGGCGATAACCTTGGCATTGAACAGGTTGAGCTTGCGCATGTACGGAACAACGGGCATGCCGGTTTCCTTGCGCACGCCTTCAACCTCGCCGGTCGTTTCCGAGATGTGAATCTGCAAAGGCACGTCGAACTCGGTAGCGATATTTGTACAAGCCTGCAGGATCTCAGGAGTGGTTGTATAGGGAGCGTGCGGGGCGATGCTCGGGACAATCAGCGGGTGCCCTTTCCATTTCTGAATGAAGGCTTTGGCATACGCGAGAGACTCTTCGAAAAATTTGGCATCGGGAGTCGGGAACTTGAGTACCGACTGTCCGCAGATAGCTCGCAAGCCGGCTTCGGCGGCACCCTCGGCCACGGCTTCTTCGTAGTAGAACATGTCGGCGAAACAGGTGGTGCCGCCACGAATCATTTCGGCGCACGAGAGCTGCGTGCCGAGCTTGACAAATTCCGGGCTGACGAACTCACGTTCGACCGGCATCATGTATCCCATCAGCCAGACGTCGAGGCGAAGGTCGTCGGCGAGGCCGCGCATGAGAGCCATCGGCACATGAGTATGGGCGTTGATCAGACCGGGCATGAGAATCTGGCCGTGACAATCGACGATGTCGTTTGCCTTCCAGGCATCTTTAATCTGGTTCTCGGGGCCGACGGCCACGATCTTGTCTCCCGCGACGGCGACGGCGCCGGGGGTATACTGCCGGAAGTCCTCGTCCATGGTGAGGACCCAGGCGTTGGTAAACAACACATCTGCTTGATTCATCTCTGTTTTATCCTTTTCCTGAGGTTTGGGTTTCTTGATCTGAAGAATGGTATTCTACTGCTCTGCGCGGTTATGCAACAATGCGACGATTTCCGTGTAGTTTCGGCCCCGGGCGAGATCTTCCGCCGTCCAGCCGTAGTCGATGCGCTCTTTATTGTATCCGCCGCGCGCGAGCAGGAATTTGACGATCTCGGTGTTGCCGTTAATAGCGGCATAGTGCAGCGGGGTCCAGCCTCGAAAATTCTTTTCCAGCACGGGAACGCCCTTCAGCAGCAGATGTTCGGCGAGTTTGACATTGCCTGACTGAGCGGCGACATGCAGAAGTGAAATGCCGTAGATGTCCTTGACCTTGATGTCGGCTCCCGCTTCGATCAACAGATCGACGATCTGCGGGTGTTTTTCGTGGGCGGCCAGATATAGGGGAGTACGACCCAGCGAGTCTGTGACATCAAGCGGGGCGTTGTGCTTGAGCAGCAGCCGCACGACATCGATATGACCCGCACTTGCAGCCACGTGCAGTGCTGTGTGCCCGTTCGCGTCGGCGCTGAACAACGGAATACCATACTGAACGGCCATGTCGGCGATTTCGACGTTTCCGGTGGCGGCAGCCTGATGAAGGGCATTGCGGTTCAACGGAAACGTGCGGCCGAGATCTCGCGGTGAGACGGGAATCTGAACCTCACGCGGGAGATTCGTTTGTTGGGGAGTTGCGACAACCTTTTTCGGTCGTTTCGCGGCTTCGCGTTCTTCAAAAAAGTTGATGGTCACAATAATCGTCAAAACGATCATAATCGGAAATCGCATGCTGTTGAAGAACGATTCCATCAACGTTCACCCGCCTTCTTGACGATGATGCGGCGGTCCTTGCCCCAGCTGCCGTCCGTGTAATGGAAAACGAAGTCAATGCTGCTAAGGCTGATATCACCCGCCGAAAACGCCCCCAGACGAGCTTCATAGTCTTTGCTGCCTGGTACGGAAACCATCGGGGTCTCGACGGATTTGCCGTCGGTCCAGGGTTTCGTGCCGGCCGGCCACCACGCTTCCGGAGGTTGTTTCCAGCCGTTGATGCCCCAGTGAACGAACCCCGGGCGATCGGAACGGATAACGATCGTATCGGCGGTCGTTGGTTCTACCGGAGACCAGCATGGCTTGTCGGGCTGCGTCGGAGCGCCAGTGCCGATGAAGACATACTGGGTGGGGCTGAACGCGGTATTCCCGCGATTATCGACGGCGCGCACGCGGTATGCCACGGTCTTGCCGGCAAAGCCGTCGAGGTCGGCCCGGTACTCGGCCGCTTTCAGCAATGGTTTCGGATTGGTCTGAGCAGGAATTTCGTGCGGCTGCATCGGCAGCGTTTTCCAGTTCTCGGCCCGCCCGATCGGCGCGCCACCGTGCGGAACCGGTGCATATTGCAGTTCAACGGTTCGCAGACCATACATGTCATGCACGTAGGTCCAGAAAGTGACCTTCGTCGGCATTGGTTCTGAGCCCCATTCCATGCCTCCGGGGTTGTACGGTTCGCGTTGCGGCAGATAGATGGTCGGCGGTGTCCGGTCGACTTCCTGCTGAGCTGTATGAATGGCGGCGTGAGCGGCTTCAGCCGCCTGATTACAGGCGCGGGTCGGGTGGCTGTCCCACATCTCGGTGCCGTCCCAGTATTCGTAGCACGACGTTTCAGCGACGAGCAGATACTTCCAGGCTTTTTCGACCAGGGGCGACGAGGGAACCATGGATTCCGCCGTCTGGACCAGATTGCGCGTCGCGGTCAGCACGCCCCACGAATTGCGGTCAGGGCTGTAACCGGTTTTCGGGTCCGGGTCGCCGTTCCATTTCTGAAACTCCGGATCACCGTTATCTGCGCCGCTCCAGGAGCCGGGTTCAACGTGAATGACATCGGACGGATCGGGCGGAAAACGGTCGAGATAATCCTGAATCGTGGTCGGGACGAAACGGTCGGGGTTGGCCTTCGCCCATTCGACAAAACGCTGAAAGTTCGCGTGATAGTAGCCTTCGGTGCCGCCGCCATAGTTGTCGCCATCATGATGCAGGACCAGCAGAATCGGGTGTTTCGGATCGGTGTTGAGGCTTTCGAACTGGCTCATGACCATCTCGTAGTTCAGAGCGCCGAAACCGCCGCGACCGTCTTCATTGCCGAGATACCGTTCGGTCGGCACGGCAATCAGGCGGGCCGGCTTGCCATCGGGGGTCAGCGCGGTTGTTCCGGTGATCGGATCTTTCTGTTCAACGAAGTGAGGACGGCAGGCCCAGCCCGAAACCTTCGACGGCGCCCAGAGTCCGTTGAGTTGTCGCCATTCTCCGTGATCGGGGTTGGTCTGCTCACCGGGATTAGGCGGCATCAGGTTTTCGCCCTTGATCCAGGGGTAGTTGCGGCAGGCGCGGTTGAAATGAATGTTGTCGACCAGCACCCAGTCGACCTGTTCGTCGACCAGAGCCGGAATCATCCATTCCGCAAATGCGTTTTCTGGCGGGAACAAGCCTCGCGAAGCCGGGACGTCAGCTCCGAAGGTCTGGGCGACCGTCTCTCGATGCATCCTGATCTGACGGCGAATATCGGTGTAATCGATAAGCGCCATAAGCGGGTGATGATAACCGAAACCGATCAGTTCGAGTCGCGGCTTCCCCGAGTGGGTCTTGAGTTTTCGGGCCGCTTTCCAGGGGGCATCCCAGGCGTCGAAGCCGATACCCTGATTTCGCAGATGATTGAGATTTTCGATGAGAGAGCCGGAAAAACTGACCTGTGCCCCACCCCACGGCAAGCCGGCGTCGGCCATGGCTTTGACTGCGTTGTGCGGCCACCAGTTGTAGGGGCCGTGACGAGACGCGAAGATGTCTTTCAGACTGTACGAGTAGACGCCGCGATTGTGCGTGGTCACGACGTCTTCATACGGCCAGTAAATGGGCTGATGCATGTGCCAGAGAAACGAGATGTAGATCGGCACGCCGTTTTTCGATCGAGGTTTTGTGTCGATCTGACTGGTACGATCGGCGAGCGCGGCTCGAATGGTCTCGAGAAAGCGGCTGCGTGACTGGGTCTGCCGCTCGGCAAGGGCCTCGAAAGCCACTTTCTCGCGCAGGCTTTGGGCGAGATCTTCAAAATCGCGTTTGGCCGAGTCATTCGGGGTGATGGCGTTCAGCTTGCGGCAGAAGGTGAGCAGGTCTGCTTCGCGACCATCTTCGAGATGCTTGCCGAACATCTGAAGAATCTCGCGCTTCTTCAGCGCCAGCTGTTCGAGATTTGCTTCATACTGTTGTCGTACGTAATCAAGCGCGGGGAAAGCCTTTTCGTCAGCACCACGAATTTCCCGAAAGGCGTTGATCTTGTATGAAAGCAATCGATATTCGCTCAGAGACTGTGACAGCAGCTCGGCAGACCAGGCGGGCAGGCTGATGGTCAGAGCGAATGCGAGAAGGAAAAAGAATGAGCTGAACCGGCGATGACAGATGTTGACCAAAGCGTCTCTCCGTGCCGTACGAATGTTGGTTGCAGGTACTTTAACCCTGTCTTCACGTCAGGTCAAGAACGTGATGTCGCATGGCATCAGAGGCAAAACGGTGTTTTTCAGTCGACACCGGGCGAAAAATATCCTATATTTCCGGCATACGTCGTTCCCAGCAAGGAGAAAGTCCCATGTCCATGTCACACCTGTTGCTCATTCTGGCTCTGGTAGCCGCTGTCTGTTTCGCTTCCCCGCTTGCGGCGGCTGAAACGCCGCTGACGATTCCGTCGGCCAACGATCAGCCTGCGGCCACTGCGACGGCTCCGATCCCCGCTTCAGACACGCAGGCGGCACCTGAAAAGGAAACGCCGGCCGCTTCCGCGACGGTGAATGCTTCCGACTCCGCAGTTGCTTCCGGTCCGGTCGGGGTGCGTCTCAATGTCTTCGCTGTCGTCTCACCCGACATCGAAGAGCAGGTGAAAAAAGTCGGCACCATTCTCAAAGATGAATTGGGCATGGAAACCTTCGAGCAGAAGGGATATCAGATCCACTGCACGTTGTACATGACGCATTTCGTGCCTGAAAAGGTCGAGCGTCTGAAGCAGGAAGTCGCCTCTCTGGCGGCGGGGCTCAAGTCGTTCGAGGTCCAGACGACCGGGCTGATGCTGACGAAAGACAACTGGCTCTTTCTCAACCTCGAAAAGAACAAGAATCTCAACGATCTGATGGAAAAAGTGGTCAAGGGTTTGTACAACCTGCGATCGGACAATATCCCGGTTCCTGAGTGGCTGAAAAGCTACCCGGAAAAGATGTCGAGTTTCAAGGTCTATGGCAGTCCCAATGTGTTCGAAGATTTTGAGCCTCATCTGACGCTGGTCGCCAAGGGTGATTTCGACAGGTTGGCCAAGTTCATCGTCATCGCCAAGACCAACGATTTGCTGATGAAGACCATCACCGGGCGCGTTGTCGGCATCGGCATCGGGGAAGCCGACGACCAGGGCCAGGTGCAGAAGGCTCAGGTCATCTTCCCGCTGAAATAGACATGGATATTGCGGAACTTATCCTGAAGAAGGATAAGGAGTTCGGCCTGCGGCGCGGGCATTACTGGGTGTATCGCGAAGCCGTCAAGCGTATTCCAGACCATCTCGAAACCGGCTCGGAAGTCCTGGTCGTGTCACACAAAGGTGACGATCTGGGGCGGGGATACATTGACCTCGATTCTCCCATTCTGGTTCGGCGCATCGACGGCGATTCGGAACAGTCTCTCGATACGCTCATCAGAAAACGCATTACCGACGCCGTGCGGTTGCGTCGGTCCTGTTTCGACGAAAAACACACGAACGGTTATCGTGTCGTCAACGGCGAAGGAGACGGTATTCCGGGATTGATCGTCGACCGCTACGCGGCGGCCCTTTCGGTGCAGCTGTACAGCCTCGGGCTGGAACCATGGGTCGACACGATCTGCGAAACTCTGCGCCGTGAGCTGCCGGGCATACGCTGGATCTACCGCCGCAATCAGGTGCGGCGCGCGAAGTCGGGAGGAGACGCGCTGGTTTTCGGCCGCGACTTCCCGGGTACGATCACCTTTCTCGAAAACGGTCTGTCGTTCCGCGTTGATCTCGCTTCAGGGCAGAAAACGGGTTTCTTTCTGGACCAGCGCGACAATCGGGCGCTGATCAGGCAGATGGCGCGAGGGAAGACGGTGGCGAATGTCTGCGGCTACACCGGCGGATTTTCCGTGGCAGCGCTCGCCGGGGGTGCCCGTTCGGTCATCACGGTAGACAGCGCCGGCCCCGCTCTTGAAGAAGCGGCGCGCAATCTCGAACTCAACGGTTACGCGATTGACCGAAACCCGCTCGAAAAAGCGGATATGTTCAGGTTTCTCGAAGATCATCCGCAGGCATACGATCTGCTGATCGTCGACCCACCGTCCATGGCCAAAAATCGCGGCGACGTGCCGCAGGCTTTGAGAGCCTATCAGAAGCTCAATCAGCTGGCACTCGAGGCGGTGAAGCCGCATGGTTTGCTGTTTACCGCCTCCTGTTCGGCATATGTCGGTCGCGAGGATTTTCTCAAAACGATGTCATTCGCGGCTCAGAGCACGCGTCGCACCACACGCATTCTTGCCGAAACGCATCATGCGATCGACCATCCGATCAGTCTCGGCCACCCGGAATCGCGGTATCTGCACGGTCTGCTGCTGGCGGTGATCTGAGTGGCTGCCGGCGTCCTGCCCGTCATAGAAGTTGCCGCTGCCGTCGTCATCGATGGTGGTCGGGTTCTCCTGGCGCGCCGACACGAAGGCGACCTGGCGGGACTGTGGGAGTTTCCGGGCGGCAAACTTGAACCGCAGGAAACGGCTGCAGAAGCGGCGGAGAGAGAGCTGGTCGAAGAACTCAGCCTGGCGGTGGCGGCGCATGAGCGGGTGCTGATTCTCGAACATGAGTATCCAAACAAGAGAGTGCGACTACATTTCGTTAGATGCTCACCGGTACCGGGTAACGAGAATCTTGCGAAGAAATGGCCGGTTGAACAGGCCGCCTGGTTTCGCCCCGATGACCGGCTGCCGCCGCTCTGCCCCGCTGACGAACTGGCTTTCAAGCAACTGCCGTGGTCGCGTCTGCTGCGAACACCGGATCACTGAAAATGAATGAGAGAAAGGAAAGGATCATGAAGCAACCTCTTCTGCTGGTCATCAACCCGGGGTCGACCTCAACGAAGATCGCCCTGTATGATGGCGTGCAACCACGATCAGAACAGGAAATCACCCATCCGAGCGCGGAGTTGGGCAAGTTCGCTTCGAATCTCGAACAACTCGACTTTCGCCTCGGCGAGGTTCGTCGAGCCCTCGAGGGCTGGAAGATCCAGCCGAAGGACCTGCAGGCGGTGATCGGTCGGGGCGGCCCGCTCAAGCCCATGGAGGGCGGTGTCTATCGCCTGAACGAAGCACTGCTGAACGATCTGCGTTCAGGGAAGCTGGTCGACCATGCCTCGATTCTGGGTGGTTTGCTGGCATACCGCATTGCGACGGAAGTCGGGATTCCCTCGTACATCGCCGACCCGGTGTCGGTCGATGAGTTTGATGATCTGGCGCGCATCAGCGGCCACCCCGAACTGCCGCGCATTTCTCTGGCTCATGCGCTGAACTGCAAAGCCGTGATTCGCGAAGTGGCGCGCGATATGAAGAAAACCCCGGAGGAAATCAATCTGGTGGTCGCTCATCTCGGCGGCGGAATCTCAATTGTTGCGCATCGGCAGGGCAAACAGGTTGACGCGAACAACGCCAATGACGCAGGGCCGTTCTCGCCCGAACGTGTCGGCACGCTGCCCCTGACCGGTTTGCTGAAGATGGCATTTTCGGGAAAATACACGCTGCCGGAACTGCGCAAGATGCTGATCGGCAAGGGCGGTCTGGTTGCTCATCTTGGTACCGCCGATGTGCGCGAGGTGCAGAAGCGCATCGATAGCGGCGATCAGAAAGCGCGACTGGTACTCGAGGCCATGGCCTACACGATCGCCAAAGAAATTGGCGCCATGGCGACCGTGCTCAAGGGGCGGGTTGACGCCATCGTGCTGACCGGCGGCGTTGCCTGGTCGAAGACCGTGACCGACTGGATCACCGAACGGGTGAAGTTCATCGCCCCTGTCATCATCAAACCCGGTCAGAACGAGATGAAAGCGCTGGCGGAACACGCGGTGAATGCGCTGCAGAACCCCGGCGTGGTCAAGGAATATCGGTAAGGAGAGGGATATGAATTTTGCGGAACTGGAAAAGAAACTCAAAGCGAATCGTGTGCCATTGATTGTCTGCATGCCTGAAGACCAGGAAGCGGTTCTAGCAGCACAGGAAGCGATGGAGATGGGTTATGTCGATTGCGTGTTCGTCGGCAATCGCGACAAGATCACCGAACTGGTCAAACAGGTGGGTGGAGGTTTTCAGCCGGAGATCGTCGATGCGGACGGCGAGGAAGCCGCGGCGGCGAAGTCGGTCGAATTGATTCGTTCGGGGCGAGGCAAAGCACTGATGAAGGGAACCGTCGCCACGCCGAAGCTGTTGAAAGCGGTCCTGAACTCGGAGACCGGCATCAAAGCCGGCGAAGTGCTGTCTCACGTGCTGGTCTACGAGTGGGAAGGGCGCTTCCGGTTTCTGACCGACGGCGGAATGGTCCCCCACCCCACGCTGGCCGAGAAGCAGGCCATACTGGCGAATGCGGTTGATTTGGCGCGGCGCCTCGGCATCAGCACCCCGAAGGTTGCCGTGCTCTCGGCGATCGAGACGGTCAACCTCAAGATGCCAAGTTCGGTCGACGCCGCGATTCTCGCCAAAATGGGTGACCGCAAGCAGTTCGGCACCTGCATGGTCGAGGGGCCGCTCGCTCTCGACAATGCGATATCGGTCGAATCGGCTCATCACAAGGGGTTGTACGGCGAGGTGGTCGGACAGGCGGAGATTCTGGTGTGCCCTGACATCGATACCGGCAACATTCTCGGGAAATCGCTGATGTACTTCGCCAACGTGCCGGCCGGCGGATTGATCATCGGCGCGAAAGTCCCAATCATTCTGCTCTCTCGGGCCGATTCCAAGCAGACGCGGCTGAACTCGATCAAGCTGGCTCTGGCCGGCGGACTGAACTGAAGCAACCTCACGCCGACCATATTCAAAACGCCCCCGATTTTCAGGCGAAATCGGGGGCCGTTCGCTTATGACCGTTTTTCGGGCAAATCGACAAGGACGTTATTTGCCTGCGGTAATGACGGCGAGAATCGCGTGCGAAAGGCACCCGCGATATTCAGGGTTGAGCGCGGAAAAGGGCTTTCAACAACCTGGACAGAACAGCAACCGTCGGACTGTTTTTCGGCAGTGAGGCCAGGCGGGGACCGACGCGTTTGTACCAACGAATGAACACGCGACCGCCGATTGAATGTCGTAAATACGTGTCACGAAAGTGCCGTAATTGGCAGGTTGTCGGGTGATCGGCACCAAAAATGCGGGTGGCGACGAAACACTGGTCTGATTTTTCAGCGGCGGGAGCCTGCGGAGCACCGACCGTACCCACCCGGTAATTCGAGTCGATTTCCTTGATACGCTCGAGGGTTTTTTTGGCCTTGAGCGGGTTGTTCGAGAACAACTGGCAGCGATAAATGCCTTCGAGAGCACGCACGCTGTTGGCATCAATGTCAAGGCAAGTGAAGAAGAGATCCATGGCGTCCTTGAGCATGGTGCGCGACTGACTTTCGGTGAGCGTACCGGACTCGAGTTCTTTGAGCATCAACCACCCGCGTTTGATCGACTCTTCGAGTCGGTCATTCTGCAGGTTCTTCTTCATCTTCAGGCCTTCAGAATCGTTCGGATTTTCACGCAGAAGGACTTCGATACATTGCGACGCTTCCTTGAACTTCTGAAGACCCCGCAGAATATCCGCTTTCTGAACCAGCAGACCGGAATGAGAAGGAGCGGTGTCCAGACCTCGATTGATGAAATCGATGGCGAGATCTTTTTTGTCTTCGCCAAGCACTCGTTTGGCTTCGTTGAGACAGACGAGGGCGCGTCGGCTGCCAAGGTCGTTCCAGTAGTTCTGCGCCGATTTCAGGCGATCCTGGTAGACGGCTGCCTGTTGTGAGTCGCCACGATCGGTGTAACAGTAGACCAGCCCCTTCAGGGCCTGCAGATGCTGCGGCTCATCTTTCAATACCTCGTTGTACATTTCGATGAGCTTGTCGATTTCGGTACGAATCTGCTCTTTGATCGACTGACCGTTTTCTTCGGTGTTGGCATCGCGAGAGGCAAGGCGCTGAGCCAGACCGAGCACCAGGTTCCACTGCGCCTTGGCCTTTTCGAGCTTCTCTTTCAGCAGCTGATCGCGCGTATTCTCATAGTCGCGTCGCTCGGACATGAAGACGGGTTGTTCAAAATAGAGCCGTTTGAAAAGAGTGTAGGCTTCGAGCAGCTGGCCCTGTTCCTTGCGCACTCTGGCCAGGGCATACAGATACTCCGGTTCGTTCGGGAACCGGTCTTTCATGACCTGCAGCTGAATTTCGGCGAGCTCCGCCCGGCCCAGGACGATCGTGTCTTCAATGATCTGAAGAAGATCCTCTTTGTCGGCTTCTTCCAGGGCGGACTTGTCGGTCAGACTTTGTAGAAGGTGCTGGTCCATGTCTTCGATTATCTCACGCACAATATATATGGAACCATCTGATCAATGCAACTGTTTCAGAGGCAGAACCCGTTCGGTGTATCCTCCCCTGAAATTTGGCCACATACTGCGCAGATGTGTTGTTTCACGAGCATGTGTCTGGTTGCGTTGATGCGGGGGCATTGATTTCGTCGACCGATCGAGTAGAATGATGACATGCTGGCAAAACTCCTCTCTGGGACGATTGCGGGATACGAGCCGCTGCTGGTCGAGGTTGAAGTCGATATTGCGGGCGGCCTTCCCTCGTTCACCATGGTCGGGCTTCCCGATGCCTCGGTCAACGAAGCACGTGAGCGTGTGCGGGCTGCGCTGAAGAATGCCGGATACGAACTGCCGGCTCGTCGAATCACCGTCAACCTGGCCCCAGCCGATGTGCGCAAGGAAGGAGCGGGCCTGGACGTGCCGCTGGCGATCGCGCTGTTGACGGCTCTCGGCGAGATTCCGGCCGCGCGTGTCGAAGGGCTGCTGTTTCTGGGCGAAACTTCGCTTGCGGGTGAACTGAGACATGCGCGCGGTGTGTTGCCGCTTTCACTGCTTGCAAAGGAAAAGAATCTCAGGGGCGTCGTCGTGCCGCGCTCGAACGTGCGCGAGGCGTCAGCTATTCCATCGTTGCCGGTGTCCGGGTTTGAAAAACTTGAAGATCTGATCAGATGCCTGAAAGAGGCCGACACTCTTCCACCGGCATTTCTCGAACCCACCGAGCACTCTGCCCTGCCGGCGGCGTTTCAACATGTCGACCTGGCCGAGATCAAGGGGCAGCCGTTCGCCCGCCGTGCGCTCGAGATCAGCGCTGCCGGGGCTCACAACCTGCTGATGGCCGGGCCGCCCGGTGCGGGAAAGACGCTTCTGGCGCGGGCTTTCCCCTCTCTGCTGCCGCCGCTGTCATTTGAAGAGTCGCTCGAGGTCAGCCGCATCTATTCCATCAAGGGGCTTCTGCCGCCGGAATGCGGTCTGGTTCAGCATCGGCCGTTTCGCGATCCGCACCACACGATCTCCGATGTGGCATTGATCGGCGGCGGGCGAGTTCCGGCGCCGGGCGAGGTTTCACTCGCTCATCACGGGGTGCTGTTTCTCGACGAGATTCCCGAGTTTCGCAAGTCGGTACTCGAGGTGCTGCGGCAACCGCTCAGCGAGGGAAGCGTCTCGATCAGCCGCGCGGCGCAGACGGTAACCTTCCCGGCGCGTTTTCAGTTGCTGGCGGCAATGAACCCGTGCCCGTGCGGTTTTTCCGGTGACCCGCTGAAGGCGTGTGCCTGCTCGGCGCATCAGGTGCGCCAATATCAGCAGAAGCTCTCGGGCCCGCTGCTTGACCGCATCGATCTGCAGATTCCGGTTCCGCGACTGAAGCCCGAAGAGTTGGCCGGCATGGCGACGGGTGAATCTTCGGCACAGGTGGCCGGGCGGGTCGTAAAGGCGCGTGAGCGGCAGGCGGCGCGGCAGTCGCGCCAGGGCATCGCGATTCTGAACGCGCATCTTTCGCCGCGCGAACTGAAGAAACATGCGGTTCTCGATCTGCCGTCGCAGAAACTGCTGACCGATGCGGCGCGCAGTTTCGGGCTATCTGCCCGGGCCTTCGACAAGATCATTCGTGTGGCTCGCACGATCGCCGATCTCGAAGCAGCTGAGCAGATATCGGTGGCTCATGTCGCCGAAGCGATTCAGTACCGCACCATCGATCCGTTCGCCGGCGTTTGATTATGGCTGAAAAAGGTGACTCGCAGCGGGAAAACGTCAAGCAGACCCGACATGTGATGCATGCCATGCTCGGTCATCAAAAGCATTTGGCCTGTCCGGGCCTTTTACCGTGACTTGCTGGTGATACTCAGTGTTTGATTGACACGGCATGCCGGGGAGGATAGCATGGTAACGTTTTCAAACCACATGCCTGAGGGGAAGATATGAATCTCAATGAATTTCTGCGCGGCGTCTCTCTCTTTTCCATGCTCCCGGATGAAGATCTGAAGAAGATCTCCGAGCGTGCTCAGGAAATCAAGTATGTTCGCGATGCGTTCATCTGCAAGGAAGCGGAAAAAGCTGATTCGATGTTCATCATCAAATCGGGCATCGTCCAGATTTTTTGCGACGATGGAAAGGGCGGGCGCAAGATTCTAACCCACCTCAAACTTGGCGATTACTTCGGCGAAATGGCGTTGTTGACCGACGAACCACGCACTGCCAGCGCTATTGCTCTTGCCGAGACCGAGGTGCTGCGATTGCGCAAAGACGACTTTCAGTCACTCGTGCGCGGGCTGCCTGACGTCGCCTTCGGCATTATTCGCACCCTGTGCGACCGACTCGCGAAAGCCAATGTCGGCACGTCGACCGAGAAAAAGGTCAATGTTTATACGGTCATGGCACCTGACGGCTCGTCAGGCAAAAGCTATCTTGCCCGCAATCTGGCACTGGCGATGCAGAATCGTCTGCAGAAACCGGTTCTGCTGTTTGATCCGAACGTTCGCGATGACCGCGTCGCGCGCATGCTCGGCGTTGAGCAGCATTCGCGCATTATCGACGAACTCGTCGAGCGTGAACGCATCGGCAACATCCAGAACTATGTCGTGAAAGCCCCGTGCGGCCTGCTGACGATCGTTCCGCAGGAAAACGGCTTTACGGATCTGCGCCTGAAGGAATTTCATACTTTCTCGCTGATGAAAACGGTTTTTGAGAACTTCGAATTCGTCATGGTCGACAGCAGCTCGCTGTTTACCAAGGTGACCAAAGAGATCGTGACGACGGCCGACAAGATCATCTACCTGATCTCGAGCAAAAATGTCTCGGTCGAGAGCCTGGTCATGCATTTTGAAGAAACCCGCCGCGGGTGGCGCGTCGACCCGAACCATGTCGTCTACGGCGTGAATCACAATATCGGCGACGCCTCGAAAGAAGGGAAGATCACCGACAAGGCGCGCGAATGGCTCAAGTTTGAACTGCCGTTCGAAAACAAGCTGGTGGGCTATCGTGAGCCTGACAAGCAGGTGATAATTCAGCGCGAACCGTCGCACCCACACAGTCAGCTGATGGTGAGCCTGGCCGACGACATTCTGTTCGATCAGCAGATCAATCTCTATTTGCCCTCGTTTGCGCAGGATGCGACAAAAGCGGAACTCGCCCGACGCTGGGTTGAATCGGCCAAAGCCGAACTTTCCGCGCATCTCATGGCTATCGTGACAAAAGAGGGTGTCGAGAAAGACGGAAAGCCGTGTGTGGAACTGAAGGGGCGCGCTCCCAAGTGGTCGCTGAACAAGCATGTCGTCGCGGTTGTCGATTATGCCAACCGGTACAAACAGGAATTCGCGCTCGACAAACTGATGATTTCGATCAACGGCCAGGAAAGCGTTATCTAGAGCGCACGGGGAGCTGTTGAACCGACGCCTGGCATATTCCGAACGATCGCTGCTCGAGGTTCTTTTCGTATCGGCAGCGATCGTTCTGCTCTCTTCGGCGTTCTGTTCTGCCGCCGACCGCGCTGATTCCAATCACGAGATCGTCATTCTGAACTCGTATCATCATGGCTATCGTTGGTCGGACGGCGAGGCCGCGGGTGTCGTGCAGGAGCTGACGGCCGCCCTGCCGCGGGCACGAATCTATCACGAGTTCCTCGGAACGAAGCAGGTTCCTGTCGTCGAGTCAAATCGTGAATACTATGAAAAGACTGCTGAAGCGCTGCGACATAAATATCGACTCGGACAAACCGACCTGGTAATCGCTCTCGATTCAGACGCCCTCAGCTTTCTGAACAACCATGCAGAGCGAATCTGGCCGAACATACCGATTGTCTTCTGCGGGGTCGAGGAAGTTCGTTCCGAGATGACGGCGCGACTGCGCGAAGTCTCAGGAATCATGCAGCTGCTCGACATGCCGGGAACCGTGCATCTGGCCCGGCAGTTGATGCCGAGTTTGACAACGTTGTGGGTGCTTTGTGAAGACAGCCCCACCGGAGCCGGCATGAGACGCGAACTCGAAGAGATTCCGGCGTCGCTCAAAGCCGGTCTTTCCCTTGAGTTTCCTAAACCGGAATCATACGAAAAGCTTTTCGAACAGACTAAAACTCTCGGGACGGATACCGCCATCCTCTATCTCGTGCTTGGTCATGACCTCGCCGGGCATGTCATGGAGCCGGCCGAGTTTCTCAGCCGGCTCGGGCGAGAATCGTCGGTTCCGATCTTCATACTCACCGAAGACAGGCTGGTCGACGGAGTGGTCGGCGGGGCTTTGCTCAGCGCGGTCGAGCACGGGCGTGAGGCCGGGCGCATGGCGGTCAACCGACTGCTGAATCCGGCCACGTTTACCCCGAAGATTATCGGTTCGGCATCCGGTGTGGTCATGCTTGATTACCGGCAACTGCAGCGTTTCAACTGGGACGATATTCCACTGCCGGCAGGAGCGCGGGTTCTGTTCAAGCCGCCGAGTCTGTATCAGCGTTATCCGCTGCTGTTTACGGTGACTCTGCCCGTGACAATCGGCTTATCGTCTTTTGTTCTCGTCCTGCTGCTGAACATCCGGCGACGACGACAGGTGGAAGCTGCTCTGCGTGAAAGTGAGACAAAATATCGACGTCTGTTTGCCTCGATGCATGAAGGGGTCGCTCTCTGCGAGTTCACGGGTTCAGAGCCTGAGGCCGCGGACTATCGGGTTATTGAAGCGAATCCGGCCTTTCTCGCCCTTTTCGGACTTGCTCCTGACATTGTGGGCAAACCGGCATCCGATGTCTGGAAAAAGGAAAGTCCTCCCTTCCTGACGCCCTTCAACACGATGCGACGAAATGCACGAGACTGGACGGGAGAAGCAACCTGCGATCAGGGCAGAAGAACGTTTCGTCTGAACTGTTTCGTACTCGAGGGGCACCGCTTCGCCGTCGTTCTCGATGATGTTTCCGACCGGAAAAAGTCGGAACGGACGTTATACGAAACGTTGAATATGCTCAACACCGTCATTTCCGCCTCGCCCTCCCCGATCATCACGTTTGACGCCGATGGTCGCGTGAGTCTCTGGAATCATGCTGCGGAAAAGACGTTTGGCCATATTGCGACCGAACTGCTCGGTCGCCCGCTTCCGTTTCTCGATGAGCCTGATCAGAAAGGCTTTCTGCAGAGAGTTCGCGAAGCGCATCATCAGCAGCCGCCTTCGTTTGAGTGGACATACGCCGCGTCTGATGGTTCCCGAAAGACCTTTCTTGTTTCGGTAGGTTCCCTCGGCGGAAGTACGGGTTCGCAACAGGGATATCTGGCCATGTTTCTCGATGTAACGGGGGTTCGAATCGCGCAGCGCGAGCAACAACGTCTCGAAGAACAGCTTCAGCAGGTGCAGAAGCTCGAGTCTCTCGGTCGTCTGGCCGGAGGTATCGCGCACGATTTCAATAATCAGTTGACCACGATCATCGGGAATTCTGAGATGTTGAGAGACGAACTGCGCTCGCAACCTGAAAACCTCAGTCTGGTCGAAGAAATTCTGGCAGCCGGGAGACGCTCTGGAGTACTGACCGAACAACTGCTGACCTTTAGTCGCCGTCAGGCGTTCGTGCCGCAGGTGCTCGATGTGAACACCTTGATTGCGCGCATGCAGAAGACTTTGACTCGGCTGCTTGGAGAGACGATCACGCTGAATTTCGAACAGAAGGCGAGCGATTGCTTCATCAAGGTCGACGCCGGTCTTTTTGAACAAGCGTTGATGAACCTGGCGATCAATTCACGCGATGCGATGCCGAACGGGGGCATATTGGAGTTTCGTACCAGCCGGATCATTCTGAAACAGCCTATGCAGGCGTATGTGAAAGATGTTCCGCCTGGTGAATATGTGGTTGTCGATGTCGTTGACACTGGTCATGGAATGGACGCGAAAGTTCTCGAGAATCTGTTCGATCCGTTCTTTACCACAAAGCCGATCGGCAAAGGAACCGGTCTTGGACTGGCCATGGTGTACGGCTTCGTGCAACAGCATCAGGGGTACATTCAGGTCAACAGTAGACCCGGCTCTGGAACAAGGTTTTCGCTGTTCTTTTCCGCTGAGCGGCGACCATCGGAGGCACCGGCGGCAGCTCCGGCTCCCGCTGTAGAGAAGCTTCCTGCGTACACCCTGCTGATCGTTGAAGACGAGTTGCCGGTGCAGAAGATGATGCAGCGCATTCTGAAACTCGCCGGGTTTGAAGTGCTGGTGGCGGCAAACGGCAGGGAAGCGCTGAACGTCTTCGCCGAGGCCGGGGAAAAAGTCGATCTGGTCATCACCGATATCGTCATGCCGGAGATGGGTGGGCTGGAGCTGGCGGCACGCCTGTGGGAGAAACGGCCCGAACTCAAGGTCGTCCTGTCGAGCGGCTATGGAGAACAAGCTCTCGAACATACGTCGTTTCCGCGCGAGAAGGTGCGTGTGATCGGCAAGCCTTTTCCTACCGATCAGTTACTCAGTTTGATTCGCACATTCCTGGGCAAGCCCGCTGTCTGACTGACACATGACAACAGAATCGCCGTTTATTCGCTTTGTCCGCTGGCTGGCGTTCACGGCCTGTTTTCTGGCTTTTCCCCTTATTCTGGGAAATGTGGGAGTGCGGCATGCATTCGAAACCCAGTGGCAGACTTATGTCGAACGTCTGGCCGAGCAGCGGCTGCGACTGCATGACCGGCTGATCACACCATCTGAGGACCGGTCGTTCTTTTATCATGAACTGACGCGCCTCACTCAATGCCTCGAGCGTTCGGGAGAAGACTATCATTCAATATTGAACAGGCTTGAGAATCTACAGAAGCTGGTGCCGGGTCTGTTTGACTTGTACGTAACGGATGCCTCGGGGGAACTGTTATATCCGGCCGAGCTGCCGGTGACCTTGTCGCGCTTCGCGGTCAAGAAGCTTCATACCGGGCTGGAAAAGGCACTTGCAATCGGAGCGCCGCGACCACTGCACAAGCACCAGAAGTTGTTCAACTACTTCTGGGGCGAAACCATAGTCTGGGGCGATCTCTCGCGCATGCATGACGTGCGGGAACTGCTTGAGGTGTCGCCGATGGGCCGGCGATCATTCTTCTACTATCGCTTTACCAGATATTTTGCCCTGTTTGCGCATGTGAATCTGCAGGCGGTTCCGACCCACTTTCCGCTACGGGTTCTTGCCAGTCGGGCCGAGAAACGCTCGCGACGCATGCATTGCGGCGTGGCGGGGGTCGGTGAAAGCATCAACGTACCCGCCCTGACTCCGGCCGAGCGACAGTTCATCGAGAGAGGTCTGGTTGAATTTGAATCATCGCCGCGCGAATATTTCGTGCAGGGTGACAATCTATTGGTCGTGACCTCGATCAATCCGTCTTTTCGTCTCTGGTCGCTGACAAAACTCAATGCCCGGCACCGCGGCGATCTCACGCAAAGGCGGCTTCTCGTCTACTCGATTATTGTTTTTCTCTTCAGCGCACTGACTGGCTGGATGGTGATATTCGGGCAAGCACACGTCGAACTGTCGATTCGAAAGCGTCTGATCGGGGTGCTCGTCTTCGCGATCGGTTTGCCGCTCGTTGTCATCGCCGTGATGGGATACGACTATCTCGGAAAAACCGAGCAAACCATGATCTATCAGGCGTATCGCCATCTTGAGGATTCCATTCGCAGCTTCGACGAGAAATTTCCGCAGCTGTATCGTCAGATACAACAGCGCATCAAGCAGGCAATCAAGCGTCACCAGACTTCCGACGGTGGATTCGATCTGGCCGGATTCAACGCCGACATTCTCGGCAAACAAAAGGAACTCGGCTTTTTCTGGCACCTGATCGTGAATGCCGAGGGCGAAACGCTCTATTTCTCGCATGACAAAAAAGGACAAAGTCGCGATGATATGCTGAGTTATTCGGTCACGACGGAACTGTTGCGCCGACTGAATCGCAGCCTCGGGTTCGTCGACACGCAGAAAACCGCCGGCAGAGGCTCAACCAGTGTATTCATGGCTGATGATCGCAACTTCAAATACTTCATGTCACAGAGCATGAAGCGATTCAACCAGTTCAATCGGCACTTCGATCGAATCTATCTTTTCGAACCTGTCTTCGGGCCGAATGGAAGGGCCGATCTGATGATCTTTTTCAACTTTCGGCCGCGTGACCTGTTTTTCCTGTATCTGCAGCAGAATCTTCTGGGAAAGCAGTCTCAGGTTGCAAACAGCCGAATCTTCGCCGTTTTCGCGGAAGCGACAAAGTTCGATGTGCCGTCAGAGTGCGGCAAACTCGAATGGCTGCGGCAGTTCGTCGGCCGAACGACCATGCGCAAGACCATGGTCAAGGAACGGTTTCTGGTTGACGGCGATGAAGTTCTGGCAGCAGCAGCCCTCAGTCAGCATGGAGACGGATATTGTCTGGTACAAATCGTCCCGGTGGCGGAAGTGATTCGCGGCTTGAGCACGATTCGCTGGAATCTTGGTTTGTTCATCGGGATCAGTCTCTTGATGGTGATGGCTGTCGGTTCCGTTCTGGCCAGGCATTTTCTTCTCCCGATTCAGGAACTCAGTGCCGGGGTACTTGCTATTCAGGAATCGCGGTTCCGCTATCGAATACCGACTCGCAGTCGTGATGAACTCGGACAATTGTCACAGATGTTCAATCGCACCCTCGAGCAGCTCGAAGAGCTTTCGCTGGCACGCACGGTTCAGGGCCGCCTTTTTCCGCCATCAGGCCTCGAACATGGCGATTGGCGAGTATTCGGTCGATGCCTGACGGCCACCGAACTGGGGGGAGATTATTACGACTATTTCCTGGTCGGTGACGAACACATTGTCGTCGTCATCGGCGATGTGGCAGGACATGGCACGTCTGCAGCGCTGCTGATGGCCATGGCAAAAGCGGGGTTGACCCTTGAGGCAAAACGTGATGTCTCTCCGGCACACGTGCTTGGCGAGCTGAACGCACTCCTTTATAGCTCGGACAAACGCCGAAAACTACTGACCTTGTTTTATGCGGTCATTGATGTTGCCAACGGAAAAGTCCGATATGGCAACGCCGGGCATAACCGTCCGATACTTTTTCCACGAGGAGGGAAACCCGTCGAATTGTCGAGTCACGGGTTTCCTCTCGGCAGTCGCAGGCAGGTGGAGTATCGCGATGAATGCGTGACGATGGCCGCGGGTGATCGACTCTGGCTCTACACCGACGGGATTCCCGAAACCCCCGGCCGAGACCAGGAGCCGCTTGGATACGAACGAATGTCTCGACTGTTTGCGGAAACCGGTGTGCGCGAGGGTGAGGCTGCCGTCAATCAGGTGTTTCAGTGCTGCGAGCAGTTCCGGGCGGGTCAGCCGCAGGCCGACGACATGACCCTGATTCTGGTGGAACGACTCCCGCGAGGCTGATGTCAGGGGTGGCGTGTCCGGCGTTCAGGCAGCTGATCAGGGAGCGGGTGACGCAAGCGGCGCATTTGGAGAGAATTCTTCCGCCATGCGAATGCGCTCGATAGCCGGCGGGTGGCTGTAGAGCCAGAAGACCCGCCACGGGTGCGGCAGCAGCTCGGCGTGATTGTCGCGGGCCAGCCGCACCTCGGCATCGATGAACACCTGCTTGAGATTGGTGAGTTCGAGAGAGGCACGATCGGCCTGTCGCTCGAAGTGTTGGCTGATCTGTGCTTCGAAGGGCGAAAACAGCAGAGTTGAAATTGTGATGACGACGAGAAAGAAGGGCAGATTGACCGGGTGCCAGATCTCTCGCAGATGCAGCGCCGGCTCC
Organism: uncultured bacterium; assembly: GCA_964472075.1. Lineage (GTDB taxonomy): Bacteria > Muiribacteriota > Ozemobacteria > Ozemobacterales > Ozemobacteraceae > CAYYIY01. Next base: position 3,672 of record CAYYIY010000058.1, on the reverse strand, counting down.
TGTTGCAGATACGGGAACCCCCACCATGCGAAGAGACATGCCGCCAGGGAGCCGAGAAAGGCCAGGGTGAAGCCGATTCGCATGTGATCGTGCTTCCAGTGACCGACTTCGTGAGCGAAGATCAGTGCCGCTTCATCGACGGTGTGACTCTTGATCAGGGTGTCATACAGCACAATACGCTTTTTCGAAAACAGCCCGGTGAAATAGGCATTTGTATGTTTTGAATACCGGCTTTCATCTATTTCATAGATGTCTTCAACCGGTACGTTCGACGCCGCGGCGATCTCGAGAATGCGGTCGCGCAAAGGCCCTGCGGCCAGCGGCTTCTGTTCATAGAACAAAGGCGTGATCAGAATCGGAAACAGCAGAGTCACGATCAGGCTGAAACCGGTGGTCACCGATGGCACCAGAAAAGGCCAAGCTCTGGGGAAGAAACGGAACGTCCAGATGACCGCGATGAGAGCGATCAGCTGCAGACCCCAGCCGAGGGCGGTGCGTTTTGCATACGTCCAAAGCCAGCCCTGCGCCGTTTGATTCGAGAACCCGGCTGCCTGTTCGCACCAGTACCCCAGGTAAAAATCGAAAGGCAGTGAGAGCAGGCGCAGAACGGCAAAAAGAAGAAGGGTGGAAAGAACCGTCGACAGCCAGAAGCCGCCGCAGATCTCTGCCATTCGATCAAAGACTCTGCCGCTGAGTCCCGAGAATACCAGATAGAGCAGAAATATGACTTGTACGTATGGCAGAGGCACCTTGGCGGCAAACCCCTGCCGGATGTAGTTGCGGCCTTTGGTGATGTCTTCTTCGGTAAAATGCTTCAACACTCGAAGGCGGGCGGCGGGGTCATCATTGCCGCTCCAGGCGAGCGTCAGCAGACCCGCGCGCAGCAAAGCCCAGAGAATGACAATGCCGATGAAGGCGCGAACGATCATGTTACCGCCTCTTGAACACCGGTAAGGGTTTGCGTTACCCTGATGTCCGAATAAAAATAAAGGGAAACGCTATGGCGACGCCGCTGACCGGTCCGATGAAACCGCCTGTGCAGCGCATCAACTGTTTCGAATGCCGTCACTTTTTTGTCACGTGGGAAAAAGCGACGCCGTATGGGTGTCGCGGGCATGGCTTCAAATCTCGCATGATTCCCTCGCTGATGGTCAAACAAAGTTCGGGGTCAGACTGCCTGTTGTTCCTGTCGAAAAAATAACCACCGAAGCGGCCGGCGTTTTCGGTTCCGTGTCGCTGCAGCAGAACGCTTTGGCTCGACTGCGCACTTACCTGTTCACCATCTGGGCCGGCTGACCGGTCGCCTCGATGACGTTGAGCCAGAAGAGGCTTTCGGGGTCGATGACCTTGCGACCGCTGATCGCCAGGCTGAGCGGCAGATGAATAAACTGGTTGTTCCAGATACCGACCAGCATGTCGGTCTTGCCTGCCATTCCGGCGTGCGCGGCATTCTGGGCCAGCTGTGTGCAGTAGATGCTGTCGCTGGGAATCGCGGGAGCGCTGCGAACGATGTAACTCGGGTCGATGTAGCGAATCGTGACCGGGAACTTCTGCTTCGCAAAATGTTCCTTCATCGAATCGCGCAAGAAGATTCCGATGTCTCCGAGCTTGACGTTGCCCGAAGCATCTTTTCCGCTGTTGGTCACATACTTCTGTCCGGCTCCTTCGGCTACGACGATCACCGCGTGACCACGCGCCTGCAGACGTTTCTGCAGATGAGCGAACAACCCGTTCGGGCCTTCCAGATCAAACGGAACTTCCGGAATGAGACAGAAGTTGACGTCCTGTGAGGCAATCGCAGCGTTGGCGGCGATGTACCCAGACTCGCGCCCCATCAACTTGACAAGGCCGATGCCGTTCTGTGCGCCCTTGGCTTCGGTATGAGCGCAACGAATACTCTCGACGGCGTTCGTGAAGGCTGTTTCGAAGCCGAAGGTCTTCTCGATGAAGTTGATATCGTTGTCGATGGTCTTCGGCACGCCGATGACCGCAAGGTTCAGGCCGCGCTTGCGCACCTCGTCGGCAATCTCCTTGGCACCGTGCAGCGTACCGTCGCCGCCGATTGTGAACAGCAGATTGATGCCGAAATCCATCAGTCGGTCGACCATCTTGCTGACATCCTGCGGCCCGCGTGACGAACCGAGAATCGTCCCGCCCTTTTCGTGAATGTCCGAAACCATGTCGGGGTCGAGCACGATCGGCTGCAGTCCGCTTTCCTTGACCATGCCGAGGTAACCGTACCGAAACCCGTAGATGGACTTGATGTTGTATCCCCACGAAAGGGTCATGACCAACCCGCGAATGACATCATTGATGCCGGGGCACAACCCGCCGCAGGTGACGATCGCCGCCTTTGTCTGTGCGGGGTTGAAGTAGATCTTCTCGCGCGGGCCGGCCCGCTCGAATGAGAGCGGTTCACGGCCTTCGCGTAAACATTCCTGCATCTGTTTCAGCGAGGTCGACAACAGAACCCGCTCGTCATCTGGAATATAGTTGGCCAGGAAATCACCATCGATGGTCGAGAGCGACATCGGTGACTTGATGGTCGGATCGCCGAGCGAGCTGACGTGCAGTTGTTCCGGCTTGAGTTCTTTCATCGTGCAGACCTCCGTATTCGTTTCGCGTGTTGTACCTGTTGCGACAGACTCCTGTCAAGACCGCATCTCATGCCTTCTCAGAGCTTCTGCGACGGTCAGCGAAGACTGTCCGCCTGGAGCCAGGGTGGCGAGAAACATGTTCTGTCCGTCGGTCAGGAGAGCCTTGAAATCGGCTTTGTGTCGACTTTTCGGGTCGGCCGGAAACAACTGGCCGGCATCGGCTTCCCGCATCACGACAGTTACCAAAGCCTGGCCCGGCCGCACGTTCCTGCCGAGGGTTTTGAGATTGGGCATGATTCGTTGAAAGGCCTCTTCACCGGCGGCATTCGCGACGAAAGCCGTCAGGAGAAAAACCGATACCAAGAGCAGGAAACAGGCCGTGCGAATAAGGAGCTGGTTTCATGTAATCTCCCCGATAATGCTGAATATGAGTTTGTCCGTGGGTATTGTAGCATCATCGTGATAGGTTGTGTCGTATGCGATCGACAAGCTGTGTTCGAACGATGTGAACTTCGCACGTCGGTTGAATATACCGTATAATGACACCTGTTCGATGGGGGTAACCACAATTCAGCGGAAGAGAGACGGAATATGAACATTATGTTGATCGGCGGTCGCAATGCAACTCCGCATGCCGGCGACCGTGTTGATCTCGATCGACTGGCGGTCAGTCTTTCCGAACTCGGTTTTCGGGCACAGGCATTGTTGCTGCCCGACGACCAGGGAATCTTCGATCGCGGCGAACTGCCGTTTCAGCCCGAAGTCGTGCATGTCGTTCATGCCACGCGTGGCGGGATAGCGGTTTTGGACTGGGTGAAGAAGAACCGTTGCCGTCTGGTGACAACCTGCACTGGTACGGATGCCTACGTTGATCTGGCGTCGCCGGGTCTCTGTAACCGGGTAGCCGACGTGCTCGCGGCCTCGGATATGGTCGTGGTCCCCTACCCTGCCATGAAGAAGGCGATTCAGAACCGTTTGCCTGGTTGCACACGATTCCGCGTGATTCAGCCTTCCGTGCGGTTGCCGACTCAACCGGTCGAGATGCCGCCCGAGATGGATTCGTTCCTGAAACAGC
>CAYYIY010000057.1:0-34912 GCA_964472075.1 uncultured bacterium | reverse complement strand
ATCATTTTTCAAAAATCAGACACGAGAAATGCGGTACGTGGGGAAAGTGCGTTATAAGTGCCAAGGCAACTGGCGAAATAAGGAGGTTTTTCATGTTCACGATGTTGTTGAGTGAAAACGGAATCAAGGTCCATGGAGTTTTCGAGACAGAGCAAGAACTACGTGCGTATGCGACCGCCGCCAGGATCGGACCCTACGTGATACTGCCGATCGAGGACAAGAGAAATATCGATGACGAAATACCAGTCGATACAAACAATCTGCGTGATGTCGTGCGAGAGATCGTACAGAAGAATCAACTCTGCTCACCAATCTTCAGTCTGGAATTCGACGATGCAGTGGAGCTGTTTATGGATATCGTTCAAGAGAAAATGAGCAAGGGCCTTGTATTGAACAGAAAAGAGCTTGCTCACTTGCTGAGCGATCTCCACGAGGAGGATTCCGAAACATTCTTTTCCTATCGAGAACGTGAAACAGTCATAAACCGACTTGAGCGTTTCATTCAGGAAGTGGTTCAGAGTTCAAGCGTGGAAACGACCTCAGCCTGAGTCCTGCCCTCATACGCCATTTGACGGCATCGTTTCAGAGGCGTTGATGGTACTGCCCAAAGACTTGGTCGCCACTTCCAACGGGTCGGCCTGCACCTCGAGCAGGATACCCCCAGTCGCGTTCTGCAGGCCATGAACATGAAACCGAAAGTGGCCATCCGCCGGATCCGCATCAACTGGTCACATCTGACTGACGGGTGCCAGGCACCCAGGTCATCCGACGTATCGCCTCTCCACGCTGATACGAAGGTGCAGAGAGCGGGTTTAAGTCGAAAGAATTTCTCGGATGACTATGTTTTCTCGGATTATTATATCTGATTTCTCGGATTATCGATTCGATTTCGCGGTATCAGGAGAGAAAGACATGCTCTTCAAGGGCACTTGAAAGATCGCCTCATCGAGCTGCTGCGCGATTTTCGCATCGTGTATCTCCCCGGGTCGAGACAAACCGGCAAAACCACCCTGGCGATCGAGATTGCCGGAGAAGTGGGAATGGAGTGCGGTATGCTCTACTATTCCGGCAACACGGTTCTCCCATTTCGATATCAGGGAAAAACCTACCACGCGATCCCGATCTCAGGCCTTCTTGGCTCGAACACGACTGTCCCTCAATCGGAAGGAATCGATATCAAGGCATACTAACCGTTACGGTCACCGAACACGCAGGATGGAGGCTCACTACCAGCTCGATACGCGGCGTTTCATGATTTCGAAGCCGAGGTTGTAGCCGGCGTCGATGTCGAGCAGATCGAGGTTGAGTGAGCGGAACAACAGGTACGGGGCATTCGGCAGCACGTCCTTGAGCTTGTCGAAGGTGTCGCGCTTGATGGTTTCGAGTTCCTGCATGAAGGTCGTCGTCTTGCCCTTCACCTTGCCCATCAGAGCCTTGAAGAAGGTTTTCATGCCTTCGGCACCGCCGGTCAGCGTCAGCTTGTCGAGCGGGGGTTCGCCGCTCTCTCCGGGTTGCGACAGCAAGGTGAACGCTTTTTTCTGTCCCTCCTGAAGCGTTTTCAACACCATCTCTTTCACCTTTTCATCCTGGACGCTCATCAGCGTGAACAAGTCCGTCATCTTGGCCTTCTTGCCGATGCCATGACGCTCGCGCAGACGTTCGCCTTTCTCCTGAAACTCGAGATCCTGCCACGAGCAGGCTTCGCCGGTGAACGGGTTGTACCCCGTCTTGATCTTGCTGATATCCAGATTCAGGCGCGCCAAGGCGGTAAACACGTCGGCCGGCAGTTCGCGTTCGAGTCTCAGCCAGGTTTCACGGTTGCACTCGAGCAAGCTTTCGAAATACGTTTCCGTTCCGCTGCCGATGCGGTTTTGCAGAGTCGTCAGAAACGCGGTCATGTGCTCCTGGCTTCCCTGATTCAGAAATACCTGCTGAAGCGCATCGAACGGGGTCTTGCCCGGCTCACCCTTTCGCAGAAGCTGACCGACCGCTTTCTGATGCTCGACCAGAATCGTGTGAACCCTCTCACTCTGTGCCTGATCGAGATGCAGGCGCCTCGTCACCGCCACAAGATTCGGCTCTTCGCCAAGATCTGATTCCACACCCCCGTTTCCGGCCGCCCACTCGCCTTTTCCAATCTCGTAACCGGTACGAATATCCAGGAGGTCGACATCAAGTTCCTGAAACCGGCTATAGGTATGCTCGTTCAGCTGTTTGCGCAGTTCGGCATACGTCTTCAGTTTCACGCCGACCAATTCTTCGAGAAACGAGTGCGCACGCCCGGGAAACGTCTCGACAAATGCCTGCTGCAACAGCGCCGCACTCTCGGGGCCCGACAGGCCGGAAGTTTTGGCGCGCATCATGACGAGAAACGGCGAGGATCCCTGCTCGCTTTTCGTCATGAAGATCTTCAGAGCCTGCTTCTGAAAGTTCACGATGATCTGCGAAAAGGTCTGACGAGTGAGATCACTCAACCCGAGGTAGTCTGCCAGTTTCTCCACAGACGGGGCCGGCTTGCCCTCGCGATTCAACGTCGACAACAACTCGTACTTTTTCCTCGTCTCTTCGGGAGAGTCATCGCACGTCACCAGCGGAGCAGTCATTCTGGCACGCAAGATGGGAATCACCTTCGGATGCAACAACTGTTTGCCGATCTTCGACACACCGCCGATCATCTGCTGCATCTTCTTCTGAAAGCTTTCCACTTCGGCATGCAACTGATTGACAAACTGCGGCTTCGCCTCTTTCGCCAACTCCGCCTTCTGCAGTTCGAAATCGACGGCGGAAAGCGCGCGCGCCCGCTTGAACACCTCTTTGATTCTTGCACGTTCACGGTCGGCAGAACCCAATGCCGTCAATCGAAACTTCTTGTCGAGCTGTGCGAACATTTCGCCGACGACCTTGTCGAGGGCGGCATCCAGGTCGGTTTCAGGCAGATTTCGTATATTGCCGAGCAGATCGACCAGATGTTCACTGACTTCGGCCTGACCGAGATTGACCGGGTTCTTCACGTCGGCCTCGGGGATCAGACACTCGCGGTAGTTGGTCAGAATCAATCGCTGCGCAGGAGACAGCAAGTCCCAGACCTTTGTCTCGAGGGCATTCAGCCGAGCGAAATAGTCGCGACGCAGACGTAACAGGTGCGCCTCGGCAGCATGTGCCATCAGCTCGACTTCCTTCGGCGCAAAACGGCCTTTCTTCAGACAGGCCAATACGTTGTCGAGCGAGCGAACAGACTGGACAACCTCGGGTCGGCGGCAGGAATCGAGATACTCGCGCTGCATGGCGGCGGCTTCCTCGGCCAGCTTCAGAATCTCGAGCATCTGAGAGCGTCCAAGCTGAAGACCCAGAATGAGATTGTACAAGTTGATCTCTTCCTTCAGATCTCGAACCGTCGTCAGCTCAGGCTCGAGGCTCGTCAGAGCCGTTGCCGGCTGCCGGTCTTCACGGATCGTGCCGCGCGGCTGCGCCGAAGCCTGCGGGGCAAGCCACACAAACAGGGCGAGCAGGCAGATCCTTCCGATTCGCACGCGATGAACCTTCATGTTTCCTCCTCTGTGAACCCGAGGTTCACTCTGCATCTCAATTCGTTTCTCGTCGCTTTCACCGTATGATAGCATATTCGCAATGTTCTTATGCTCGTCTCTGCCGCGAGGCGTGAGGCGTCAGACCGCAGATTCGGGAGGACGGCATGTCTCTGGAACGATTCGTGTCCGAGCAGGATCAGGTGTATTCCGACGTTTTAAGCGAGTTACGGGCAGGAAGAAAGCTAACGCACTGGATGTGGTTCATCTTTCCTCAGATTGCCGGCCTCGGTCGCAGCCCGACCGCGCAGTTTTTCGCCATCGCCGACCTGGACGAAGCACGCCGGTATCTGGCGCACCCCATTCTGGGAGCGCGACTTTGCGAATGCGCCGGCCTTGTTCTCGCCATCGACGGCCGAACGCCTCTCGAGATTTTCGGATCCCCGGACGACATGAAACTGCGGTCATGCATGACGCTGTTTGAAATGGTCGATGAAACGCGGCCTTCCATCTTCGGCCGGATTCTCGACAAGTTCTATGCCGGCGAGCGCGACGGGGCGACGCAACGTCTGGCAAAACAGGTTTGTCAGACACCGTAGATTACGGTATGATGCGGGAAACACGAACGGAGGGCGGCAGTATGCCTTACTATGTGAAAGGGTTGATCTTCTTCGGTATCGGAGCCGTTTTCATCAAAACCTTTCTCGGCACCTGGACGAATTTCAAGTCGACGGCGACGACCCTGTTGACGTTCTTTCTGTATGGCGCGCTCGGCTGGCTGACCGTCTGGCTGTTCATGCCGCTCTGACGCGAACACCCGCCGAATCAGCGTGAAAACAATCATCGCGGTGGCCCTGACCATCATCATGCTCGTGATGGTGTATTCAGAGCTGCGTCAGGAAGGATACTTTCGCCAACGCAACTCGTACAATTTTCCCGACGTCGAAGTCACGGTGCCGGTTACCCCCATGACGGAACTGGACTTTCTGAAGAAAAGCGAGGTGTACGAGATCAGGCGCAAGGCGGTTCGCGAACAACCGAGGCTGAGCGCGGCCGGGTATGAGCCGACCGAAGAGGTTTTCGGTCAGATCGTCGACGGCGCCGCCTGGTGGGGCATCGAGGGAATCTTCTACTACGGCCCCGGGAAAAACAGCATCGCCGGTCCTTCCGAAGAAAGTCGGTTTTTGTGCAACCCGTATCTGCCGGTGGGTATCTGTGAACCGAACGCCTACCCGTTGATCGAAACCATGTATTCGCTCGCCCCGTTTCCGCCGGTGCTGAAAAGCATTGTCTGGCGTCCCGACCGCCGTGTCCTGGTCAGCTATGACGTTAGTGCTTTTCTGAAAGGCCTGAGACGCTATCAAATTGTCAATGCCCACGAGAATAAGGTGACGCTGGTCGCCTACAACGCCCGAGATTTCAATCTGAACTGGCTGGCCCTCGACGAGAAGGATTCACGAAATGTCAGACAGCTCGCCGGTGCCGGTCGGCCCGCGCTCATTCGACAGTTCATTCATCTCGGTGGTTCGTGCGGATACCCGGGCGGCGGCAACAATATGAGTCCGTTTCAACCCGAGCTGGAAATCACGGTCAGCCATGTTCCAGCGACCGCCGTCATTCACCTCTGGCGAGACGAACCTGCTTCGGCGACGGCACCCGCCGACCTGACAGAGATCATCGAGTTGCAGTAAGCGCGGCCTTTCGCCGTATTCACACGGTCAGATTGCGCATCCAGGCACCGCTCTTTTCTCGGAAGCGAAACAGCGTCATTTTCGCCAGCGACTCGATCGCCATGCCGAGAAACACTCCAACGAGACCCCACTTCCATGAGATACCCAACAGATAAGCCGCAGGAATACCGAGCAGCCAGAAGGAAGAGGCGGTCATCAGACTGACGGCCAACGCATCGCCGCCGGCGCGCAGAACAAAGGCATAGACGACGATCGCGCCTTCACAGGGAAGGATGAAGGCGAACCAGCGAATCAGCCGACAGGCCTGCACGCCGACTTCCGGTTCGACGTTGAAAAACCAGAGATACCACGGCGCAAGACCCCAAAGCACGACGGCCATTACAGCGGCGCTTCCGATCGCCAGACTAAGCGCATGTCTGACGCAGAGGCGCGCACGCTGTCGGCAGCCCATGCCGAGAAAGCGACCGGTCGTGATGGAAGCCGCCGTCCCAAGTGCTCCGAGCGGAATGTAGCCGATGCCGCGCACGCCCGTAAAGATGAAGTATGTTGCCAACGCAGCATCACCGGCCAATCCGACGACCCGCGTATACGCCAGGGTGGCCGCCTGCCAGAACAACGCGTCGAGGGCGATCGGCCAGGCCAGATGACCCAGACGCCCGGCAAGCGGCACGGAAAAAGAACACAGATCGCGGGCAGAAAACGCCATACCGGAGAAGGAGCGGCTGAAAAACGCCTGCAGAGCGACGATCAAGCCCACAAGGTGCGCCACGCAGGTGGCAAGAGCGGCGCCCAACACTTCGAGACGCGGCAAGCCGCCGTAGCCATTGATCAGCAGGAAGCCGAGCAACGTATTCGTGGCGAGCGCGGCAAGCGAACTGATCATCGGCGTGCGCGTATCGCCGAGCGACCGCATGATGCCGGTAATGACGAAGGTGATCAGAACCGCCGGAATGCTGATGAGAATGACGGTGAGAAACCGGGCCGACACAAGAGCAATCGGGTTGCTGCCATTGGCGAGCCAGAGGGACAACGGCAGAGAACCGGCATACAGGCAGGCGGAGGCAATGATGCCGATGAGGCAGCACAGCCATGTTCCGGTAGCACCCAACTCGGACAAACGATGTCGGTCTCCGGCCCCGCGAAACTGCGCCGCCAGAATGGAAACCGCGGCAGCCACTGTCCCGGCCAGCGTGTTCACCAGAAACAGAATCTGCCCGCCGATCCCGACGCCCGAGATCGCAGTTTCTGCTAGAGCGCCGACCATGATGCGATCGATGACGCCGAGCAGAGAATAGGCCAAAGCCTGCAGCACCAGAGGGCCGGCGAGTGACAGCGACTCGCGTCCGAAGCGGCCGCGCCACATTTTTTGAATTCTCTGCGTCAGCTTCATGCCGGGCGAACATACTGCAAGCTTTATGGAAGCGCAAGCTCGAAGGTTCGTATGGTACAGAGCAAACGGGAACTTGTAATTGAATTCAAGCCGCGCTGTTAGACTTGAAGCGCCGGCTGAAATATAATACGTGTTGTGACGCGTTCGGGCGCGGGGAAGCAATTGCTTGCCAAGCGGTTGTTCTTCTGCAAAAATAGGCCGAACCGTCCAAGGGGGGATTCACGTGAAGGCAGAGCAAGATCCGGCGAACTTGCTGATTGTTATCGGATACACCATTGTTGCCTTGTCGATTACGTTCAACTCCATTTCGAAACAGATGGGAACATGCTTTCAGCGTCTGATCCGTAGCGTTGCGGAAAAAGCGCCCGTGCGACCTGCGGCCGATACCGATGTGGATGTTCGCAACGTGCAGCAGGACTGGGATACCTCTGAAGCGGCGAAACTCCCGGCCGGGCAATATGCGTTTCTCTCATTTTATGCGAGCGAGCCGCAGAGTGAGCTTCCCCCAGGTTCCCGAAGGCGTAAGCGTTTTACCTTGCGCCTCGATCCGTTTGTACCAGTTGAGTTTTTCAGTGGTGATTACGCCGTTCAGGTTCGCCGATGGTCCTGAGCGTCCTCAGAGTCCACATTGTTCGGATCGCTATTTTGAGTTGATTCATGAGCACGACAAGTCTTTTGAAAATTCACGTTTGTCTTTTTGGGGGCTTCCTATTTGCTGAACTTCTTGCCTTCTGGGAGATCGGCGTAAGTCCGCATGGTGCCCTTCAGTTGTTTTTCACACGAGGCTGGATCTTTTTTTCCATGGCCATGCTGGACTCTTATCTCATGTATCTGTGTTCAATGCCGCCCAAATGGGAGTTTGCCTTCTTTACCAGCCTCGGATTTTGCCTTGAGATTTTTGTTTGCATGAAGTACGTTGGTATCGGCAGTGGACTAGGCTGCGCTGCTTTTCTGGCTTTTTTCGTGAATTCTCTCAGAGCGAGGGATAGGGACCGACAAGTATTGCTTCAATGGTTTCTTTCAGCCTTGGTGCCTCCAATGTTTATCCTGCTGACCCCTACCTTTCTTGAAGCGACGGTCAAGCTCAATCCCCTTACCCTTGACCACTTTGCCTTTGTGTTCGACAGGTCGCTAGGCTGCCTGTTAAGCTTCTTTTTCGCCCAGTTGTTTGCCGCAGTTCCCTGGTTCGAGAGAACGGCCGTATTCTTCTATGCCACGTTACCTATCGCCTGGGCGGTAGCTTATGTCTCAGCTCTACGCAAAAGCTGGGCGATAGCCCTGAGGGTTTTTCACAGTTTCATCATTTCCGCCGTGCTGGCTAATATCGTCTTTCATTTGTTTCCATGCGGCGGTCCGAAGAACTTCTTTGGTTCACTGTTTCCCGGCACGCTTCCGGATATCGAGATTCTGGTTCCCATGCCCATGAGTGCTCTCACGCCCAGAAATGCCGTTCCCTCGTTGCATACCACCTGGGTTCTGCTCCTCTGGTGGAACTCGCGCAACCAATCGCGTTTGACACGCGTGATCATGTATCTGTATCTGGTCTTCACCCTGTTCGCCACACTCGGCCTCGGAGAGCACTATCTATTTGACCTGATTGTTGCCGTTCCTTTTGCCGTAAGCATGCAGGCTCTTTGCTTCTACGAGATTCCTCTGACGGATTCGCGCCGTTCAAAGCCAATCATCATTGGACTAATGCTGTTTGTTGCGGCTCTTCTCTTTGCCCGCTTCGGCCTCTTGTTATTAGGAACGTGGCCATTACTTGTCTGGATTGTGACGCTTATCTCTGTCATAGCACCTCTGATTCTCGAGAATCGCCTATGGCAGGCGGTCGAAACTCAGTCAGAAACCCAATCACCCGCATCGGGCGAGGCTTTGGCAGCGTGATAGACACCAAGGTTAGGTAGCTGCTCTCAGGTCTCCTTCGGTCGTTTTCCCATGTGTCCCGGCGTTGTTTCGTCGCCGTCGCAATCAGGGCAAACGGCAACTTCTGCTTGTCCAAGTTGCCGTTTGCCCTGGGGGCCAGTATCTTCAGGCAACCGATCGTCTTCGAGATCTGGTATGCTGTTGACCACGCAGCTTCTGTCAAAGGAAGGGCGCACAAGCGTTGAAACACGAGCCACGATTCGACTTTCCCCGACTCCGGCGCGGCCTGGGCGCCGGCGAGCACCCGTTTCTGCACGTCTTGCCGGACGCACTCGTCAGCCCCGCCTTTTCTCTCATCTGCAGCGCCGGATTATCCAGTCTTTCGCTGGCACAGAAGACCATCGTGCGCATCGTTCCCGAAGACGGCTTCTGCTGGGTCGATGACACGGTGCCATGTATCGTTCTGGCGCAGTCGTATTATGAAACCGGAACCGATCTGGACCTGTATCTCGATCTGTTGCACGAACTGACGCACGTGCGCCAGGTTCTTGAAGGCATTGACGTCTGGGACGAACGCTACCCGTATCATCGGCGCCCGACCGAGATCGAAGGCTACGCCGTGGCCGTCTCAGAGGGCATGCGATTGGGCCTGACTCGCCGCGAGCTGATCGAGCATTTGAACAATCCCTGGATGACCGCGGAGCAAGTGTCCGAGTTGTACGAACAGGTCATCGCCTTCTTATCTACAGTTCGCTGATCGACTTTCCCAATAAAACGTTCAATCAAACTCAGTCGGCAGAGTAGCAGCGGCCCTCTCATTCTCTGTAATGAACATTCATGGCGGATTGTGGTATGGTATGATGCAGAAAAACTCCAGGGAGGTTCAATCATGTTCAGATCAATCACCATGACAGCGCTGTTGCTTTGCTCTCTTGTACTTGCCCCGACACTCGAAGCCGCGCAGGTGATCATTCAGCAAGGCACGCTGGTTCGCATCAAACTCGAGCAGACGATCTCGACCAAAACCAGTCGCACCGGAGAGATGGTGAATTTTTCAACTTCGGAACCCATTACCGTCGGGCAGAAGGTCGTCGCCAAGAAGGGATCTTTCGTACAAGCTCAGCTTGAGAAAGTTCGTGGTCCGGGGCGATTTGGCAAGAACGGAAGTCTGAAAATTCGCTATCTGTTCATCAAGGCCGCGAACGGGAAACAGATTCCGATCACGCTGGGAGAACGAGCCGCGAAGACGAATGAATCGATGGGCTTTGCGGCAGGCGCGTCAGCCGCCGGATACATGATTCTCGGTCCGGTCGGGTTGCTCGGCGGCGCGTTCGTCAAAGGTCAGCACATCACGATTCCGGCCGGCACGGAACTGATGGTCGAGGTCGCCCGCGACACCGTTTACTGACGTTTCTATCTCAGCCGGCCGTGCGGCACACGGCACGCACCCGTGCAACCGCATCACGCAAAGCCGGAACCGGGGTTCCCGGGCGGCTGACGGCTTCCAGCAACGCAAAACTGGAAGGCGGCTTGGTCATGCGCCAGGTTCCTGCTGAATCGGGGGCGTAGTTGCTGTTCTGCAGCAGGTCACAGAACCCGACTACCGGTACATTCGAAACCGGGTCGGCGCAAACATCAAGTCTGGCGCGCATTTCAGCGAGAACGTCCGGCGGCAGGGCGCGACCGCGCACCTCGGCCCAATCGACCAACCACGCCGCTCCGCGCAGAAAATCATATTCATAAAACCGGGGAAAGCGCACGGTCAGCCAGTTCGGATCGATGACTCTGCACGGCTCTGACGAGCGATAACAGAGTCGACGACGCAGCAGATACTCGGCTCCGCGGTCGATACATTCCCACTCTGCCGGTGTCGGCCCGCCTTTCAGAAAGTGCAACATGGCCTCGAGTACCGGCAGCGTCGAGACAAGCGAGCTTTTGGGTGCCGATTTGAGATAGGCCGCTTCATCACAGTTCCAGCCGCCGTCAGGAAGCTGATACCTGACGAACCAGTCTCTGGCGAACGGCAGATAGTGATCGGAATCGAGGCCGCAGATTCGCAGCAACCGGTACAAACATCCGAGAGCGCAGTGGCAGATGATCTGTCGTCGCGGATCAATGCCGGCAGGAAGCTCTTCTTCGCGCAGCGGAAAGACGGGAAGATATTGCCGCTTCGCCTGTTCGCCCAGCTGCTGCGCGCTCGCACGAGGAATAAGGTCGGAGAGTCCCATTTCGGCAAGCAGCAACATGTGCCACCAGGGGGTATTCCACTTGGGCCAATAGGCATCCTGCGCTAACGATTTCTCTGCCTCTTCAGAAGAAAGATAGGCCAGAGTTTCCTGGATCTGTGTCGCGAACGTTTCTTTCATACGACCTCCACGAAGTGCGGCTCACTCGTCCGGCTCAGCGTAACATACCCGCGCAAATCGCCGCATTGGAAACTCTGTATTTCCGCCGGCATCGCTCAACAATTCGTCATTGCGGCAGGGAGTGCTCTCTCGTCTCGAGATCGAGGCTAAAACCTTGTCGCCTCCTGCGATCCAGCAGCCTGCTCTCGGACTCCGCTCGCCTCTTGCCGAACGGCTGACAAGTTTCGCTCTTGCCAACGGAAAAACGAAGGAGAACCCAATCACCCTGCATTGAACACCGGCGGCTTTTCCCTTCGGCGAGTTCATGATACGCTGCCGCTGATCGACGCGCCTCGAGAACAATCTTCGCGGAGAAGCAAGATGTCTGAAACTCCCCCTCGTTCCGCTCCCATTGAACGTTCATGGCCGACCACGCTGCTGTTCTTCGGGTTCGGCATGCTGCTGCTGGCAGGGGCTTTTCTTCTATTTCAGGCCGAACATGAAGTCTGGAGCATACTCGTCGGCATCATCGGTGCTTTGATGACCTACGGCGCCGTCTTCGGTTCCGGAACGGCGCTCTGCCCGCATTGCGGCAAGCGGCTGGTTCAACTCGCCGCAGGCACCAGCGAGGGCTGCGACGGATGCGGCATCTACTACGACGTCGTCAGCGGTCAGATCGTCGAAATTGACACGGAGCGCGTCAGCGACACCCTCGAT
The DNA here is from genome assembly GCA_964472075.1 of uncultured bacterium. Taxonomy (GTDB): domain Bacteria; phylum Muiribacteriota; class Ozemobacteria; order Ozemobacterales; family Ozemobacteraceae; genus CAYYIY01. The sequence continues at coordinate 23,379 of CAYYIY010000057.1, read as the reverse complement.
TTTGCCGCCAGGCTCCCCGATTCCTGGGTTATGCCTCCCCTCTGTTGTTACTGCGGCAAGCCCGCCGAGCGTGAAGAGCAGATCACCATCACCTTGAGCTCTCCGGCTGAATCGTCGTTCGGACTCATGCGTGAACTCGTCACTCACGGGCTGCGCGTGCCGCATTGCGCCGCTCACTCAGGTGGCGCCAAACTCGACAGAAAGGTCCCCACCCCCGAACTGAATAGCGATACACTCACCGGCACTTCAGGCCCGATCGAACCCTTCACCGTTTTGAAGGTGCGATCGTACAAGTTCTATCTGTCATTTATTGCTGCTAACAGGTTGTTTTCGGCTTCTACGAACAAAGTTGTTGCCAATGAGAATGATTCCTGATATGATGGGTGTGCAATCTTGAATCAGCTTTTTGTCTGATCAGATCGCATTACACGATGGGTTGATTTCCAACCCCCTGCGGCGGCCTCTCCGGCAGATCCTCCGTTGTTCCCCGTGCCGGGTCATTCGGCAAAGCCTCATCCGCTTCCCGAGAAAGATTCAATATGACACAATCTGTACATTCACATCCATCCGTTTCTTCCCGTGCGTCGACGTCGACCATCGACACCACGACCACCACATTCGCGGACTTCTCGCTGCACCCGGACCTGCAACGCGGCATCGAGCAGTTGGGGTTCGAGACACCGACTGAGGTTCAGCGGAACTCCATTCCTGTCGCTCTTTCCGGGCGCGACTTGCTGGCCTGCGCCATGACCGGCAGCGGCAAGACGGCGGCGTTTCTGCTGCCGATCATGCATCGCATTCTCGAGAGCCGCAAACAACAGAAGCCGGAAAGCTTCGGCCGACACAGCGTGACCCGCGCCCTGATTCTGACCCCGACACGCGAGCTGGCAGCTCAGATTCATGAACACATGGTCGAACTCGCCCGCTTCACCACCCTGCGCGGAGCCGCGGTTTTCGGCGGCGTCGGCATGGAACCCCAGATCAACGCGTTTCGCACCGGGGTCGACATCATCATCGCAACTCCCGGGCGTCTGCTCGATCATTTCACGTATCCGCACGGACAGTTGCCAGGTCTCGAATATCTCGTGCTTGATGAAGCCGATCGTATGCTCGACATGGGTTTCCTGCCCGATATCCGCCGCGTCCTGGCTCAGCTTCCCAAGACACCGCGCCAGACGCTGTTCTACTCGGCAACCATGCCCGAGCCGATCGTGGCCCTCGCGCACGACATGCTGCGCAACCCCGTCTCAATCAACATTCGCAACACCACGACGCCGGCCACCGGCATCAAACACGCGGCATATTCGGTTCCCGAAAACCTGAAACAGTTTCTGCTGGTCGACATCTTCAGGCATGAAGCCATTCGCAGCGCCATCGTCTTTACTCGCACCAAACATCGGGCCGACCGTCTGGCCGCCTTTCTCAACCGGCACGGCATCGGGTGTCTGGCGATTCACAGTAACCGCAGCCAGACCCGCCGCACCGAAGCTCTCGGTTCGTTCAAGAACGGACAGTGTCCGGTGCTCGTCGCGACCGATATCGCCGCGCGCGGGATCGACGTCGAGGCATTGAGTCATGTCGTCAATTTCGACGTGCCTCATCTGGCCGAAGACTACGTGCATCGCGTCGGCCGCACGGCCCGAGCCAGTCTCAAAGGTACCGCGATCACCCTGGTGGCTCCGCACGAAGAGATCGACTTCTGCATGATCGAGAAGAAGATCGCGAAGAAGATTCAACGCCGTCAGATCGAAGGGTTCAACTACCGGGCCGCGGGCGAACCACTCGAAATCCCTCTCGGAGAGCGTATCGCCGCCATTCGCGCCCGCAAGGCGGAAGAACGGGCGCGGTCGGCAGCCAAAGCGCGTGCCAAAGCGGAACGCGAAGCGCTCACCGCTCAGCAGGTCAAACGCACCCAACGCCCCGCGTTGAATGCGTTGTCTCCCCGACCGACCCAGACTTCGAGCAGTCGGTCTGATTCCACAAGGAAAGACACTCGCCGGTCTCATCAGGTAAGGCCAGGCACAACCAGAGGCAACGATCGGTCCATTCCGGTCTGGGTCGATTCAACGGATGCTCCCGAACCCCGCAGATCTTCACCCGATCGTTCGCCGCAGGAAACACGCCGGCACGCTCAGACGGCACCGCGCCGCGACGACTCGCGATCTTCGTCATCCCATCCGGCTCGACGTCGTTCCTAGAGAGACGGCAGGCTTTTCTCAAGACCCGCGTGGGCCGGCTTCTTCGGCTCTCCGCGGGTCTTGTGTTTTCCTGCTGAGCGAACCGTGCTATCATCGATTTCATGGGAAAGCCAAGACAAGATCGATCACGGTGCGAGACCGCGCATGGGCGCTGAGATCTGTCGGCGCTGCGGCGCTGCGTTGCCGCTTAAGACCGACGCCTGTCCGCTTTGCGGCCTCGTCGACCCGCGCTCGAGCGACCTTTCATACGGCGAGCGCCAATTCGTCCAGAATAACCCTGAAATTCCCCCCGAGTTCAGCGAGTATCAGTCACTCGTCGAGGCAAACCAGTCCTTGCTCGGCAACCTTCACGAGGGCTTGCGTCATCTGCTCAGCAACCCGGACATCGCTCCGATGATCTGGGGCGCATTCGCCCTGGTCATTCTCGGGATCGGTTCATGGGCGCTGATCCCGGCCGTGTGGGTCTCGTTCTTCCTGTTCGTACCGGCTTTTCTGTTTCTGGCCGTGCAGTTCGGTCTCATGGCGAGAGGTGTACGATTCGTTCACCGGTACAAACGACTGCGGCGCACGCGTTCACAGGCCCCCTACTCCGTGCACTTTCGCATGGAACGACAGATTCGAGAACTGCTCGGCGGCCTGCATACCCTGGTGCGCTCGGTTCTCGACCGTGACTGGCGAAACAGCGGCACAGAACTGAACAGCTCAGCGGAAAGCTTCATGACCGCGGCCCGAGTCATCGTCGATCGTCTGCGCGCCTGCGCCACTCCCTCTCTCGAGCTGACCCGCATCATCTGGCAGAACAACGTCTATGCCATTCTTGGTTCCGACATGTCCCCTCAGGAAAAGGCGGCCGCCATCGGCGCCAAGTGCCGCGAAGGTGAAGCGCTGCTGTTGCGATACCGCTGGCTGATCACCCTCCCCGCTCTGCTGGCCGAGATGGAGCAGCATATCCAGACGAGTCGCGAGGGCGGCGGAGCTGATCCCATCAAGACTTCAGAGATCCTCGACCGGTATCATCTGCAGCCGTTCGGCCCCATGGAAGAAGGCGTTCGCGAGACATTCGACCGGACCCCGGCCGATCTTCTGTTCACCGGCCGTCAGTACTGGATCCACCGCCTGCCGCCGATGGCTCTCGAGGAAGACGAATCATACGGGAGCGCATCGGCTTCGAAAGCGTTCTTCAAAAGTCTCAAACTCGTACGCCCGATGCGTCACAGCCTCGAGGAACAGATGGCTCTCAATACGGCGGCACAGGCTCTCGCCACCGTCTCACCGCTCGAGGGCGGAATACCGGCCAGCGCCGAAGCGCGCGCCATTACCCGAGAAGGTCAGTTGTCTCACCTGGTGAACATTCCTGAATTCAAACCCGATGCCGGTCGTCTCAACACCGAAGTGGATCGTCTGGTGGCCGAAGCACGCGTCGCCATGGGCACCGACCGCATGGCCGACCCCGTCGACCACGCCGGCGACCCGGCGGAATCGATCGCGCCCCGACAACGTTTGCGCGAGTAACGAGCCAGATTTTTCGGCAATTGCCGCCTCAGCGAAACAGAAAGCCCGGCAGAAACGCGCGCGCACTGCGTTTTTTTTCGAGGCATTCCCGTTCCGGAGGTCGGCTCTGATTATGTATAATGTACAAGTACGTTGAGGGTTTGATTCCATGAATGGGGGAAATTTGTGATGAAGCGACAGACAGGCCTTGTGGTTGCAGGGTTGCTGGCGTTCATGACCATGGCAGGGCCATTCTCTGCCTTCGCTGCCGGAGCGAATCCATACAGTACGGATAACACATCCAGAGTTACGGGGTCCTCCCAGATCCGTGCTTCCGCGAGTTCCTCAAACCCCAGGCCGACGGTTCGCGGGTTCGGAAACGAGTATACCATCGAGGGTCGTCTGACAGTTCACGACGATGCCATCACCCTTTCCACAGCAGACGGTCGAAATTTCGTATTGCTGATGTCAGGGCGAGAGGCCGCGAAGTTTCACGACCAGCAGGTGGTTATCGAGGGGCTGGCTCATCAGGCGGATGACCTGAGTTGTCTCAAGGTGAAAAAAGTGTCGCTCGCCACGGCACCCGACCTCAAGGATCCACCGGCCCCCTTCAAGCAACATCAGACGCCTCCATCATTGATCGCCGACAAGGGAGATACCCTCATCGTGAAAAACGTTCGCTGGGGGCGTGAGGAGCAGAAGTCGAGCGAAGGGCGGACATTGTACCGGTTCGCCAATACGACGATCCGCCCAGATCGCGTGAAAGAAGTCTATTTCATTAAAAAACCGTTTCCGCCCGAATGGATCGCGGCACACTCCCTGTTCCTGTTCACATTTGAACCCGGCGGCGTGGTTAACGAAAAGGGTGAAGAAGCAAACGGACTGGTACTGACGATTGAGGCCTATCAGCGTACAGACCAATCGTATTCTCTGGTGAAGGGTATCCAGAAGCAGTTCGGCGTTACCTGGATTCTTGCCACGTGGCAGGACTACCTTGAACAAAGCTGCCGCTATGCCAAAGAGAAACTGATTCCGTATCGGGCCATCCTGACGCAAGAGCAGAAGGAGCAGCTGGTCAAGGAATCCATCAAACTCGCCGTCGTGAATCGCAGTGGGGAGTATTACCACACCATTACCAACAACTGCACCAACAACCTGGTTCTGCTATTCAACCGTGTTGTCGAAAAGAATCGTCAGGTCAAGCTCTGGACAATTCCCAGTCTGGTGTACAACTTGCGGGCAACCATGCCGGTGATGGTTCCGGGGCTGCTGATCAAAAAGAGACTGCTCGAAAAGCCGCTACCGGAGATTAACAACACCAACTGGCAGAAAAACCTGAACCTCGAAGATTGATACAACATTTGTTCGACGAGCACAACGAGGCATCAGGACACCGGCACAGAATCAACCAACCGACGGCAGCAACGGCCAGCGCACCAGTCGTCGGCGATGCAACCAGAAGCGAAAACCGACGTAAAGGCAACCGGCGGCATACATTGCCCCGCGCAGCAGGCCGATGGAAGACGCTTCCTTGAAGTAGCGCGTCTCGACGCCGATCTGCTGAAAACGAAGTCGTCGTTCAACCAGACAGGCAATGATTTGATTGTCGAAAAGAAAATCGTTTGATAGATTGTGCAGGGGAACCTGTTCTAGAGCGGCACGAGAAAAAGCCCGATATCCCGTATGAAATTCACTGAAGTATGTCCCCATCAGCGCATTCTGGATCATGGTCAGCAACTGATTCAGATAGTACTTATGACGCGGCATGCCGCCGGCCAGCGGTCCGCCTTTCAACGGATCCTGAATGAATCGGCTCGCAAGAACGACATCCGCCTGGCCGAGATAGATGGGTAGCACCATATTCGGCACCAGACTTGGATTGTACTGGTTGTCCGGGTGCACCATGACCACAATATCGGCGCCCCGGGCCAACGCTTCCCGATAACAGGTCTTCTGATTGCCGCCGTATCCGGTGTTCTTCGGATGGCAGACGACTTTGGTCACCAGGCCCTGAGCGACGGAAACCGTATCATCACATGACGCATCATCAACCAGAATGATTTCGTCATACGAACCGCGGGGAATCTCATCGATGGTGGCTTTCAGCGTGTGAGCGGCATTGAAAGCCGGCAAGACGATGATGACCTTTTTTTCGACTGGTTGAAAGTCAAACTTCACGTTGTGTTCCCCCACTCTCGTTTTCTGCCCACTCGTTGTCAGACAACAAACAACAGGGAAAGTTCATCTTGAAACATACACCGGCCAGCTTACGGCAAGCAACAACGCCGTCACGACCAGAACGATGCCCACGACGGCTCGTTGGTGTTGGTCTCGGTTCCACTTGCGGCCGATGCGGTTGATGAGGGAAAAATACAGTCGATCAGACAACACGACACCGACGAGAACCGCCAGGACAAAGAAGACAGGCTTGATCTCAAAATTCAGGATCAAGTGCATGGGAACGAAAACCAGGGTCAGAAACATTCCGCGAGAAACCAACGGCAAACGCTGCAATTCGGTAAGCGCTTCGAGTTCACGCCTGGCCAGCAGTTCTCGCCGGCGCCATTTCCAGAAGATGCTCAACGGGGCCAGGAAACCGACCAGATACGGGAGAATCAGTAGATGACGGTACGAGTGAGCAAAACCGGATATCAGCATCCAGACGAGAGATACAGCGATGCCGTAGAACACCTGGCGAATGCGGGCCAGTTCCTCTTCATCTTCGGCACGACCGACAAAGAGATCGGTGAACGAGATCAGCAGGGCACTGATGATGACGGGCAGAAACCATTCAAACCCGAGCATGCCGAACGTCGCATACCCCATAAGTGCCATGCCGGCCATTCCAGATGCGCTCAGCTTTCGTGACGGGCGAACGGCCAGCAGCACAAGACCGCAGGCAATCGCCATGACCCAGAACTGGTTCAGCAGTCGCGGCCACGGCATATCGTTCACTTTCGAGAGAATCAACATGGTGCCCCAGGGAATGAACAGATTGTCGGTTCCCCCGAGCGAAATGGCCTCGAAGAGAGTGACGCAGACCGCGATGAGCACGCCGCACAGCACGCTTTCGATTCTGCCGATCGGTGTCAACAGCAGCAAACCAAGGTGAACAATCAGGAAGGTCGAGACGAAAAACATGACCGACCCCTCGAAGCTCTTGCGCTCCTCCTGCACCTTGTACAACTTGAAGCCGTAGGCACTGCCGATCAGAGCTGCAATCGTATCGGAGACCGAAAGTACCATCGTCGAGATGAGATAGAACTCCGGTCGCCCGAGAAGTCCGGCCGCACAAAAGGTTCCGTAGATCGCCATCGGATGATACAGCGCCCCGCTCGAGACGCGCTCAACCTTGTGCACAGACGCGAGCCACCCGTACGTTCGCGTGAGATGAAGAAGTCCGACGAAGATGATGCACAAAACCAGCAAGGTCCAGTGAGAGGTGAAGACATACGCAAAGGAAAGGGAGACAAGACCACCCACCAGATGCACGAACTTGCGTGTCACCTCGACCGGAGCGGCGAAGCGAAGACGCATCAGTTCCGCGACTGCGAAGGTGGCGCCAAAGATCGCCGAAACGATGACGGCGTTCATTACTTCCTGAGAAAGCGCCATCGTCATGGAATCACTCAACCGGGGTGATTCTCTGCCGGTCGGCAGGCAACACTCCGCGAAGCCGACGGCAACGAACCTTCTCGAAGACTTGTCCGCCCCTTGCTGCAGGGCTGCACGGTCACGGCTCTCATCGATTGCACATTCCCGTGAGTTTCAATCAATCACCGGTTGAGCAAGAGCACGCTCTACCGACCTTCCGACATCAATTGCCGCACTTGATTGCGATCGCCCTGGCTGCCTTTGGTAACACTTTGATCGAGAATCGATGTCGGCCTCGCAAACACCGAACCTGGCGGCGGTTCAGCTGGTACGGTCGTTTGAATCGACACGACATCCTGAGGGGTCGAAAACAGCGACGGCCATTCTTGTCCGGCCAGTGAAAGCAGCAGAGAGAGACAGAGGTAGATGAGACAGGCGAAAAAAGCCCACGTTCCCCAGATGAACAAACGGGAAGACAGTTTCGGAGTGCGTCTGACAAATGGCATGATAAGTGTTCTCCCTCAGCGAGTATATCTCCGCGCATCCCCAATGGCAATCAGGAAAGTTGGTTTTTCGCGAGGGTGCAGGTATGATGAGAGCAGTTGCAACGGGCATTCGGAGGGTATATGACACGTATCACACGATCAGCGGCATTCGGCACGACATCGACCCCGGGAGCGAAACGTCAGCGAAACACGCGGCCGCGAACACGCCCGGTTTCCAAGACCGGCGGCACAGGCATCCCGCTCGACGGCTTTCTTCGCGTCGCGGCTGCCGTTCCCGCTCTGGCGCTCGGCAATATCGAAGCGAACCTGCAGGAACACCTTGAGATTTGCCGCCATGCGGCCGCAGAAGATGTTCGTCTGCTCGTGTTTCCCGAACTCAGTCTCACGGGGTACAGCCTCGGCGACCTTCTGCTTCAACCCGAAGTGCACGAAACCGCCTGGAATGCGTTGTTGCGACTCGCTCATGAAACGCGGCATCTGCAACTGACTCTTGTCGTCGGGCTGCCGTTGGCGCTCGACGGCAAACTGTACAATGTCGGAGCGGTGGTCAGCCTGGGACACATTCACGGACTGATTCCCAAGTGGGCTCTGGCCACCTACGGCGAGTTTTACGAATTTCGCTGGTTTGCCTCGTCTCGCGATCTGCATCGAAGCGAGATTCAACGGTCCGGCCTGACGATTCCGATCGGCAACGATCTGTTGTTCGCGCTCGACCCGGACGGCTGCGCCGTTCTCGGCGTCGAACTCTGCGAAGATCTCTGGATGCCCATTCCGCCAAGTTCCTGGCTGACGCTGAGCGGGGCAACGATCATTGCCAACCTGTCAGCTTCGACCGAGCAGGTCGGCAAAGCCGAGTATCGCCGGCAACTGGTGATACAGCAGTCCGCGCGCGCCGTCTGCGGCTACATCTACACCTCGAGCGGGCCTCGTGAATCGACGACGGACGTGGTGTACGGCGGTCACACCATTATCGCCGAAAACGGCTTTCTGCTCGCAGAAAGTCGACGCTTTCAACGCTCGCGAACTGTCACCGTTACCGACTTCGACCTGCAGCATCTGGCCTGCGACCGCAGACGCATCACCGGTTTCGGGCAAATGCCTTCCGGGTGCGAGTTTCCCGTGCGCCGACTCGTACGATCGGTAGTTGATCGTTTTACTCCTCGACAGCTACGACGACCACTCGATCGTTTGCCGTTCGTGCCGGCCGATGCCGCGGAGAGAGATCGACGCACCGAGGACATTTTCCTGATTCAGACGTCGGGTCTCATTCGCCGTCTCGAGTCAAGCGGCATCAAAAGAGTCATCATTGGTCTTTCCGGCGGTCTCGACTCGACACTTGCCTTGTTGGTAGCCGTTCGCGCCATGACCGAACTAGGACTCCCGCTTTCCCACATTCATGCCTATACTCTTCCCGGGCCGGGAACCAGCAAACGGACTCGGATGAACGCGCATCGTCTCGCCCAGGCCTTGCGCATTCCCATCGAGGAAGTCGACATCTCCGCGGGATGCCGCGCGCACTTTTCTGATTTGAAACATGATCCGGCGCTTCTGGATGTCACGTATGAGAACGTTCAGGCCCGTTACCGCACGATGTTTCTGTTCAACAAGGCAAACCAGCTCAACGGTCTGGTCATCGGCACCGGCGATCTGTCGGAAACAGCGCTGGGGTGGTGCACCTACAACGGTGATCACATGTCGCACTATGCCGTCAATGTCGGCATCCCGAAAACCCTGGTGCGCTGGCTGGTCACCTGGGTCAGTGGGCAGCCCTCATTCACCCGGGCCGCCGACGTGCTGCGCGATATTGTCGCAACCCCCATCTCGCCCGAGCTGCTGCCCGGCAAACATGGCGCCATCAGCCAACGAACGGAACAGCTGATCGGTCCGTATGAGCTGCATGATTTCTTTTTGTACCATTTCGTCAGATGGGGAAGCGGCCCCCGGCGTATCTTCGGCCTTGCCTGCCAGACTTTTTCGACCGAGTATGCCGCCGAAGAAATCGTGCACTGGCTGCGCATCTTCATCAAACGGTTCTTTCAGAACCAATGGAAGAGATCGGTGATGCCCGACGGCCCGAAGATCGGCTCGGTGGCACTTTCTCCACGCGGTGACTGGCGCATGCCTTCCGATGTCGAAATGGCCGATTGGATGAGAGAACTTGAAAGTCTCGTTCCACCCAGGGCAGTCTCTACTGGCGCAAAACGTGCCCCTCGGCCCAGATCTCGCCGTATTTCGACTTCCGATACGGAATAACCTCGACCTCAACCGGCCCACTGGCGATGCGCGCCGGGGCGGAAGCCTGCTTCTGCAGGAAAACTCTCAGGCGCCCGTTGGCGGTTTCCACATAAATCGAACCATCAGGATGCAGTGTGGTCACCGTGCCGCGCAGACGACACAACCGATTCATGCGAAACTCGAGCGGAATCTTCGACGGGTCGCCGGAAAAACGAGTGTCGTCGATATTCTGTGAAAAACGCGGGGGCGGCGGCGGACGTCTCAGAAACAGCAGCGGCAACACCGCCAGAAGAACGATTCCTGCCGCAATCAGAATCGTCGTATTCCAGCCACCGGCAACGCGGGTCTTGTCGGCATCAGGCAAGGCCGGAGATCGCCAGGCAACCGCCTCACGCTTGCGAATTTCTTCGCGCACCCGGCTGACCGCATACGGCTTGCCCGTCGTCGTCACCGGTTCCTTTTCCGATCCGACCGGCTCTCCTTCAGGACTGATCAACTGCAGCTTCAATAGAAGGTCGTACAAATCGATGCGAGCCTGAGCAATCAGAATCGCCACTGATCCGGCCACTTTCCCCTGCATGGCGTCAAGCGCCGCCAGCATCGATCGTTTCGGGTTCATCAGCAACACGACCAGGATTTGACGCGCAATGGCCGCATGCGACTCATGCCGCAACGCATCGAGCAGAATCGGCTCAACGGCATCAAACGGGAAATGAAAGACGCCGGCCACGGCTTCGGCTCGCTGCGCCGGGTCAGCAGATCTGACCATGCGCTTGAACTCCTCGACCGCCGTTTTCGGATCATGCTTCAAGGCGACTTTCAACCCGCGAACCCGCACCCGCGGATCTTCGCTGGACCAGATAATCGACAGGAAGGGAACCAGTCGCGCGGGGTCGATTGTCTCAAGCAGCTTCACCGATGCCCCGACGACCTGCGGATCGGCGTGGATGATGCCGGCTTCACCCAGTTTCGCGTCTTCCGGGCCGGGGGCCAGTCGGCTCAGCGCCTGCAATGCTTCAGCGCGCACCGCCGGTGAGCCCTGACCGGCCTCCCGCCGAACCCAGGCCAGCACGTCAACAGCCACGGGAGCTTCAAGGGCAGTCAATCGTTGAATTTTCTCTTGATCTGAAAGCGGCTGTATGGGCGCATTTCCGGCGTCAGCACCTCGGACGGTCGTTCCGCCGGTCGGTGCGACAGCCTGCGACGCCGGGCGTTGCGCCGATGGCGGCAACAGTTTTCTCGCCAGCTCTTCGGTGGCCTGGTTCTTCGCCAGCTTGCGGACGAACTCGGTGACTGCCGGGTGAGACAGGTTTTTTTTCAACCAGGACTCGATAGCTTCTCGGCGGGCCGGAGTCGCGACGGGCAACTGTACTTCGAGATCACGCAGAAACTTCTGCAGGCGCTCCTTTTTCCAGCGTTCCAGAAACTTTTCCGGGGTCGCCTGTTCAGGGGCCACGAGCCCGGAGACTTTCAATGCACCGCAGAGTTCGTGAAAAATTTCCGTCAGGCGTTTTCCCTGATCCTTGCCGACCGTATCGATGATGTCGAGAAGACGCAGGGCTGTATCGGGTTCCGGATTACTCGCAATGAGAATCGATGCCGCCTGCAGCACTTCCCGGTCGGACTCTTCCGGGAGGATGGCCAGAACGATTTCACGAATCTGCTCAAACGGAAAAAAGAAGGCGTTGCGAAAGCCGGCGAGACGCTGTTCAGGCTGACGTGAAGCCAGCAACTCCTGCAGGTGGGCGAGCGCCTCTTCCGGATCGATTTTTTGTAATGCCACGATGGCGCGTGAACGCACCAGAGGCAGAGCCGAAGCCAGTAACACCGGCAACAATGGTTCGAGCAGGCCGGGGTTCAATGTTTCGAGAGCATCGATGTAATAGAGACCGAGATTGTCCTGGCAGTTCTCGAGCCAGGATTTGATCAATTGCCCGTCAGCGGCTTCACCATATCGAGAAAGAAAATCAGCGACCGCCAGCCGAAGTTCGTCGGGGATCTTTTCAGGATTCTGTCGAATCTGCGTCAGCAGCGGTGCCACTTCGTCTTTAAGCGGCTTGATCAATCTTTCGCGACTCAGCCCGGAACCGGACTTCGAGTCATCCGACTGCTCTCCGAGCCTTGCCTGAATGCGAGCGACAGCCTGAGCCGCAAAATGACTGACCTCTCGGTCGGACGACTGCGCGAGGCCGCGCAGCATCAGCAACACCTGGCGATCGCGCGAAACCTTGGCCAGTTGCACGATGGCCGCCACGCGAACGCTGCGTTTTTCTGACTGCAGTTGGGCGATCAATTCCTGTTCGCCGCTGCCGGTACTCATTCGAGCAACCCCCGCATGGCTTCATCGACTCCGGAAAAAACCCGTGCCAGTCTAGTCAACCCAACCATGCGAAAGGCTTCCGCCAGCAGGGGCGAAAGCCCGCATAACCCGACTTCGAGTTGTTTGTCGTCACCCAGATTAATGACCAGATCGACAAGACACGAGATTCCCGAACTATTGGCATGGATGCATTTGGTGAAATCGACCACCACCCCTTTGATTCCCGCAAGAGAGGCACTCATGACGACCTGCTTGAGGTCTTCACCGCCAGTGTCGTCCAGATATCCCTGTCCCCGCACAATCAGAATCTGGTCACGCACCTCGGTGGCACAAGTAAAGCGCATCTGAGCCACAACACTCTCCTCACCGTTGATATGGCAACATCCTACCTCGATTTTCCGTCACGCGCCACTTCGAATCATGCGAAGCCTTGGGGTGATAGAGCGACCACCCTCTTCGGTCTGACAAGGTCGGAACCGAAACTTTGGATTTCGATACACGGCGGTTCTCGACTGAACAATCCCATCTCAATCGTTGACGTCGCAGCTCCTGCATGGTATTTCCGTTTGTACAACTTTAAAGGAGGCTCGTGAATGAAGGTTCGCATCGTCTGCTGTCTGCTGTTGCTCGTCGCGTTTGCTCTTCCGGTCGATCTGTTTGCCCAGCAGGGCTGGATCGCCTACGAGATCAATGCTCAGTATCGCGGCACTGTGAAAAAGGGGTTTGAAAACCTCGGCGGCGGAATGGCTCAGTATATCGATTTGGGTGGCGGCAAGCGGCAGGTGGTCATGCGCGGCTGCGCGGCCCACCCGGAAAAGAAGAACACCTTTTACTCGTATCGCCTCAACATGGGCTATGCCATCGCTGGATCTGAAGTGAAAACCTTCTCTGAAGGAGATGCCACATTTCAGAACTTCGATGTTGACGAACAGCGCAACCTGAAGAACATGGTCATCCTGGTTTCGATGGTACAAACCGGAGAGGTGTTTCCCCTGTTGAAGGGCCCATTCACCATCAATGGTTCTCGAATCGATGTGACTGGACAACTTTCCAAAAAAGGAAAAACTTCTGAGCTGACCCTGACGCACCGAGGCAAACCCGAAATGGAAGGCAAATTCTTCCTCGAAGAAGTCGCTCCGAATCAATACACCATCAGCAAGTTCCGTTTGAAGCGCGGAAAACTGGTCATGTCGTTCGTCTCAACGCCGACCGACAAACTCGTCGCTGAGTACAAGGCAAAAACTCCCTTCAACCAGGTCCTCTTCGCCCAGTAAGCCTCATACAGTAAAAGAGCCTGCCGCGATACTCGACGCGGCAGGCTCTTCGTCTTTCGAACTTCTTAGAACTGCAGGTTGTCTTCTCTCGTCCAACCGCTCTTTCGACCATTGTTGTAATCGACGTCAAACCACTGGAACTTTCCAATCTGCTTCATGGCTTTGATCTTCACGCTTACCCCCTTGTGCAATCGACCGACAACCGCGGCTTTCGTGCTCGGAGATTCACGCAGCTTGGCTCCATCCTGGGTTACAATGGCTTCTTCAGGCAGCTTGCCGCCGGAAAACCCCTTCACGGTTTCTGACGGCGGAGCCGGACGAGCGACTCCGACACTGATATTCTGGGCTATTTCCTGCGCTTTCTTGGTTACCTTCTTCAGGGCCTCGGGAGTGAAGGACGCAATCATGGTTCCGTCCGGAGCCACGAAGTTTCGCATGACCTCTTCCGGGCCCATGATCAGGAGATCATTGCGAACCCACCCGGACTTTCGGTTGAATTCCCACTTGATCTGGCTCCAGTTTCCCGATTTCGCGGTCACAAAGCCCTTCGTGCCTTTGTTGACCAGGAACAACAGCTTTTCACGCGTCGCCGGCCCCGCGCGCACATTCACTCCCTTTTGAGCCGCGTAGGCGACCAGCCTTTCACTGGAAGCAACTGGGACAATCGGCGTGGGAGCATCATGGTCTGACTCTGGAGCAATCGTTCCGGCAGCAAGCGGTTTCAACGGCTCATGTGTCAGAGACGCTTTCGCTTTCTTCGTCGCCTCGAGAACCAGCTCAGGCGTATAGGTGCCGATGACAGTGCCATCCGGCCTCACGAAACCCTGCATGACTTCTTCAGGTCCGATCATGAGCAGATCATCGCGCACCCACCCCGTCTGTCGGTTGAAATCCCACTTCAGCTCGCTCCAGCCATTACGGCGATTCGTCACGGTTCCCTTCGTGCCTTTTCCCACAACGAAAAGTAATTTGTCCGAGCTGCCCGGCCCTGCTCTAACGTTTATTCCCTTCTGAGCGGCATAGGCCACCCACTTTGAGAATCCTTCGCGCCAATCTTCGGAAACGGGGGCAATCTGAGTCGGCGCTGCCGAAGCCGGTGACGGTTCGGTCGCTGATTGTTGAGTAGAACTCATGGGAACGGACGCAACAGCGTTTTCGACAGAGGTGACACCCATTTCGACCGTGGAAGGCTGTGGCGAAGAATCCGGACCTGGACCGCGAGAATCCGTCGAGGGAGATACGGGGGCGACCGAGACAGACGCACCGGCATTCTTCGGGGCACGAGAACTACGTTCTTCAAGAATCTGCAGCATTTTCTTCGCACCCAGCACCCCAAGGCCTACAACAGAGAGAATCAGAACGATGATCGCAACAAGCTTGACGTTCTTCATGTCGCCCCCTCGCAAAAAACTGCTCAGAGTCTAGTACTCATATCATGCACCTGTCAAGGCACACGTGAATGCACGCACTACATCACGCTGAGCAGGGGCGTCCGTCCCTGTCGTATCTTTTGTCGAATTCAATCGCGTGTGATAGTCTTGGTTTCTGACGGTCAGATTCATGAAACCATACCTCCAGCACATCTTTGTTCCTTTCATTGTCATCCTGATCTTTTTTTCTCTCCCCGGCGCATCATGGTTCAACGACCCCGGCACGTTCTTTCACACGGCGGTTGGCGAACGCATTCTTTCTGAGCGTTCTTTTCCGACCGTCGATACTTTCACCTTCCCTCATGCCGGTAAACCTTGGATTGCGCAACAATGGCTCGGGGAAATCGTCATGGCGCTGATCTACCATGTGGCCGGCTGGGACGGACTATTTCTCGTCGGTCTGCTTCTGATCTCGACCCTCTTTCTCGTTCTCTGGGTGAAACTTATCACCGCCGGCCTTCATGTGTTGACCGCTCTGTTCATCTTCATCCTGGTCGTATCGTGTTCATCGCACCACTTCCTGCTTCGCCCACATCTGCTCACCATCGTGTTTCTCAGTTGCCAGCATCTCATGCTCCGTCAAATTGAAAGAGGTGAGAAAACCACAACCCATCTTTTCCTGCTCGTCCCTCTGTACATCATCTGGGCAAACTGTCATGGAGGTGTCCTCGGGGGCTTCGCCTCTCTGCTCGTGACCGGAATTTCCTGGACACTCGCCTATCTTTTTTTTGTACCAACTGGAATTCGTTCTCGTAGCGATCTGTGGCAGTTTTTGCTATTGTCACTGGCGACTGTCGGATGCTTTTTCTTGAACCCTTATGGCAGAGCTCTCATGGCAACCTGGCGCACGATCATGACCGCTCCGACGGTCGGCACGGCAATCATCGAACACCTGCCTCTGCTGCAGGTTTGGTATGGCTGGCCGGCAGTGGCTCTTGGATTGATGTATGCAGCAACCCTCGCCGGTATACCACGTAACAAGCTCCTGGGCACTCCCCTTCTGCCCATCGTCTGGTTTCTGCTCGCCTATGGTCGGGTTCGTCATGCCCCTCTTTTTGCGTTATTGGCCGGGTTGTCTCTCGCCGAACTCGTACCGTCAAGTTGCACCTGGCGATTTTTCGCCACGCGAGTATCCGCCTTCTTCGCACTTCAACCACCAGAATTCCAGTCTTCCGTCCGAGCGATCGCCGGCACTGTTCTCGTCATCCTGGCCGTCGGGACAGGCGCACAAGCCCTTGGTTTTCCAGTGCCTGTCATCGGGAAAGGAATAGCAAGGTTTTCCCCTGCTCACTGGCCGATTGGTGTCACCAGCGCAGTACAAGCGTATGCCAAAGAGAATCCCCCAGGCACGCCGATCTTCAACGAGATGCTCTTCGGCGGCTGGCTCACTTTTCATGCTCCCTCCCTGCGTGTCTTCATCGACGACCGCTGCGAACTGCTCGGCGAAGAAGGCTTGCGAGAATATCTCGACGGGCTCGCCAACCCCGACAAATTCAAAGTCTGGGAGGATCGCTACGGTTTCAGCGCAGCTTTGACATCCCCGGGTTCCCCCTTCGACAGTCACCTCCGCAACCGCCCAGACTGGACTCTTCAAGCCGAAAGCCCGGGAGGCAACTGGTACAGAAAAATCGCCGAACCCTGATTGCTCGCTCGGGGTCGTCAGCAGACTTCGGCGCAAACAGGCCCTGAAGACGGCTCGGCACGTCGACGTGCCGGAAGTAAATCGACAATCTCGATGACCAGCCAGCCCGCAAGAAACAACCCGGACAATGACGGACCGGATTTCATGAAGAACATGCCGACGTGCAACCAGACGTATGTCACGGCGAGTACGACTCCCGAAGCTGCATACATAGCATCGGATCCGTATTCCCGGCGGTTCATATACCAGCACACACCGGGAACCACCATGAACAACGTATCGTAGAACCATGCATAGGTATTGCCTGAGACGACAAGCAACAGGGAGGCCGCGAGAAGTCGCACCCAGGTTCGAGGACTATAGCAACGCCACCAGCAGACAGAGAGGCAAATAAACAGCGTTACACTGGTCAAAAGCCACAGAACATTCATCGTGAACGGAGATGCAAGATCATTCAAAACGGACTTGAGAAATGCATGGAATGTCACCTGTTTCCAGAGCATATCGGGATTGAGAGCCATGCTGGAGGCAAGCTGAACTCCCGTTTTCACCATATGATTCCAGACATCGAGCCCAAGCGGAACAGTTATCAGAATCAGGCAAACAACCGTCAGGATCATTCCACAGAGGATGCGCCATCGGCGGGCCGGCAGCATGAAAAACATGAGGGGAATGAACAAATGCGGTTTCACCGCCAATCCCCCCCATATCAGGCCCGCTGCCAACGGCCGCGCATTACAGGAGGCAAACATCCCGCAGACGAAAAGCAGAAACAACAATCCACTGAGATGTCCCACGACGAGAGTGGTCAGAAACGGCGCGCTCGCCAGGACGACAATATGGATGGTGAGCGATTCCTGAAACGATGCCTTGAATAGTCGACACAGGATCTGGACGCTGACAAGCACGCACGCAAGGTTGAATACGCCGATCGCATACCAGGCGTAGGATCGAGGGACCAGGGCATACAAGGCAACCAAATAGAGGGTGAACGGCGGATAGGCGAATGGATAGCCTGTGGCTCCGGAGCCGAGATAGATCTCCCGAACTTCTCCTCGCAGGAACAACTCACCGGCTCGATAAAACATCGTCCAATCACGATCCATCGATCCTTCCACCAGGGAATCCCATGTCATCAAGGCAAGGCCCGCCCCGGTAACCAGAACGCTCAGACAAAGCACTCTCACCCAGAATTCCAACACACTGGTCTTTCTCGATTCATTTTCCGACATAGAGGTCTCTCCGGTGTGGTATCTTCTTTCCTGTGAGATTGGAGCAATTTCTATGTTTCAGCAATCCGGGAACCCTACTATATGCCACGCTGGAATCTCAAGATCCGTTTTTTGTTGAATTTGCCGGCTTGGAAAGGTTTTGGGAGCACACCGGGTCTCTACTTTCAAGCTTGTCGGCGTCAGTATAGCGGCTTTCTCGCAGGTGTTATAAGCTCAACCATGAAACGCCGTGTTCAACCCGGTAACGCAAAGTCTCATGAAAACGCTCGAGGCTAGCTCCGGAACCGTTGAATCCGGGTATATGCCTCATCATATCACGGGCGCCCACACAAAACTCGCAATGTATGCAAGCTTGTTCGTATTCTCCCTGCTTTTCAATCAATTCGTCTCTTGGAACGTTAATCCGCAAGCCAGCATGGATGCCGCTTACTACTCCATCGTTGCCGACCGTTGGATTTCCGGACAAGGGTTGTCCGAACCGGTGATTTGGCATCATTTGCAGCCATACACGCAAATCATACGACCGATAGATTACTGGCAGCCATTGTGCGCCGTCATCATCGGCCTTGCTCGATCTCTGATCGGCTCCAACGGACCGATTTTCATCAATCATCTGTTGTGGTCGGTCGTAAGCGTTCTCATCTTCGCTGATATTATGCGCTGCAACAAGAGCTTGATATCAGCATGTGCCGGATACGCCTGCTTTGTGTTCTGCGGCAAATACCTGTTTTACATTTCAACGACCGACAATATCGCGCTCTATGCCGGCTTCGGGTATCTCCTTCTGAAGTATCTGAGCACCCTGCCCGTTTCCGATAATCACCTACAGCTTGCGTCAGCCGGGAAAGCCGGTTTTATCTGCGGCCTGATGAGCCTCACCCGCATCGATGGGGTTGTCTTCACCGCTTTGTCATTATTCACCATCGCCTGGTATCGTCTAATCAGAGCCGTGGGAGTCTTTTTGATTGTGTTCTTTGTCACCATTTCTCCCTGGGTTTATCGTAATCTTCAAACTCTCGGAACCCCGTGGACTACAAATACCAGAGCACTGTTTTTGAAAACCTACGAGGACTTCTTTGATCGTGAAAAAGAACTGACCCTGAAAAACTACCTTAATCAAGGCTGGAAATGGATTGTGTCGACAAAAGCAGCAGGATTGCAGAAGAATCTGTATGAGTTTTTCCTCGTCCCGACCCATATACTCCTGCTGCCGTTCTGGCTTGGCGGACTTGCGCTGCTCAAGGGTCCTCTCGCAGCCCAAACAGCGGGCTTCGCCATTGTCTTATGGTTTCTCAACGGGGTTCTGTTCACAACCCAAAGCGTGTACGGCACTGCTTTTCATATCTCTGCAGCACTGTTTCCGCATTTTGCGATGTTTTGCGGATCGGGAGCCGGACACCTCGCCGAGCAACTGTCCGCAAAATTCCTTCGATGTTTGAAATTTGCGATCCTCGCAGGGTTCATCATCTATGTTGCCGGTTTTTCTCTCTTTGCCGTCAGCACGATACGACGGGAATATGAAAAAGAACTGGCACCGTACAAGTCGCTTCAAGCCCTAAACCTGATCGAAAAAGGCAAAGCCGTGCTGTCAACGCACCCTATTCTCGTGCATTTGCTCTTTGAGTCTCCCGGGGTGATGCTGCCATATTCCGGATTAACCCAGGCGGATAAAACTGCTCGCGAGTATGAATGCGAATTCATTCTGCTCGACACACGAGCGCAAAAAACACCGGTCGCCTCATGTTCATTCAGCGATTGGCAACTTCTTTATGCGAGTTCACCTCTGTACCTCTGGAAAGATTCCAATCCTTCTCGCTGATCCTCGTGAGATACCGTCGGCGCATTTCTACATTCGCCGCATCAGCACCCAATTTTCAGAACCGAGCGCGAATCGTTTGAAAAGGCTGTAGACAGAGCCGTGAATCGCCAGTCTTTCCAGACTGCCGTTGCACGCCGCGGCGATGGATCGCATGACCGACTCGTCCTCGAGCAAATAGTCCGGGTTGACTTTTTGCCAGATATCTTTCAATTCAGGATCCTGAGGGCCGTCCGGAATCCCGCCGCGGCGGTGAACCTTCCTGGCGATTTCCGGTTCGGTGAGCCCGTACAGGTAGTCGAACACCCGGCGACCGGAAAAATACGCCAGAGCGCCGATTCGGCGCGTGGCGATGACCGCATCGGCCTCCGTATGTTCGGCGATCCAGCGCGCCGCGGGAATCAACGGCCGCGACGTCAGCACATAGCCGGGATATTGAGATAATCGATCGTCAGAAAACCGAATGCCGAAATCACATACATCTGTCACGACAAGCAGTTCCAGGATCAGCAACAAGACCACCCGAACATCACTTCCTCTGCCGATCGACTGCAGAGAAGCCCTCACGATGGCTGCTGTTCCTTCCCACGCGATCACAAATCCAGCTCCAAGATACGGAGCAAAATATCTCCCCGTCTTCGTCCAGTCGAGTGGGGCTGAGATGGCAAAAAACAAACCCGTAAATGTGACCGCCGTCAGCCAATCAGCCTGCTCAGGACACCTCGCACGGAGTTGCCGCCACCCGACGAGCAGGGTGGGAACAAGGAAAATCAGAGAAAGATTGAAGGGAAAGGCGAGATTTGCATGGGAACCCAGTGAACTCATCATCAGATTCCCGAGAAAAACGTATGAAGACCCAGGTTTGGCCCAATAGGTGTTCGGCAGCGGCATGCCGAAGTAGTACATCCTCAGTGCGGCAAAAGCGGTGATCAATAAGGCCCACGATACCACGGCCCTCCACAACCTTCGATCGGCCGTCGCGGTCCCGCCAGGTTCTGCAAAGATCGTTCGCAATACTACATAACCGGGGAAAATGAGCATCATTTCAGGACGAATGAGCGTGATGCCGGCGCAGAAGAGTCCGATATGCAGGCTCGCAGAACGAAAGGGCTGAAAAAAAAGTGCCGGCAAAAGGGTGGCGAGAGACGCCAATCCCGTTTCCATTCCAGCTGATGAGAAGTAGAGAAAGTCGACGGAGAACATGAGCAGAATCGCAGGGGCGAGCACCTCCGGCCATCCGTGATTGTCATCTCGCGGCTGCATCCGGCAAATCCTCAACACACACCAGATGGCAAGAACGGCACAAGACGCTCCCAACACCTGCGCAGCAACCGGCAGTCGCTCGGATGCGCCCCATGGCAACAACACGAGCAGCCAGGCGATGTTTGTCACCCCCTCGACAGGATTCCCGCCGCGATAAAAAACAAACCCGTTTCCCTGTGCCAGATTTCTCACAAATTGAAATCCGATGTACGCATCATCAACAAGATAACCTGAAAAACGAAGGGCAAAGCCGATGACCCATATTGCGGAAAACAGGGCTGCGGCCACAAAGGCCCGGAGGGGAATCGACCCGAAAGAATCGCTCGAGCCGCGATTGGTCGACTGATCAAAAGAAGCAGACTCGGGACTGCTGTTCATCATTTCCGGATTCGCATGCTCAACCGAGATCGATATATGGACCCTCGCACGCTTCCATGCCGGAAAGCATGATGAAATTGGACATGCAGAGGAAACTCAGAACCCCGGAGAGACTGGCGAAACTTGTACCTTTCGAGGAACCCAAGTGAATAGAGATGTCACGTGGACGCGTTCGCGTTCGTGCTCACTTCACTCAGTTTGGTTGAAATTTTGTCCCAAAATCCGCCGGTCGTCGTGCCGCCGAGGCTGGATAGCAAGGCAATACAAACGATGGCAATCAGGCTGATGAGCAAGACATACTCAACGAGACTCTGACCCTTTTTCGCACTTTTTCGCATATGGTTCGTCCTTACTCGAATGCTTAACACATCTACAGCAACTTCGATGCCAACCGATTTCTGCAATCTCTTATCAGAAGAAGCCATCATTAAGACCATAATATGAAAATTGCCTGCTTACGCCCAAGCCACAACCACTCTACCATGATTCTTCGCGAGGCGAACCGCAATAAGCCTTCCCCCGTTCGAAGAAAAAAAAACGGGGAACCGAAGTTCCCCGTGCAGAGACGACTCTGTCAGCTGACCTGGACGGTGCTGAGCTTGGTGCCGATAGCGCCGAAGATGCTGCTGATGCTGCCGCCGGAAGCGGTGAGAGCAGCGATGGCGACGACGGCGATGAGACCAATGATCAGAGCGTATTCAACGAGACCCTGGCCTTGTTCCTGAACCATAAAATTGCGGATCATTTCAGATACCTCCTGGAGATTTTTGTCGTTCGGACACGCCAATTATATCAGCAATCGTCATGCCAGCCAAATAAAATCGTTTTTTTGGTCATGAGGGTGAGAAAAAACCCCCTCCCTAATCTCAGGGAGGAAAAATTCAGAAGTAATGCCAGGGACCTTGAGAGATTCGTGGCAGTCTGCATTTCGGCACCCGCGATCCATCATTCAATTAAGCCAATTGTTCGTAGCTGAAACACAACCTTCTCTTGGGGTATTCGCGTTTCACGCGAGGTAAAACTACCCCACCAGAAATTCCGTGAGGGTACAGCGGCCTTAAATTCCGAGGGGCTCGGTTTCGCGAAGGATTCCCCAGAGATCAGTGACATCGGGGTACGGGAAACGCAGGCGATAATCGTAGGTCCCTCCACCGTAGTCCTTCATGAAATACGGTTCGCTGGCAAGACTGCCCGCCGATGAGGCACAGCCGATGTAGTCTTTGTCCTGTGGAAACCCGAAGACGTCGTTTGGGCCGAAAACCGGTGCCGGGGAATCCCCTGCCAGGTGTTCGATTCCCTTCAGACCTTCGCCGTTGACGCTTCGGCTCGAGAAAATGAAGTTCTTCTCCAGAACCGGTGTACCTTTGTCTATGCGGACGCCGGTGGGGCTGTCTATCGTGTTGTTCGTCATCTGAACGACACGATCCACAATTTGAACGGCCACCCCGGTTCCTGACACAAACAAATTGTTGTACACACGCAGGTTTCCGGCCTGCTCGTTCAGTTTGAGTCCGAAGTCGACATATTCGAAGAGGTTGTTCCCTGAATAGTCTACAGAGGAATTATTCGAGGAAGTGACCGCCCGACGGCAGTGAAAGATCGTGCTATCAAGAACCGCAAGGGTCGTATTATCAGTGAGAACCATTCCGTCGGTACAGTGCTTGATGGCGACTTGTCTCAGGGCCAGATCGGCGACAGAACTTGCATTCACGCCGGTTTGACAATCATGAATGGAAACACCATACATGGTCCCCTCGTGCCCGTAGATGCCGATACCCCGGTCCGCATACGCGATTTCGACGTTTACCAGCTCAAGCGGCTGTTCCTGGTCGTTCGGCACCAGCGTGATGCCCCCCCAGTCCCCGGCCTTCGGAGTCGGCTTCACAGAGCTGAACACGATCGCCTCTGAACCACTGGCATTCGCTACCAGACTGCCTTCGACCCGAATCTCGATTTTGGTGGCATCGCCGCGTTTCCACGCATCATAGTCACCGGCCTTC
>CAYYIY010000056.1:23569-35741 GCA_964472075.1 uncultured bacterium | reverse complement strand
TGCCGCATTTCAGGCATTCAAGCGTCTTTATCGTAATCATGTCCGTATCCCTTTCCGAGTTGGGTTTACATAATCTATGATATCGTGTCAAATAACGACAGTCTGGCACCGATATCCGTCAAAGTCCGGGAAAACGGCGTCAATGTATCACGTTCGCGCCGCGTCGTGAAGTCCTGTGCCCTGCACCGCAGTCGGGGAGACGCCCGCGACTTCCCGACTGTCTTCAGAGCCGGCAAATCTCGGTGTGTTCTGGATCTGCCTTTCCTATCAATCTCGGTCTGATTTGCTTGCGGGGACAAGGCTTGCAAAACCAGCTCCCGGTCAAAGAAGCCATGGATCAATGACCGAGAATTGCTGCTTCACGAAGTTCAGTCATTGATAAGGTTGCATACTTTTGCTACAGTCTTTCAGCAAGTCTGATCTGCCAACCGTTGTATGTCGTCTCGATACAAATGGGATCTATTTAGGAAAAGATCCTGCAGTGTCCAAGGAAGTCTGGAGGTATTGGAATTGAAATTGAGAATTAATCCATGGTTCACGGATGCCTGTACAGTTTTCCTTAACAACTTGTTCAAATGGTATCCGAAAATGTTGAAGGAACGTTTCACGGTGTTGGAATGGGGCGGTGGGAACTCGACCCTTTATTTTCTCCAGAAAGGGGCACGTTTGCTGACCGTGGAAAACAACCCGTCATACGTGAGCAAGTTACAGGAATTTGCATCCATTCTGGGCTATTCTGTTAATGTTGCTGTCGATCTTGAATCCGCAATGAAGGGTTTTTTCCAACATGATCTTTCCATCCTCCAGGCGTCGAACTATAACGAAGTTGGTGAGCGCGTGTTTGCCGAGTTGAAGTGGACGCTTGTCGTGAACGATGGTATGGCACGCAAGGAAGTTCTCGATGTTTTGATGAAACTCAATTCACAATCGATTGTTGTCTTAGACAACGTCGAATATTGCGCAAATTGGGGACATCTAGAGAGGAGTTCCGCACATCCGGACAGAGCGGCCGGTTATCGCAGAATTTTGAGAGATCCCGCCTGGCGAGTTTATCTTTTCGAACAACTTGAAGGCCGCAATGGGCACGCTGCACCAGACTATTCAGGATGGGAAGCCCCGCACAGGTGGATCTCAGGAGTGTTATGGAGATCTGAGCACATCCTGACCAGATTAATGGTATCAAATATTGGGTTGCCGGTGGTCACAATAGAGGGAGCAGACGACGAGGATCTCACGTCCCTAAGCGAACGGTGTCCTTTTGATCGAAAAGAAAATAAATGGCTTGTGGAACGATATGATCGGGTGTTTGATCTTGAGAGAGATTATGAATAGTGAGCTTTCGTGCCCCGTAAGCAGCCCTCGCCGCTGCCAATGTGACGCCTGAGTCAGGCACAAGTGTCTTGAAACAATGCGATGTTCGATATGATATTGTTTTTGGGGTATTGCGCGCAACGGAACAGGTACGGTATCGTGATGCGGTCGTTTTGACTGCCGAAAATCTTAATCATTCAAATGGAGGAATCATGGCCAAGTCTCTTAAGGGAACCCGCACCGAGCGCAATCTGATCACGGCTTTTGCCGGTGAATCGCAGGCCCGCAACCGCTATACCTATGCGGCCGGCCAGGCTCGCAAAGACGGCTACATGCAGATTGCCGCCGTGTTCGAAGAAACCGCCAACCAGGAAAAGGAACACGCCAAACGCTTTTTCAGCTTTCTTGAAGGCGGCGACATCATGCCCAACGCCGATGCGGCTTTCCCGGGTTTCGGTCTGCCCAAGACCCTGGCGGAACACCTGAAGTTCGCTCACATGGGTGAAGCCCACGAGTGGGGCCACATGTATCCGGAATTCGCCAAGATCGCCCGCGAAGAAGGGTTCGATATGATCGCCAAGGCGTTTGAATCGATCGCCAACGCTGAGAAACAGCACGAAAAGCGCTACAAGAAGCTGCTCGAGAACCTCGAATCCGGCAAGGTGTTCAAAAAAGACCAGAAAACCACCTGGCAGTGCCGCAACTGCGGCTATGTCCATGAAGGCCCCGAGGCCCCGCAGGCTTGCGCCGCCTGTCTGCACCCGCAGGCCTACTTCGAAATGATCGCCGAAAACTGGTAATCCGCCACGACGGCAACAAAAAAGCGAGAGGCTTGGCGCCTCTCGCTTTTTTGTTGCCGCTCCGCTGTTACTTTGCTCCCCTCACACGGCTTTCTTCAGCTCAGGATAGGGGCAGAAGTCGGCGTATGCGGCACAGGACAAGGCCAGAAACAGGGCGGTTGCCAACATCACTGATCTTTTCATATAGCCTCCAGTTGATCGATATGTGTAGAGTACACCTTACCACTTTCTGACTGAATCCAGAGGAGCCAATCGCGGCCCATGACTTCGAAACAGCAGCTTTCAACCAACCGGAAACCCCATGCGGCAACCGGGTCTTCTAACCCCCGACTCTCTAAACAAGTACTGATAAGGCAGGCTCGGGTCTCTGACGCACAAGCGCTGATTGACCATGCCGGAGCGGTAGCGACGGAATCGGACAATCTGACCTTCGGGCCTGGCGAGTTCGAGATCACGCTCGACCAGCAAAAACGCTTTCTCGAAAGCCTGAAAGGTTCTACATCAGCCCTGTATCTCGTGGCTACGATCGATCAGAAAATCACCGGCACTCTGACTCTGCATCGCGGCAAGCGCCCGCGTGTGGCCCACGAAGCCGAGTTCGGCATGTCGGTTCGTCGGTATGCCTGGGGTCAGGGAATAGGAAGCCGGCTGATGAAAAGAATGATCAGGTGGTGTCAACAAAACGGCATCACCAAAATCAACCTGCGCGTTCGCACCGACCACCAGCGGGCCATACGGCTGTATCTGCGTCACGGATTCGAATTCGAGGGCCGGAATCGGCGGTCACTCCTAATCGACGGTTCCTATCACGACACATATTCCATGGGCCTGTGTCTGTGATTCGCGGCGATTTTCTTTTTCGTTCTCGTTTTCCTTTCTTCTCTCGTGAAAGTCGGGTAAGATGTCGCCGGCTTCACGTAACGAGCGCCTCGATTTTCGCGAACGGAGATGTTCTTCCATGTTGTCAGAACAAGATACCGGCCTTTTGATTCGAGCTCTGAGATTTGCTGCCGACAAACATCGCAGCCAGAAAAGAAAAGATGCCGGCGGCACTCCGTACATCAATCATCCGATCGAGATTCTGCACTTGCTGTACAACGAAGGTGATGTGCGCGATAAAAACACGCTGATCGCCGGTATTCTTCACGATACGATCGAAGACACCAACACCACCCACGCTGATCTGGCGAAGCAGTTCGGCAAAGAAATCGCCGACATCGTACAAGAACTCTCAGACGATAAGAGCCTTCCCAAGGATGAACGCAAGCGTTTGCAGATCGAACACGCGAAACACATTTCCCGTTCGGCACAACAGATCAAGATCGCCGATAAGATAACGAATGTAAACGACGTTGCCCATTCCCCGGGAGTAGGCTGGTCTCTTGGCCGAAGAGAGGAATATATAGCCTGGACCGAGAAGGTCGTCGCGAATGTTCGGGGCGCAAACCCGAAACTCGAGGCGTTTTACGACCAGAAGGTTCAGGAAGCACGCGGCATTCTGCAGAAAACGAAAGAGTAGGGGTACACACCATGAGCGTCACGGAAAAAGAAGTCGTCACTATCAAGGAAGTCCTGGCTGTTATTCCGGAGATTCGTCAGCAGTTCGGCGTATCGCGTAACCCCGATGTGAAAGAAGCCTTGTTATACTGCGGAGTCACCGAATCGAACATCATTCCGGCATTGACCCCTTTGGTCGAGAAGTATTTCGGCGCGCCATACAAACCTGCCGGCACATGGGCGTTCTTTAAAAACTGGTTCGACCCGTTTGTCAAAGCCATCGGCGGCATTCGCACCGATCAGACGCTGTTCAAGAAAGACATTCGCGAAAACCTGTGGGTGTACTGCGCCTTTTGGCCCTGGGGTTCAAACCCGGTCAAGACCTCGATTCGCATCGGCATCATCTGCGAGACCGACGAAGAAGAGGAATATCTCGACAAGCAGCTCAAATCCTGTTTCACCGGCTCCGCGCCCTCAGCCGCATCAGCACCAGCCGAAACCAAAAGCTGAGCAGCTATTCATCGATCAGCCTATTTTCGAGAGCGCAGCTCCTACCTGACTTTCACAATTTTCGAGCAGAGGGAAGACGCAACAGTCGTCTTTTCTCCCTTGCATTTCACGCACTGCCAGAAAAGCTTCCCGTCAGACGTCTTCTTGAGTTGCCTTCCTTCTGATACCGTCTTCAAGCACCGCTGACAGGTTATGGCTCCGCACGTGTCGCAGCAGTTTGCCTTCGTTGAAATCGTCCTTGCCACTTCAACGGGAACTTTAATGAGAGACAATGGATACACATGAACACCGCATACTGAGCAGACTTTTTCTTCTGAAATGAGACGATTTGCACAGTCGGCACAATACATGCCAAGATTGTTTTTCCAGAGATGTTCGGGGCAAGCCTGTCGTTCGCAGTTCGAACACTCTCGAAGTGGTGTACCCTTCAGAGTTCGTTTTTTACAGGAGTCACAATACAAGCCGGTGTTTCCGTCATTCTTCTTCTTACTGTAGTTTCTCGCTTTGCCGGAATAGCAGTCCGGACAGATTCTTTCAATTTTCCGGCCCTTGATGGTCAACTGACCTTCGTCACAGGAGTCACAGACAGGAGCGCGACAGCGACTGCATCTCCCCGTATCTTCAATAAATTCATCTGTACAATCGTCTTTTTCTCTTATGGTGAACGGGCGGACATCGAATGTCTGGCCGCAGTAGTAACATTGGATGGAATACATGATTCGCTCCCAGGCAGGTGATCTGAGAACCTGTACCTACATTACCATCGCGCACGACAAAACAAAAACTCGTTCCAGATATCCAGATGCGCTCTTTTGTTTCTATCTTCCCGTTGTTTACATAATATATATTATCGGTCGTTTTGCGCGAAAATCGGGGTGCGGACGGGAAATGAACGGCGGCGGTTCGTTGAAAACCTGCATTGACTGATGTCGTTGGTCACGTGTATTATCGGCGCGATGAATCTTTCCACCGTAACCGCCGCCGAAATCGCGCAGCTCGATCGCGAACAGACCGTCGTGTTCCTGCCGCTCGGCCCCGCCGAGCAGCATGGGCCGCATCTGCCGATCGGCACCAAGGTTTTCATTGCCGAAGCCCTGGCATTTGAAGCGTCGAATTATCTGAAGCCGGCCGGGTTGTCCTGTCTGACCGCCCCGTCCCTGCCGTTCGCCCCTTGTCAGGTGAGTTTCGGCCTGCCCGGAACCTTTTCTCTCAACGCACGAACGTTTTCTGATTTTGTCTTCGAGATCGGCCAGTCGTTTCAGCGCGAAGGTTTTCGCTGGTTCTTCCTGGTGAATCACAGCGTGTCGCTCGAATGCCTCAAGGCGTGCGATACCGCCGTAGCCGACCTGAATCGGCTGCGTGACTTTCATGCCTTCGACCCGCTGCCGGCATTGCTGCAAGCGAGAACCCCGCAGCTCGACCAGGAGTTGAAGAATCTCGGCGGCCTGCCCACGCGCGAGCTGCACGCCGATGCCCGGGAAACCTCAGCCATGCTGTATCTTGATGCCGATCTGGTCGACCGTGAAATCATGCCGCAACTGCCGCCGCATCTTCCGAATCTTTCGTTTGAAAATCTGAAGGGCAACTTCAGCTATGTCGACATGGGCGCGAAAAACGGCTATGTCGGCACGCCGGCCGTCGGAACCCCCGAGTTCGGCAAGCTGTACATCGAAACCGCCGCCGCCGGGCTGGCAGAGTCCGTGCGCAAGGCCCTGGCCGGACAGCCGCTCCCGCAGCTTCCCATTCAGATTCGCATGCTGCTCAAGCTCATCGACCTCGACGAAACCCTGTAGAAACGAGGCGACCATGGTAAAACTGAGAGATCTCAACCGCACCTGCGCTGAACGACCCGTGTCGCGCGCCATTCCGGCACAGGTCGCGTGCCGTCTGCTCGGCAATAACACAAAACCCTGTCCCCTCGATGCGTTATGTAAACCCGCAAATAAACACGGGGTCTGGTTCTTCTATTCGATGCTCGGCGCGATTGCCTGTGCGGGGCTGATGACTGCTTTCTGGGTGCTGCATATCACTCGCATCGGCTGGCTGCTTACCCTTTTGGGGCGCATTATTCTGCCGCCCGTGCGGTGGGTCGTGTCGGCGGTCATTGCCATCTATCAGCTCTGCATGTCGGTTGTCGAACAGTTCGAAGACTGAGCCGGCCTCTTCCATGACCGTCTTCTTCAACTGCATCGGACACGACCTGCCTGACTACAGCAAGAAAAGCTTCGATTCCTTTGTCGTACGTGAGGGCCGCGTTGCCGAATTCGGCTGGGAACTACACACCTTTTCCCGTTTCTCGCATGCCACGCTCGTTGATTTGCACGGCAAAGACGTCTTCCCTGCCTTTGCCGATGCGCATACCCACTTTCTGCAGACCGGTCTCATGCTGGCCGGTTGTGATCTGTCGGGTGCGCGTTCGATCAAGGACGTTCTCGGCCTGCTCGAGGCCTTCGCCAGGAACTGTGCCGACCCGTGGCTGCTGGCCTGGAACCTCGATGAGACACAGCTGAAGGAAAATCGACTGCCAACCGTTGGCGAGCTCGATCGAGTCACACCGCGACACAAGGTCTGGATGTCGCGCATTGATCTGCATTCCGCGATCCCGAACACCCCGGCCCTTCGATGGGCGCAGAGTCTGATGCCGAGCGCACAGCTCGAGTCAGGACGCTTCGTCAAGCATACCTACGAACAGCTGGCCGGGCACCTGTACTCGTCGCTGCCGGCCGCGAGCAAGCGAGCCTGTCTCGAACGAGCGCGTGACGCGGCACGGGCCAAGGGAATCGCGAGCGTGCACGCACTCGAAGGCGGCGGATTCGGCAGTCTCGCTGACGTCGAGCAGGTGGCGGAGTTTCTCTCTGAACCTGGGTTTCACGGGGTTGTCTATCATCAATCAGAAGACTCGTCGCTCGCCCGCAAGCACGGCTGGCCGCGGCTCGGCGGCTGCCTGTTCGTCGATGGGTCTTTCGGCTCTCGCACCGCCGCTCTGACTGCTCCATACAGTGACGATCCGGAAAACTCCGGCGTGCTGTACATGGACCGAGAACGCATCGAACGCCTGATCAATCGCTGCTACAAAGAGAATCTGCAGCTGGCGGTACATGCTATCGGCGACCGAGCTCTGCGATTGATCACGGAAACACATGCCTGGATGCGTGAACGGTTTCCGCAATCGAAGATCGCGCACCGCATCGAGCACTTTGAACTGCCTGACAACGAATCGATCAGATGGGCTCGTGAAGCGGGCGTGCTGCTTTCAGTTCAGCCGGCCTTCGAGGTCTTCTGGGGCGGCAAGGGAAAAATGTACGAGCAGCGGCTCGGTCCCGATCGAGTCTGGCAAACGAACCCGTTCAGAACCCTCATGAATAATGGCATCTCGCTCGCCGGCGGCTCGGACAGCCCGGTGACCCCCCTCGACCCGTTTCTCGGCCTCCACGGCTTTGTGAATCATCCGAATGAGGCGGAACAGATCAGCTTGAACTCGGCACTGGCTGCGTTTATTCTCGAACCGCATCGTTTCGCCGGCACCGACCGCGACCGAGGCTATCTGCGGCCCGGCTATCATGCCGATTTTGTCGTGCTTTCCGCCAACCCGTTTCTCGTGCGACCGTCTGAACTGAAAGATCTGCGGGCCCTTCGACTGTTTGTCGACGGACGCGAAGTCTATTCCGAATCCCCTACCACATGAGGCTTACCATGAATACATTCATTCGTTATCTGCTTCTGATCGCTGTCTTTTCTTACGGCTGCTTGTACGCTCAGCATGTCCCACTTGAAACCACGCCAAACGCACAGGTTCGGGAGATTCAGACTGTCGTCAACGAGATTTTTCCCCCGCTCATAAAGAAAGATGCTGAAGGGTTTCTGCAAAAGCTGTTTGCGGTGTTCCCCATCGGGGAACAGGCGCGGCGCAGTTTCAGCGAGGATGTGAAGCATCTGATTCAGCGCATGGGGTTCCCCCTGGATTTCGAGTTCGTCGGATACCGTTCTTCAGGCCAGTCGACCCGCTTCATTCAGGTGTATTACCTCTCGATACACCCGACGATGCCGCTCGGCTGGGAATTCACGTTCTATCGCCCCATCGCGGACGGCCCCTGGCAGATGAATTTTCTGCGCTACCACTCGGACGAACTGTATGAGTTCCTGAACTACCCGAAACTGCCGTTCGAAGTCATGCAGAAACAGTTGCGAGAAGAACTGAACCGCCCTCGCTCGACCATCTCTGACGTCACCGATTTCAATGCCGGTACGGTCGAGAAATCGACAGGCGGTGGAGCCGCAACGCCCTCCCCCACCCCGGCGCCGGCAAGCCCTGAAAGCCCGTCAGCACCGAAGTAGAACCACTATTCGTTTTGCCGGCGACAGGTGACGCTCCACCATGGCGGCGCTCGGCTACTGCGCGCGAATTCCGAGAGATTGAGAAAATAGAAGAGAGCGTAAACCCTTGCCTACGGGGTCAGCGCATCGAGAATGGCGCTGAAGACCTTTTGCGGGGCTGGAGAAGCGTCTAGCGAACGTAACAGGCCTTTGGCCTGATAGTACTCTTCGATCGATCGAGATTCGGCGAGATACAGATCATGCCGTTTGGCCACCGCCTCGGGGGTGTCGTCAGCCCGACCTCGAGCGGCGAGGCGTCTCAGTACCGTTTCTTTGCTGATCTGCAGGTTGAGAACGCGATACACGGGGCGTTGCCCGGTGGTCAGATACTCATCAAGGCGACGCGCCTGCTCAATAGTTCTCGGGAACCCGTCGAGCAGAAAGCCGTTCATGCAATCGGCCCGGTCGAGTCGCGCGAAGAGCAGTTCGTTCACGATGTCATCGGAGACAAGTTCGCCGCGGGCCATGATCGCTTCGACCTTTTGTCCGAGTTCGGTTCGGCGTGCTACCTCTTCGCGAAAGAGATCGCCGACAGACACATGCGGTATCCCGAGGAGTTCGCCCAGTCGCCGGCCTGCCGTGCTCTTGCCCGCGCCGGGCGGCCCGAGCAGAATAATGCGCGGGTTCTGCGCCCGGATCAGCACAGATTTCCCTTCCGGGGTATCCGGTTCCATGGATAGACTTCTGATGCGGAATGTTTCCGGATCGAACTCGGACAAACGCGGCGTGAGAGTGGCAACGGCAAAAGATGGTCGACCAAGATAGACACCTTTTCCACGCCACAGGTCTGGAAAACTCGCAATCGGAATGTAACGGAAACCGACCATCGGATCGGCAAGCGTGACCGTGGTCGAACTCAAACCAAGCAGGGCGACGGCGTGAAGGTCCCAGGTGTCAAGATACTTGATGCTGATCACCAGCGGCAGATCGGCAGAGGCAATCTCGGCAAGAGTGGTGCGAATCGGGCGCGCTTCTGGAAAGCCGAGAGCGATCGCGCCTCTGGCGATCTCGTCATCGAAACTGCCGCCCATTCCGGCACCGACAGCGAGGGTTCCTTCCCTCTCGCCCACTCGCCTGCCCCAGGCCCGACACGTGGTGGCGAGAGCCGTCGGGGCGCAGGAAAACCCGGTCGACTGGAGAACCACGCCGCTCTTCGAGATCGTTTCGCCTTCAAGAGCGGCGGCCATCGGCCACAGCAGAAACAACTCAACCCCCGAAATGATCAGAAACGCCGGGATCAGCGTATACAACGATCGTTTCAAACGGGCGCGGTCCGGGTGCATGACCCAGAGAAACGCGAACAGGAAGGCCAGCAGGGCTTTGGTGATCACCATTCCTGTCTGCTGAACGTACCCTTCGACCCAGCACAGAGCATATTCGTGAACCTGTGCGGCATACAGAGCATAGAACACCAGTCCGACCACGGATAAGCGGATGAGGGAGCCTTTGCCGAAACGATTCTGCTCCTGCCAGGTCTCATAGGTGAACCCCTGTTTGCGCAAGGAGACGGCATGACGCCACCCGACAAAGGCCGCGACGCAGGCAAGAAGCACGCCGACGGCAAACCTCGCCAATCGCGGCGCAAATAGAGCGAAGGCCAGTTCCGTGCTCATACCTCGAAGAATACATGACACTTCGACCAGAGAGCAAAGACTTTCATGACCAGTGCCGCACCCAGGCGATGAGTCCGACGAACTTTCTCTACCTGCAAAAGATTCTGAACACTTTTCTCAGAAGCGACTGCGACACGGCTGTGTGACATCGCGGGCAGGTGACGGGGAGAAGATCGGGAATGCAGCCTTTCACCACCGCGAAGACGAATCCGCATGATTCGCAGGTGATCATCTCGATCTGTTCTCTTACCACGATCAGCCCTCCTTGCTCGCGCCGTCAGAAGAAACGTGTCGTTTGGCGCGCAGGCAAGCTTCGACCTCGGCGGCCATAAGAAGTTGGTTCCGTAAGAGCCGGTTTGAGATCTCATACCGGTTCCTGGTGATCACGTCTTCACCGATTCCCAACTCGGACATCAGCGCGTGAACGGCTTCGTATCGCTCGCGCCATAGCGTCTGCGCCGCCTCGCGCCCGGCGGTTTCACGTTCGCTATCGCAGCTCGCATCGCCGTCGACTGCTTTACCGAGTTCGGCGAAGAAGTTATCAGCTCAATTCCAAGATGGCCAAGAACGCCCATGAACGCATAGAGTACATCAAGGCTGACGAGCTCGCCTAAGCGTTTTCAGAGCTGTCCAACTCCCAGGTATCAGCAGCCTTTTTCTCAAGTCAGACTCGATTTGTTTGATTTCAAGTAGTACAATGCGCCTATGGTCAGCTTTCGAGGTTTACCGCAATGAAAATTGTTTCTGAACAGGCGCATCACTGGCCAGCGAGCCAGTCTAAGATGTCGCGGATTCAGTCGCTGGGACAGCGTATTGCTGACCGCTTTTCGCCGCAGCGAATCATTCTGTTCGGTTCGCATGCCTACGGAACCCCGGACGATGACTCTGACGTTGATTTGCTGGTAATCATGCCATTCAGAGGCCAGGGGTTCCGCAAGGCTCTCGAGATATTAAATGACACCGACCCCGACTTTCCGGTTGACCTGCTGGTTCGCACTCCAGAAGATGCAGAGAAGCGGTATCGTGAGGGAGACCCACTGATCAGAATGGCGCTCGATCACGGCAAGGTGTTGTATGAAAAGCATCGCCAGAAGAATCAGTAGACTGCGATTCGCCGTCAGAACAGCCCCGCCACATTTTGCAATTTGAAAGTTGAACTTGCAATTTGCAAATACACGAAGTACCTTTGAGGTATGATCAAACGGGAAATAGAGCGGGAGTTGCGGCGGCTGGCGAGGCAGTATCCGGTGGTGACGCTGACGGGGCCGCGGCAGAGCGGGAAGACGACGCTGTGTCGGATGGTGTTTCCGAAGAAGGCGTATGTCAGCCTCGAGAACCATGACCAGCGGGAGTTTGCGACCCAGGATCCGCACGGCTTTCTTCGTTCGGTCGCGAAGGGCGCCATCATTGATGAGATTCAGCGCGCACCGGCGCTCACCTCGTATATTCAGACGCTGGTCGATGAGTCCCCTACCCCGGGCCGGTTCATTCTTACCGGCAGTCAGCAGTTCGAAGTCAGCCAGACGGTAAGTCAGTCGCTGGCGGGGCGGTCCGCCCTGCTGAAGCTTCTTCCGTTCAGTCAGAGCGAACTCGGTGCGAATCGCCTGCCGGATGATCTCGACCAGCTTCTGTTGACCGGCTTCTACCCGCGCATTCACGATCGCGGTCTCGAGCCGACCAAGGCATTGGCGGACTACTTTGAGACGTACGTCGAGCGCGATCTACGTCAGCTTATCAATCTGCGTGACCTGCACCTGTTCGAGAAGTTCGTCAAACTGTGTGCCGGCCGGGTCGGACAACTGCTGAATCTGAACAGTCTCGCGGCCGATACCGGCATCTCTCACACCACGGCACGCGCCTGGATCAGCCTGCTCGAAGCGAGCTACATCGTCTTTCTCCTGCCTCCGTGGTTTCGCAATGTCTCACGGCGACTGGTGAAGTCACCCAAGTTGTATTTTGTCGACGTCGGTCTGGCCGCGATGCTTCTCGGCATCGAGACGAGCGGGCAGATGTCGCGCGACCCTCTGCGCGGTCATCTGTTCGAAAACTACGTGGTGATCGAGGCCC
>CAYYIY010000056.1:9368-23559 GCA_964472075.1 uncultured bacterium | reverse complement strand
TTCACCAGGGCAAGCGATCGAACCTCTCGTTCTTTCGCGACTCGACCGGGAACGAAGTCGACCTGATTCTGGAACACGATCGCCACCTGACGGCGATTGAGATAAAGTCCGGCGAAACCATTGCCGGTGACTTTTTCAAAGGGTTGACCGTCTTCGCCAAGGTCGCCGAAAACCGCCTGAAGCGAACGGCTCTCGTGTACGGCGGCAGGGAGAAGCAGAAACGAACCACTGCCGAGATCGTTCCGTGGCGTCAGCTTCCATCACTTTTCCGAACATCTCGACACTCGTCGTCGGAGCTTCGAGACTGATTGAGCCACGAGTGGTCTTCGGCTTTCGCGACGAACGACGCAACGCGAAACGCCTGGATCATGCTACAATCTTCAGCGAATCGAGTTCTGCAAACGCATGATCTTTTTTGCATATTGAAAGTTGAACTTGCAAAATGCAAATGTCAGAATCTGAGAGAAGCGCGAAAACCAACAGGAGGAGCGAGCATTCATGAACAGGAAAAACGTGCGTTCGAGACGATTGGTTCTGTTGATCGTCAGTGCCAGCATACTGGCTCTGGCGGGCATCTGCTCGGCAGCAGACGAGGGATCGGCGACGGCACCCGAGCGACTGACGTCCTGTCGCACCGCATCAGGAACATTGTCAGCACAACTGGTGATCACCCATACGCAGGGTGGCGAAGCTGGTCCCGTTGGCGCGTATACGCTCGTTGAGCCGGAAGGCGCGTGGCAAAGCGGCAACGTCTTCAAAGGACGACGGGAACCACCGAAGGAATCCGGCCAACTCAGCCCGGAAAGCCTGGCATCGCTCAGCGCCGAACTCGATCGTCTCGATCTTCTCACCCTGCCGCGACTCGGCAAGGTGTATGTGAACCCAAGCGAGATGAGTATTTCCTTCGGTTCGTTCTCGTGCGCGGTTCAACGTGGCGAGGAGTATACCGACCCGGCCGAGAAGGCGATTCGCGAACGATATCGCGGAATCGAACGCGCTGTTCGCCGCGCCATCACGGGAGTCGAGCCATCAACGATCGAAGAGCGATAGCCCGGATTCGCGCTCCCCGAGCACATCCATAAACCATCTCTCCGCCAGGCGCCTCTGGCGTTTCTTTTCGCTTGTACGCACTTGTACGCGCCGTCGGATGGGATTGTCATCATTACGCGTTTCACAGCCGCCACTTGGAGGAGTATCATTTTAAGTACTGATGTGGATGGATGTTCAGAGCGTGCAACCCATGCCCAGTTTCATCCATTGCTTCTCTTGAAGACGCCCTGTTAAGATATGCAGAGCCGGTTGCGAGTGTCTTCGCTTCCAAGTTGAAACAAGGATTGCTCTCATGACAGACAACACCTCGAATCCTCAGCAGAATTCTTTTCTTCATTCACCTTTAACGAAGATAATCGTCCTGGGATTTCTCGTGATGGTGCTGATGGTGCCGGTTGCCTTGATCAGCGGGGTGATCTATGAGCGCAGCAGTTCACGGGATGAAGTCGTGCGAGAGGTAACGTCGAGCTGGGGATACAGCCAGAGACTGATCGGACCGTGGATCGTCGTTCCCTACGATTATCGCTGGAGCGAAATCGACAAGGACGGCAAGGAGATCACCAGGAAGGAAACCCGCTACGCCTGGTTTCTGCCGGAGAATCTCGAAATCACCGGCAGTCAGACCTCGGAGATCAGATATCGGGGCATCTACAAGGTTCCCCTGTATCGGGCCGAACTCAAGTTCAGCGGCAGGTTTCCCAAACCCGATCTTTCCTCCTGGGTTGGCGATCCGGCGGACATTCAGTGGGGGAACAGCCATCTCGTTATGCGGGTGTCCGATGTTCGTGCCTTGGTCAGTCGGGCCTATCTGCAATGGAACCAACTGAAGCTTGAGTTCCAGCCCGGAACGCGAGAATCCGTCAACAATCTCCCAGGCATCCACATTCCTCTCGACCAGGCGAAGTTCAACGAGTCGAATGAGTTTTCATTTTCGTTGAGCATTCTGGGGAGCGACGGGCTCTTTTTTGCCCCGTTCGGTCGCGACACGAAGGTTCTTCTTTCGGGCAACTGGCCTGACCCGAGCTTTCAGGGACAGTGGCTTCCATCCGACAGGAGGATCACCAAAGACGGATACCAGGCTGAATGGAATATCCCGTTTCTGGGGCGAAACTATCCCGAAAAGTGGACGACAGGTCAGGGCAACGAACAACAAATCGAGACAACGGTATTCGGGTTGGATCTGCATGTCGGCGTTGATGAATACCGCATGGCTCAGCGAAGCGTGAAGTATGCCATTCTTTTTCTGGCACTTCTTTTCTCGGTTCTCTGGCTCTTCGAGGTCAGGGCGAGCGTGGGCCTCCATCCGATGAATTACCTGCTGGTCGGGGTCGCCATCTGTCTGTTCTATCTTCTCGAGCTGTCATTGGCAGAGCATCTGGGATTTGACTTCGCCTACATTCTGGCCTCGCTCATGGTCATCGTCCTGGTTTCGGGGTATTGCGCGAGCGTTCTCGCCTCGTTTGCGCGTGCCGCCATCGTGGCTTTCGTCCTGGCCCTGCTCTATGCTTATCTGCACGTAGTGCTGGTGAACCAGGATTATGCTCTTCTGCTGGGTTCGCTCGGCCTGTTCGTGATGCTGGCGATCATCATGTTCGTCACCCGAAAAATAAAATGGGCGGGTGATACCGCCGGTTAAGCCGGGAACTTCGCCTGCGTTGAACCTACGTGTCTGCCCGTCAAAGCCATGTCAGCCCGCTCAGTGGGGCCAGATGCAGGCAATTCTCTGGTCAAACATTGTTTTCAAGCGCTTCCCAGATCATCGTCACTCCCTTTCTCTCATGTCTGCGGGCGACAAGAGAACACCCGTCACGCACCTACGGCTGTAAAACGGTGTCACGTCGTCGCTCGTCTTTTTCGCTTTGGCTTCACGGTCTTTGCGGCCTGCTCCGCCTGCGCGGCGCGGGCGGCCAGGTAGGCGCGGGGGCTTTCGCGGACCACGCGGGTGTCGGGCGGGAAGATATCGACGGCTTTGATCGTCAAGCCCTCGATAAAGCTCATTTCGATGATGGAATCGACGGCGTAGATCTGGGCACCATCGAACGTACCGGCTTCAGTCAGGCAATAGGCGGTGATCACGCGATTGACCGGGTCAATAAGCCAGTATTCCTTGACCCCGTGCCGTTCGTAGAGGGCTTTCTTCTTGATGTGATCGTAGGATGAGGTCGAAGGGGACAGCACTTCGGCCACAAAATCAGGAGCACCGCGACACCCCTTCTCATCGAGTTTGCTCGCGTCGCAGACGACGGCAATATCAGGGATCACGACGTCTTCGATCTTTTCATCGAGCATCTTCTTGCGCTTGGGAAGCCGGACTTCGAGCTGTCCAATATGGACTTCGCAAGGGCCACCCTTCAAGACATTGCACAAAAGGGTGCCGAGATTCGTAATGACCAGGGAATGCGGACGTGTTCCGGTCGGGGTCATGTCATAGGCTTCGCCGTCGATCAGTTCCCAGCGCTCGTCATCGGGCCAGGTGCGATACTCCGCGTATGTAAATTTCCGGCGACTGGTTATCTTCCTCGGTTCCGACATCAAGCCCCTCCTTCGTGCTTACCCGCATGCTAGCACGCTTGCTGTCCTATAATCCAACGTAGTCGGCATTTCTCGGTGAGAAAAGCATACCCGGCCAGGTACATCACCATGAATTGCCAATGCCAGAGAATAGGCAGATCTCGGCTTGGTGCGACTGCTTGCGCGAAGGCGAGAAGGCACGTATGCTGGCTACGCAGAATTTTGGCGACCAACCAGCGCCAATTCCGAGGAGGATGCGATGAACACGTTCTTTCCGTGCCCGAGGTGCAAGTCAGAGAAGATCATTCCCGATGCCAGGGTTCTCGACCGGGACGGACAGTATGCGGACGGAAATTTGAGCGTACAAGTGTGTGGGAACCCGGATGCCTGGATTTTCAAGGACGCGCATCAGGTGGAGTTACGGGCGACAATCTGCTGCCAGTGCGGTTACACGGAGTTAACCAGTCAGGGCGACCTCGAAAAACTCTGGCAACTGTTCAGCGCTCAGAAGCGGTAAAAACAGCGTGTCAGCGCAGGAAAAATAAGCTTGCGTAATGCCTTTCACCCAAACACATGAAGGAACATACGATGCCCCGGATGACGTTCTTTCAGCCAGATGCGCGTCCTGATGATACCCGACAGAAATGTCCGTTCTGTGGTCGCGAACAACCGCTCAGTCAGCGGTACCCGCAGTATGCCTGCTGGGACTGCAGTGAGAAGGCAGTCGATGAAAACGGTCGACCGCTGGTGTTTTACAACACCTCGTTCGGCGGGGGGTTCGAGGCTCGCTACCGTGATACCGACGAACTCCGCACCGGTAACATCTGTTTCATCGACGGCGTCGAGTGCTGGGCGGACGAAGCGCGTTTCGGCGGTATCGTGATTCAACCACGACAAAAACCTTTATCTGACAATCAGTCGTAAACTCTCGACTCGGACACTATCGCCGGAAAGAAAAATGCCTGTCCGGGCAGATAACCTGGACAGGCGCGCTTTTTCGGTTCAGCTTCACCATCTCGCGGCGAAGCGTTCAGATGTTACTTTTTGCCTTTGGCCCTGGCGACAGCTTTCTTCGCGGGAGCTTTCCTGGCGACGGGCTTCTTTGCAGCCGGTTTGGCCTTGGGAGCAGCTTTTTCCTCGCCATCGACGACTTCGAGGCAGACCAATTCGGCATGAACGCCATGGACCAGATTCAGCTTGCGGGCGATTTCCAGATGTTTCTTGTTGTCGCCGACGAGTTCAAGAATCAGCAGACCTGCATCAGAGCAGTGATCAAGCGTTCCTTCATGCAAGCCCAGGCGGGTCTTGATGAAACAACCCCAGCCGGTCAGAATCTTCTGTACCATGACAGCCGATTCCTTGCGGCTGCCGATGAGAACCATGAGAACCGTTCGTTCAGTCTTCCTGGCCATTCTGTCACGTTCCTCCACGAGAGATTTTTGTTGGTACGACCACTGTAACACAGATCGCCTCGAAGTCAACAGACCAGCGCGAATTCGTCGAGTTCCCAATTCTCTCCAGGCATTCGAGCGGCGTAGACCTCGCTTTTCATGCGCATCTGATAAAAAGAGAACCGGGACTCATTCGCCGTGGAGAACGGCGCTGTCAGCGGGAGAAGAAGGCTTCGGCCTTGCGGCAGAGTTCCTGGTGCTTGCCGGAAAAGACGGGGGCCGGCGGTAGAGAGGCCAGGAAATAGTCGCCGTAGAATTTGGTGACCAGGCGTTTGTCGAGGATCCAGACCGTGCCGCGATCACCGCGCGAGCGGATCAGCCGACCGAAACCCTGTTTGAGTTTGATCGCCGCCAGCGGCACCTGGAGTTCACGAAACGGGTTGCGACCCTGCTTTTCGAGCTGTTCCTGTCGTGCCGCCCAGATGGGGTCGTCGGGCGTGGCGAAAGGCAGCTTGGTGATGATCAGATTTCGAAGCGCGTTTCCGGGCACATCCACGCCTTCCCAGAAACTGTCGGTGGCGAAGAGCACCGCGTTTCCGTCTTCGCGAAACTTCTCGAGCAGGGTCGATCGTTCCCAATCGCCCTGGCGGAAGCACTCGAGACCGGCCTGCTGCAGTCTTTCGCAGAGGCGTTCGTGCAACGTCTGCAGGTGTTTGTACGAGGTGCAGAGCACGAGCGTACCACCTCCGGAGGTCTGAGCGATGCGAAAGACCGGCTCGACCGTGGCTTCGATGTATTCCTGCCAGCTTGGTTCGGGCAGGTCGGTCGGAACAAACAGCGCGGCCTGTCGCGTATAATCAAAAGGCGACGCAAACCGACCTTCGATGACCGGCCCTTCATAGAAGTCTTCGGTCAGCCCAACCCGGCCGCGAATGAATCGAAAATTCTTCTGCGTCGACAGAGTCGCCGAGACCAGCACCACTGTCTTCACCTTTTCAAAACAGCGTTCGACCATCGACTCAGCGACCTCGAGCGGCGCGGAACTGAACGACGAGAACCGTTGTCGACGGCGTTGCGACGTCGAGAAGAAATGCACGAATTTTTCCTGGTCAACGGCGTCTTCGGGGAAGAGCAGATCGAAAGCCGTGCGCACGCGAGCCATGCGAGCCGGAAAGCCGCCAAGTTCGACAAGCGGCATCTGCAGCGCCTTCGGCACGCCATCTGACTCGGACTCAAGCAGATCGGTGAGCGTGCGATGCAGGCGTCCGACCTGCCGCTGCACGCGCTGAATGAAGTCCCCTACCCTTTCGGCCTGGCGTACCAGTGCGCGAAAGGCGTCAGACTCACGAAAAGCCGGTTGCACGCGAAGCTTGAACTCGCCCTCGCGCACCTGATTCTGCACCGTCACTTCACCGATCATGTCGAAGAAACGAATCGTCTCGTCGAGCGTCTCGGTGAGCAGCGGCACGGCTTTTTCCCGAATCTCATTCAGTACCGGTTCGATTCCGCTCACATTCTTTTCTGTTGCGAGAAGCGCGAGCTTGGAACTGAGCGACATCAGCAGCCCCCCCTCGCGTTTGCCGCGTCGATGGTACAGCCGACCGAGCATGCGTTGCATGCCGAAGCCGGTGGTGCGAAACCCGAAATGCGCGGTCGCGATCTCCTCGAGATTATGCGCTTCATCGAGAACCGCGGCTCGATAGGCCGGAATCACCGCGGTCTGGGCAAACTCATCGGTGGCGGCACGCAGTTCGAGATCGGCAAACAACAGGTGATGATTGACGACCAGCAGATCGGCCTCGGCAGCCGCGCGACGCGCCCGATAAAAGAAGCATTTGTCATAGTCAGGGCAACGCAAACCGAGGCAGGCGTCCTTGTCGGCGTTGATCTTTTCCCAGAGCGAGCTTGCCGGCTCCCAGTTGAGGTCGGTCAGGGAACCGTCTTCGGTGCGCCCGGCCCATTCGCGCAGGCGCGTGAACTGGTCGAGTTCTTCGGCATCGAGCAGAATCTCACCTTCGGCGCTGTCACCGACATCGGCCAGACGCTGGCGACAGAGATAGTTGCCACGCCCCTTGAGCAGGCAGTGCTTGATCGGGAACGGCAGCACTCGCTCCAGCAGAGGTATATCCTTATTCGCCAACTGGTACTGTAGATTGATGGTGTTGGTCGAGATGACCACCCGACATTGGTTGAGATGCGCGAAGTGAGCGGCCGGAACCAGGTAGGCGAGACTTTTTCCGATACCGGTTTCACCTTCGAGCACGGCGTGACAGGGTTCGTTGAATGACTTGACCACGGCCTCGAGCAGCCCGATTTGTCCGGGGCGTTCTTCATAGCCTGCCAGCAGCCTGGCCATGCGTCCCTGGCTGCTGAGATACGATCGACAGACCTCGGGGTCGAGATGCACGGTCTTCTTCTCACGAAACGGCTCAACCACGACATATGCTTTTTTACAGGCATTGTCATGAATGGCAAACCCGATGCCCGACCGACCGCAGATCGCGGCAATACCCAGGTCGGCATCAGACGGTTCGAGCAAGCCGCTCGGGTG
The DNA here is from genome assembly GCA_964472075.1 of uncultured bacterium. Lineage (GTDB taxonomy): Bacteria > Muiribacteriota > Ozemobacteria > Ozemobacterales > Ozemobacteraceae > CAYYIY01. Next base: position 16,056 of record CAYYIY010000056.1, on the reverse strand, counting down.
ATTATGCAGAAGAATCTCGCCGGGTCGCAGCCCGCGCAGAATAGCGGTAGCCTTGTCGTGCGTGCCGCGGGCAAGAATGCGCAGGTCTTCCCACGAGCCGTCTTCGGCAAGCGCGACGACCGAGAGAATCTCAGCGCCGTCAGCCTGCGTGATTTCGCTCGCCAGGCGTGCGCGATCTGCTTTTGTCAGGGGAAACGACGATTTAATGCCCATGTTGAAAATCGGAAGTGGGACATTCTAAGCAAGGGTACCGACCAAGTCAATGCACGTTTCCCAATTTCCGAAGAAAATCGCTTATACTACTGGTGAAGAAACTACCATTTTCGGGAGATATGACCAATGGCATATATCGAGTTGCAGGAAATGGTCGCGCGGGCGGTCTCTTTTGAGAAGCAGATGGCGTCATTCTATGGAAGCGTGCTCGGCAAGGTTACAGCCGAAACAAGCCGCAAAACGCTCGAACGCCTGATCGCCGAAGAAGGGAAGCATGCCGTGAAGCTCATGGAGTTTCGACCGAACCTTCCCGGCCCCGGCGTGATCCAGTTTCCGCCCGACATGCCGGCTCTGCCCTCGCCGGAAGAGTTTCTGGCCGGCGGTTCAGACGTCGCATCGCTGCTCAAAGCCGCCATTACACTCGAACAGGAGGCGGAGGGATTTTACGGCCGCCTCGCAGAAGCCTCGCCTGTCGGCCCGGTTCGCGAGCTGTTCATTGCCCTGCGCAACTTCGAGAAAGGCCACATCGACCTGCTGACGCGCGAACTCGCGTATCTGTAGCGTTCGCCGGCTTCACCTGGTCATCGCCGGCCCCGTTGCGAGCGGAGACGGTTCAGGAGAAGTGTCGAGCCAGAACTGAACATTCTTTTTGATGGCAGCAGCCACTTCTTCTTTTGAGCCGGATGTCTGTTTGTACCAGGAATGCTCGGGCCGAGTCATGATTTCATCGGTAATGCCGGGCTGCAGACGTTCGGCTTCGGGAATGAAGTGAAAGTAGAAGCCGATAGCGACCTCGTAAAAGCCCTGCCACTGAACATAGTCGGGACCCATCATGGCAACGCCCATGCGCGCCCGACGACCCTCATGATGCCACAAAAACAGCCAGATGCGTTCGAGCGGCTCGTTGAACAGGTTCGCGTCCAGTTTACCAGAAGCTCTGAGCTGATTCAGAATTGTCTGTGCGGGAATGGCAAACTTGTGATTGTAGAGAGCGACGGCCTTGTCGAACTGGGCAAAGTGGTTTTTCGCGATCGTGGGTGAGTGACAGTGCCCACAGACGGTCTGAAGGCGCATGCGTTTTTCCTGCCAGTCTCTGGTGCGTTCGCTGATCTCAGGGCCGGTTCGCCAGGAAAGGCGTTCGCCCGGATCATGTGTCTGCCCTACCTCGTCAGACGTCGTCGCTCCGACATGACAAGTCGAACAGGTCGGCACGCCGAGCGGGTGACGACCGAGCAGCAGCGGCCTCTGTGTCATGTCGAGATGAGCGTTCGTGTCGTGAAAGGCCGCCCCGTGTTTCGACTCTTTCCAGATTTCCCATTGCGGATGATCTTCACCAAGGTGACAGCGTCCGCACGTGCCGGCCATGCGAACGGCATCCATGCGGAACTCGTGGCGCTGGTGGCAGGCACTGCAGGTGCCGGCCGAACCGTCGGGGTTGATGCGCCCGATGCCGAAATTCGGCCACGTGCGGGCGGTCGGACGCCGCCGGTCGCGATCGATTTCGACCTTGGTGCCGTGGCAGCTTTCGCACCCATTGATGAATGAGGCGTATCCCTGCACAACTGCACCGAACTGCACATCACCGTTATCCGACTTGTACTCTCCGTTGCCGTCACGCAAAAGGACGGCGGCACTCGCGTGATGCGACTTTTCGAACGAGGCCGCCTGTGTCGGGTGACATCGAGCGCAATCACGCGGGGACACGACAGCACTGATTGTGTATCCATGGTGATCGACGATCGCATCAGGCTCATCGTCTTTCGCCTGATGACATTCGTAGCAGCCGACGCCCTCGGCAGCGTGTCGCCCTTTCTTCCAGGAAGAAACCAGGTTCGGCTGATTTTCGGTGTGACAGGCCAGACACGAAGCGGTGGGCGCCGTCACGGCCGCGCTCGCTGTCGCCGCTGAAGCACCGCCCGGCCAAAGAACCGCACAGACCAGCACAAGGAAAGTGAAACCCTTTTTCGCCTGACAACGGAATTCCGACATCACGTTACCTCGTTCCGGAGGCGACAGGAACGTCGGTGGTCGTCGAGGCAACAACTGGAGCTGGAGTCACGGCCGGGGTGTCGTCTTTCGGATATTCGACGGGCTTGATCTCACCCTCGCGGTATCCGGGCGGCAGAGCCGCGTCGCTCTTCGGATCAGGGGCCTGCTCGTACCAGAAGCGAATGCTGTCTTGAATCGCTTTCTTGACTTCTTCCGGTTTCGATATCCTGTCGCGAAGCCACTGATGTTCAACCTTGTCTAGTACCGAGGTGGTAATGCCGGGCATCAGGCGTTCGGCTTCAGGCAGAAATTCGAAGTAGAAAATCAGCGCGACATCATAGAACCCCTGCCACTGCACATAGTCAGCTCCCATCATGGCGACGCCGTGTCGGGCACGCCGTCCCTGGTGATGCCAGAGATGCCACCAGTCGCGTTCCAGCTTGTCGTTCACCGGTGAATCGTCCAGTTTGCCGGCGGCTTTGAGCCGGTCGAGAATCTTCTTTGCCGGCAACGCGAACTTGTGATTGTACAACGCCACCGCTTTTTCCAGCTGGACAAAGTGGTTCTTGACGTAATTCGGGCTATGACATCGATTGCAGACGCTTTCCATCGCCTGCCGTTTTTCGCGCCAGTTGTCGCGCCGCACGCTGATCGCATCGCGCAGATTCCACGACAGACGCAGCGCCGGGTCATGCGTGGACACCGACCCGGAAGCGTTAGTGGCACCGAGATGACAGGTGTAACAGGAGGGCGCACCGATGTGATCTTTTCCCAGAGTCAGTTTCGGGGCATTCAGATCGACCCCGTGGTTCATTTCGTCATACGCGTTCCCGTGCTTTGATTCGAGCCAGATTTCGATCTGCGGGTGATCAGGGCCCAGGTGACACCGGCCGCAGACTTCGGCACGGCGCACCGCGCTCATGCGGAAGTCATGGCGCTGATGGCAGGCCATGCAGTTCCCTTCCGAGCCGTCGGGGTTCAATCTTCCAATACCATGATTCGGAAACCCGTTCGCCATGGGCTTCTTCGTCTCGGGGTCAATCTGGACTTTCGAGCCGTGGCAGGACTGACAGCCGTTCAACGACGCCGCGTATCCCTCGACCACTTCGCCCCAGAAGTTCGACAGGGAATGGAGCACTCGCCCGCCCTGAGCATGATGCGAACCGAGAAACGAGTCGGTCTGTTCCTTGTGACAGCGGGCGCAGTCATACGGTGTCACCAGCGTGCTGATGACAAACCCGTTATGATCAGGCATGGCATCGACGTCGGTGGCGCTCGCGACATGGCACTCATAGCACCCGATCGCCTTTTCCGCATGGCGACCGCGTTCCCAGCTCATGCAGAGGTTGGGGTTCATCTGCGTGTGACAGGTGAGACACTTCTGTGTTTCAGGGGTAGCGACCGCGCGGGTTGTGTACAAGCTGCGCGCATCGGTGACCGCCATGGCACCATTCAGACAAGACAACACCATCACGATCGTCATCCAGATTCGCGCTCGCATGCCGTTCTCCTTCACTGCTACTTGCGTTTGTTTCGATCAGGGTTCAAGATCAGAACTTGTCATAGTAAATGTCGCGGCTCTGAATGCCCTTCTGCTTCAGGAGAGGCAGCAGAGCATCGATCATCACCGGCGGCCCGCAGAGATACGCCTCTGCCGGCTCTCCCTCGGGGAACACCTGCGCAAAGACGGTCGTGATGAACCCGCGGCGGCCCTTCCAGTCATCGCCGATGTTTTCATCGGAAAGAGCAGGCACATAGACGAAGTTCGGATTGGTGTCGGCCAGCTCGACGAACTCCTGATGATCGTAGAGCAGCGGCAGTGTGCGGGCGCCGTAGAACAGATAGACCTTGCGCTGAATGCGCTTCTCGATCATGTAGCGAATAATCGATTTCATCGGGGCCAGCCCCACGCCACCGGCAATGCAGACGACGCTGCGATTCGTGGTTTCCTGCAGATAGAAGTCGCCGTACGGCCCGGACATCTTCAGGCGATCACCGACCTTGAGGCTGTGCAGATACGGGCTCATCAAGCCGCCCTCGACCAGACGCACATTGAGTTCGATCACATCAGGGCGCAGCGGCGAGTTTGCCATCGAGTAACCACGATAGATCGGTTCTTCATCGGGCTTCTCGAGACATGCTTGAATGTACTGGCCAGGTTTGAAAGAAATCTGCCTGGGATCAAGCAAGCGAAAGGTCAGTTTCTTGATCAGATCGGTCATGACCTCGACCTTCGCCAGCTCCACCTGGTATTCCTTGATCGCCAGATATTCTTCGGGAACCTCGACGACGAGATCGCGGCGCACGCGCACCTGACAGGCCAGACGTTTGTGTTCACGCACTTCCTGTGGGGTCAACACCATCTGCTCGGTTGCCAGAACCGACCCGCCGCCTTCATGCACTTTCACCCGACAATAGCCGCACGTTCCCTTGCCGCCGCACGCTGAAGGAATGAACACCTTGTTCATGACGAGGCTCATGAGCAGCGAGTTTCCGCCCTGCACCTCGATGGTCTTTTCCCGGTTGATGACGATGCGGGCCTGTCCGTAGGCATTCAGCCGGCTGCGCGAGGCCCACAGCAGCAGACACAGCCCGAGTATCAGGCCGTTCATCGTCACCAGCGACAGCAGCAGCGTCATCATGTCAGAGTTTCACCATCCCCGAGAAACCGGAAAATGCCATGGCCATGAGCCCGGCGATGAGCAGAGCCATGCCGACATCGCCGAGCTGTCGTACCGGTCGGGCAAAGACAAGATGCTGTCTAATCGCGGCTAACAGCACAATCGCCAGCAGCCAGCCGACGCCGGTGCCGAAAGCGAACACCGTCGTTTCCCAGAAACCGTAGTGACGAAAGATCATGAACAGCGACGCCGCCAGCACGGTGCAATTCACCGTGATCAACGGCAGGTAGATACCGAACGCCTCATACAGCCCGGGAAAAAAGCGGTCCATGACCAGTTCGAGAAACTGGACAATCGCGGCAATCACGATGATAAAAACGAGGAACTGAAAGAACTCGAGTCCGAGCGGCACCAGAACAAAATGATTGATCAACCAGTTCACCATGGCGGTCAGGCCGGTGACGAAGGTAACAGCCACTCCCATGCCGAACGCGGTGCGCACGTTGCGGGACAGGGCCAGAAACGCGCACATGCCAATGAAGTAGGCCAGCGCGATATTGTTGGTCAGACACGAGGCGAAAAAGATCACCACCAGCCGGATCGGCTCGACCCCCAGCGAAAAGACCCCGTAATCGGGGGTCTGTGCTGCCCCGGTCGCCACGGTCGCGGTGAGCGTTGCCAGGATGGTGCCGCTCATGACTTCACCGAGGTCAGGTGCTCGCGCACCAGATTGACGACGAGCAGCAGCACGGCCAGACAGAGAAATGCCCCGGGGGCTGAAATCAGCAGGCCGCACTTCGCGTAGGCCGCGGGCATAATGGCGAACCCACACAGCGTACCCATGCCGAAGATCTCTCGCACGCATGCAATCAACAGAAGCACGACCCCATACCCCACGCAGGCCCCCAGAGCATCGACGGCCGAACAGGCGGGCGGGTTGTTGATCGCAAAGGCTTCCGCCCGCCCCATCACGATGCAGTTGGTGATGATCAGACCGACATACGGGCCGAGTTCTTTTGATACAGCAGGCAAGGTGATTTTCAGCAGACGATCGAACACGATGACCAGCGTCGAGGCGATCAGCATGTAGACCATCATGCGATAGCCCGGCGGAATGCGCTTGCGCAGCATGGCGGTGATCGTCGAGCAGCAGACCGTCGCGAAGGTGACGCCGAGAAACATGACAAACGCATTCTTCACGGTGGTCGTGACGGCCAGTGACGAGCAGATGCCGAGCACCATCACGAAGATCGGGTTGTTGTTCAGCACACCTTCCCAGAAGATTTTGCCGTAGGAAAGAGTTCCGGCACTCATGGTTGTTGTACCGCCTGTTGCTGGTTTTCAGCCGCTGCCTGTCGCATGATCCCAACAGCCCGATTGACGATTTCCTCAACCGCTTTCGACGTCATGGTGGCTCCGGAAATCGCATCGAACTCTCCGTCGCGGAAACGAATCTTTGCCGCTCTGACGCCGCGTCCGGCGGCGAGAGCCTTGAACTGTGCCAAAAAGCCCGGTTCCTCGATGCGCGCGCCCAGGCCCGGCGTCTCGCTGTGCGACAGAACCTCAAGCCCGGCAACACGATCCCGTTCCGCATCGTAGGCAACGAGCAGACCGATGGTTCCCCACAGCCCCGGGCCTTCTTCCTCACGAACCAGCATGCCCTTTTGTCGGCGGCTGCGATATACCAGGCCTTGACCGGCCGGCGCTCGTCCGATCTCGAATTGATTGTGAAACTGCGACCGCACATCGGCATCGGTCGTCGGTTCGGTGCCGGCCAGCCTCAGAATTCGGCGCATCAGAACCGGGTCATCTGCCAGTTTCTTCTGATACAGCTGTTCGGCCCCAACCAGCACGACGGTGCAGAC
>CAYYIY010000056.1:0-9358 GCA_964472075.1 uncultured bacterium | reverse complement strand
GTCAGTAAAAACATGAACCACAGATCTTTTTTCAGCTTCATTTGCGGGTTACCGCCTTGCCATACCGGTACTCGGCGACCAACTGATCAAACAGCGGTGAGAACAGACTGACCAGCATGCCGGCGAAGAAGACGCCTTCGGAGAAGCCGCTGAAGCCGCGAATCAAGCAGGTGAACAGCCCGAACAGGCCGCCGCCGATCCATCGACCTTCAGGGGTCCGCGGCAACGCGAACGGATCAGAGGTCGTGAAAAACACGAGATACACTAGATAGCCGCCGGCCAGAAGTTGCAATGCTGGTGTCAGTACCTGCTGAGGGAAGTAGAGATGCCCATAGAACGAGAAGATCACCGTTGTCGAAACAGCCGCAAAGACGAATCTGGCGTCAAGGACGCCCAGCAGCAGGAACAACAGCCCAATGCCGATCAGCAAACCCGCATACGACTCTCCGATCGCCCCCGGAATCACTCCATCAAAGAATGCGCCGGGACGAATGTCGGAAAACCTTTTGAGATCGGCAAAAACACTGCCGTTCACTGGGACTTGCGAAGCGTAATCCTTGTACCCGAGCAGGGGATCGGCGAACGGTTTCGTAAGAATGTTCACATCGGCGGGGTAACTCAGACTGAGGAACACGACGCCCATGGCCGCCACCGGAAACAGCGAACGCCCGTCCCCGCCGAACATCACCACCCCGAATACGAGGGCAAAGATCATGGCCGGGGGTACCAGCCACAGGGGGGCACCCGGTGGAAACGCCAGCGGAAAGACGATCCAGACCGGCCATGAGCTGCGCGTGTAGACCGAATCGCCAAGACGTGAGACAACGAGGTCGACGACAATTCCGGTGCCGAGGCTGAGTGCCAGAATAGCCAAGACTTTCAGTCCGTACAAACCGACGGCCCCGAGATACACTGGAATAACCGCAAGAGCGACCAGTTCGGCATACATGGCCTTGAGTCTCCGGCGTAACTGCTGCAGGTCGATCATACCGAATCTTTTTCGGGAGCGAGAAGGTGTTTTCCCTGCTCGATGGCCTGTTGAAGATGCAGCTCCGAGGGGCAGACCTCGTCGCAGAATCCGCATGACGTGCAGGCGTTCACCCCGTAGGCTTCGAGCGATTCGACCCGTCCGGTCGTGACAAAGTGATACAGGTAATGAGGCAACAGTCGCTCAGGACATGCATGAACGCACTCATGACAATTGATGCAGACCGACATTGGCCCGTTTCCTTCCCGATTCAGATTCGTTTGCAGCACCTGCCTGACGGCACGTTCAACCAGATGCACGACATTCTGCCAGCCTCGGCAAACTCTGTCAACAAGCGTGAATTAGAGGATTCTTTCATTCAAATATCAGATTCGCGAAATCGAAGCGAACGACTCAAAGTTCACGAACGGACTGGGTCATTTCCCATTGTTTGAGCAGCTCCTGTTCGGTGACCTGCATCAGCGTCGCGAACAACTCGGACAGTTCGGGAATCTGTGCTCGTTCGCGAGCTTCACCAAGAAAAGCCATGGCGTTCTCATTGAAGCGCTGCATCAGGTTCGGCACGAACACTGTCTCGAATTCATCGTTGTCAAATGGAATGCCGTCGAGATTCCAGGATTCGGCGGGTACAACCGGCGGGTTCTTGAACCAGGTGTTCAGAAGCTCGGTCGGCAAACCAGCCGCCTGCGCTTCAAGGCCGGCAATGATTCTTTCCTGCTGGTGAATTAAACCGTCGAGAAGCACACGAAACCGCTCGGTGCGCACTTTACCGCGTAGCGCCGCAAACGTGTCTCGACGAAGTTGATGTATGCCGACAAACTGTCTCAAGACTTCCCGTAACTGAATCTGTGTCGTCATCTCGGCCTCCTCCCGAAATCGAGCTTTTCGCCCGGTCGCCCTCTTAACTTCTTGTCTCGAACAAACGTATCACGATCTGTTCGACAAGTCCAAGCCGCACAGCACAGCTATTCCTGTAGAAGACATAACACTTTGGTCGTTCGGCTTGACCGTGCGCGTTCGGCAGTACATACTGACACCAGCCAATCGGCTTTCCACAATTCTCATTAATGGAGACAGTTCATGGCGAAAGTTCAAGGCAACGTGCTCATCGCCCAGGGCGGCGGTCCGACCGCGGTCATCAACCAGAGTCTGGTCGGAGCGGTTCTTGAAGCCCGCAAGTTCCCCGAAGTAGACCGTGTGTACGGCGCGCTGCACGGGGTTCGCGGCATTATCGAAGAAAACTTCATCGATCTGACGCAGGCCACAACGCACAATCTGGAAAAGGTCGCTTGTACTCCCAGCTCGGCTTTGTTGTCAACGCGCGACAAACCGGACGAGGAATATTGCAAAAAGATTTTTCAGATCTGCATGAAACACAATGTGCGATATTTTTTCTACAACGGCGGCAACGATTCTGCAGACGCCGTGCGCATCGTCAACAACAACGCGAAAAACGCCGGATATGAACTGCGCTGTATCCATATTCCCAAGACCATCGACAACGACCTGCGCGTGACCGATCACTGCCCGGGCTATGGTTCGGCTGCCCTGTTCGTCACGCTGGCATTCGCCGGCGCCAACCTTGACAACCGCTCGCTTCCCGGCGTGTACATCGGCGTCGTCATGGGTCGCCACGCCGGATTCCTCACCGCCGGCAGTGTCTTCGCCCGCAAGTACGACGATGACGGCCCGCATCTGATCTATCTCCCCGAGCGCACCTTCCGCAAGGAGCAGTTTCTGAAAGACGTCGATGCGGTCTATAAGAAATACGGACGCTGCATCATCGCCGTTTCCGAAGGCATCGTCGGAGAAGACGGCAAGCCGGTCATTACGCAATTGACCGGCAATCAGGAAAAGGACGCACACGGCAACGTACAGCTTTCCGGCACCGGAGCGCTCGGAGACCTGCTCGCCGAAACGATCAAGAAAGATTTGAAAATCAAGCGTGTGCGTGCCGACACCCTCGGCTATCTGCAGCGCAGCTTTGTCGGCATCGTGTCGCCGGTCGATCAGGCCGAAGCTCGCGAAGTCGGCGAAAAGGCCGCACAGTTCGCCCTGTGGGACAACGTTGACGGCTCGGTCGCCATTCGACGAACCGGCGACTATTCTGTTGAGTATTTTTTGACCCCGCTCGAAACGGTGGCCAAGGAAACCAAACACATGCCCGACAACTTCATTACTGCGTCGGGCAATGATGTGACCACCGAATTCAAAGACTACGCGCGCCCTCTGCTGGGGCCCCTGCCCGAGTGGGAACGCCTGATGGCGCCTCGCGTTCCGAAGAAGTAACCCGCCTCACGTGTTCTTCCCAGGCCCGAAGGCGGTTTTGCCTTCGGGCCTTTTTTGTATCCTCTGCAGCAAGGAGTATTGCATGAGACAATTGTACCGGTTCTTCTTGATCGTATGCCTCATCATCTGCGTTTTTGGCGCACCCAGTCTTCTCACCGCACGAGAAATGACGGTGTATACCTCGCCGAACGGAGGTTTTTCTCCGCTGAACAACCAGCGCACCGTGACCTTTCCGGATGGCACGATCGCGTCGGCCAGTCTTACCAATCAGGCGCTGTATATGATTCGCAACGTGCCGAACGGAGGCGAGATCAAGATCGCCATGTACAGTTTCAGCGTCGAAGAAGTGCAACGTGAATTGATCAAGGCCGCGGGCGAACGCGACATTCGCGTCAAGGTGCTGCTCGATAACTCGGCCGAATGGACGCAGGATGCGGTCGAACTGTTTATTCACCGCGTCAAGATGGCTGCGGAAAAGTACAAGAACTTCGACTACCAGATCAAGATCACGACGAAGAATTCCTTTGTAAAAACAAAGCGAACCAGAAAGTTGAGTGACGGAACCTTGATCTACGGGACCATGCACGAGAAGTTCCTCGTCTTCTACGACAGGAAAGATGGTGTACCTCGACATGCCGCGAATGGCTCGGCAAACCTCTGCGACTTAACCGACAAGGTCTATGCCGAAGACCGCGTGGTGTTCTTCGATGATCCCGAAGTCAGCAAAGCGTTCGCTCAGGAATTCGCCCGCCTGTGGGAATGGTACGGAGAACCAGCCTTCGGAAACATTACACCGGAAAAGCTCGATGACACACGCATCAATTCAGACGTGCGCATCGTGTTTACCAGTATGAAAGACAAACCGCGTGCCATGACCGTCGACAAACTGCTCGTCAAAACTCTTGATCAGGTCGACCCGCGTCGAGGCACGATCGACATCGCGCTCTTCGCGTACACCCACTACGGGATTACCCAGAAGTTGCTGCAGATGGCCGAATCCATGCCGAAGGTGAAGATCCGCATTCTGCTCGATCATTCACAACTTCGCGCTGAAGGCGACAAAAAGGGGCTGATGAGCGAGTATCTCGAACGCGAGATCCGCGCCCGTCGTTTGAAGAACATCGAGATCCGCTATAAATTCCGCGCCAATGCCTACGGCTTCGACAAGCAGACCAAGCAGAACATGCTGGTTCATGTGCGCAGCTTTCTCATGCATCACAAGTGCCTGTTCGTCAATCGCCGCTACCTCGTCACCGGCAGCTACAACTGGTCCGAATCAGCATCGGAACGCAACCTCGAGAACGTGATGAAATTCGACGGTCGCAAGCCCGCGCACCGCGATGTGCTCGATCGGTTCTACGCCGAATTCGAAACGATCTGGAACTCTTCGATGACGGTCGACGCCTGGCGCGGCAAGAAGCTGGCCGAGCGTATCGTCAAAACTCTCGAAGATCAGAATGTGTCGTTCGTACGCGGCACTTTGGAACGCAAACCCGGCATGACCATCGAACAACTGGTCGAAAAACTCAATCGTCCCCGCCAGGCGGTCGCCGCCGAATTGGGAAAACTCGTGGCCGCCAATCTGGTCAAAATGACTCACAACGGGAACGAGCTGAGCTTCGAACTTACCGACTGACCAAACTCGGACAAAAAAACGGGTGGCAATCGCCACCCGTTTTTTTGTCGGTGAAGTCTTCAGGTCTCTTTCGGTGGGTGTGTCGACCACGCCTCGAGAAGATAGCCGGCGGTCAGCAGAGCATCGCCGAAAGGCCCGTTACCCTGATGCGCGACGATGCCCGGTTCCCACCAGCCGAGCAGCAGATTCGCATACCCGGCCACGTGGCTCATATCGAGCGCGTCGCCCTGCACTTCCGTCACCTCACCCCAGGATTCCGCAAACGATTTTGTTCCGGGTGGTCCGATCACGGTTCCGGTGGTCGCTCGCTCACGCGTCAGGTAGTTGCCGATTGTTTGTACAAGTTCAATCGTCGTAAGAGTTTTTCCAGAAGCAAATTCGACGGTCAGCATTTGTCCCGAAGGGTCGATGCGCGCCACCGGACCGGCGGCATCTCGCTCCCTCAGAATCACCGGAGCATCGTTTGTCTCCAACTCTTCGGCAATCTGCGCAAACGGGCATTCGATTCGCGAAAAACGTATTCCAGGATCAGGTCTGGGATCGAGCAACCCGGACAAACGACTGACATAGCCGCCATGAATGCCAACCTCGCCGACCACGCCAAGGCGCGACAGCGGCTGATTCGACGCGGTGTCGAGAAACTCGTCGTCAACCGGCCCGCCATGCATGGCAAGCGGAGTCAGCGACCAGCGATTGTCACAGGTCTCATCGAGATACAATCCGAGCGGCATCGAACGACGACCGAGCTCGTGCGACAGCGTCACGATCGGACAGGCCGTGCGGCCCTGAAAGACGTTCAGCCCGATACCGGCCAGCATGCGGCTCACTTCGCCGACGACGGCTTTTACGCCCGATCGCGCCGCGTGAGCCAGCAGCACGGTAGAAAACGTCGCCCCCACTCCACGCAGCAGATGCAGAAACTCTCTCCCACCGGCAGCTGTTTCGACGGCTGAGCGCCCAAGATCGTGACTGGTGAAGAGAAACGGGCGGAGGGGCTTCATGCAAACAGGGCACTGCTGCCGATGATTCCGGCATCGGTCGTGAACTCAGCGCGTCCAAGCAGTTCGGGGCGTTTTGCGACCGGCAGAACATGCTCGTTCAAGGCTCGTTCACACGCCGGCAGAAAGAATTCCTGCAACGCCATGAAACCGCCGCCGAGAAGAATGATTCGGGGGTTGAGCATCGAGTGAACGTTTGCCAACGCACGCCCGAGTACCCTGCCGGCCTGCTGCAACACATCGAGAGCCAGGGGGTCGCCGTTTCGCGCTGCCTGGCCGATGATCGGGCCGCGAACTTTGTCCCAGTCACCTTGGACGAGTTCGGCGATCAGACTGATTTCTCCTGCCTGCAGTCTTTTCTTCACGATGTTTTCAACCCCACGCCCTGACGAGAATGCCTCGAGACACCCCTTCTTGCCGCAGCCGCACACCGGGCCTTCCGGGTCCATACAAATGTGACCGATCTCACCGGCACTATTGGTGACACCCTCAAGCAAGCGCCCGTTGAGAACGAAACCCGAACCGATGCCCGTGCCGAGGAAAATATTGACGAAGTTCTCAAGCCCTTTGCCGGCGCCGAATTTCCATTCCGCCATGGTTGCGGCTCTGACATCGTTCACCACTTTTACAGGTAAATCGAGTTTCTTAGAGAGGGTCGCGCCCAACGGCACATCGGTCCAGCGCAGATTAGGGGCATACAGCACGGCACCAGTCGCGGCATCGATCTGTCCAGCGGCTCCCACGCCGACACCACGAATCGGTTCGCCATCCCAGCCTGACATGACCTCTCGGCAGGCGAGTGCCATCGATTCGATGATGTCATCAGGAGTAAGATCGGGGCGCGTCGGCACGATCGTCTTGCGAATAATCTGCCCCTCGCGGCACAAACCGGCCGCGATCTTCGTTCCACCGAGATCGACACCCAGGGCACAATGTTTCGTCGTCTGCGATTCTGACATACAAAGCTCCTTGGAAAATTACCCGCCGATAACCGAGAGAGACGCACACGTCGTGTGCCGAAACCCGGCACAGCTTTTCCCGCCCGCCTTTTTCTCACGACCCAGACGCTGAATTTCGCGGCGAATCTCGTCATCGGTTGCATCTCTCACCATGACTCCGGTCATGTCATCGAGGCAAGCCATCAATTTGCCGAAGGAAGTCAGACGCAGCCGCGTGCACGACCGACAGAACGGTCTGGTGCGAGGGCTGATGAAGCCCACCCATCCGCAACCATTCTCGATTTTGTACAAGTCGGCCGGGCCGCCGCCAACGTTCTGATCCGCAGGAACAAGTGAAAAGGAACGCTGAAGCCGGGCCTGTAGATCCTGTTGCGCAATGAATGGCGCGTCAGCTTCACCAACGGCAAACGGCATGCGCTCGATGAACCTCACGTGCACCGGCCTGGACGCCGCAAAACGGCCGAACGCCTCGATTTCATCATCGTTAGTGCCGGGAACCAGCACGACATTAACTTTCACCGGCGTCAAGCCTGCTTCAACCGCGGCGTCGATTCCCGCGAGCACATCGGCCAGGCGCCCGCCTCGAGTGATCTGCTCATACCGATCGGGCTTGAGAGAATCGAGACTGATGTTCACGCGATGCAACCCGGCGCGTTTGAGATCGGCCGCCACGGCCGCGAGTCGAATGGCGTTGGTGGTCATGGCCAGGTCGCGCACCCCTTCGATGTCAGCCACCATGCGCACAAAGCCGGTGATTCCCTTGCGAACCAGCGGCTCGCCACCCGTGATGCGCACGCGAAAAACCCCCTCGGCGACAGCGGCGCGAATGATGCGAAGCAGTTCCTCATACCGCAGAATCTCTTCGTGCCCTCGCTTCGCCACCCCGGTCACCGGCATGCAGTAGACACAGCGCAGGTTGCACCGATCGGTCACGGAGACTCGCAGATACTCAAAAGGAACTCGGGGGTGTGTCATGATCGGGCATAGTAGGGCCGACCGGAGTCGGTGTCAAGGAGTGATCGCGCCGATCCAGCCGACCACAACAAAGCGGGCGATGCGACTGACGGCACTGATCAGAAAAAGGGCCGGAAGAGACATGCGATACAAACCGCCGAGATAACAGGCAAAACTGTATGGGATCGGTGTCACCGCAGAAATGGCAATGGTAAGCGTTCCGTATGAGCGATATAAATCTCGGCCGTGCCGCATCAGCTTTCCGCCCACAAAGCGCCTGAACACCCAGGGGTCGATCATGCGTCCAATCAAATACCCCATCACCCCACCGAGAGCACTGGCCAGCCCGGCGATGATTCCAGCCTTCAGCGGATTCGCACCGCCGAACCCCGAGCCAAACACGATGAGATCAGGGGGCACGGGTTGAATCAACCCATCGCAGAGGAAAATCAGGAAGAACAGCATGGGGAAGCCGTATTGGTTGACCAAATACTTGGCCATCTCACGTGTTTCATCGTGATAATGATAGTAGAGAATGAATGCCGCGCCGATAATGACCAGCAACACGACATGCGTGCGCACCCATTTTGCACCGCCTTCAGACGGTTCAATGAGCGGCATGGTTCTGGTCACTTTCCCGCACCGTCGAGAACCATGCGGATTGACGAATAGATGAGGTATTCATAAAATGAAAGAGTATGTCATGACTCATGGAGGCGTCTGCTATGAGTATACCGAAAAACGTTTCCGTTTTCCTGCTGATTCTGTGCTGCCTTGTTTCAGCTCCGCTGACAGCCCAGACCAACCCCTATGATGAGAACGTGACCGTCACGCAGAGCGGTCGCGCCGGCAGCAGCTCAGGGGCTGTCGATGCCGGCTCTGTCGCAATCGGAGAAGCCTGGGTCAACGTTCGATCCGGGCCTGGTACCAACAACTCGGTGTTGAAAACCCTGCCCCGCGGCACCAAAGGACAGGTGCTGGCAACCTCGAACGGCTGGTCGTATGTGCGCTTCGCCGACGGCTTGGTCGGTTGGGTGCGATCTGATCTGCTGAGTTCGGGGGTGGTCACTCCCCCTCCGGCCACCAATGCAGACAAAGCTGCTCTCGAGAAGAGCTTTGCCCGCTGGGACAAGCACCTGAAGGGTTCTTATCTGAACTTCGACAATCTCTCCTGGTGGTGGAAGCTTGGTCGCGCGTGGAGCGCCTATCAGGCCGGCGAATATCAGAAGGCTTACGAATTGGCACAAGCCGACACCTCGGACCCGCTCAAAGCGCGTTATCTGATGGCCAAGAGCCTGTACGGTCTGGGCAAATACGCAGAAGCGCGTGCCATGTTGAAGGGCATCGAAAAGACGCTCGAAGATGCAGCCTTTCTGCAGGTGCTCGACAAGACCGCCAAGCCGTACATCGATGAACCGGTCGTCTTTAAGTTCGGCGGCTTCGACGACCTGTCGACGTATCGCATGAAGAAAGCCAAGGGGTATCCGCTCGGACTTGAAAGCAGCGAGTACTACGACAAGTATGTCGATATCAA
>CAYYIY010000055.1:19167-36652 GCA_964472075.1 uncultured bacterium | reverse complement strand
TGGTTGATGCGATGAACGATCGCGTACTCAAACTTTCGGGCACCGGTGAGATCATGCTGGAACTGGGTGGCTACGGCTGGAGCAAACAGCGGTTCAAGGATCCCACGCAGATCGCGGTCGACGTCGATGGACGGATCTTCGTGTGCGACCGCGGCAATCAGCGCCTGCAGGTTTTCGACCGACTCGGCGGCTTTGTCTGCGAGATTCGTGATCACCTCAAGTCTCCGGTCGGCGTGGCGGTCGATCCCGACGGTCTGGTCTGGGTGTGCGACGAGAAAACCGGTGAAGTCGGCATCTACACACCGGCCGGCCGACGGCTCTGTTTTTCCGGCGCTGATCGAGAAGGCGAGCGGTATCGATCGCCGGCCGATCTGGTTGCCCTCAAGGACCGGGCTTACCTGCTCGACTCGGGAAATCATCGTCTGATCGTCTTCGAGCGGCGTCGAGCCGTGTCTGCGGTGGCTTGGCAGGGACCTGCCCCTGTGGTAAAATAGCTCCTCATCTTTCATTCTTTCTCGACACACAAGGAAAACCTGCATGAAATCAAGATTCCAGATCTGGTTGAGCGGCGCTTTGATGCTGGGGCTGATCATCGGCTCCATGGCGATGCTTTCCGGCTGCCGCAAGAGCGGTGGCGAGAAAAAGGCATCAGGCTCGCGACTCAACGTATCAGATCGACTGCGTAACCTGCCGCTGAGCCAGCTGATTCCGCCTCCGGGCAATCGCACGGGCAAGACGGAAAACGAGGTCGACCCGCAGGTGAAAGACGACTACATGTACGGCACGCTTGCGGGGCAGTATGGGCGCCTGCAGGTTGCCGTCAAACATCTGACCAAGGCGTTGAAAGCAGAACCGAACTTCATCGATGCCCATCACAACCTGGGTCTTGCCTACTACAAACTCGGACGCATTGATGATGCGATCGCGGAGTGGCGCCAGACGCTGCGCCTCGACCCGACCTACGCGGAAACCTACTACAACCTTGGTGTCTTCCTGATGGATAACGGTCGCAGGGAAGACGGGATCAAGATGCTCAACGAGTGCATCAAGCATGACATGTATCACCTCAAGTCGCGGTATGCTCTGGGCAAGATCGCTCAGGATGCGGGCAACTATCAGGAAGCGATTCGTCACTACAAGGCCTTTCAACAGCGTGATCGCGGCGACCTGAAGGTGCACATGGCGCTTGGTGAAACGTACCTGCTGGCGGGGATGCTTGAATCGTCCCAGCGCGAATATGAGGCGGCAGTGAAGATCGATGAAAAGAACCCGGTTATCCATTATCAGCTCGGCGTTGCCTATCATCGCAGTAACCGCATTGCCGAAGCCATTCACGAGTATCAGAGGGCGACCGAACTGGCGCCGGATATGATCGACGGTTTTGTGAATCTGGGCGATCTGTACGTGCATCGCGGCGAGTATGCAAAGGCGCTGCGAGCCTACAATGCGGCGCTCGGCATCGACTCGCGCAATGCGTATGCCCGCAAACGTGCCAACGAGATGGAAAAGAAACTCTTGGAAAAAAAGTGATGGTACACGATTCGCGGCACGAAGACGGTCACCTGTCAGAGGCGGAACGAGGGCTGACTCCCGTCGAAGTGATGAAACTGCAGTTGATGCGTGACCGGTTGAATCTGCCGCCGGCGGAAAGTCGCCGTCTGGTCGAAAGCCTGCGTCGCGAGATCGCCGGCGTCATGGGCATACGCCCGGATCAGATGCTCGCGGATATCGATTTTTCAGGCCCGGAAATGGATCTGGTGTTCACGTTTCCCGAGTCGGCCGTTCACGGCGGAAAGTCTTCCCGGTGATTCCAGGCATTTCCGACTGGGAACTCCTGACGATTGAGAAGCCCGCCCGCTATGTCGGCGGCGAGTGGAATCAGCCTCCGGTTAAGGTGAATCCGCAGCTGTCGGTGTGTCTGGCGTTTCCCGACTTGTACGAACTCGGCATGTCGAATCTCGGGCTGCGCATTCTCTACGATCGACTGGCCCGTGACGAACGCATTCAGGTCGAGCGCACGTTCTCGCCCTGGGTCGACTTTGAGCAGTTGCTGCGTCGCCGCGGCCTGCCGCTGTTTGCCCTCGAATCGAAACGCCCGGTGAAAAACTTCGATCTGCTCGGCATCACGCTGCCGTATGAGATGACGTTCACGAACGTGATCAATCTGATCGATCTGGCCGGTCTGCCGCTGCCGGCGAAAGACCGCACTGCCGGGCCGTTGGTTATCGGCGGCGGACCGTCGGCCTCGAACCCTGTACCGATTGCCGAATTCTTTGACGCGGTGTTGATCGGTGACGGAGAAGACGCGATTATCGATGCGGCCGAGCTGCTGCTGGCGGCGAAACAGAAAGGGTGGCGCCGGGAAGAGGTGCTCGAGCGTCTCGCGGCGATCGATGGGTATTTCGTGCCGCGCTTTCCCGGTCCTGTTCGACGTCGCGTCTTCAAAGGGTTCGGACAATCCGCCCCGCCTCTGAAACCACTGATCTCGAATATCGAGTCGGTGCATGATCGCATGCCGCTCGAAATCTTTCGCGGCTGCATTCAGGGGTGCCGGTTCTGCAACGCCGGGTTCTTCTATCGCCCGAAACGAGAGCGGTCGGTCAACGACCTGTGCGGCTGGGCGCAGGATATTCTGCGCGCCACCGGAGAAGAAACCCTCGGCTTGATTTCCCTGTCGACCTCAGACTATTCCTGTCTCGGTGAACTGGTCGACCGACTCGGACGCGAGAAAAAGTTCCCGGATCAGACGCTGGCCGTGCCGTCGTTACGCATGAACGACCAGACCCTGACGTTACTCGAACGCATCGACGAGATGAAGAAGAGCGGTCTGACGTTCGCCCCCGAGGCGGGCAGTCAGCGCTTGCGCGACATCATTCACAAACGAATCACGGAAGAAGAGATTCTGCATGTGATTGCCGCGACGAAGGGTTCCAATTATCAGTCCATCAAGCTGTACTTCATGATGGGGCTGCCGTTTGAGACCGATGCCGATCTCGACGCGATTCCCGAACTGGTGTTTCGCATCGAGGACGTCTGTCGTCGCGAACGACTGCGCAAGGAACTGACCATCAGCCTTTCCGGGTTCGTGCCCAAGCCGTTCACGCCGTTCCAGTGGTCGCGTCAGGCGACACCGCGCGAGCTGTATGAAAAGCGTCAGCGTGTCTGCCAGGGGTTGAAGAAAAGCCGGGCGCGCATTTCGTGGCGTGATGAGTTTCTGTGCCTGCTCGAAGGGGTACTCTCACGCGGCGACGCCCGGGTCGGTACCGTGCTGTTCGAAGCCTGGAAAGGCGGCGCGACCTTCGATGGATGGTGCGACCGGTTTCGCGAAGATGCCTGGAAACAGGCGTTCGAACGTGCCGGCGTCGATGCGAATGACTATACGCGCGAAATGCCGACCGATCAGTCGCTGCCATGGGAGTTCATCGACTTTCGCACGCCGCGGTCATACTATCTCGATGAGTACCATCGGGCGGCCGCGCTGGCCGAGCAAAAGACGGTGGACGCCTGCATACCGATGACGGATGTCGAAAACGGTTTGCCGAAGCCGAAAACGGAGCCGGCGAATGGCTGACATGAAAGTTCGTTTGACGTTTTCCCGCCAAGGTTCGGCGCGTTTCATCTCGCATCTCGATGCGATGAACCATCTGTTGCGAGCGGTGCGTCGCAGCGGGGTACCGTATGCCGTCACGCAGGGGTGCCACCCGAGACCGAAGACCAGCTTCGGCCCGCCGGTGGCCCTGGGTTTTGCCAGTCGCTGCGAAGTCATGGATCTCACCCTGCGGGAGAAAGTCCCAGTTGAAGAACTGGCAACTCGTCTTCGAGAGCAGCTTCCGGTTGGGTTCGGTCTGGAATCATGCCTTGAGGTCGGGCCGGGCCTGCCGCCCCTGACGGCCGATGCGGAAGTCGAGTTCCGTCTCGAGTTTGCGGCGGAGGCCGTCGCGCTTGCCGAAGAGGCACGGCAGTTCTTTCTCAACCCCGAAACCCGGATTCGGGCAGGCAAACCGGGGCAGGAACGCGAAGTCGCTCTGGCGGGCGCGGTGAGCGAAGCGCAGGTGGAAGCGGGTTTGCCGCTCTCTCTGCGTCTGGTGTTCGCGCCTCCGGCAAGGGGTATACCTTCCGGAGCCAAGATTATTCAGGCATTTCTGGCCGGTCTGGGGGACCGGCGACAACAGATCACCCTGATCGAGCGGGTTCGCATTTCCGCGATCGTTCCGGCTCGGCAGGCAAACCCCGATTCTTCATACACACAACAAGAGGTAACGAGTGAGTTCTCGAAAAATTCTGGTAACGGTGGGTCCGTATGAGACCCGCGCAGCCATCCTGGACAATGACCAGGTAACTGAACTGTTTTTTGAAACCCGCGAAACGGAAAAAATCGTCGGGTGTATCTACAAGGGGCGGGTGGCCAATGTGGTGCCCGGAACCCAGTCTGCCTTTGTCGACATCGGTCTCGAGAAGGATGCCTATCTGACGCTCAGCGGTATTGAGCCGCTTGATGGCGGCGATGACGGCGACCTCAAGGATATCTTTCCAACGCCGATCAAGGATCTGATCAAAGTCGGACAGGATGTTCTGGTTCAGATTCTGAAAGAGCCGTCGCCGGGCAAGGGGCCGCGCTCGACCATGTATCTGTCACTGCCCGGCCGCTACCTGGTGTTCATGCCCACCTGGGAACACATCGGCGTCTCGCGGAAAATCTCTTCTGACCGTGAACGCGAACGCCTGCGGGCGATCGGGAAACGACTGGCGCCGAAAGGCGGGGGCATCATTTTTCGCACGGCGGCCGAGGGCATCGAAGAACGGGAACTGCAGGCGGATTTCGCGCTGCTGGCGAAACTCTGGAAGCGGGCGGATAACAAGGCCCGGCATTGTCCGCCGCGCACGATCGTGCATCGTGACATGCCGCTGACCCTGAAGCTGGTGCGTGAGTTCTTTAACGACGATGTCGATCGTTTCATTATCGACTCGGCTGATGAGTACAAGAACATCATTGAAGATTGTGAGTTCCTGTCGCCATTTCAGCGGGCTGCTATGGAGCTGTATGAAGATAAAACGCCGCTGTTTGAAAAATACGGTGTCGAAGGAGAGATCCGTCGCGCGCTTGATTTCAAGGTGACGCTGCCCTCGGGAGCCTATCTGTTCATCGAACGTACCGAAGCGCTCAACTCGATCGACGTGAACTCAGGCCGTTTCAGCGGCGGCGCTGACCTGCAGGAAACCGTCTTCAAGGTGAACCTCGAAGCGGCGCGTGAGATCGCCAGGCAGATCCGGTTGCGCAACCTTTCCGGCATGATCATCATCGATTTCATCGATCTCGATGACCCGCGACACCGCAAGGAAGTGGTGAAAGTGCTGAAGGAGAGCTTGAAAGGCGATCGCAACCGACCCAACATCTATGATATGTCCGAGTTGGGTCTGGTGCAGATGACGCGCCGACGGGCTTCCGCAAGTCTTCATGAAGTGCTGAAAACCCCATGCCGCTGTTGTGCGGGGCGGGGACGCGTGTTGTCGCCGCTGACTCTGGCGAATCGCATTCGTACCGAGGTGCTCGGTACGGCGGTGCAGTTCGAATGCGAACGAATTCGCGTTCGCGCGCATCCCGATGTCGTCGAGTTCTTCCAACGCGAACAGCGCTCGCGCCTGCTCGAACTCGAGCAGCGGGCCGGTCGACCCCTCGAATTTGTGGGTGAACCTGACCGGGTGGTCGAGACATACGCCATTGAAGCGGTTCTGGCCAACGGGTCGGTCGTCGATCGAACGCCGGAAGACGCCAAACGACCGTCGTCATCTGATCGAACCGAGACCGATCGGTCGCGCTCGTCGGGGCGACCCGGCGCGCGTTCGCGCAAGCCCCTGCCGAATCGAACCCGCCGTCAAAGCTCGCAACGGCGTACACCCAGAAGAAAACACTGAACGGGAGGAAGACAGAGATGGAGAGATTTCAGAATTGGCACGTGAGGCGACGTGATTTCCGTAGAGTCTTTGGTTCGCCGTTGCTTGCCGTATCGTTGCTGATACTGATTCTTTCTCTGACCGTGATCGGCGATGCGCGGGGTGCTCCGGCGCAGTTTCGGTTTCAGGCGGGAAAGTCCTATGTGTATGAAGTTAAGGTCCGCGTCAATAGTGACATTCAGGCATACGAAACTCGTGACTCGAAATCAGAAGAGCGAATTGCTACGATGACGGTGCGGGCGATTTCATACGCTCGAGGCATCTGGGTGCTGGATTTCGAGCAGGATGGGCGGCGCGGTCGTCGGTACATGCGCGATAACGGTCAGATCGTCATGGCTTCAGGTGAACTGCCATGGGAACTGCCGTTTTTCGTGACGCTCCCCGCGGGCGAACCGGCTCCGAACAAGGTATTTCGCACCGAGACGGTTTTCCCGCTGGAAAAGGGGACAGTGCCGGCGCGTTGGGAACTGGCATGTCGCAGCTATGATCAGGCCAAGGGGCGCATCACCTATGCGTTGGCCGGTACGGTGGCGCTGGCCTCAGATCAGATGATCAAACGCTCGCTCGCGGTGAAAGGCGGTTTTGCCTTCGACCAGACGCAGGGAGTCTGTGATGCCGGGGAGTGGACGCTGACGTATTCTCTGGAAACGGCGAACAAGGAGTTTGCCGTGATTCGCCCGCTCTGGACGGTGAACGAAACCAGAAAGATCGCTTTTCGCCTTCTGGAGGTAACGAAATGAACCTTCGATCCTGTCTGAGAGTTTTGCTGCCTTTGCTGTGTCTCGGCATGACTTGTACTCTACATGGTCAGGCCATCGAAGCACCGTTCGTGCTCTGGATGGCGAACAACGAGGCGCGATCGATGATGTTGCTGTCCCAGGACCGACAACTGCTCGACCGCATGAGTTCGCCGCTCGGCTGCCTGCCGATTCGTGACTTGCCGCGTGTGCGCCCGGAAGAATCTCTCTGGGCGCAACATGCCGTCATGTTTCGCATGCTGCCCGAGATCAGCGAAGTGTTTCGTCTGGCCCGCCGATTCGGCTCTGGGGCTTTCATGCGGGTGGTCGAGCAGGCGCGCCCCGGATATGCCGTCGTGCAGGCGTTTTTCGGCGGCCCAGGGAACATGGGCAGAACACTTGCTCCGATTCTCGACAAGAGATTTCAGGAGGATTTTCTGACGGCGGTCGGCCTGCCGAAAGACTCGGAACAGGATCTCGCCAAGCGACTGGAGCAGGTGCTCCGCTCGATTCGCGACAGCGAGCGCCGTCTGCTCGATCAGTATCTCGACAACTTTCTGGCGTTGTATCCGAAGAATCGTCCGACACGCTATCTGGCATCTTTGGTCAAAAACGGCCTCAATCGCGAGTTCGCCAAGGGAATGACGCAGATGGTCAACGAGGTGAACCAGGTTGCCGCGGCGACCCCCGAACCAGCCGAGACCCCGGGTGGCGACAAACCGCCGGCAGCAGATGCCTCGACCGCCGGGTCCGAACCTGCCGAACCTGATCCGTTCGCGATCTTCAAATGACCGCAAGGGAACGCGGCTGATGTTCGATATCGTCTGTACCATCGGTCCGGCATCGCAAGCCGCTCCCGTGCAGCAGATGCTGCGTCGACTGACGAACCGGTTCCGTCTTAATACCGGACATCTCGATGCCGGCGCGCTGCGCCTGACACTCGATCATTTGTCCAAGTCGGTTGTCGACGCCGAGGCTTCCGAACCTCTACGCGTGGCGCTTGATCTCCAGGGGGCGAAAGTTCGAATCGGAGAGTTTCACGGCGGCTGGGTCGATGTCGGTACGGTTGAATTGCGGTTGGGGAAATCCTGTCAGGAACCGTGGGTGATTCCGGTGCCGTTTGCCTGTGTGTTCGAGCAAAGCGCCCCCGGCGACGAACTGTTGTTGAACGACGGCCGCATACGTTTGCGGGTGACTGAGCGGCCGGACTCGCATCGGCTCCTGGCGGAATGTGTGCAGCCGGGTGCCTTGAGTTCGGCGAAGGGGTTGAATCGTCCGGCTCGTCCGTACCGGTTGTCCTCACTGTCAATACGCGACCAGGAGTCGATTCGGATCGGTCTCGAATACCCGTTTGTCGAGTTCGCCGTGTCCTTTGTGGTATCGGCCGGCGAGGCCGAGCTTCTGCGTCCGTTGGTCGGAACACGCCGCCTGATCGCGAAGATCGAACGCCTCGCTGCGTGCGAGGCTATTGACGAACTTGCCGAGGCGTTCGACGAACTCTGGTTGTGCCGCGGCGATCTCGGCAGCGAAGTCGAACCGTACCAGCTGGGAAAGGTGCAACGTGATTTCAACCGGCAGATTGCTCTGGTAAAGAAGCCGTGTCTGCTCGCCGGAGAAGTGCTTGGTTCTCTGATGCACCAGCCGCTGCCGACCCGAAGTGAGATCGTGCATCTCTATGATACGCTTCAGGCGGGGTATGCCGGTATCGTTCTCTCGGACGAAACAGCCATCGGATCACATGTGTCCCAGCTCGTCGAGTTTCTCACGCGCTTCCGTCAGGCGCATGCAGAGGCGTGAACTTCAGCAGACAACCGCGAGCAGGACTTTCCTCTCCGCAGTGCATTCGTCGAGGGTGATGTGACGTTTCGCGGAACGAGGTGAGTGGGAGACGTTGAGGCGAAGCCGAAAGCGTTCTCGCGCCGACCCTGTGATCAGGAACGGTTGTAAAAATCCTTGAGGATCGGCGACGAATAGTTGCGCAGCTTCTTGAGCGCCTTTTCTTCGATCTGTCGCACGCGCTCGCGCGTGACCGACATGATGCGGCCGATCTCTTCGAGCGAGCGTGGAATTCCGTCATCGATGCCGAAACGCAGAGAGATGACTTGCCGCTCTTTCTCAGAGAGACATTCGGTGACTCGGTCGATCTGTTCCTTCAACAGGGAATCGATGACCGCCTCTTCGGGGCTGGCCGCTTCAGAGTCTTCGATAAAGTTCTCGAGAGCTGAATCTTCCTTGGTGCCGACGGACATTTCGAGAGAAACCGGTTCCTGAGTCAGCTTCACAACTTCCTCAACGCGCTCCTTCGGCAGCGACACGCGCGCCGAGATTTCATCGAGCGTCGGTTCGCGACCATGCTCCTGCTGGAACATACGAATCGACTTCTTGACCTTGTTCAGAATCTCCATGATGTGCACGGGAATGCGAATGACCCGTGACTGCTCGGCCAGCGCGCGCGTGATCGCCTGGCGGATCCACCAGGTGGAGTAGGTCGAGAATTTGTACCCCATGGTGTAATCGAATTTCTCGATGGAACGCAGGAGTCCGAGGTTGCCTTCCTGAATGAGGTCGAGGAAGAGCAGGCCGCGGTTGGTGTACTTCTTGGCGATGCTGACCACCAGGCGCAGGTTGGCGGTGATAAGCGCCTGACGCGCGTCCGGATCGCCTTCGACGATGCGCTTGGCAAACGCGACCTCTTCTGCCTGGGTTGCCAGGGGAATCTTGGTCAGTTGCTGCAGGTACAATTTCACCGAATCATCGAAGATCGACTCGGCTTTTTCCTTTTCCTCTTCCTCTTCGAGGTCTTCCGGGGTTGGCCCGGTGATCTCATCTTCTTCGTCATCAGCGATCGAGGCGGGCGGTTCGGTGCCTTTGACGGCAGCCTTCAGCTTGGTCTCATCGACGGGTTCGTCCTTCACCGGCTCGGACTTTTTCGCGATGGTCTCAGATGTCTTGGCGGCGATTTTCGGCTTCTCTACGGGTTCTTCCGCTTTCGATGCGACCGTTTTGCCGGAACGAGGCTTGCGCGACGCCGCTTTTTCAGAGGCTTCGCGCTGGATGTCCCGGCGTGTTTTCGGTTTTTCAGGCATCGTCCATATCCTGCTGGTCTTTGAATTTTCCCAGCGAACGGTACTTTCTATATCGTCGTTCGACCAGCTCCTCCGAAGAGAGAGAAAGCAGTTCCGGAAGATGGCGGTTGATGACTTCCTTCATGCTCGCGGCAATCGCGTCGTAATCACGATGTGCGCCGCCGACCGGCTCAGCAATGATGTCGTCGATGACACCGAACTCGAGCAGATCGCCGGCGCGCATTTTCATGGCGACGGCAGCCTCTTTTGATTTGGCCGCATCCTTCCAGAGAATGGCGGCACAGCCCTCGGCTGAGATGACGGAATAGACGCTGTACTCGAGCATGAACACCCGATCGCCGACGCCGATGGCCAGCGCGCCGCCGCTGCCGCCTTCACCGATGACGAAGCACAGAATCGGGACGCGACAACGCGACATCTCGCGAATACTGCGGGCGATCGCCTCGGCCTGGCCGCGTTCTTCCGCACCGATGCCCGGAAAAGCGCCCGGCGTGTCGATGAAAACGATGATCGGTCGCCCGAACTTCTCGGCGAGACGCATCAATCGCATGGCTTTGCGATACCCCTCGGGGTGGGGCATGCCGAAGTTGCGATGCAGATTCTCGTTGGTGTCGTGTCCCTTCTGATGGCCGATGATGGCGACCGGGCGGCCGTCGATGCGCCCGAGACCGGTCAACAGAGCCGAGTCGTCGGCATACAGCCGGTCGCCGTGCAGTTCGACGAAGGTGTCACCGCACAATCGCTTGAGATAATCAGCGGTCGACGGGCGATCGATGTGGCGAGCGATCTGGGTCACCTGCCAGGGCTCAAGGCTGCGATAGATGTCATCGCGCATGGCCCGAATCTTTTCCTGAATCGCGTTCACTTCGCGAGACAGGTCGATGTTGCGCTCTTCCGAAAGCGCCTGCAGCTCTTTCAGATGCTGTTCGAGTTCGGTGATGGGACGTTCGAATTCGAGTTCCAGTGGCATCAGCAGACCTTATCGGTGAGAAGTTTCAGTACATGGGCGACGGTGCTCTTCAGCTTTCGGCGATGGGTGACCATGTCGATCATGCCGTGCTTGAGCAGAAAGTCCGAGCGTTGAAAGCCGTCGGGCAGTTTCTGGCGTATCGTCTGTTCGATGACGCGCGGCCCGGCGAAGCCGATCAGGGCTTCGGGTTCGGCAATGTGAATATCGCCGAGCATGGCGAAGCTCGCCGAAACACCGCCGGTGGTCGGATCGGTCAGAATCGAAACATAGGGAAGCTGCGCCTCGGAAAGTTTAGCGGTGGCTTGAGAGGTCTTGGCCATCTGCATCAGAGAGAAGATGCCTTCCTGCATGCGGGCGCCGCCCGAGGCTGAGACGACGACAACCGGAAGTCGCTTGTCGATCGCGGCTTCGAACAGGCGTGTGATCTTTTCGCCGACCACCGAACCCATGCTGCCGCCCATGAAGTCGAAGTTCATGACGCCGAGCATGATCGGCAGACCGTCAATACGCGCCTGGCCGCAGGTGACGGCTTCGAAGTAATCAGTGGCTTCGATGGCTTTGCGCAGACGGTCGGGGTAGGGGGCCGAGTCGACGAAGTTCAGCGGGTCAAGCGATTCGAGCGTGCGATCGATTTCAACGAACGAGGTGTCATCGGTCAGCAGCGCGATGCGTTCCCAGATGGGCATGCGCAGATGATGGTCGCATTTGGGGCAGATGAACAGATTGCGGGGCAGCTCTTTATTGATCAGAACTTCAGAGCAGCGGGGGCACTTCTTCCAGAGATCGGCGGGCAGCGTCGGCTTTTTCTCGCCGCCTGTCAGACGTGAAAACCAACCCATGAAAAGCAGAACCCCCCCGGAATCGATTGGAGCTTGTTATAGCAGAATTCCGGAGGGTTTTCAATCCGGGCGCGCGGGCCGTTACGAGGCAAGGGTGGTGAACTGGAACATCCCGATGGTTGCAGTGGTTGAGGTATTATGAGCCTTGTCGGTGCACTGAATCTCGAAAGTGTAGGTGGTGTTCGGCAGCAGACCGGGAACGCTGTAGCGATGGCTGGTGACGTAGTCGAGCGATACGGGAAAATCCATGCGATCACCATCTTTGGTGCGCAGAATCAGTTTCGAGATCGCCGGCTCGTCGGTGGTCCAGGAGATGGTCACCGAGTTCTTCGTCGGCGTCGGCACGATTCCTTTGATCACGGGGGGCGTATTATCGCCGAACCCGGGCAGGCCGTTCGTGCCGTGGCAGAGATAGCAGTTGGCCGTGTCCGGGTAGTTGTGGTCCGGAATGCGGCTCTGATCGGTGTGACAGCCGAAACAATCCGACTGCTGCCAGCCGGGGTGCCAGTTGTCGAGCAGCGGCGCGTTACTATGCCCGTTCGTACTGTCGTTCGTCCCAGGCACCGTGACGATGGGCTGGTCGATGACGCCGACTCCCGTGGTCTGGCCGGTGGTCGGGCCGTTGGCGGTGGTGCCGGAAGCCTGATACGCCGCGAGCGGGTTGAGGTCGTTCGATTTGCCCGCGGTGTCGGTGCAGCCTGCCAGAACGATCGCCAGAATGGCGAGAAGCGGCAGGAAGGTAAGCCGGCGGCGCTGCTCTGTCGTATTCTTCAACATGATACTGCCTCCCGATGGAACGGTTCCGTCAGAGCGGCCCCGGAACCTTCAGAAGAGGGCTGGACAAATGTGGTTCCTGTTCACCGACACCTGACGCAATCTCTAAGACTATCGACCGAATTGAGACAGATGCGAAGGGGAAATGCGATAAAATGGAGGCCGGACCGTCGAGGAAGCCGATCGTGAAGAAAAGTGATGACAAAGCTAAAACAACTTCCGCATCGTGCCGAAAGAACGGAAGATTCGTCGTGTCGGCTGAAGGTGAATGGCCGCACGCCGAGGTCGTCAGGAGAATTCGAGTATGTCTGCATGCGTTGTTTGGCATGATCTCACGCAACGGGTGAGGGCAAGATGAAGCTGAATGATATTGTCGTCTGGTCAACGGTCTCTTTCCTCGTGGGGCTGATGGTGATCCTGATGTATCCGTTCTATCTACTACGGAACATCGGGTTTCATCTGCGTGCCCCATCGGTCTTGCTGTACTCGTTCGTCGTGTTTTTGCTCGATCGAGTCACCAAGTTTGTGGTTCAGATCTCGGTTCCGTCACTGCCGGTGCAGGTGGTTCCCGATTTCTTCACTCTGACCTTTGTCAAGAATCCGGGGGTCGCGTTCGGGTGGTTTCCTGACTGGCGCCTGCCGCCGATTCTGATGGCCATGGTCATGATCACCATCATCTCGTATTACAGTTTTCAGTTGTCGCCGCGCGAAAAACTGACCCGCTGGGCACTGGCTCTGCTCGTCGGTGGAGCGATCGGCAACTTGTACGATCGCGTTGTGTACGGCTACGTGGTCGACTTCTTCCTGTT
This sequence comes from uncultured bacterium, assembly GCA_964472075.1. Taxonomy (GTDB): domain Bacteria; phylum Muiribacteriota; class Ozemobacteria; order Ozemobacterales; family Ozemobacteraceae; genus CAYYIY01. The sequence goes on along the minus strand of CAYYIY010000055.1, from coordinate 23,485 downwards.
CCATTTCGGCTCGATCGACTTTCCGGTCTTCAATGTGGCGGACGTGGCCATCGATGTCGGTGTGCTGCTGCTGTTCATCGATATTTTCTTCCTCGGCACCGACGAGGAACAGGAGCCGCAGTCCGCGCCCGCCGCCGCCTGATCAGCGCTCGACGCGAAACGCCGCCGGTCGATTTCCTCACGGGGTCGACCGGTTTTTCTTTTCCGAACTTTGACGTGGTATAGTCTGGGTCATGTATCCGATTTTCTTTTCGACGCCCTGGTTCAACGTGTATGCCTACGGCACGATGATGGCGATCGGCTACACGCTGGGCACGCTCTGGATCATGCGCGAGGCCCGGCAGCGCGGTCTCGATGCCGAAGCTGTCTTCGACATGCTGCTGCTGCAGATGATCGTGGGTGTGATCGGGGCGCGCGTGCTGTTCGTCATCGAGTTTCGTGAGTTTTTGAAACCCGACTTTTCTTTCTGGAACCTGGAAGGCGGCGGGCTGTCGTTCTACGGCGCGGTGATCAGTTCGTTCGTCTTTGACTGGCTGTATCTCAAGTATCGCGGCCTGAAGTTCTGGTCGGTCATGGATTGCGTCGGTATGGGCCTTCCGCTTGGCGCTGTTTTCGCGCGTCTCGGTTGTTTTCTCAATGGCTGCTGCCACGGTGCGGTCTGCGATCTGCCCTGGGCAATGGCCTTCCCCGGAACGCACGGCGCGAGAGTGCACCCGAGCCAATTGTACGAGTCGTTCGCCTGCCTGATCATCTTCGTCGGCCTGCAGAAGTGGAAAAAGAATCAGCGATGGTACGGCCAGATGTTTCTTCTGTACCTGTCGTCGTATGCCGTATTTCGCTTCTGCGCCGAGTTTCTGCGCAACGACAACCCGCCCCAGTTGTGGATCTTGACCATGGCGCATCTGACCAGCCTCGCTCTCGTAGTTCTTGTCGCGATTGCCTGGTACAAACTCAGCTCGGACATTTACCAACGCGTCGCCCCGGGACAAAGCCCTGTTCAGTGATCCGTAGATCGAGAGAGAGAAAGAACTTTCACTCAGACCGTGAAAGCCTCAATGCCATCTGGATCATTTATCTCCGGCGAGTTGTTTGAGGCTCTCTACCGCAAAACCGTAAAACAACGCTCAGTCGCGATTGCTGTTGTGCTAACCCTGATAGCGAAAAATGGCAAAAAACGCTAACGTAGTTAGCGGTTGCTGCGCATGCGTCTCAGTGATTGCCGCAGGGCGGCACAGGCGCTGGTTTGGCTTCGAGTCAGGGCTTTGCGGGTTTTCGGCGGCGACGTGGTTTGGATGAATCGGCCGCTTTGGGAGCATAGGCTGCGGCAAGCTCCTGGACTTTTTGTCCGGAAAGAGCTTTGATCTCGTCGACGGTCAGGCCGGTCAACTCGGCAATCTGCTCATAGCTCTGTCCCTTTGCAGCAAGGCGTTGCACCAACTCTCGATAGGCTTCGGCGCGGCCCTCAGCGCGACCCTCAGCGCGGCCGGTCGAGCGGATCGTGGCGACATCGTGCAGGTACTTTTCACGCATCTCATATTGGCGTCGTTCGAGGTCGCTCTGGGCAAAGATCTCTTCAATGGTCAAGGCTTTCTTGATGGCGGGAGTAGTCATGGCAATGTTCTCCAGTGCTTTCCCCTGAACATTACTCAGATAGGTAAGCCATTTGTCCAGTTTGGTTTTCGGTGAACGGTTCTGCCGACGAAATTTTGGCAGTTCGAGAAAGTGAATCTCACAATCACGGGTCAGCAATTCGCCGGTCGTTCGCTCAAGAAGTTGAAAGGTTTGATGAAAGCGTTGAGCATCTGGAAGGAACTCAAAGTTGACCACGTTGATTGCAATCACGGGCGACAGCGCGGCATATTCGTTCCCGGCTCGAAGCTGGGTGCTGTAAAGCCTCGCCCAGTAGAACAAGCTGCGGCGTTCCGTTCCGCCCAGGTTCACTATTTGAACTTCGATGTTGAGACGAGTGCCGTTACTTGCTGTGGCTAGAATGTCGAGCCGCGAAGATTTGTCGCCCACAAACTCCGGATCGAGTTCTCGGTTGTCCAGTTCGAGATCGACCAGCGGACCAGTGATATCAATCAGGATGATTGAGTTAAGAAAATCGATCAGGATGTCTTTGTTTGCCGGATCGCCGAAGATCCGTTTGAATGCATAATCATTGAGACGGTTGATCATGGTTCGCCACCTCTCGATACCCTACTGCATCAGTTGATTGGACAGATCCATCATACCATGAGCTGAGCTTGGTCGCATCAGCTGAACGCGCCTTCATTTCGACCGTGATTTGTTGTCAGAGGCATGGCTTGAAACGGGATCGTAGTATACTGTCGCGGTCATGATGAGTGAAAGAAACGTTGCGGCTGATTCGTCGTTCACCTGGGCCGTCGAGGTCGCGCAGAAAGGCGAGCGGCTCGATGTCGCGCTGGCGGTGCGTTTTCCCGAGCGGTCGCGGGCGGCTCTACAGATTCTGGTGAAAGACGGGCGGGTGACCGTGAACGGGGTCGCGGTGAAGCCGGGGTACAAGTTGAAGGTCGGTGATCAGGTGGCGATCAACTTTCCGGATGATGCCCCGAAACCTTCGGCGGTGGCGGCGACAGCTATGACCCTGCCGATTCTCTACGAAGACGACGATCTCATCGCGATCAACAAGCCCGTTGGGCTGGTCGTTCACCCAGGTGCGGGGCGCGAGGCAGATACCGTCGTGTCGCAGATTCTTGGCTATACGCGGCTCAGTCCGATCGGGGAACCCCATCGCCCGGGCGTTGTGCATCGGCTCGACAAGGGCACCAGCGGCGTGCTGGTTCTCGCAAAAACCGAATGGATGCATCACCGGCTGGTGAAGGCATTTGCCGGTCGCTCCATAACCAAGGAATACCTGGCGATCGTCCGAGGTGTTCCCGAGCCGAAGTCAGGTCGCATCGAGGTGTCTATCGAACGCGATCGGGTAAACCGCAAGCGCATGACGGCCACTGGCCCCGATCGAGGAAAGCCTGCAATCAGCATCTATGAAACCGTCGAAATCTTTCGCGGTGCGTCTCTCGTGCGCGTGCGCATTCTCACCGGTCGCACCCATCAGATTCGGGTGCACATGGGCTGCATCGGCCACCCGCTGCTTGGTGACTCGATCTACGGCGGCGGCAAACACGCGTTCGGGGCCGGCCACTTTCTGCACAGTCAGCATCTGCGTTTCGAACACCCGCGCACGAAAACCCCGCTCGAACTCGAAGCACCCCTGCCGCCCGCGTTTGAAGACGCTCTCGCGGCGTTGCGATCTCTGCCGCCCGCGGTCTCGAAAGGGCGCAAAGCGAAGTAACTGCCGGAGCAAAAAGGAAATCTCGGCCCACCAACAGGGCCTGGGGGCTCCCGCGAAAAAAGACAAGCGGAAGGCGCCTGAGTGCCCCAGGAGCGAGAGTCGATGGCACCGTTCGACGTCCACGATGGATGTCGCCTCGAGCGTCCGCAGGAGCGGACGCTCGAGGGGAATCGGTATCATCCCGCGAAGCGGCTGGTCGGCACTCAGAGAGCATGAAGCGGTCTGACGAATGGGAGCCACAAGGCCCGTCCCACGTAAAATAGGTTCGTTTGCCTGAAGCGGCCGACCGTCGCGACGGCAGGCAGCGCCGGCTTCTGTTATCATGGCATGAGGCGCCGTTCCGTTTGGGACCATTCAGATCGGTGTCGGGACTCAACAAACGGGCGCAACTGGTCGATGATGGTGGCAGGAACTCTGGAGGTCGTATGTACCGAAAACAACTGACTGCCCGCACCGGCGGATTCGGGCTGTATATCGTCACCGTGCTGTTCATCACCGTTCTGTGCGTGATCGGCCTGTTCTATCCGCAGTTCTTTCGCATGCGGTCGGGTATTTACAAGATCTCGTGCAAGGAGATCCGGCGCAAGGTTGAGGTCGCGGTGGAAAACTTCGCCGTGAACAACACTCGGTCGCTGGTGCAGCCTGGCAAGAATATCGACCTCGATACGCTCAAGGCGACCGGCTTTCTGGCTGATGTGCAGTATTGCCCGGAGGGTGGAAAGTATCTGTATGGGCCGCAGGGAGAAGTGCTCTGCACCGTCCATCGCCCGCGGGTCGAAGTGACTCGCGATGCCGAACCGACCGGTTCGGACAAGAAGGGGGGAAAGTGATTCATGGGGAAACATCGACGTCGCACGTATCTGATCAAAACCGGGTTGCAACTGCGCTATATGGGCATCATTGTCAGCACCATGCTGCTGGTGGCGTTCGGCGTGGGTTGGATCATCTACTACACCTCGTGGAGCCGCATCAGCGACACCCCCGATCTGACGATCGACAAGC
>CAYYIY010000055.1:9494-19157 GCA_964472075.1 uncultured bacterium | reverse complement strand
TACACTCTTTCCCTAGACGTGTGCTCTTCGATCTCGACCAGGTCAACGGCGTGCTGCTGAAATGGACGGCCGTCTTTCTGCTGATCATCGCCTCGCTGTCGATCTTCGTGTCGCACAAGATAGCCGGGCCGGTCTATCGGTTCGAGCGTCTGGCGAGGGTGATCACCAAGGGCGATCTGACGCAGAGCGTGCGCCTGCGCAGCGGCGACGAACTGCGCGAACTGCAGGACGCGTTCAACAGCATGACCGATTCGTTGCGTCGCATGGTCTCAAAAGATCGTGAAGTCATTGCCAAACTGGTCGCGGCCGGAAACAAGCTGAACGACGTGATGAAGAAAAAGAAACAGGATCCGGCGGAGATCGAAACCGTGGCGCAGGAACTCTACGGCATTATCGAGGAACTGCGAAACGTGACCGCTGGGTTCCGCATCGACAAAGAACTTGCTGCTGAAGCCACTGGGACGGACAACTCGTCGAACGACGAAGAGGAAGCCTGAAATACGTGAGTTGACGGGATGCAACAGAAACTCTGGCGATCATGGAAAACGGCACGTTGGTCGTTTGCTCTTCTGGCGGTACTGTTGATCATCGGTCTGAATGGTGCCAAACCAAAGAAATCGAGCAAGAGCGCGAAGAAACCGAAAACCAAAACGACCGCCACCGCCGCGCCGCAAAAGGATCCGCCGCGGGTCTTCAAAAAGTCGGTTCCCGACGGGCGGCCCTGGTATGAACAGATGGTCGCGGATGGCGTCTTTCGCATTGCCATCTTCTGGGGCTGGGATTCACCACGCGAAGTCGTCGAAGGGGTGTTTCCGGCATTCGAGACTCTCAATGGCAAAAGCGTCTATTACAATGGTCGGAAAGCCCGCATCGAAATTGGTCTGGTGACCCAGGTTTCAGAGAATCCCCGAGAGATGTTCAAGGCGGCGCTTGAAGATCCATCGGTTGATGTGGTCATTTACTCCGGGCATGCCCGCTACGGTGCCGGCCCGGCATTTGCCGAACGAGACGACATCTTTCGCTGTGGTGACGGACAGATGGTCGAAGACCGCCACACCAAACCCTATCGTCGATTCAAGGCAACGTCTGAAGACCTCGATCAGACCGTGTTTCCGCAGACGTATCGGATCATCATGCTCAACTGCTGCGACTCTTCAGGGCACTTTCGCAAGACCTGGAACAGGCGTCTGCGTGAGTGTGGGGCCGCGACCGACCTGATCACCGTCGAGTTCCCCGTCTTCAACATGTACGATCATGTCCGCATGCTCAACCTGATTCGTGATCTGCTGCAGTTCGCCGACTGGAAGACGATCAAGGCGCACTACGATGCCGAGATTCACAAGAGAGAAAACTTTCTGGTCGTCGAACCGGTCTTTGTGCCGACCGTACCAGTTGCTCAAACGGAAGAGGAAGATGGAGCGGAGTCTGAGGATGACGAGATCTCGCAGATTCCTGCCGTTGATCCGATGTCCGCTGAGGCGCAGGCCGCGCTTCCCGCCGTTCCTGATTCGCATCTACTCACTCGAGTAATACCGCCGGTTCGCTGATTGTCGACGGTCGTGGGCGGGTTTGGAAATTCGTCCCGCTCTTCGAGTGATCTGGTGTCTTTCATGCCTCCTGCGATCCGGCAGCCTGCTCTCGGACTTCGTTCGCCTCTTGCCGAACGGCTCACAAGTTTCGCTCTTGCCGACGGAAAAACGAAGGAGAACCAAATGACCCTGCAATTTCCGCGTGGTGCTTGCACCGCGGGGGCGGTTGGGGTACCATTCGACAGGAGCGGAAATGGGCAACTCATCAGGTTCGGCGAATCAGAACGGGCGGTTCACGGCTTCTGTTGTCGCGTTTCTGGCCCTCATCGCCGTCGGCACCGTCGGCTACAAGGTGATCGAGGGGCCGCAATGGACCTGGCTCGACGCGCTGTACATGACCGTGATCACGCTTGGTACGATCGGCTACGGCGAAGTTCATACCTTGGATACCGGCGGTCGTATCTTCACGGTCTGCCTGATTTTGATGGGCGCGGGCGTCATGGCTTACACCGTCACGACGCTGGCGCAGTTCGTGGTTGAGGGCAAGCTGCAGGAACTCTGGGGGAAGAAACGCATGAAAGACCGCATCGATGCCTTGAAAGATCATTATGTCGTCTGCGGTGCCGGCGACACCGGCCTGGTCGTGGTGGGCGAACTGACCCGCAGGAAGATTCCCTTTGTCGTGGTCGAATCGAACCCGAAGGTTGCGGAAAGCCTGATCGAAGGCGACGTATTGGTGGTCGAAGGCGATGCCACCGTTGACGAAGTGTTGCGGCACGCCGGGCTCGAACGAGCCGGGGGCCTGGTCACGACCCTTCCCCATGATGCCGACAATGTATTCGTGGCTCTCACCGCCCGTGAAATGAAGGCGAACATTTTCGTGGTTTCGACCGCGAACAAGAACGAGTCGGTGACCAAACTCAAACGAGCGGGCGTCAGTTACGTGGTTTCACCCAATCAGATTGCCGGAGCGCGTATGGCTTCAGTGATCATGCGTCCGAGCGTGGTCGACTTTCTCGATGCCACCATGGCCGGTGAAAATCAGGCTCTGCAGATGGAAGAACTGCGTATCGGCGGCGGCTCGTTTTTAGCCAACAAAGCACTCAAAGATGCCGATCTGCGGCGTCGCTCAGGGGCTATCATCGTCTCGGTCAAGCGTGGAACGTCGACGGTGATCAATCCCGAGCCGACGTATGTGTTCGAAACGGGCGACATCCTCATCGTTCTTGGAACGCGTGACCAGATTACAAAGATGGGCGATATCGCCCTGGGGGCCTGATGAACACTGCTGATGAAAACCAGGCTCGTGCGTGGGCCTTGCCGATCGGACTCGTGATTCTTTCACTCTGGTTCTGGCACAGCCGGCTGGTATTCCCATTCAAGCTGCTGACAGTATTTTTTCACGAACTGTCGCACGGCCTGGCGGCGTTGCTGACCGGCGGCGGCATTGATCACATTCGCATCACGATGGACGAGGGCGGCCTGTGCGTTACGTACGGCGGTTGGCGTCCGCTGGTTCTCTCGGCCGGCTACCTGGGCAGCCTGCTGTGGGGAACGGCTCTGTTGATCGCGGCCGCACGCACGCGGTTTGACCGCGAAATCGTCGCCGGGCTGGGCGGTCTGGTGCTTCTGGTGACCGCTGTTTATATTCGCAATCTGTCAGGATTCGCATTTGGAGCCATATTCGGCGTCGGGCTGCTGGCACTGGCGAAGTATGCCGGAGAATGGACCTGCGATCAGTTCCTGAAGTATCTCGGTCTGACATCCAGCTTGTACGTCGTGTTCGACATCAAGGCCGATCTCATCGACAACAACATTCCGATCTCGGACGCTTACAAGCTGGCCGAGATGGTCTACATGCCCGGTTGGGTGGTCGGCATCGCGTGGCTGGTGCTCGCCGTGGTGATTCTCTGGCAGGCGATGCGCGTTGCCCTGGCGGCAGGCGGAGAATCGCCGGCGACCCCGTTCCCGCTGCCTGTCGAACGAAAGGATTTCGAAGCATGAAGCCGCGCTACACCACCGTCCTCTGGGACTGGAACGGCACCCTCTTCAACGATGCGCACCTGTGTGTCGACATCATGAACCGTCAGTTATCGCATCGCAAGCTGCCGACGCTGACGATCGACCGGTACCGGGATCTCTTTGATTTTCCCGTACGGATTTACTACGACCGGCTCGGGTTTGATTTCGAACGTGAGTCGTTTGAAATGGTCGGCACTGAATTCATTCAATTGTACGAGTCGAGAAAGTATGAGGCGAGCCTGAGAAAAGATGCGAGACATGTTCTCGATACGCTTCATAACCATGGTATCGGTCAGGCGATGCTGTCGGCCTACAAGATCGACACGCTGGTCGAGCTGGTCGAGCACTTTCAGCTCGGCGGCTACTTCACCCGCCTGTCGGGCCTGGATAACCATTACGCGCACAGCAAGGTCGACAACGGCCTCGAGTTGATTCAGCAGCTGGGCAGCGATCCGCAGCACACCGTGATGATCGGCGATACCATTCATGATTACGATGTCGCGCAGGCCATGGGAACCGGGTGCATTCTGGTCGAGGGCGGTCATCATCCGAGATACAAGCTCGAGTCTTGTGGTGTCCTGGTTGTGCCGACGCTCGAAGCAGCAATGAAGCATGTTATCGGTGAATGAAAACCGCCCCGAGGTCGGGGCGGTTTTCATTCACCGGCGATGGTAACCTGTTGTCAGAGATACTTCTTCCACCACTCGAGAATCTGGTTGAGGCGATGAACGCGCAGATCGGGCGGCCCGTTGCGGCTCATGCCGTGACTGGTTGAGGCCGGATAGCGCACGAAGCGGGTCGGAATACCGCGAATCTTGAGGGCCATGTAGACCTGCTCGGCTTGTTCGATGTTGCAGCGCAAGTCTCCCTCGCTGTGAATGATCAGCGTCGGCGTCTTCACTTCATCGAAGTAACGAATCGGACTCTGGTTCCACAGGGCTTCGATCTCGCTCCAGCCGTTTCCGGGCCAGTACGAATCAGGAATGTTCGGGTAGTCGCTGGAACCTGACATGCTGACCAGATTGCTGACGCAGCGGTCGGTGATCGCGGCTCTGAACACGTCGGTGTGCGTGATGATCCAGTTGGTCATGTAGCCGCCGTAGCTGCCGCCCATGACGCCGAGCCTTTTGGTATCGACTTCGGGCATGCCGAACATGAACGAGATGACGGCCTGCAGGTCGAGCCAGTCGAGATTGCCCCAGTCGCCCTTGATCGAGGTGCAGTGTTTCTCTCCGTAGCCCTTGCTGCCGCGCGGGTTGCTGTAGAACACGATATACCCCTGGGCGGCCAGCAGCTGAAACTCATGGAAGAACGTGCAGCCGTATTGTGCGTGCGGCCCGCCGTGAATCTCGAGAATCGCGGGATACTTCCGGCCCGGCTTGAAGTTGGGCGGTCGCATGACCCAGACCTGGGTTTCCGAGCCGTCATTGGCGGGAACCCAGTAACACTCGGGTGCCGACAGGCTCAGGCCCGAAATCAGCTCGTGATTGAAATGCGTCAGGACGCGTGCTTCAAAGGCGCCGCGCGTCCAGCTGCCGAGCGTGACTTCCTCGAGGTTGGTCTCGTCGCCGCAGCGCAGGGCGAAATGTCGACCGTCTTTCGACACGTTGCCGATCGTCAGGACATGCTCGCCGCTGGTGCACGATTCGATGCTGCCGCTGCGTACGTCGACGCGGGCCAGATTGGCGGTGCCGTGCCAGCGAGCCTCGAAGTAGACGTGATGCGAATCCGGACTCCAGAGAATCGGGGAACTCCACTCCGCGTCTTTCGAGTCGCCGAGCAGAGCGGCTTCAAGACATAGATCCATGGAACCTGTCAGGCTTTCGACTTTACCCGTTTTAAACTTGTACAAATAAAGCTGATGGTTGACTGGGGCCCAGATGTCCTTTTTCCCCATCTGGCCGGTGAAGGCGACCATGGTGCCGTCGGGCGACCAGACGGCGCGCGAGATCAGGCCGTCTTTCTGACCGGGAAGAACCTGGACTTTCCCGGTAGCGACAGTAATGCGGTGCAGGCGGCATTTCTCCGGGAACTGCCATCCGTCCGGGTCGAGGTTGGCGGCAATGACGATGTCGCGGCTGTCCGGCGACCACGAAAATGCATTGATGCCATTTGGGGCCTGATCGAAGAATTTCCGAGTTTCTCCGGTCGGAACGGTAACCTGATACAAGGCATACCGCTGCCGGTTGAAATAGCCGTCACCGTCGAGACGATACATGACATCATCGATGACGCGCGGCGGATCGCTCAACCCTTTCTCTTCACGCTGCTTTCGGGCTTCGTCAGTGAAGTCCGGGTCCTGTTCGCGAAACAGCACGGCCAGAGAATTTCCGTCCGGGGCCCACTCGAACCCCGCGATCGAGCCTTGCGGAAACTTGGTCAGGGCGCGTGCCTCGCCGCCTTCGGCGCTGATCAGATAGATCTGCGCCTTGCCTTTGTCACGACCGCTGACAAACGCGACTTTGCGGCCGCACGGAGACCAGAAGCCCATGGCATCTTTGTTGCCGCTGGTGAACTGCCGCGACTTGCCGGTTTTGGTATCGACGAGCCACAGATTCGAGATCTGCTTGTTCGGCTCTTCGACGTGACGCTTGACGAACAGAATCTGGGCCGCGTCGGGCGAGATCTGTTGATTGCCAATCAGATGAAACCGACGCAGGTCTTCCGCGGTGATCAGACGTGTTTTCTGTTCCGCGTCAGGCTTTGCATTCTTCGGCGAAAGTGTTTTGCGGGTTCTTGACTTGGCGGTCATTGTTCATCCTTTCCGCGTTTGTATCCGCACTTACACTGCTTTTTGCCCGCCATGAGCCGGGCGCAGTTGGGACAGTACTGACTGAGTCGTTTTTTTGCTTCGTCGCGACGCTTCTGTTCGGCTTCGCGGCGAGCGCGTTCCTCGGGGGAAAGCGAGCGGGCTTCCCGCTGTTTCTGTTCCTCGAGGATCTCCTGGAGTTTTTCGAGGTAATCGGGGTTTTCCTTGATGTAGGCCATGAAGGCCTGTTCGGGAGAAAGCCCTTTCTTGTACAAATGCTCATACTCATACAGAGGCTCTTCGTCGAGTTTTTCGAGACATAAACGACTGAAGGCTTCTTCCCAGGTGTCGATATCGAGCCGGTTCTTCATGCTGACCCTCTCTGGTTCGGCGTTCCCTGGTCGTCGCGAACTGCGCCTGACATGCGCCACGCACACGCCGAAACGGGAATGAACCGCTATGAGCGTAGCACTCCCTCCCTGATGTTGTAAAGACACTTCAACCCGTCCCAAAGTCATTTCGCTCTCATTTTTCGTTGGTCGAACTGAAACGTGTGAGTGATTCGGTAAGAGGCGAACGAACTTCAAACCAGGCGGCCTGACCGCAGGAGGCGATTTGACCTGGTCATCTGCGCCCGGATGTGAATTCGGCCAGGTTTCGGTCTTGATCTCAAGACAAGTGGTCGACCATTCGGGCTGCGAACAGAGAACACGGGGTTGATAGAAATTTTTGCATGTCTGTACAACAGATTGTACAATGGAAAAAACGATCGTCGGAGAGGGCATGGATTTTTCGTATGTGTCGGGCGCGATAGGGGCGCTCGCCGGCATGGCGGTCGCGGCCTCGGTTACGGCCTTTCTGCTGATGCGTCGGTATCGCGGCTTGCTGGCTGATGAGCAACGAACCTCCGATCTCGAGCGCTTTCACTGCCAGAAGACCGCGGAAGCCTTTTTCGAGCGTGAACGGCACTTTCGCGAGTTTGTCGAGTTTCTGCCGCAGGCGGTTGTCGAAAGCGATCTGACAGGCAAGTTCACCTATCTCAATCAGAAGGCGTGCGAACTGTTGCAATATGCCCCGGAAGACGTGAGCAAAGGAATGAGATGGGCAACCATCTGCCATGCCACTCATCTCGACCGCCTGCTGCGAACATTGCAGAGTGAAGGGGAAAGTGGCTCAGAGGACGAGTATCTGTTGATCCGACGGGACGGGACGGCGTTTCCCGCCTTGCTGTACTCTCGTCGGGTCATGCTTGACGGTGCATTGGCCGGGTATCGTGGTGTTGTCGTCGATATCAGCGCGAGACGCCGCGCGGAACGAGAGGTGCAGAAGCTGGCGGCGGTCGTGCAAAGTTGCAACGAGGTGATTGCCCTGGCGACGCTTGACGGGGAGATCGAATATCTCAACCGCAACGGTCTTGAGGTGCTGGGCCTTAGTCAGGGCGCCGTTCGCCGGCAATCGCTCTGGACGTTTCTCGTGCCGGACATGTTGCCGAGAGTGCAGAACGAGGTGCTGCCGTGTATTCACGAGACCGGGGCGTGGGAAGGCGAACTGCAGTATCTCAACGCGGAAAACGGCACCGTCATCGACATGCACACGCTGTGCTTCATCGTACGAGATCCGAATACCGGTGAGCCGCAGTATCTCGCGCATGTCGGCCTCGACATCTCGGCCCGCAAACGAGAAGAGCGCCTGCGGGCCGTTCGCGAGCAGCGCGTAGTGCGTCTGAATGAAGCATTGGTCGCGCTGGCGAGAAACAAGACGCTGTATCGGGGCGATCTCGAACGAAGCTTTCAACTCATCACTGAGACGAGCAGCCGCGCGATGGAAGTCGACCGAGTCGGAATCTGGCTGCGACAGCCCGGCAAAACGGCGATCGAGTGCATCGATCTCTTCGAGCAGAAATCCGGTAGACATCAAAAAGGAATGATCCTCGAAGAGCATCAGTACCCGCGGTATTTCGATTCCATCAACCTGGACTCTCTGGTAATCACGGATGATGTGCTCAACGACCCGCGATGGGCCGGCCTGGCCGAAACCTATCTGAAACCCCTCGGCATTCGCTCTCTGATGTTTGCGCCGATTCAGGTTGGCGGGAACACCGTCGGCCTGGTGTCACATGCTTCCACTGATGAAGGTCGCAGCTGGAATGCGGAGGAACAGAGTTTTGCCACAGCGGTTGCCGGTCTCGCCGGCATGATCGTCGACGCCAACGAACGCCGGGTCATGGAATCGGCTCTGCGGCTGGCGCGTGACGAACTTGAGCGGCGCGTCGAACAACGCACGGCGCAGCTTGCCGCGGCCAATGAGCAGCTGCGGCAAGCGCAGGTTGAGCTTGAACGCCGTGTCGAGGCTCGAACCCAGGAGTTGTCACAGACCAACGATTCCCTGCGTCGCCTGATCGCCGAGCAGATGGTGAACATCGAACTCGCCAATCAGATGCTGACCATGATTCACCCGCCTTTAAAACGCTATTCCAGCCTGACGGACAGCGCGCATCTGTTCGCGACAGGACGATACCTGCCCTGTCACGCATCGGGCGGTGATCATTACTTCATGCGCGGGCTGACGAGATCGTCGAGCCGCAAACGATACAGTCACATCAGTCTGAAAGATCAGTCGGGGCATGAGGTCGGATGTGTGCTGCGCTGCATCATGACCGATCTGATTCATCTGGCTCTGCTGCAAGATACGTCACTGACGGATATTGAACAGGTCCTGGGACGGTTGAACGACGAAGTCTGTGCCTCGGGCTATTTCGGTGAAGACGGTTACTTCACGTCGATCAACCTGGAAATCGACCATCAGACTCTGGAGACCAGATTCGTCTCGACCGGACATCCGCCTTTTCTGCTGATTCGTGACGGCAGGGTGAGTCGTTTTCCTGACCAGCAGGGCCAGGGCGCGAATCTGCCTGCGGGGATGCTCGCGACGCAGAAGTATACGGCTGGTTCGCTGCCGTTGCGGGTTGGCGACCGTCTGCTGCTCTACTCGGACGGGGTGTTCGAACTCCCGAAACTCCAGGACCAGCCCGCTTTCGGATCGATCGAGCTGCAGGCGTTGATCACATCCATTGTTGAAACCAACCCGGCCATGACGATTTCGGACCTGATCGCCGAGCTGTTCGAACGTTTCGGACTAATCGAGCGAGAGGGTCGACGGTTCCCCGTACTGACCGATGACATCGCGGTTGTTGGTCTGGAGGTTGAAGCTGAATCCGCATGGCTGGAAACCGAGCTGAAACCTCGTGACCATGAGCATTTCAGCAACCTTAGCGCGGAAGTCTATGATCAGATCGCGGCAGAATGGCAGCAGCACGGGTTCGAGGTGCCGGAGTTCCGTCTGCGTCTGGCTCTGGAAGAGTCA
>CAYYIY010000055.1:3311-9484 GCA_964472075.1 uncultured bacterium | reverse complement strand
GAACGCCTGGAATCATGCGCATCGTCGCAACCCTGACAAGACGATACGGGTGCGTCGCCGCTACGGGAACGATGCCTGGCTTCAGGTGGTCGACGAAGGTGACGGGTTCGACTACCGTCGGCTGCATGATCCGACCTCGTTTAACAACCGCAGTAAGCCTTCAGGACGAGGATTGTTCGTGTTGCGCATGGTTGCAGAAGAAGTGGAATGGTGCGACAATGGTACAAAAGTCACCCTGTTTTTTCCGCGCCGTTCGTGGGCGAGACCAAAAACGGCAGGACAGGTACGCAGGTCAAGTCTGGCTTTTTGGCCGGACCACGATGAGAAATAGTTCGATTTCGAACAGGAGGCAGGCTCATGAACATCAGCGTCAGTCAGACCGGTGATCAGGCGATTCTCGAACTCGACGGAGCCGTCGACGAGCGAGGGGCCGAGGAGTTGAAACAGCGATTTCGCAGTTTGCCGTTGAACCAGCTGAAGTCCGTCATCATTGACTTCGGCAAGGTGACGCACATCGGCAGTGCCGGCATCGGTAAGCTGCTGGTGTTCTATAAAGATCTGGCCGTGTACGATGCTCGCCTGAGTCTCATCAAGGTTCCGGCTATCATTCATCAGATGTTTGTCGAGATGAAGCTCGATACGCTGTTTTCCATCGCTCGCGCCTGATCGGCAACTCTGCTTGTAAAGGGAGGAACACATGACCGGATTATCACTCAAGTGGCGTCTCATTATCGGTGGCGTCTGTCTGGCCATTATTCCGTTGGTCATCATCGGTTGGTATGTCAGCGTACAGAACCGGCACATGACCGATGTGGCCCGTGTTGAAAGCATGATTCTGGGCAAGGCCGACCTCGATCATATTGCCGAAGGTGTCTACGGCTCAGTACAAGCCCAACAGGAAGTATTGCAGCAGCTGGTGGCGGCAAATCTGAATGTCACCGGTGAGTTGTTGAAGAAGCTCGGCAGCGTCTCTCTCGGGGATTCAAAAACCACCTGGGAAGCGAAGAACCAGTTTTCTGGAGTGGTACAAACGGTTTCATTGCCGGAGATGAAGCTCGGAGGCGCGGCGCTCGTTCGCAATGACGACCCGGCCGTAGTCGCTCCGCTGGTCGACCAGGTGAAAAGCCTGATGGGCGGCACCTGTACGATCTTTCAGCGCATGAACGACGAAGGTGACATGCTGCGAGTGCTGACGAACGTCGTCACCAAAGAGGGAAAACGAGCGATCGGCACCTACATTCCGGCTCGCATGCCTGATGGTACCGCGAATGCCGTGGTGGCGAGCGTGCTGGCCGGCAAGAGGTTTCTCGGCCGGGCGCAGGTGGTCGGCGTCTGGTGCGTAACGGCCTACGAGCCGTTGGTCGGGCCGGACGGAAAAGTCATCGGTGCGCTTTATTTCGGCATTCCGGAAGAAAGTGCCGCCAGTCTGCGCAAACAGATCATGGATATCAAGGTCGGCAAGACCGGGTATGTCTTCATTCTCGATTCCAAAGGCAACTATGTGATTTCCGCCGGCGGAAAGCGAGATGGGGAAAACATCTGGGAGGCCAAGGACTCGGACGGAAAGCCGATGATCCAGGACATGATCAAGATCGCGCTGGGCCTGAAGGGACGCGAAATCGGCGAGTATGTGTACAACTGGAAGAACCCCGGAGATGCGTCGGCGCGCAAGAAGATCGCCCGCATCATGTACTTCGCCCCATGGGACTGGGTGATCGGTGCAGGCTCCTATGAGGACGAATTCCTGGAAGCGGCGACGAAACTGGAAGGGGTGTCGCGCACGATCGGGCGCAACATTCTCATTCTGATTCTGGTCGTCATGACGATTGCCGTCGTTGTCAGTCTGGTATTCGCTCTCAGCATCTCGAATACGCTGACGTCGATCGCGCAGCGGTTGCGTACCGGTTCGAATGAGATCGCCTCCGCATCCGGTCAGATTGCCCAGACCAGTCAATCCCTCGCCAGTGGCGCAAGCGAACAGGCTGCCGGTCTTGAAGAGTCCACGGCCGCGTTGCGCGATATCGGCGCGCGTTCAAAAGAGGTGGGCGAGCTGACCAAGGGCGCGGATGCCCTGATGGCACAGAACATTCAGACCACCGGCCAGTCGCTGAAATCGCTGGTCGAACTGACGCAGGCCATGATCAAGATCGAGGCCGACGGCAGCGAGATGTCGAAGATCATCAAGACCATCGATGAAATCGCCTTCCAGACCAATCTGCTGGCGCTCAACGCCGCGGTTGAGGCCGCTCGCGCCGGTGAGGCCGGCAAAGGGTTCGCCGTCGTGGCCGAAGAGGTGCGCTCACTGGCACAGAGGGCCGCCGAAGCCGCTCGCAGCACCCAGGAAAAACTCGAGGGGAACATTGCGCGGGTGTCCCAGGCGACGAAAGGCATTCGCGGCATCAACACCAACTTCGAGTCGATTGTGGAAAGTGCGACCGTGATGGGGGAGAAAACCGCCAACATGTCGAATGCCGTGACCGAAGTGACGCGTAACATCGAACAGATCTCCACCGCGTTCACCGAACTCGATCAGGTGGTACAGAGCACGGCGGCCAGTGCCGAAGAATCAGCCAGTGCTTCGGAAGAACTGTCGGCGCAGGCACATGAACTGAATGGCATGGTGTCCGAGTTGGTGGCGCTCATTGAAGGCTCTGCGTCGACGAAACAACAGGATGATTTGTATTCCTCGGCAGCGAAACCTCTCCCGCCTCTGCCGGAAGAATCGAAACCCGTCGCCGTGAAGAAGAAAAAGTAAACTCTTCAGCCGCGTTCACACGAAAGAACGCCCCTGCAGTCACGTCTGCCGGGGCGTTCGTTTCTTGTCTGTGCTTGTGATTCCTCGCCCTGGCTTTGGGTTATGGTGCTGCAGATGGGCTGTCCGGGCGTAGTCGCTGTTCGACCAGGTGGTACACCAGAGGAATCATCACCAGAGAAAGAAGCCCTGATACCAGCAGGCCGCCGATCGAGATCGTCGCCATGGCGGCGCGCATCTCGCCCCCGGCACCGCTCCCGAGCGCCAACGGGATCATCGAGGATACCGAGGCGATCGTGGTCATGACGATCGGGCGGAGCTTGGCCGGCGAACCTTCGAGTATGGTCTCAAAGAGTCCGAAACCGTTTTCCCGTCTCAACTTGTACTCTTCGATCAGCAGGATGCCGTTGTTGACGACGATGCCGACCAGCATGACGACGGCCATGAGCGAAAAAATACTCAGAGTCTGGCCGGTCAGAAACAGTCCGAGAAAGATGCCGGCAAATGCGAGCGGAAAGCTCAGCAGGATGGTGAACGGGTGAATGAACGACTCGAGCAGGGCGGCCAGCAGCATGTAGGTGAAGATGACTGCCAGTGCCAGCGAGGTCAGCAGGCTGGTAAACGACTCCTGCATGCGTTCGACCGCCCCGGCAAACGTGATGCTGTACCCGAGCGGCAGATCGATCGAAGCCATATCGCGGCGAATGTCCTGAACAATCTCGCCGAGACTGCGCCCGGCGATGTTCGCCGTGATCTGAATCAGCTTGGTGCGCGACTTGCGGTTGATCTGCGCCGGTCCGGTGGTTTCTTCAATGCGGGCGACGGCCGTCAGCGGAATGGCGGTGCCCTGGGGCGAGATGATCAGCAGTTTCTCGACTTCGGAGACATCGCGCCGAACCCGTTGATCGAGCTTGATGCGAATGTCGTATTCATCGTCTCCCTCGCGATACTTGGTCGTGGTGTCTCCCTCGAACGACGCGCGCAGCGACATGGCCAGAAAGGCTTCGGTGAGACCGTGGCGCGCCAGTTCCTCTCGTCGCGGGATGATGCGGACTTCCGGTTTGCCTGTCTGCAGGCTGCTGAGCACGTCGAGAGTTCCGGGGGTCCGTCTGACGATCTCGAGCATCCGCTGTTCGATGCGCTGCAGAACGGCGAGATCATCACCCAGAATATCGATGACGATGGGAGACTCGGTGGTGCCGAGCAGCCCCGTTTTCTTCATGCTCAGCTCGACGTCAGGAATTCTGGCGACTTCAGGAGTGATGCCGGCGATGAACCGGTCGGTCGAGATCGTAATCGTATCGTGCAGGCGAACGCTGATCTCGCCGAGATGCGTACCGGTTGTCGAACCTCCGACCAGTGATTCCGTCTTGCCCAGCTTGGTGAAGACAAAACGAACTTCGGGGCGGTCGCGAAGAACGGTCTCAATCTTGCTGAGCGCTCGATTGGTACTGTCGAGTGAAGACCCGGGCGGCAGCTTCACCGTGATGTCGAACTCTTTCTGATCAGGTTCCGTGACGAACTCGAAGCCGATGTATGGGGCGAGAAAGAGGGTCGAACCGAACAGAACGCCGCAGGTCAGCACGGTCAGAAGCTTGTGATGAAGAGTGATGTTCAACAATGATCGATAATCGGCGGCGAGTTGCGTGAACATGCGGTCCCACCAGCGACCGAACTGGTTTTTCCGCTCCGGGTCGGCATCAGCGGAAGACAGAAAAAATCCGGCGCACATCGGCGTCAGAGTGAAGGCGACCAGAAGCGACACGAAGGTCGCGAAGGTGACAGTCATGCCGAACTCGTAAAAGAAGCGGCCGACCATGCCTTCCATGAAGGCGATCGGGGTGAACACCAGAACGTTGGTGAGCGTACAACCCGCGACGGCGACGAGAATCTCATTTGTACCGGTAACAGCTGCCTCTTTGGGGCTTTGTTTGCCCTTTTGAAGGTGCACGTAAATGTTTTCGAGCACGACGATCGCATTGTTGACCAGGATGCCGACACTGATGGCCAGGGCCATCAGCGACATCATGTTGAGCGAGAAGCCGAAGGCGTAGATCAGCGTATATGTGGCAACGATCGAAATCGGAATGGACAACACCGAGACGAAGGTCGCCTTGAGCGAGTGCAGGAACAGGAACAGCACGATGCTCGTGATGATGACACCCATGATCAGGTTGCCGTTCAGATCATTGACGGAATCGACGATGAAGGTGGCGCGATTTCGCACGGCCGTGAACTCGATGTCCTGCGGCAGCTTGCTCTTCAGTTCTTCGAGGCGCTTCATGACCGCCGTCGCCGTGCGCACCGAGTTGGCATCCGAACGTTTCTTGATGATCATGGCGATACAGGGGCGGCCGTTGAGACGCACGGCCTGGCGAAACTCTTCATACTCGTCGGTGACCTGCGCGATGTCGCCGAGGGTGTAGGTCTTGCCGCCGCTCGTCGGAATCGGCAGCTCGCGAATCTCGCGCACCGAGGCGAACTCTCCGTCCATGCGAATGGTGTATTCCTTGCGGGTCTGCGTAATGTGCCCGCTGGGGATGTTCAGGCTTTTCTGGGCGATCAGACCTGCCAGAGAAATCGGCGAAATCTGAAAAGCCTTGGCGATACCCTGGTCGATCTGCACGGTGATCTCGCGCTCGCGGGCTCCGATGAAGTCGAGGTCGGCGACTCCGTCGACACGGCGAATCTCGTCACGAACAAAGTCTTTGGCGATGGCATACGTCGATTCGACCGGGCGATTGCCGCCGATGGCCAGGCTCAGAATGGGCAGGGCGTTGATGTCGAGCTTGAGAATGACCGGTTCCTTCGCGTCGTCCGGAAGGTTGCTGCGTATGGCCGCGACCTTCTCGCGCACATCGGCCGCGGCGGTATCAACGTCGATGTCGTCTTCGAAGCGAATCAGAACGTTTGAAAATCCTTCATACGAGTCCGATTTCAGTTCGCGAATGCCGTTGATCGAGCTGACGGCATCTTCGATCTTCTGTGACACCAGCGTTTCGATGTTCTTCGGCGAAGCGCCGGGATAAACGGTGACGATGGTCACCATCGGAAAATCGATCTTCGGCAGCATATCGACCGGAATTCGGCCGTAGGAGAAGAGGCCGAGCACGATGAGAAAGGCCAGCACCATGGTCATCATGACCGGGCGCTTGATGGAAAGTTCAACGATATTCATAGGGGTGTGACGATTCGATGGAATTGGGGTCAGGATTGCGGAGTCGGATCGACGAGAGCGTCGGGTACCAGATTCTTTTGCCCCTGAAGCACGACCGAAGCGGATTCCGTCATGGAGGAAGTGATTTCAACTTCGTCCGACCCGGTGAGGCCGATGGTCACCGGGGTGAAGACGACACGGCGTTGCTCGTTCACCAGAAACAGCCCCGTCTGCGTGGCCGTCTGGGTCAGGCAGTCCTTGGGC
>CAYYIY010000055.1:0-3301 GCA_964472075.1 uncultured bacterium | reverse complement strand
AGAGAATTCGGCTTATCATCGAGTCGCAGGAAGGCGCGAACGAACATGCCGGGTTTGAACAATCCATCGGTGTTGCGGAACGCGATCTTGGCGAGATAGGTGCGCGACATGGGGTCGGCATCGGGCCTGAGTTCGGCGATGGTACCCGTTGTTTCACAGGGCGGGTCTTCGAGCACGATGCGTGCGGTCTGACCGATGTGTACCTGTTGAATACGGGTGCGCGGCACGTCGACCAGCAGATGCAGAGTGTCCAGTTCCATTAGAGAAAACACCGGCTTGCCAGGCTCTGTCTGCTCACCAAGCTCTTTGTTGATTTTCGAGACGACCCCGTCGATGGGGGCGGCGATCTTTGTCTGGCGCATCTGAATCTGTGCCAGCTTGAGATTGGCAAGAGCTTGTTGATGGGCGGCTTCAGCGGTTCGAATATCCTCTTTTCGCGCACCTTCGCGTACCAGGCTGAGTTGCTGCTTTGCGGCCTGCAGTTCCGCTTTGGCGGCTTCATACCCGGCGATGACTTTCTCGGCCTTCTGCTCCGGAATGGCATTGTTCTGCTTGAGCGTTCCCATGCGCAGATACTCTTTCTCGGCACTTTCATAAGCGGCTTTTGCCCCTTCGAGTCTGGCTTCCGCCTGCTTGATTTCCTGCGGTCGCGCTCCGGCCAGCAGCTTGTCGAGCATCGCGCGCGTCTGCGCGGCCGCGGCTTCCGCCTGCCGCAGTCGCGCGGCAATGATCTCGTCGTACAACTCGACCAGAACCTCGCCGCGCTTGACCAGCCGACCCAGTTTCAGACTGGTGCTCGCGACTTCCTCGCCGATGCGGGCCGATACGGCGACCTCACGCGTTGGCGCGACGGTGCCGAGAAGCTCGAGATCGACGATCATATCTTTGCGTTTCGGCCGGGTCGTCACGACCGGAATGCCGCGCTGTGTCTGATAATCGCCAATGTTGAACGCTTTAGGCGCGCTGCGAATCGCCGAGAGACGAGCGCCGACACCGACGCTGAGAGCCGTGAGCAGAACGATACCGAGAAGAAGATACTTTTTCATGGATGTGCTCCGAGTGCGAGGGTGACGTCGATACCGAGGATCGTCTGGAGAAAGTCCGGCAGTCGTCCGAGGTTTTTGTACAAAGCGGTTTGCTGGAAAATGTAGTCAAAGAAAGCGTTGCTGTAGGCGACTTTGGCGTTGCGTAACAGAAGTTCGGCGTTGAGAACGTCGGTGTTGAGCGCGGTTCCCTCGCGATAGTTGATGCGGTTCTGGTCCAGGTTTTCCTGGGCCGTCTGCAGGGTTTGCATGGCCAGTCCGATCTTCTTCTCGAGTTCCTGCACGCGCAGAAAACTGGTCTGGACGGCCAGATCGAGACTCTGTTCCACCTGCGCCCGCGCATGACTGGTTTTGGCGATCTCATGCTGAACCTGCCTGGCACGCGCTCTGGTGGCGCCGCTGTCAAAGACCGGAAAGTCGAGGACCACCACGGCATTCCAGTTCTTCTGATGCTCGGTGAACTGGTTGCCGGTTTCATACGTCGCCTGCAGGCTGACGATTGGATACTGCCCGCGTTTCTCGATGAAATGACGATTTTTCAGAAGGCGCAGCAGGGCGTCGACACGTTGAATCTCGGCGGAGGGCCGGCGCAGCTGGAGCGTTGTCGTCGCGGCCGCGGGCAAACTGAGCGACCCGAGAGGAATGTCGGCGATCGGTCCCAGTTCTCCGGTCGGCAGATTGAGAAGATGACTCAGTTCCTCTTCGGCGATATGAACGGCGTTTTCCTCTTCGACCAGTTTCTGCTCGGCTTCGAGCTGTTTCACGCGCGTGGCGGCGACGTCGGTGCTGAGAACCACTCCCGCTTTGAACAGCGTTTCATTCAGTTGCAGATGCTCGCTGATCACCCGATGGCTTTCACTTGCGATGCCGGCACGATTCCGGGCCTTCAGCACCTCGAGGTAGGCTTTGACGACCGCGAGGACGATATCCTCTTTTTTGGCGCTCAGCGCACACTCTTCGGCTTTCACCTGTTCGTCGATCATCTTGATCCCTGATTCGATGCGTCCGAATGTATACAGAGGCTGCTGCAGGACGGCTTTCGAAATGTTCGAATCCTGCTGCCCGATCTTGATGTTGCCGAAACCAGGCAGGGTATGCACGTGCGTCTGAATGTTCTGAAGATTCACACGCGGTCCGGCCGCCGTGCGGGCTTCGCGATGCTGAAACCGGGCGATCTGCAGCGCATTTTCCTGCGCGCCGATGGCGTGATTCTGTTGAAGGCTGATCGTGATGCATTCGGCGAGTGTCCGAGCCGACGTCGTGCTCGATGAGCTGTCAGAGAACAACTGAGTCGCATCTGACAAGATATCAGTGTCGGTTGCCGTTGAGCCGCTGCCGGCTTCTGTGCAGATAGTACTCGTTGCCGGCTCTGCGCACATGCACTGATTGCCTGCGAGAGAGAGAAAAACGAGAACACAGAGATAGACCACCGACTGTCGTAATGAGACCCGGTGTGCGAGGAGAGGTGATTTGAACGGGGAAGGTTTGACAGGAAAAGTGCATGTCTGTCTCATGGTGTGGCGATTCCCTTCAAAAAGACGTCGAGAACGATAGCCGTCTTGCTTTTCAGCGACCAGGTGCATCCTTCGAGAAACCAACGATGGACGAAGGCGTTCAGCATGCCGGCACCCGCGGTCAGAATGTCGCGGGGCGGGTAGTTGCGGCAGTGGCCTGATTTGATGTGTTCGCGGAGCTTCGCTTCCAGTTCCGGTCGAAAGATGCGATGCAGAAACGACTCAACGAATTCGCGCCGGGGGCCGCATTCTGAACCCCCTAACTGCTGTTGAAAGATCGAGAATTTTTCGCGGTTGTTCTCGAATAACTCCAGATAGAGCGAAATCGCACGTTTGGCTTTCTCGGCAAAATCATCGACGGTCATAACGGCGGCGTCGATGGCACCGAACAGTTCGTCGAGCGTTTTCTGGAAGAGGGCGATGTACAGCGCGTCCTTATTCTCGAAATACAGATAGATCGTTCCTTTGGCCACTCCGGCCCGGTCGGCGATCTCATCGAGTCGGGTGGCGGCGAAACCCTTCTGGGCAAAGCAGGAAAAGGCGGCATCGAGGATCTGTCGATGTTTCTCGGCCTTGGCCTTCTGACGTTTCATGGGTACGCCTTGTTGTTGATTTTGCAAAAACTGACCGGTCAGTCATTAATTATGATAACAAATAGTTTCAAAAATTGCAAGAGGCAGACGGAGCCGCCAGCAATTCTCACCCTGCGGTCTGGTACGGATTTCCGAGGGGTGTTCTGTCGGG
>CAYYIY010000054.1:0-36694 GCA_964472075.1 uncultured bacterium | reverse complement strand
TCTCGCAAAGGGGCTCCGGGTTGTTTTTTCAATCCGTTTTGCGATCGTTGCGTTTGTAGGGGAGAGACGACATCAAGGGAGGTTTTCCGATGCTGAAAAAAGTCTTTCGCGTGCTTTGCCTGTTGCTGGTTTGTTCCGCGCTGCCGCTCTGGGCGGATGGGATGATTTTTCCCGTCGACCCGGAAAACCGCGAGATGTTCATTCGCCGTCCGCGCCCAATGGATACAAGCGGGGTGGTGCCGCTCTCGGTGACGTATCACAAGGTGAGCGTCGATATCAAGGAAGCAGCGGCATCAACCAAAGTCGATCAGGCTTTCTACAACCATGAGCCGCGCACGGTGGAAGGCGTGTATATCTTCCCGCTACCGGTCGGTGCTTCGATCAGTGGTTTCGCCATGGATATCGAAGGCAGGATGACCAAAGGCGAACTGATGGATTCGGACAAGGCCCGTCAGATCTACGAGGATATCGTTCGCAGCATGAAAGACCCGGGGTTGCTGGAATTCATGGGAACCGGGTTGTTCAAGACCCGCATTTACCCGATCGAAGGCTTGAAGGAAAAGAAGGTCAAGCTTGAATACCAGGAAGCCTTGCGGGTCGAGGGAAACCTGATCAGATATGTGTACCCGCTGAACATCGAGAAATACCTGCAGGAACCGATGAAGTCGGTGAACATCGATGTGACGATTCAATCGAAGGCTCCGATTACCACCGTGTATTCGCCGACGCACAAGGTGGCGGTGAAGAAGACCGATGACAATCACTACACGGTCAGCTTTGAGTCGGAAAAGATGCGGCCGGACAAGGATTTCGTCTTGTACTATGCGGTCGCGAAGAAAGACCTGTCGATTTCGACGATCTTCAACCGCTCTGACACGACCGAAGACGGCACCTTCATGGTGATGTTGTCGCCGCGCCCTGACTTGCAGGAAAAGGCGACGATGAAGAAGAATATCGCTCTGGTGTTCGACACATCAGGCAGCATGGCCGGTGACAAGATCGAGCAGGCCCGCCGCGCGCTCGAGTTTTGCGTCAAAGCAATGAAACAGGGTGATGGTTTCCATCTGGTGCTGTTTTCTTCAGATGTTAACCCGTACAAACCCGAGGTTCTTGATTTCAACAACGAGGTGCGCGAGAACGCCCTGCAGTACATCAAAGGCATGGAGCCGGCAGGCGGCACGAACATTTCGGAAGCATTGGTCAGCTCTCTGAAAGCGCTGCAGAAGAAGGGGGCTGATACGCCCGCCTACATCTTCTTCATGACGGACGGCGCGCCGACGCTGGGAACCATTGAAACCAATGACCTGTTGAAGGAAGTGAAGGCTGCGAACCCCATGAAAGCCCGCCTGTTCGTGTTCGGAGTCGGCGACACGGTCAACACGCAGCTGCTCGATCGTCTTGCCGAAGAGAACGGGGGTACCGCTGAGTATGTGTCCGAGAAGGAAGACATCGAAGAGAAGGTTTCATCATTGTTCTCGAAGATGTCTTACCCGGCGATGACCGATGTCGAGCTGTCGGTGCAGAACGTCGATGTGAACCAGGTCTATCCGCAGAAGATTCCCGATCTGTTCAAGGGCAGCAGCCTGATGGTTCTCGGCCGGTACAAGAAGGGTGGCGAAGCACTGGTCCGACTGACCGGCAAGATCGGCGGCGAGCCGGTGAAGTTCGATTACGAAGCATCGTTCCCGGAACGCGAGAACGAGAACGGGTTTGTGTCGCGCATCTGGGCCACCCGCAAGATCGGGTATCTGCTCGATCAGATTCGCAAGTCGGGAGACAGTGAAGAGGTGCGCACCGAGATCGTCAAGCTGGCAAAGCGGTTCGGCATTCTGACGCCGTATACCTCCTATCTGGTGCTCGAAGATAACGCCGCCATTCCCGGCCCGCGGTTGCGTCAGGCGCTCGGCCCCATGGACGACATGGGTGGCCGGTTCGAGGAAGAGCGCGATCGGTTCTCGCCGCAGAGTTTGAAGAGTGAATCGACCGGTGCCAATGCCTTTGATTCGGCGGTGGAAATGAAGGCCATGCGCGAGTCGGCCGCTCCTGCGCCGTCGATGAGCGCGGGCGGCGGTTTCTCAGGGCGCTTGCGCGGCTCGTCCGCGTCAGACAAGATGCTGAGCAAGCTCGTCACTCGTGATATCGAAGACCGCACCTTCTACCTGATTGATGGTCGCTGGGAAGACAGTCGGATCAAGGAAAGCAAAGCTGATGTGACCGTGAAAGCGTATTCATCGGCCTATTTCGAACTGATCAAGCGCTTCCCGGAAGTTCGCAAATTCCTGGCGCTCGGCGAAAAAGTCCTGGTTGCCGTCGGTGAAAAAGTGGTTGAAATCAGTCCTGACAGCGGTATAAGTGAAGCAAGCGAGCTGAAGCTGTAACCTGACGCGCAGAGAGAATGCGGCAGAGGCGGGGTTTTCCTCGCCTCTGTTGCTGTTTGGGTGAATGCCGCTAGAGATCGCGATCGTCGACTGTCGCGTGCAGCGTGTTCGTTGATAAAATAGCCTTACCAGTGAGACCGGTGATGCGAAATCATCGGCAGGGGACTCACACGTGTGCCGTGATACAATAGACACAAGCTTGCTGAAGAGAAACAAATTCAGGAATGATGAAAACACCGTCGTTCTGAACATGGGAAGCGATCATCCTGCATCGATGAGTCGACCGATAACCGACGGGATTTCGCCCTTTCGGCGAAGAGTCGAGCAGACCTTTGTTTTTCTTGCATTCATCGTTTTACCGGCGGTCGTCTACTGGTACATTTCGTTTCTCGAAACTGTGACACAGGCCGAGCATGAAAAGGAACTGCTGCGTCAGCGACTCTTGAGTCAGGCCCAGGAGCTGCCGGAGCAGATGACACACGAGCGCATCATCAATGCTTTTCTGCGTCGAGCCTTACACCGACTCGGACGTTCCGGACTTACAGAGTTGCAGGAGACCATCGAGCGATACGAGAGAGAATACCCTGGAGTCTTTCAGTGGGCTTTTTGGGATCGCACGGGCAAGCTGGTTTCCGGGGAACTCCCGCAGGCCCTTCCCGGAGAGCGGGTCTGGCAGACGATTGCCGATCAGATTTTGTACAAGTTGAAGAATCCAAAGGTTCCGATCGATGATCTGCCGAACAGCATCTCGGTTTCCGCTATGGCCCAACGGGCATTGGGGCCGGCCAACTCCATGCGTCGACTTCTGGACGGTCGGGCAAAGCTGTTGCCGGCTTCATATGCGGGTGCCGAGGGCGCGGTTCTCTGGGAAATCGCCTCGCAGACCTACAACCAGAAAACGTGTGAACTTCTGAGTTTCGAGGCGATGGGATTGGTGTTCGCGAAGTCGGATGCGTTGCCCGAGGAGTTTGGGCTTCCTGAAGTGGTACACTTTTCAGATCCTGACGTAACCAGTCGGAAATACCCTCTGGTGGCGTTTTCCGTTTCCGAGCCGCAGAAGCTCTGGATCGACAAGCGATTGCAGCGTTTTCCGGCTCTTGGCAGTGAAGTTCGTCGTCGTTTCCTCGAAGATCCGACTGAAGAGATTGAAGTCAACGGCTGGCTGGGCGTGAACGTCTCCTTTCAGCGGCAGGCCTGGCCTTATCGCTGTCTGGTCATGGGAGATCTGGGCGAAATCCAGAAGCAGATGGAAAGGCGCCGACTGCAGGCAATACGAATCAGCCTGGCGTGGGTCTTCCTCGGCGTGGTCATTCTGCTCGGTCCCTGGCGTGGCAACCCGATGTTCAACTCTCTGAAGATTCGGCTTGCCGGCGCATTTTTGCTGGCGATGGTGCTGCCGATTCTCGGGCTGGGCTGGACCGGGAAGAGTTATCTGGAGTCTGAAAAGGTCCGTTTGCTGAGAGCGGTGAAGGATCGATGTCGCGAGCGGGTCAGACAGATTGAGCTGCGGTATCAGGCATTTCAGCTTCGTCAGGAGGTTGTCTGGCAGGATCGTATGGTCGAACTGGTCAGCCGGAATGAGAACCGCCTGGAGATGATTGAAGCCGGACTCGCATCGATGGTTGCTCAAGGGCTGTTCACCAACTATTACATCACTGACCCTGATGGGCGAGCGGTGCTCATGAACTATGAAGTGCGCGATGATGCCGATCGGCGTGCCCTGCAGGGAATAAATCTGATGCTGAAAATGATTATGGCCGGGCGCCAGGCCAAAGTGTCGGAACAGCAGAGCAAATCACCCGGCGGCAGTGACCTTCTGCGTGAAGAGGTGCGTGAGAATATCGTGCGAACGCTTGGCGAAAAAGCCGATCCTCAGAAGTTCTTGCGCGCAGGTCGCTTGTACCCGACGAATCTCGGCAATCTCAGCGGTTTTTCCATGAGTCTGTTTTTTGAGTATGAAGGCAAGACCAGGCTGATCTGGATCTGGGCGACGGTCGGCTGCATCGAGCGCGCGTTTGCCATGGATGAGGTTCGTCGCTGGAGGGTGGAGTCCGGAGCAACGCACAACCTGCCATACCGTCTGGTATTCATCAGGCCGGGAGAGTATGCAATGCATGACGTGCCGGCCACGGTTTCCGAGAGCGGGCAGATCGGTGCCTTTATTGCGCAGAAACGGCAGATCAAGAGTGCGCAGGAAGAATCGGCCGTGTGGGATGGGGTCGAACAGTACGTGTACATCACGCCGGTCACCTTCATCTCATCGTTTCTTCTGGCAACCTGGGAAGATCTCGGACACGTGAACGAGACGCTCGCACGGGGATATGCCCGTCTGTACGGCAGTATGGGATTGATGGCGTTTCTGGCCATTGTTTTCGGGATCGTTCTTTCCGGGGGCATGATTCGTCCGATCGAACATCTCGATCAGGCCTTCGGTGAAGTACGCGACGGGAATCTCGCGGTGCTGCTACCGGACATGGGGCGCGATGAGATCGGGCGTCTCGGCGCCACATTCAACACGATGGTGGGCCAGCTGCGGGAACGTGAACGCATGCGGGCGTACGTTTCAGATCGTGTGCTCGAGAAAGTTCGCGACGAACATGCAGAATCTGGAAAGTCGGCTCAGGTCAGGCCTGCCGCGATTCTCTTCTCGGACATTCGCGGGTTCACCACCTTGTCGGAAAAGTATCCGCCGGTGCAGATCTTCGAGATGCTCAACGGATTTCTCGGCGGAGTCGAGGGAATCATTCGGGCGCATCAGGGTGATGTCGATAAATTCATCGGTGACGCGGTCATGGCCGTATTTCTGGGCGAGGCGAAAGACATCGCCCGATCGGCTGTTAAAGCGGCTCTCGAAATGCGATTATTTCTCGAACATTTCAATGCCGAACGGCAGAAAGCCGGTTTGTTCAAGATCGACATCGGTATCGGCATCAACACGGGTGACGTGCTCTGGGGCGATGTAGGCTCGACGCGGCGCAAAGACTCGACGGTCATCGGGGATGAAGTGAACCTGGCTTCACGGCTTGAATCCGCATCGAAGCTTGGGCGGCATACCCGTATCGTCATTTCAGAAAGTAGTTCTGTCCTGGCTTCTGATGAGGTGGAGCTTGAAGAAATGAGCGTTCGCGAGGTAAAAGGAAAAGAACAGAGTGTCAGAATGTTCGAAGTGATCGGCCGCAAGAGTCGGCTCTCAACCTGAACGATCAGGTCTCGACCGACAGGCATTCGAACACAGTTCGTGACCGAGAAAGGAAATCACATGGTACATACGGCAACTCGACTTGCGCTTCGATGTCTGGTCTTGATGATCGTTTTTGTCGGCGTCATCGGCACGGCCGAGGCACGTCGCGGTGGAGCGGTGTTTGATCCGAACGAGTCTCGCCCGATCAGCCGTGGAAACGCCTACAACGACCCCGTTTCCGTCACCGCCTCGGTACCTGTTACTCGTCCCCAGAAGCCTCGCCAGATGAGTGGTCTGGAACAGGGAATCTGGACAGCGGTCAAATCGCTGGGTTCGGCGACCGGTTCGACGCTGGGAGCGTCGGTCGGTATGGTCGCAGTACCGGCGGCCATCACGGCGATTGTCGGGGCGCTCGGAATTTCCACTTCCGGAGCCGGATTTGTTTCCGCGGTGTTGATCCCGTATTCGCCGGTCATCGGAAAGTTTGTCGGGTCGGCGGTCGGCGCGGGGTTGTTTTCAGGGGTGATCAACACGGCATTCGAACTGCGCATGCAGAAGTTTCGCGAGCAGAAAAAGAGCGGTCGCGAGATCGCCCGCACTGTGTTCAAGACCGCCGTGACCGACGCGATGCTGGCACCGGTCACGCTCGGGCTGGGGGGCGGCGGAGCGGCGGCTGCCGGAAAAGGCCTTGGAGAGATGGCCAAAGAAGTATTCAAAACCGCCTCTGTCCAGTTTCTCGGCAACGCGATCATGACCGTGGCGGGAAAAGCCATGGGACAGCAATACACCGAAGCGGGCGACTCGATGTCGGCCGAGGCGGCGGCACCGGTCGAACCATCGGGAATCCCGCCGCAGGCCGTCAATGATCGATTTGCCGCAGGAACAATCCCGATCATGACCAACCCCGCGGGAATGGTTGATGAGTCGGACCCCGGCGCAGACGCCGAAACCGGTGCTCGGGCAGGTGCCGCCGATCAGGAATCGTCGTATAATGTTCACACGAACGCGCAAGTGCGTGACACCAGGCATGACGAGTCTGCGGCTGGTACGGGTGACGAACTAATGAGAACCGGATCAGGAGCGCAAGGAAATCGTGCGCAAACTCATGCTGAACCTTCGCCGGGCTTTTCGAACGAAGTGGAACATGCGGCCTGGCAAAGCCTGCTCTCGAGCCGGCTCGGGGTGACGGCCGTGCTGATTCCGCGTTCGGTGCCCGGTGCGATCGCCATGCACTGGCACACCGCCTACGCGTTTTCAGGTTCAACGCGCTGAGGTGCTTATGAGAGGCTGTTCCTGACCGAACAGACTCGGACGATCACATCTCGGTCAGAATGTGAAGGCGATCCGCCAGTTTCATGGCCCGCTGTCGGGTGATGTCCATGATGCTGTATGCAGCCATGGGTCGGAACATGCTGCCGTCCTTTTTGCCGTAGAGCAGTGATACCCACTGAATTTCCTGATCGCGAAACTTGAGCCAGGCGCGCTGTGATTCTTTTAGAGCCTTTACCGCCGCGACATCATTCCCCAGTTCCTTGATCAGTGCCTGATACACACGATTGAGTTCCTTGTCCCATAGCTCGAGACCGATCGTGTATGCCTGTACTGTTCCGAGGGTTGACGGGTTTTCCGATTCGAGTCTCTCGATCTGAACATCGATGGGGTGTTTTTGTCCGGGTGAGCCTGACTCACTATACGCCGCTGATGCGTAAAAGAGAATGGTAAACACAAACAGTATCATGCTGAAAAGGCGAAACATGAGATGTCCTCCCGCGGAAGAATGAAAAAGCCGGTCGGGTTCGATGAACCGACCGGCTTCGAGAACGATGTCAGTCGATGAGAACGCCGGCAATGTTCGCGGTCATGAAGCAGGCGAACGTTCCGGCCAACAGCGCACGAAGTCCGAGTTTGGCAAGCTCGTGACGACGATGAGGAGCGAGTCCGCCGATACCGCCCAGCTGAATGCCGATCGAACCGAAGTTTGAAAAGCCGCAGAGCGCATAGGTCAGAATGATGGTGGTTCGGCGCGACAGTTCGACGACGCTTCCGTCCGGGTTCAGAACTTTCCCGTGAATGTAATCGCCGAGATGAGCGTAGGCGACAAACTCATTGATGATGGTTTTTTCGCCGAGAAGTTGTCCGGCGGGAATGAGATCGTGCGACGGAACACCCATCAGAAAGGCGAATGGCGAGGCGATCAGACCGACGATCTTCGACAGGCTGTTGAACTTCGAGACATCGAGGTTGGCCATGCTGCCGATCGCGTTGATCCCAAGCCCCCACACGTGGTTCCCCAGTTCGATCAGAGCGATGAAGGCGATCAGCATCGCGGCGACGTTGATGGCCAGACTCATGCCTTCAGAGGCTCCGCGGGCGGCGGCATCGATGACGTTCTGGTCGATGCTTTCAACTTTGAGTTCGCAGGTGCCGGCCGTTTCCGGCACTCCCTCTTCGGGAACCATGATCTTGGCGCAGATCAGGGCTGCGGGGGCCGACATGACGGAAGCGGCCATCAGGTGTCCCGCGATATCGGGAAACTTGGACATCAGCATGCCGACGTAGGCGGCCATGACGCCGCCGGCAATCGTGGCCATGCCGCCGGTCATGATGCAGTTCAGTTCAGAAAAAGTCATCCGATCGACGTACGGCTTGATGACCAGAGGAGCTTCGGTCTGACCGACGAAGATGTTCGCGGCCGCGCTCAGAGACTCGGCACCCGAGGTCTTCATGGTTTTCTGCATGATGACCGCGACGAACTGCACGATGCGTTGCATGATGCCCAGGTGATACAGAATGGTCATGAACGATGAGAAAAAGATGATGGTCGGCAGAACGCCGAAGGCAAAGTATGCGGCCGGGCGTGCCCAGAGGGCGTTCTGGCCGACGACGGGAGCGATGTCGGCCATGCCTGGGGGCGGGCCGGGAATCGCCGTTCCCACGGGGATGTTCAGCTGCGTCAGGTTGCCGAAGACGAATGCCGCGCCTCTCTGAGTGAATCCGAGCAGGCTGACGATGATGTCATTCATGTACGAGAAAAACTGGCTGCCGACTGAGGTTTTCAGAATGACGAGCGCAAAGACAAACTGCATGGCGAGGCCCGCGCAGACGAGAACCCAGTTGATCTTCTTGCGGTTCGTAGAAAGAGCGTAAAGAATGAGGATCTGGACAGCGATCCCAATGAGACTGATTGCTTTATCCACGGGCGCGAACCTCCTCGTTTGAATGGCGCACCGCCCGAACCCCGAGCGGCTGAATCACGGCATCATATCAGAAAGAACTATGCAGTTCACCTGAAACTAAAACATCAACAGGGGGAATGCAGAGTTTCCCTGCGTGGGACGGGCTTTTCGGCTCAGTCGCGCATCTTGCCGAGCAGGCAGATGACCGACTGGGTTTCGCTGTTATGACCCTTCACGGGCACAAGGCGCAAGGTCAGATCGAAAGCGTAATTTTCGCCGAGCAGCTCGAGATGCTTTTCCTCGTTCCATTTCTGGGCGGTGATGCCGCCGGCAATCTCTTCTTTCAGCTGGGGCGGAATGGCGATTTTCGTCAGTTCGACTTCGTAGACGTCGTCCCAGGCCAGACGGAAGAGTTCGAGACAGGCGTGATTGGCGAAAGCGACCTGCCGGTCGCGATTCAGCATGAAGAACGGGATCTTGATCTGGTTGCCGAGAACTTCGAAGCGACGTTTCTCGAGATCGATCTTTTCAAGCTTGAGTTGATCGCGTGTGGCGATATGACTCACCATGTGCAACAGAGCGCTGAAAATGCGCCCGATTTCATCTTCGGTCTGGTCGCGAATGTTCAGATTGACATACTGTCCGTCGCGAATTCGCTGAATCAGATCAACCACCCGTTGAATCGGCAGTGAAATCTGTTGCGAGAAAAAGAACCCGAGAATCAAGGCGAAGAAAATGGTGGCCAAAGTCAGCAGACCGATGCGAGCCTGCGTATCCTGGCGCATGGCGCGCATCCGCGATCGAAAGGAGTCGTTGATCTTCTTTGTATCCTCCTGATACGCGGCGAGAGCGCCGACAAAAGCATCGATGATCGGCTGAATCGGGCGATTCTGCGGAAAAAAGAGAGGGATTGCCTGTGACGCGGAGTGTTGTTGAGACAGCAGCGACGGCGGAATCGTCTGACGCAGCACTTCGGAGAGCGATGCCGCAGAGTTTACGAGCAGCGCTTCCGATGGGGTCGTTTGTGTGCCGATCCGGTTGATCGGAGCCGTGAGAGAAGCGATGCCCGCCAGCTGAGACTGGAGGTCCTGATTGAAATCGGGGCGCAGGATGAAACCGGTGGGAATCTCGAGCCGCTGGAATCGATCTTGAATCTGCTGCAGAGCGTTCAAGGCGGCGATTCCCTGCAGGCGGTCCTGAATCAGACTCTCTTCGTGGACGGTCTGCAGATGCAGCTGATAGACGGAAGTGAGCCCGAGAAACACGATGACAAAAACGGCAAAGGCGGCACCGATCTTGTACCGCTGGGTCATGGAAAGGCGAATGATCATTCCGAGACCTCCCGGGCGAGGCTCGAGGTCATGGCTTCGAGCTTGGCGTCTGAACCCACAGCGACCAGCACGTCGTCGGCTGTGATCTTTTCATCGGGTGAAGGCAGATCGTTCAGGGTGACTTTGACGATGTTTTCACCCCGTTCGTTGATAGCCGGAATGCGACGTTTCACCGCAATGATGTTGATGCCGAATCTTGCTCTGAGATTCAGCTCTTTTAGCGTTTTTCCGACGAACTCGTCTGGTACGGCGAAATCCACCATCGAGTGACCGGAGCTCAGAGTGATGCTGTCGAGAATCTGCGGAGCCGCGAGTTTGCGGGCCATCTGTTCCCCCATCTGCTCTTCGAGAGAGAACACTTCGTGCGCACCGACATCCATGAGAATCTGCCCCTGCATGCGGCTGACACTGCGCGACATGATGCGCGGACAGCCGAGGCGACGCAGAATGGCCGTGGTCAGAATGCTGGTTTCCACTTTTTCGCCAATGGCGATAATCACCACGTCCATATCCTGAACGCCCAGATCGCGCATGGCCAACTCATCGGTGCAGTCGGCGATCGCGACATGGGACACATGGTCTTTGATGCGCTCGACGGCTTCACGGTTCGAGTCGATGGCCAGAACTTCACCGCCAAGAGCAAACAGGGTCATTGCCAGCTTGGCGCCAAAACGTCCGAGTCCGATAACGGCAGATTGCATGCGTAATCTCCTGAATCAACCGACCATGATGCGCATGGCCGGATACCGCACATCTCCCCTGCGGGGCGGATTATGGAAGGACAGAGCCAGGGTGAGCGGTCCGACCCGGCCGATGAACATGAGCGTGATGATGATGATTCGGCCCCAGGTTGTCAACTGCGATGTGAAGTTCAACGACAGACCGACCGTCGCGAAGGCCGAGACTACTTCGAACAGAAGCGAGGTCAGCGGCTTGCCTTCCGTGATCAATAGTAACAGCGTGTACACCGCAATCAGACAGCCTGAGATGGCCGCGATAAGAAATGCTTTCAGCACGAGATCCATGGGCACGGTACGTTCCCGCAGATTCACCTCTGACTCGCCTCTGATCTGTGAAACCAGCGTCAGGACCATGATGGCGAAGGTCGTGGTTTTGATGCCGCCTCCGGTCGAGCCGGGCGATGCCCCGATGAACATCAGCATGATGAGGATGAACGCGGTCGGAACGGCCAGTGCCGACGTGTCGACGGTGTTGAACCCGGCGGTACGCGCGGTGACGGACTGAAACAGCGAGGCGTAGATTTTCCCTTTGAAGGTGAGATGCTGAAAAGCCAGGCCGGAACTCTCGAGAATCAGGATCGAGACGGCACCGAGAATGATCAGCGCCACAGAAGTGTAGAGTACCAGGAAGGTGTGGTTGTCAAGGCTTTTGTTTCCATATTTGCCGGTGACATAAGCGCGCAACACGCCCATCACCGAAAAACCGATGCCGCCGCTGACGATGAGTCCGATAACCGTGATATTGACGATTCCATCTTCCGCAAAACCCATCATGCTGTCCGGAAACAGGGCGAACCCGGCGTTACAGAAAGCGGACACCGAGTGAAAGGCCCCGTAATAAACTGCCTTGGCCAGGGGCATGGCAAGGAGCTGTGAGAATCGTACCGCGAGCACGAGAGCCCCGACTGCTTCGGTGACAAAGGTCCAGAAAATGATGTCTCGCAGGAGGTTTTTCAGACCGGCCAGATCAGTTTGATCAAGCACGTTCTGCATGACCGACTGCTGTGACATGGCCGACCGTTTGCCGAGCAGCATCGACACGGCGGCTGACAAGGTCATGATGCCCAGTCCGCCGATTTGAATCAGCAGCAATACGACCATCTGCCCGAAGATGCTGAAGTAGGTGCCAGGGTCGATGACATTCAGCCCGGTGACGCATACGGCTGAGGTGGCGGTGAACAGAGCCGTGAGAAACGACGCCTGCTGGTTGGGCGCCAGCGCGATCGGCAGCACGAGCAGAAAAGAACCGAGGAAGATGACTCCGAGGAAGCTGATGCAGATCAGTCGCGCCGGTTTTTCCGAGATGGCCAGCGTCAGGTGTGAGAGAGTGCCCTGTTCGAGATAGTCATAAAGCAGAACCAGAGCCTGTCTGATGCACAGAATGTTTGCCGGGTGAGCAATGTGACTTGAAAAGAAAAACAGCGGACAGAAGAGCAGCAGGTCAAGGCCGCTTGCGGCGAGATAGTTGGAAAAGCGGCGATTCAGAAGAAAAGCCAACCCAAGATGCAGAATGAACAACGCATAGATTGGCGCTACCAGCAGACTTGAGCAGACAGAGAACCAGGCGGTCGAGCCGTAGGCCGGTTGAAATGCTGTCAGTAACGGGCCTCCAAGTGACAGGGCGTTCATGAAGAACGGCAAGGCACGCCAGGTTTTGCCTGCCAGGGTATCTTTGAACAACGGATCAATACGCCTCATGGGGACGACGGTCGCCTGTCTCGCCGTTTGGGGGCGGTGGTCTCGCCGACTTTTCGCTCCAGGGCGGCGATGGACTGTTTCAAGTCATCGTTTTCGGGGGCCAGACGCACGGCAAACCGCAGCATGGAAAGGGCTGCTGCAGGGTTCGAATCGGCGCGCTCGAAGGCATCGTTCATCAGTTTGCCGACCAGCTTGATCTTTTGCTCATCGGCCTTGAGCGTGTCTCCGGTGAAGGACGCGAGCGCAGTGATGTCGTCAAGCACCGTCTGCGGATTCGCGAGCGGCAGTGTGCTGCCGAGAGACTCACGGATTCTGGTTTCAAGTTCCTGCCGCTGACGCGAAGGGCTGCTCGCCTCGTTCAGCTGCTTTTCGATCTCAGAAATTCGCTTCGCCAGACCGGGCAGAGAGGCAATGTCGTCGGCAACCCTCAGGTAACGAAGTTGACTTGCCGGGTCGGATTCCGCAAAGGCATCGCCCGTCGAAACGAGCAGGGTGGCGAATTTGCTTCTCAACCGATCTGCGGTTTCCCGGTCGGACAGCCTGCCGACTCGATCGATCTGCTCAAGAACCGGTTTCGTCGAAAGACCGGGGGCAAAGCGGAGCATGAGTTCCTCGGCTTCGGCAAGAGCTTTCGCCGCCGGTTCCGTTTCTGCGGTCGGCGAAGCTGACGTCGGCTCTGAAGCCGGAATGATGATGTCGATTTCGTCGCTCGCGACGGGCGAAGATGCGGCGGATGTGGCGACGGGAGGTTCGACAGCAATCGAGGTAGGTGCGGTAGCCGACAGTGGCATTGAGGTGCTGCCGGTCGCCAGAGCTTGCGGCGGTGTGATGACGGATACGGGGGGCGGATTGTAGCGATCGTACAAGCCGAAAATGGTAAGAACGATGACGAAGAGAAGGAAAGCGATGGCGGAAAGTTTCTCGGCAGACGAGAGCGCGGACTCATTGGCCGCATGGGAGGGAGAGTTTGAGGGCAGTCTGGCGCCGGCGGTCGTCTGCCCGAGGAGTGAGCGAAGGGCCGCGATCAGTTCATGAAGATCGGGTCGATTTGCCGGTTCCTTGTCGAGCATGCGGCGTACGAGCGGGACGAGTGGAAGAAGCGGATCGTGCGGGTCGATCGCCACCTGCGGCAGGGTGGCCTGAATATGCTGCACGGCGATGGCGACCTCTGCTCCGGCCTGTGGTGCCGCATCGTATGGAACCTGCCCGAACAGGAATTCCCAGATGATGATGCCGAGCGAATACACGTCCGATTTTGCGGTCAGTTCGCGCGACCCCATGCACTGTTCCGGTGACATGTAATAGGCGGTGCCGATGGTCTGACCAACCTGGGTCTGATTCAGCGTGGTCTTGGCAATGCCGAAGTCAAAGAGCTTGACCTTCCCGCGATGGTCGACGAGCACATTATTCGGCTTCAGATCGCGATGTATGACTCCGCGTTCATGGCAGGCCTGAATGCCTTCGCACAGCTGCAGCAGATACTCGGCAAACGTGCGTCGGTCGCGCAGCAGAGTCGGCTTCAATTCGGTCAGCAGCCGGCCGTCGACATACTCCATCACGAAGAAAGGGATCCCGAGTGCTTCGTCGGTTTCAAAGGAGTAGATGTCAATGACAGCCTGATGCTTGATGGCGGCAAGCGCGCGCCCTTCATGGAAAAAGCGGTCGATGATCGTCTGATCTTGTACGGCTTGCTCTGAAAGGAGTTTGACAGCCACCTCACGGCCCAGGTTTTCATCAAGCGCCTTGTACACATGGCCCATGCCGCCGGTGCCCAACTGATGCAGGATTCTGAACCGGCGACCAATAATTTGCCCATTCTGAAGCATGGCGGGTACTGTACGCCCGGTGCTGTCATTCGTCAAGAACAGCGATCCGGGATCAGAAATTCTTAAGCCCACAGAGTGAGATGCCGTTTGCCCGTCAAGGTTGGGCTTCCGATCGATCTGTGCTAGAGTTAGCGCATGGATGAACAGCAGCTGGAATCGCTGAAGCGTGAGATCGATCGTCGGTATGAGGAACATCGAGCGGGCGCATCCGGAAAGCGTCGTTTGCGCCGCATATTCAGGCTGTTTCTCCTTGGTTCCGCCGTGCTGTTCCTCATACTGGCGCTGATCTTCTTCATCAACTTTCTGCGATTGAACCAGGAGCTGGTCGAAGTCCAGATCGGGCAGCGGCTTCTGCCCTGGGCTTTGGGTGGAACCTCGCAGTTCAGTTTTGCCCGTCGGTCGGGAAACCTGCTCAGTAAGCCGGTGCTCGAAGAGGTGGTGATTCGCAATCCTCACTTTCCCAAGGGCGGGGTGCTTCTGTTCATCGGGAGAGCCGAGTTCTCGTATTCTCTGGTCGATATTTTCTGGGGCCGGGCGACGTTGAACTCCGTGGCTTTGCGTGATGTCGTCTTGACTCTGAGCCGAAACGACCAGGGAAGAGCGATCTGGGATTTCCGCGACGCCGCTCCGAAGCCGGCGATTCCGTCGACAAGAACGAATGCCGCCGCCGCAGATGGTTCCGAGGCATTTGCCGGTTCCACTTTACGGAAAGTCGTGATCGAGAATCTTTCCGTACAGGTTCCGAGACCGCGAGACTTCTTTCCCGACCAGGGAATCGCTCGATTGCTTCGTCTGCCTCCAGGGAACATTGATGTGCCCGGCGTCGATGTGATCGTCGAACAGCATCAGGCTTCAGCCGAAGTTGGTTCCGACGGAGAGATGACGGTCGACCATACGCTGCGTGTTCATTCGCGAGTGAGCGGAGAGGGGCCGTCACCCCTGATGTTCGCCCTTTTGAGTCGCAATGTGCGGTCAGGCAACTGGAGCTGCAGCCTCCAACTGCTCGGACAGCGTCTGGCCATTGGAATGGAAAACCGGGCGACAGGGGAGAAGCGCGTGACGATTCTCGATGAGCGAAATCGCGATCGTTTCTCTCTTCGTTTTAATATGAACCCGGACGAATACGGAAGACATTCCGTTTTTCGGGCATTGAACGGCGCGATCATCTTGCCCGACCTTCGTCGTCTGGTTGAGCGCCTGCATCTGAATCTCGATCTCGCCGGAAGCGTCAAGATCAGAATGTCATCAGATGACACGGCCGGTCCGGCTGATGCCGAAGCGCTCATCGAGGTGAGCGATCTGCGTCTGAAGTTTCCCGAAGTCGTCGATATCGAGCATGGTATGGTGGCTTGCGCGCTTCAGAAACGTGAAGGGGCCGTGACCAGACTGGACGGATTCTGGAACGGTATTCGTGTCGAACAGTCGGGAGTGTTTCATCTTGGTCCGTCGGGAGACGTGAACGCGAGCTTCACGGCTCGCATCGCCACGGAGACTCTGAACTGGCGAGCCGGGTTGTCCCATCCAGGCCCGAGTGAACGACGTCTCGAGGCGGCTCTCGATCGCGCGGCCGGGATGCTGCGAGTTGCCGTCAGACAAGAGGTGGGACCGGCGGCTCCGCGCTGGAAGAACGGCGATGTTCATATCCTTGTCCGCCCCGACTTTCCCATTGCAGACGTATTGCCCGAACGACTTGTACCAGCAGCGATCAGGGAAACCTGGGCAAGCTACACGAAACGGCTCGGGGTTCTCGGGCCGCTCGAGATTTCGGGCGCGGTCACGGATGAGTCTCGACTCGGGGAGTCGCAGATACACATCGCCTTGGATGGGGCGACGATTCGCGACCCCGTGCGCCTGGAGCGCCGACTGTCACTGCAGGGAAACATCACCCTGGCACAACGACGGCTTGAATTGCAGGGAGTGGGGTTTCGCTTCGACCGACTTTCCGTCGCCGCATCGGGAACGGTCGAACTTGACGAGAGCGGCCGTCGATGGCGCAACGGTCTCATCGAGATCGGCGCTGATCTCTCTGGGAACTCGAACTGGACTATCGATGCGGAAAGCGTGCGGAGACTGCTGCCGAGAGGAATAGACCCAGGTTTCGATCTGCTGACTTTACGTGGAAGTCAGCTGATGCGAATGAGTTTCGGTCCGAGTCAGCCGAAGCCGGAACTCGCGATCGATGCCGATCACCTGCTGATCTCTCGCGGAAAGCGTGTCTTGAAGTTCGCTCCGCTGCACGTGCAGGCAACGACGCCCGACGCGTTGTTTTACGAAAACAAGCGGCCGCCGGTGGTTCAGGCTTCACTCTCTGCTGAGGTTTTTGGAGTTGGGCTGCAGGCGACGCTCTCCGCCGACCTCGCCCGGCATGAGTTCCAGTCGCTGGGTGTTCGGCTGCGCAGCCGTGATTGCGGCGAGGTTGTGCGGCAGTTGCGAGAAGTGCCCGCGGTTGCCGAATTGTTCGGCCGACGTCAGATGGATGTATCAGGCGGGTTTTCGGCGGTGGTCGCCGGCGAGGGACCGATGGCCTGGCCGGTCGTGCGCGGTGAATTCACGTTTCCTGATTTGCTGCTGACCTGGCCGGGTCATCGGGTCGAACTGCCTTGTACTTTCACGCTCGAGTCTCCGACGGCCGGAGCCTACCGCGGCGAAATCCGAACGAAATCCGTGCGTGGGGAACGGCATGGGGTCACGTTTATTCTTGATCTGCTGAAGGCGGTCTGGCGCTATGAGCGTAGTGTGAAAGCCGCTGAGCATACGTTCACGCTTGGATTGAACGCGAGTCTGTATGACACGCAGCTGCGTGGGGAACTCGAGATGCAACCGCGATTGCAGCGGGTCAGGCAGGTTCGCGTGGCGTTCGCCGCTGACAACATGCAGAAGTTGAGCCGAGAACTCGGTCGGGCAGGCGGATTCGCGCTTCCGTTCGACATGTCCGGCGGATTACAGGGCGAGTGGACCGCCTCGGGAACCATCTCTCAGCTCACGAGTCGTGCTTCCTGCAAGCTCGCCGGTCTTCAGGTTCGCATTCCGTTGCGCAGATCGAGAGGGCAGCCGGCGATGCTTGACCTGCGAGAGCTTGGCGGTACACTTGATCTGGTGCAGCGCAGTCCGACCAGGTTTGATGCCGTCATTTCACATGGCACTGCCGCCTGGCTGAAAGCGCCGCTCGCTCTCGATGGGCAGGCAGCCGTCGAGCGTCTGAGTGACGGCCGGTGGATGCCGACCGTCGAACGACTGAACGTGAAGCTGAGTCAGCTGCCGGTACACGAACTGCAGCGCGTGTGGGGTGGCGAACTGGCGGGTATGCCTGAGCTGCCGCCGCTCACCAATGCCACCGGTACGGTATCGGCGACGATAGCGTTGAAAGGTTCTCGCAATCGGTATCTCGGTGAAGGACGAGTAGGACTCGAGGATGTCGGATTCACCTGGCCCGGAACCTCACTGCCGATGAAAAAGGGAACCGGTTCGCTGGTGCTGGCAAGAAAGCTGGCATCTGAACCGCTCGCTCTGACGATCGAGGGGGTCACCGCCGAGTTCGGCCGCGCTCGCGTTTCTATCAGTCGAGGAAGTCTGCTCGACCCGTTTG
This sequence comes from uncultured bacterium, assembly GCA_964472075.1. GTDB lineage: Bacteria > Muiribacteriota > Ozemobacteria > Ozemobacterales > Ozemobacteraceae > CAYYIY01. The sequence goes on along the minus strand of CAYYIY010000054.1, from coordinate 18,778 downwards.
GGGCGTGTCGTCTCGATCTCGAGGGCAAGGCGCAGCAGGTGTTTCCCACCGATGTTCTGGCTCTCTTTGCCGGGCTGCGCGTTCCCTCCGTGTCATTCCCGATCGAGGGGGGCTATGCCGGAAGCGTTCACTTGAGCGGTCCGTTGCAGAAGCCTGCGATTCGCGTCCGAGTCAGCGGCAGTGAAAAAACGGAAATCATCTATCGAAGCGACCAGCAGGAATACCGTTTTCCGATCGGTACTGTCGATCTCACGTTCGGATACCGTCCGACCGATGGTTTGCTGCAGATCGAACCCGGCGATATCGGTGTGCTGGGCGGCCGTTTGCAGATTGCCTCAGCGGTTGCCGAGTTGAGGAAGGGGCGGGCGGTACGTTTTGACGCATCCGGCGGATTCTCGGGAATCGATCTGGGCAGTTTTTCGCGAGACGGACAGAATCTCGTGATCGGTCTGCTGTCGGGTCGCTTTCAGGCCCGGCAGACGGAAGGCGGGCAACGCGACCTGCTGGTACACCTTGGGCTGCAGAATCTCAAAGTGCTGGCACTGCCGGTCGATGAAGCGATGATGGATCGCATCGGTCTGAACATGCTTGAAGAACCCGAGTTTGCCACCGGCACGCTGAACCTGTATCTTTCTTCCGATGGCGATCTGGCGGAACGCGGCCGATTGCGGCTCGCCGACGGCCTGCTGGCGGGTCCCGACCTGCGTCTCGAAATCGAGGATAGTGCGTTCGATCCGCGTCAGTTACAGATTGACGGACGTCTGATGTTCAACCCGCAGCCGCTGCGAAGAACCAAAATCGGCAGGAAGCTCGGTAAGATGACGAAACTGGTTCAGGACAAGGCGACCGGCATTCCCTACATCGATCTTACCGTGCAGGGGACCTGGGACAACCCGCGTCTGATCGGCAAAGTCATCATGAATCGATTGAAGAAGCGTGGCAAGCGAAACTTCATTCGCAGCATCTTCGGCGGGCATCGGCCGCACAAGGCAAGTGTCCAGGAATTGATGGAGTGGTTCCCGGGCTGGGAGCCGTAAACGGAGGAATGTTATGAGAAAATACCGATTCGGAATGCGACTGCTGCTGACTCTCGCCATCGTGCTCGGCGCGGCTTGGGCGGCATCGGCCGCGGTGCCGCGCATTGTGTACAAGTCATTCTTCCCATTTCGCCCGTCTCAATGGCTGATTCAAGGGAAGATGATCTATATCGATGATGACGATGCCGGCGATGACCTCAAGACGAGGGCGTTCGGCAACTTCTTCTCTCATCGTTGCAAGAACTTTTCTCTCAACATCGCTCTCGGCTCAGACACCTGGAAAACGAAAACCGATGATGGCGGCAATTTCCATGTTGAGGCATTAGCGACCTTTTCCTCGCTCCTGGCCTCGGAACCACTCGAGTTTGTCTTCACGTCCGACAGTCGGTCCGGGTGGCGTGAGTCCTATCGATATCTGGGAACGGCGTCGCCTTCTTTTCTGGTGATCAGCGATGTTGATGATACTGTTATGGTGACAATGGTCACAAGTCGTTTCAAGATGCTCATGAAAACCTTCTTCACCGACCCGGAAAAACGAGGCGTGGTGGCTGGTACACCGCAGATTTACCAGGCGCTGGTGCGCGGCACCGAACCTGATCGGCCGGGACATCTGGTCTTCGTCTCGGCATCGCCCATGTATCTTGCCCCGCGACTCGAGGCGTTCTTTGATGTGCAGAAATTTCCGCCCTGCACTCTCATTTTGCGTGAATTCGGTCTCAAGGAAAAGTGGGAAGAAAAAGATGAAGAGTTGACCGACTACAAGATGAAGAAAATCTCTGACTTGCTTACCCGCACGGCGTCTACCTCCGCGATTCTGTTGGGTGATTCCGGCGAGCGCGATCCGGAGATTTACCACAAGGTGGTCGATGCTTTTCCGGGGCGCATTCTGTGCGTGGTCATTCGCAATGTGACGGAGCAGGATGAGGCAAACGCTCGATACGCGGATCTCAAGAAAAAGGTCCGACTTATCGTCTGGCGCGATCCTCAGAAATTGCTGGCCGGCCTGCTCAGTGCCGGTCTGATTGCGGCGCACGAGTGACAAGGCAGCACCAGAGGCAGCGCATGACGAATGTTCGAACAAACCCGACGCTCGTGCGTCTGGCGGTCATTCTCGCGTTGTCCTGTCTGCCGTGGTTGCCGAGTGCAGGGTCTGCCGCCGAGTTGCGCGTTCCAACCGAAGGGAACGAATCCGGCCTGTATACCGTTGAAGTGCTGCTCACGGCGAGCGACTCTCTGTCGGCTGAAATACAGTATGATGTAAACAAGCTTCAATACGCCGGTGCGACACCGCCTGACCCGGACATTCAGTTGCGAAGCGATGGACTCGTGGAGATTTCCGCTCGTTCCGGTGAACGACGATATCGACTGAAATTTCTGATGCTGCCCCAGCAGGATGATGCCTTACTCACTTTTCGACACGGCTCCCTCGAACAGCGTGCCGTGATACAGCGCCGGGCGACTGCGGTTGCCGGGGGCTACCATCTGCACCTTCTGGGCTTTGCCCTTTTTCTTCTGGTGTTCGGCGTCTATCTCTGGAAGTATCAGAGCCGTCAGATCGACCTGATGTCGACCCGTTCTCTTTTTTACACCTATGAAGAACTTGAGCGCCTGCGTCGCAAGCATGAAACAGCGAAGCCTGCTGAAGAGTCCGAGTCGGCGGTTCGTGAGGAAGCGACACCGCCTGAGCCGCCACCACCTGAACCACCACCACCGCCATCGCCATCAGCACCCGTCATAAAATCTGAACGTCCGAGTGAGTCTCCGGCTATTCTCGAACTGCTGGCGCCTTTGCGTGTCGTCATCACCGATGAACAGGGGCGATCTTATTCCGGTCAGGGAACGGAAATCACCATCGGAAGAAGAAAAGACTGCCAGATTGTCGTAAGTGCCGCCGAAGTCAGCCGTACGCATGTCTGTATTCGTCGCCGGGGACGTGAATATGAACTTGTACCCCTGGCAACGACGAACACGACTCGCGTCAATGGTACCGTCGTGACTCAGCCGTCGAAAGTGGCTTCAGGTGACACGGTGACCCTTGGCGGCGCTGTCTATCGTCTGTCGATCGAGGGGTAAACCCTCCTGCCTGCCCTTCTAATACATCTGCTGCCGGTGTGAGCCATTCCGAATGGTGAAGATCTTTTTTCTGGTGGCTGCGTTCCCGTCAATATCTTTCGCCGTAACGGCCAGGACATAACGACCATCGGGCAGTAGTCTGGTGTTGAATCCATCATCCTGATTGTACCCGTCATCGACGCTCCCGTTGGCGATGTGCAGCAGAAAACGTCGAGAGACATTGTTTCCTTCACAGGTGTGAGTCTCTGAAGCGGTTTTCACGACAGGCTGAAAAAAGACGTTGGCGAAGAACGTCCGATCGTCTGCGTGCGGAATGTGATCGAAGCGATAGATACGGTGTTCCGGGACGCCGGCGGCCGGGTCCGGCGAAACAACCTGATCGGGGCTGATCGACCACGAGACCTCATAGGGAACGTGTCGATAGAGCGAACCGTCGATCTGGTCGAACGTGTCGATAACGATATCGATGGTGCCGTTGACGACCGGACCATTTTCCGCTTCGACTTCGGTGAACGGAACCTCGCGGAGATTGGGCAGCAGCCAGACCTGCTGAATGACAGGTGCCGTCGTGTCGGTCGGGCGCGGCAGAAACAGGTTGGGGTTCATGAAATGACCCTGCCAGTCTGTGACTTCCAGGTGAACATGGTCGTAACGACGCTGCTCGGGAGTGACCGACGAAACCCACGTCACCACCTTCCCCAGCGGATCACCGGCATGCAGGCGAATCGGTTTGACGGTCGGGTGAAGAAGCTCGTCCGGGATGGTTCGCCCATCTAGGTGACGAAAATACCACGTGCGACCGAGCGGATCGCTGAAGGAAACTTCGACGTAGAGATGGGCGTTGTCCTGCGTCGAAGATGCCGGAGAGTCGATGGGAAAACGCTCGTATGCAAACATCGGAGGCTGTGCCTGAGACTTGATGATATACCGCGAAACCGTTGCCAGACCGTCGATAGGCGCGTAGACCATGGTGCCGGCCGGAACTCCGAGATCGGTGCCTCCATGAATGTATGAAACTCCGTTGTAGTTCTGAAAGTCGTTGAACTGTGCCGAAATCAGATGGGGCACACGGAAGGGAGACGGCACCAGCAGAATGCCGGCCGGGTAGGGGCCTGCCGACAGAATACCGGTCGTCGCCAGAAACATCACGCAGGCGAAGACCGATCGAACCAGACATGATGGCGCTCGCGTTCGCTCAAGGCTCATGTGCGTGACTCCAATGATGGTGAAATGGTGTCGGTCGGCGACAGGCTTTCCCGCAACCCGAAGCTCTCCGTCAGTTTAGCGCATCTCTGCCCGGGTGAAGGGAAAAATCTCTCCACGATGGCGGCAACTGTGTTACCATTCAGCCTCTGGTCCAGGAAAGTATCGTATTCGCACGTCGAGGTACGTCATGATTTTTATTCGCACTCTGATGATTCTTTTCCTTGTTGGTTGTGTGCTGCCTGGATTCTCTGCACAGGAAGCGGTTGCTTCGGCCTCTATTGCTGATACCGGCGATGCCTCCGAGCCTGCGGGATTGTTGACGCCGGAAGTCATTGCGGAAGTGCATCGAAAACTTTCCGTCGATTGTTTCAATCAGTGTTGGGAACTCACCGACCGCAAAGATCGCACACGTGAAGACACGGAAATCATGCTGGCGATGGCGTATTCGTCGTTTCTGCATTGGCACAATCGGCCTGACTGCAAACCGGAAAACCTGTCCATCGCGTATTGGCAGATCTCGCGCGCGCATGCGCTGGCCGGTCATTTTGACGCATCGCAGTGGTATGCCGAGCGATGTTTGACGTACTCGACCGACAAGACCCTTGCCCCTTTCTATGTCGGATACGCGCATGAAGCCCTGTGTCGTGCCGAGTTGGGACTGAAGGAGCGTGAAGCAGCGCTCGGCAATCTGAAGATGGCGGAAGGCCGGCTCGAGAAAGTCACGGACCCTGAAGAGAAAAAACTGCTCGATAATGACCTGAACGAACTTCGGGAAGCGCTCAAAGCTCCTTGAACCGAATCTCGGCGTCTCGCATCCTGTGGTGAAACAAAGCGCATCTGAGCCATGACCAGTGGCATGCTGTTGACGGTTCTGACGGGCTGGCTGGTGGTGCTGCTGTTGATCGTGCGGCGCGGCGGCGGCCTCGGACTCGCGATTCTGACAGCGGCCTTCGGGCTAGCACTCAGCCTGGGAAGAGGCTTTCAACTGCCGGCCGATGTCTGGGCCGTGACGATCGACCCACAGGTTTCTGAGCTGCTTGCCGTCATCATTCTCATCGCGATCTTTTCACAGCTGCTGAAAGACACGCATCGCATGGAAGGGGTATCAGAGTATCTGATACGGGTTCTGCGGCATCCGCGGTGGGTGCTGGTGGCCGTGCCCGCGCTGGTCGGGCTGATTCCGATGCCGGGCGGAGCGATGTTCACCGCGCCGATCACCGACGAAGTTGGCAATACGATTCGTTTGAAGCCGGCCGACAAGGTCTTTTCGAACTACTGGTTTCGCCATTGCTGGGAACTTGCTTTTCCGTTGTATCCCGGAATCATTCTGGCCGCAGGGCTGATGAAGATTTCACCGGCCGAACTCGCCTGGCGCCTGATGCCGCTTGCCCTGGCCGCGCTGGCGAGCGGAGTCATCGTGTTCTTTCGTGCCGCGGAAAATGTCGTGATGACCGGCATTTCAGAAACATCTGCCAGAGCCGACAAAAAGAACAGCTGGCTGGTACTCTGGCCGATCCTGGCGGTAGTCGGATTGGCGGTTGCCCGGCTGCCTCTGATTCCGGGGCTGCTCGGGGTCATCGTGCTGTATGCCTGGACAGAACGCCTCGCTTTCTCGCAACTTCGTACAACCTTGCGCGAGTCGATACAGTGGCCGATCGTGCTGCTGGGCTGGGCGGTCTTTTTCTTCGGGCGTGAACTGCAGGTCACCGGGTTGTTGCCCGCCCTTTCCGAACTGATGATCGCTCATGGCATGTCGATCGCCTTTCTCAGCTTCGTGTTGCCGTTCGCGCTCGGTCTTCTGACCGGGGTCACCACCGGGTTCGTGGGCACCGTCTTTCCGCTGCTGTTGCCGCTTTGGGGAAAGGACGCCCTGGACTGGGTTCCCTTTGCCTATGCCTGTGGTCTGGCCGGAGTGTTTCTCACCCCCGCACACCTCTGCCTGTCGATGACTCAGGAGTATTTTCAGGCTCCATGGAAGCCGATTCTGGCGAGACTGGCGCTGCCTGTTGCCGTCGTCGTGGCATTAGGCTACTGGCAGATATTCTGAGACTTCAACCTGCGCCGGCGGGTTGTCGGAAAAAGCTGCACCGGGCTGCTGAATTTCAAGCATTCCTGTAACCGCAAAACCCGAGATTGCGTTCCAGGTCGAGCAACAACTCGATCTGAACAGGATTCTCACGAAGCTGCCGAAAGATCGCGTTGTGGTACCGAGTTTGCTAAATGCGTATTAACACGTAGGAAATTCCAGGCACCAGGCCGGAGAAACAACATGAAAAAGTTCATCCTCATTCTGATCGTAGCACCACTTATGCTCATGACCCTGACGGGTGGCGTCATGGCCGCATCCGAGCACCAGCATCCTGCATACGCGGCCGCAGCCATCGCTACGAATGCGTCTCACATGCCTTCCGATGTCGGGCTGGCGTTTGACACGCTGAAGCTGGCCGGAAAACACTGGGTGCGCGATATGACTCAACTCTGGAACGATCCGGCGAAGAATCTCGTGGAAAAGGCCGGGTACGGCGTGGCTGCCTCGGCGTGGCGCGTTACCGAGGTCGGGTTCACCTTTACCGGCTACGCTCTGCAAACGATCGGCGTTCTCTGACGCCGATTCGCACCGAAAACCAATACCTTTCGTTCTCGCTCGAAAGATACGCCGCTCCGGCTCTTGTCTGGAGCGGCGTTTTTCCGTATACTCCGCTCCATTAACGGCAGGTGACACGTAACGCTACCGGTGGTTGCCTGAAAACGGGCGCCCCGAACGGAGGCAGCAGCATGTGCGGAATTCTCGGCATTCTCGATGTGAAGGGTGATATCAAGTCTCTTCGGCAGCAATCGTTGAGTCTGGTGCGGCGTCTTCGCCATCGGGGGCCTGATTGGAGCGGTGTCTACTCGGACGATCGCGTCATTCTCTGCCATGAGCGGCTCGCGATCGTCGATGTCATGAGCGGTTCGCAGCCTCTTATCGACAGCGAGAAAAAGACCGTTCTCGGGGTCAACGGCGAGATCTACAACCACAAGGAACTCCGCCGGCAGCTCAAACGGTCGCATCCGTTCCAGACCGAGTCGGACTGCGAAGTGATTTTGTACCTGTATGACGAACACGGCGCCGAGTTCCTGAACATGCTCAACGGCATCTTCGCCTTCATCCTCTGGGATCCGCAAAACAACGACTTTCTCATTGCTCGCGACCATATCGGCATCGTGCCGCTCTACATCGGCTGGGACACCGACGGCAACATGTACGTGGCTTCTGAAATGAAAGCCATTGCCGATCGTTGCAAACGTCTCGAAGAGTTTCCTCCCGGGCACTATTACAAGGGAAGCGAAGGGCGAATGGTCAAGTATTATCGTCCGGGCTGGGCCGAGCCGAATGTCGTTCCTGACAAGCCTCTCGATCTGTCTTATCTGCGCAGCAGTCTCGAGAAAGCGGTGAAACGTCAGTTGATGTGCGATGTGCCGTACGGCGTTCTGATCTCCGGAGGCGTTGATTCCTCCATCATTTCATCGGTGGCCGCCCGGTACTGTGCCCGTCGCGTCGAGTCGGAAGGACGCGAGCAGGCGTGGTGGCCGACCCTGCATTCTTTTTCCGTGGGGTTGAAAGATTCGCCCGATCTCAAGATGGCGCGTAAGGTGGGCGAATACATCAAATCGACGCACCACGAGATTCACTTCACGGTTCAGGAAGGCCTCGACGCACTCAGCGATGTCATTTATCATCTCGAGACCTTCGATATCACGACGATTCGCGCGGCCACGCCGATGTATCTGATGGCCCGGAAGATTCGCGCCATGGGGATCAAGATGATTCTCTCGGGCGAAGGAGCCGACGAGGTGTTCGGCGGCTACCTGTACTTTCACAAGGCGCCGAACAAGACCGAGTTGCATGAAGAAACGGTGCGCAAGCTCAGTATGCTGCACAAGTATGACTGTCTGCGCGCCAACAAGGCCATGGCTGCGTGGGGCGTCGAGGCACGGGTGCCGTTCCTCGATCGCGAGTTTCTCGATGTCGCGATGACGATCGACCCTGCCGAGAAGATGTGCGGGGGCGGAAAGATTGAAAAGAAGATGCTGCGCGAAGCTTTCAAGGGGTACATTCCCGATGAGATTCTCTGGCGCCAGAAAGAACAGTTCTCCGATGGCGTCGGTTATTCCTGGATCGACACGCTGAAAGCGACCGCCGAGCGCGAGGTGACCGACAAGCAGATGGAAACGGCGCATCACCGCTTTCCGGTTAAGACGCCGATCACCAAAGAAGGCTACTGGTACCGCAGCATGTTCGAACATCACTTTCCCAACGCCGCGGCGGCTGAACTGGTTCCTGATGGCCCGAGTATCGCGTGCAGCACGCCGACCGCCATTCGCTGGGATGCTGCTTTTGCGAAAATGGCCGACCCTTCCGGGCGTGCCGTGCGCGACGTGCATCAACAAAGCCTGAAGTAGTTCGACAAAACGGACAGTCCGCTTCGGAAGACCACCTCCGCTTCGATAGCGTGGTGGTCTTTGCCTTCTCTGAGTCGCTCTATTTCTCTGAGCCGACTTGTACTGAAGATGAAGTCGGCGATGTCGAGTTGAGCGCCGCGGTCAGCTGATCGGCGATTTCGCCAATGACGTCGGCGGATGCCGAGGCAAGCGCGCCCGCCTGTTGCAACAGAATCACCCGTCCGCGTCCGCTCGATGCACGCGACAGTTCGATACCGCCGACCGTGTGATGCAAGTCAGGGTCCGTTTCGATGGGCGGCAGAAGCGTTCGGCGCTCATCGGGTGACAAGGCGGCAGGCCCGATGGAACTCGTGGTTTCGCGCAGTTCACAGGCCAGAGCGACGGCGCGTGCCACGCCCGAGAGATTCTTTTCCGAGGCGAGAATCAAGGTGCCGCCTGTGTGCACCCAGTTGCGCAAGGTCAGCAGCTCTGCCGGTGTCGGCATGCGAAACGGGGCGGCCAGCAGGAATGCGTCAGGCTGGTCGACCGACAGATCAGCCGGTGAAGACACGCGACAATACGGCTGCCATCCTCGCAAGCTCAACTGTACGAGCAGGGGCGACAGTGAAGTCGCTTGAGAAGCCGTTACGGAAGAGGTGAATGGCAGTTCGAGACCGGGTTGCAGTGATGCGTCAAGTGCGAGTCGAGGTTTGCCGGAAAGCCGTGCCGGAAGATCGGAAGGACGGACAAACGCCTCGAAGCTCCCGAACCAGAGCGCATACGCCAACAAGGGCGGCAGGGCGGCAATCCAGGGTGATGAAGATCTGGAAAGCATGCTGCAGAAGCTGCAGAGCAGCAGACTGAGAACGAGCTCGACGACGAACCTGATTGCCAGAAGTGAAGACCCCAGGCCGGCCAGTTGCATCAGAGACCTGCCGAACGCGCGTTTGCCCGGGCCCATCAATCGATCGCTGTGAAAACACGTTGAATCGCCGACGATCACGAGCAGTCCCTTGCCGACGGGAAGGACCACCGACGATGCGTATGGCCCGAACGGCAGCGACAACCCAGATACGGCAGCGGTTGTACCGGTAGCAGCAGTGTCAAAAGAAGCAATGGAGACAGTATCAGGGGAAGTCACAATCAGGGGAAAAAAGGCGCGGTCTGACCAGATTCCGGAATCCGGTTCCCACAGAGAAACATGCTGACCTGGCGAACCTGGGATAAACGTGTGATGGCAGGCATTGGTCACGAGTCGACGATTCCCGGGGGCAATCAGCGACTGATGGCCAAGCGTCAGCCCGAATGGGCGTAACAGCCGATTTTGCGCCGCTCTGGCTGCCGGTTGCCGGGGCGAAGCGGCGAGCAGCACCAGAGTGCCGCCTTGCTGGACATAGCGTTCGTAGACGCCGATCGTACTCGTGGCATACGGCCGGTTCGGTGGCGGGCAGACGATCAGGCCGCCGGGCTTCCTGTCGATCACCGCGTCGAAGGACGCCGCATCGGTAGCGAGAGTGGACGTGAAGCTTCCGTTCGAGACCGCCTGCGTATTAGACGAAATGAGACACTCGAGCTGGAACTCTCGGCTCAGTTCCTGCAGCCACGGGTCGAGTGGTGCCACCGAGTCAGCATCGCCGCCTGCAGATGCGGTCGAGTGAAACCGGTCGACTGCGATATTCCCGGAACCGCCGGAGAGCAGAGGAATTCGCTGCGCGTCGATTCCGGCCATGATCAATAGGAGAAGGCAGAACAGCAGCAGGCGTTTCGTCATGTCGGGCGGGTCTTCAGTCGATTCTTCGGCTCGGGAGCGCCGGCCGAACGACAGGAGAATCGGAAGCGGGACGAGCAGCGGCAGCGGGCCGAGAAACAGGACCCAGCTGAGCCAGGTCGGATCGGGTTGAGAAAAACCGAGAAGCGCCGCCGTCAGGGGCCAGAGGCAGGTCAGCCAGACAAAGAGCTGAAGACCGGCTTCAAGCACGATCCAGATGGCGTCGACGATGCCGTAGCGAACGATTCCGGTGCAGAGCATGCTGAACAGCAATGCGAGCATCGAAAGCGAAAACGTTTTCAGCGGGTCGGCGACCACCAGATGACCTGCGACCGTGACACCGCCGCCGCCGATCAAAGCCGGAAGTCCGAACGCGGAAAGAATGAACCCGGAAACGGTCTGTATCAGCCCGGTCAGCAGCCACGAAGGTTGTACAAAAAACGGATACCAACGCAGCCAGAGAACGGAAGCGGCAAGCAGGCCTGAAAGCGATTTCCAGTGCCGTCCGGCCGAGCCGATGAGAAAGAGCGTTTCCGCGCAGATGAGAATCCAGGCAAAAGACGGAGGCGCCTGATCGGCGCACAGGGCGGAGATCTGTACCAGCAGGGCTGACAGCACCAGACTTTGTCGCAGGTGGTTATTCACGGCGATACCTCCGTGCGAGACGGTCGAACAGAGGTGTGGCCCAGTTTGCGCCAGGTTCGAGTTGAGGGGCGTCTGAAGGGGTCAGGCGTCGATTCGTGAACAGCGTTGGGTCACTGCAGGCGATGATTCGCCCTTTCCCGACGGAGATGGCGGCAAAGACCGACTGTCGATCTGGTCGCAGCATCAGACTGCTGCCGCCGAAAACAGCGAAGGGAGCCTCGGACATCGGCGTCGCCGAACCGATATCGGCTTGAGCCGCTGAAGCCGTCCTCAGAGGGATGGGATCACGGAAGGTCGGCATGTCCGGCGTTCTGTATGTTCCTGAAGCCAGATCGAGCCAGGGATCTTCGGGCAGCGAAAAGCCGAAAAACTGCGCGTCCTGTCTGCCGGCTGGAACGGTCGGGTCGATGATCAGCAGAAGTGTCGAACCATTTTGCACCTGTTCGCGCAACACATGCCGAATCGGCGTGGCAAGCGGCTCTCGCTGCGGCGGCGCGATCCAGAGTTCGCGTTCGGGCAGCAGGCTCGAGCGACAGGGTTCAGCGGTGGGCAGAAGCCCGGCGGCGAAGACGTGCTCGAACAGCGAATCGAGATTGTCGGGCCATGAATCGGGGTGCTCGGAAGAGAGTTGGCAGTCCTGAGTATCGATCGTCAGGATGCCGGCTCGAATCCCTTTCGGGAACGGCAGTGGTTGATACGTGAGATTCAACTGCCACTGGGCGAACATCATTCCCAGAATCATGGCCGCGGGAAACAGCCATTTACCCAGCGTTCGGTAGGTGGCAAGAAAGAGAATGGTGCTTGAAGCCAGCAACCCGAGCCAGAAGACGTAATAGCGTGTCTGCAGTTCTCCGCACAGCAGAGTCAGTAAGGCATGCAGAAACGGCAGATTCACCGCCAGCCTCGGGTTGTGAAACCACGAGCTGTCGGCAAGCACGGCCCAGCGCCCGGAACCCAGCGACCCCCATGCCCCAAGACAGGTTGAGCCTGAGAACGATCGTGTGATCGGGGATATCGGCAGGTGTGGTTCTTTTGTGCGGAAGGGCAGGTCCGGGTGGGCAAGGGTCGAACGTTGCGCCCAGACGAGCGGGTGGGGGCCGCGTGGTGAAAACGCGGACGGCCAGAGCGAGGTTTCGAGCAGCAGCGAAGCGCCGGTGCCGGGAAAGCCGGAGACCCCGCCGAGAGCCCGGCTGAAACCGGTTCCGGGCTCGCGGTGGCCGGGCCAGACCACGGTGTCGATCTCCGGGGTGACGCCGAGTTCGGCAAGGAGGGGAGCCAGTCGGGTTGAGCCGCCGAGCAGATCGCCGCGGTCGAGAAAGACGAGCAGCCGACCTCCGCCGGCGACATGTTGCAGTAGACGTCTGATTTCTTCGGAAGACATCGGTTCAGCCGGAGGCCCGAGAATGATCAATGCATTGGTAGCCGGCGATGAGAGAGCTGCCGGATTCGATGGCGGCACGCCGGGTTCGGAGGCGACCACCGTCATGTCGGTGGCGATGGCTTGGGGTTCATGGATCTTGACCTCGGCTCCCAATCGGGTGTGCAGATACTCCGAGAATCTCCGGTATCCATGAGGGAGTTGCCCGTCATCAGGTGTTGTCGAACGCGGGTCGTGCAGATTGTACAAGTGAATGGGCGGCAATGGTTGCTTTGCGGGCCAATAAGGGATCGGGTAGATTGTTTGAATGAGAAAGCCCAGCAACAGTCCCGAAACGAAGTGAACCGAGTAATCACGCCTGCCGACGAGAGTCCAGTTCGGCTGCATGGTTTTCCAGCCGCCGAATATCGCCGTGAACAACATGATGCACTGCAACAGCGGACTGCCCGGCTCGCCGAGAAATGTCGGCAGCCAAAGCGGCATCGTCAGCCAGCCGAGGCAGAATACAGATGGTACTTTTTCGGGATGGAACATCTCGCACAATAACAGCAGGGCGAGCCAGCGGGTCGAATCGGGCACCAGCAGGGTGCGATCGAGCAGAAAAAACAGGATCGTCCAGCCGGCGAAGATGGAGACGGAGCGTCTGGAGAGAGGAAACAGCAACCCGACACAGGCAAGAAACACGGCGGCGTAAGGTTCGAACCCGGCCGGCACGACGAGAGGGATACTACCGGCGAGACTGAGAAAGGGGCGCGGCAGCAGCAGACAGACGCCGAGCGCGAAGAACCAGAGCGGGGTTTTCCAGACTGGTTCCTCTGCCGAAAGAGCCTCTGAAGGAATGATTGCTTCTCGGGCCATTTTTCCCTATCCTTGCTGCGACCTCAAAACGCCGATCGCGGCATTCCAGGAGATTGTATCATGTCTGCGCGTCATTCGGAATTTCATTGGAAAAGTGTTTTCTACATCATCGCCGGAATCCTCGTTTCATCAATCTCTCAGGCTTATTTTCTGATTCCGAACAAGATCGTGCCCGGCGGCCTCGTCGGACTTGGAACATTGCTCTACCACCATGCCGCCGTGCCGATCGGGCTGTTCATCATCGCCGGAAACTCGGTATTGATCATCGTTCAAGCTCGATCGATGGGGCTGGCGTCGAGCGGTAAAACCATCGCCGCCATACTGCTGCAGGGTGTTCTCCTCGATATGCTGACCACGGTCTGGAAGGTGGAACCGCTGGCGCGAAACCCGAACCTGGCCTGCATTTACGGCGGTCTGCTTTCGGGTATCGGGGGCGCGTTGGTGTTTCGCGGCGGCGGCTCGCTCGGCGGTACAGACATCATCGGCCAGCTGCTGTTCAAGTTCAAGCATATTCCCATGGGAAAGACCCTGCTCTGGAGCGACGTGCTGGTACTGGGAACCGCCGCGGCCGTGTACGGCCCCGATCTGGCGCTGTATGCTCTGATCAAGAGCTACATTTCGAGCGAAGCTCTCGACAAGTTCATGGAAGGATTCTCGGATTCGCGCCAGGTCATGATCATCTCGAAGCAGGCGGAAACTCTGGCCTGGGGCATTATGGAAGAACTGCACCGCGGCGTGACGCTTCTGGCAGGGCGCGGCGCGTATACCAATCGACCGAGTGAGGTGATTCTCACGGCGATTCGGCGGCGCGAGCTGCCGGTTCTCGAAGAACTCGTCTATCGCATTGATCCGGCGGCCTTCATGATCGTATCTGACGCGCGCCGCATTATCGGCAGAGGGTTCGACGATCTCGAGAAGCTGGTCGAGCGCGCAAAAGAGGCGATCGGTGAAACGCTCCCCGAACCCGAGCGGACCGTGAAAGCCTGAGCCGAGGTTCCTCAGATCTTTGAGGCTTTAAACTCTTTGCCGACCAGGTAGGTTTCTCGACTGGCTGAAAGAGAGGCTTTCGGCTTGAAGGATTTCGCGAACCCGAACAGCTTCTTGAACCGTTCATGAAGTTCGCGAAAGTCCGAACCTTCGAACACCTTCGCAACGAAGCTGCCGCCATTCTTGAGCCAGAGTTTGCTCAAATCGAGAGCCACGTGAACCAGTTCGACGGAATTTCCGGCATCGGCGTGATGGACTCCCGTCGTGTTGGGGGCCATGTCGCTCATGATGACATCGAAGCCTTTCGGCGCGAACTGGTGAATCTGCTCCTGCATGACGGGGTCGTTGATGTCGCCTTCGAGCAGGGTCGCCCCCTCGAGCGGCTGAATCGGCAGCAGATCGATGCCGATTACCTTGCCGGTGCGTCCGGCCTGCTCGACCGCATATTGAGTCCAGCTGCCGGGGGCGGCGCCCAGGTCGAGAATGCGTTGCCCCGATCGGATGAGCTGATACTTTTCCTGGATTTCCTGCAGCTTGTACACGGCACGCGAACGATAGTTCTCGCGATGCGCCTTGCGGAAGTATGGGTCCTGCAGACGATTTTTGAACCAACCGGGATTAGGCATTTAGAAAGGCTATTTGCTCTCGGCGACCGGTACGCATGAGAGCTTGAGGTTGATCATGCGCGGTGTTGCCGGCGGTCCGATGACGCGATCCTTCTCGATCTTTTCAACGATCAGATCGCGTACCAGCTTTCCGGTATCGTGTTTGCCCGGCCAGGTTTTCAGGTATTTGTACCCGTCGCCGCCCTGCGCGAGATAGCTGTTGAAGGCAACCTTGTAGATACGATGCTGATCGAGCGGCTGACCATCGCCGGTGGTGATTTTGACGACCCGATTCATGGGCGGGCGTTCGGGGTCGAACGTGATGATCAGATTCGATGGCACCAGATACCCGAAAGCGGCCATGAAATCGCGTCTGAGACCGCTGATATCGAGACGAAAATGCTTGAGGGCATATTCACGATCATTGGTGTCTGCCGGCTTGAACGGCACCGAAAGGGTTTCTTCGACCAATTTCAACACCTGTTTCCCGGTCATCGGCACGATTTCGACCGTATTGTTGAACGGCTGCAACTGGAAAATCTGGTCCCAGGTCACCGGTCCGCTCGCAATGGGAAAGCGTACGCCGCCGACATTCTGGAATCCGATATCAGCACCTGTGCCTTCGCGCACCGCATCGGCCACAAAGCTCCCCTCGGGAGAATCGCCGCCGATGACGCCGCGAACCAGCGTTTCCCGGCAGTGTCCCAGTAGCCGTTCCGTTTTTTCGGCAATGGAAGCAAGTTGTTGCCTGACAAATCTCAATGTATCAGGGTCTTCGTCCAGGTTGTGTGTGGTTAGAAAAATAGGTGTAAAGCTGATCTCAGGACGTTCATTCTTGCGCAGGCGCAGGTCGACGCGTGAAACGTACCGGGTGTCATACCCGGGATGTGCGATGGGAACCTGATGACGACCGGCATATTCGATCTCGCGCATCTCGGTGTGACTGTGCCCGCCGAGAATCAGATCAATGCCCGCAACCTGGTCGGCGATCCGGCGATCCTGCTCGATGCCGAGGTGTGAAAGCAGAACGACGATATCGACACCCTGTGCGCGCAGGCGAGGAATCAGCGCGGAGAGAATGGGAGCCGGGTCACGAAATTCCAGCCCGGCGACATTTTCCTGCATTGAGATATCGGGGGTTTTCGGGTCGAGAGCACCGATGATGGCGATCTGAAAGCCGCGATACGGCAGACGGATGTAGGGCCGGGCCGTGGCGATCGGCCGACCCGTCGCCTTCTCGAATACGTTGCAGCAGACGATGGAATGACGAGATTTGGCCAGAACCGTCTTCAGTCGGGCCAGGCCGTAGTCGAGATCATGATTGCCGATACCCGCGGCAAGATAGTTCAGGCGATTCATCGCATCGATCATGACCTGTCCCTGCGTCTCTTCGACGATGGCCGTTCCCTGAAAGTAGTCGCCCCCGTCAAGCAGAATGGCACGATTGCCCTGATGCAGGGCTTCCCGTTTGATTTTGTCGACCTGTGCCTTCAGAAGAGCGAACCCGGCGACACGATCACCGGTTTTCGTCGACTGCGCCGTGTCGAGGTCAGACGCGATATGCCCATGCGTGTCGCTGGTGTGCAGAAGCGTCAGCACGACACTGTCGGCTGCTCCATTCGCTTGTCCTGTCAGCGCGAAGAACGCGAAAAAGACGAAAAGAACCCGGTAGAGATGTTTCAGCATGTCGATGGTCAGAGGCGAACGAAGATCAGATAAGGGTGGCGAGGATGTCTTTGGCCTTCTGCGCCAGTTCGGGGTCGCGTGCCATCTTGGCGCACTGCTCGAAATGCGTGCGGGCCAGTTTGGTTTCATTGTTCTTCGAGAGGCAGAATCCATGCCAGTAATGCGCCTCGGCATTGGTGGGCGATGCCTTGATGGCGCGCATCGTGAAGGTGAGAGCATCCTTGTAGTTGCGTTTGTTGATCAGATCTTTGGCTTTGGCGAGAGCGACGGCTTCGTCGTCTTCCATAACCAGTTCGATGTGTTTGCGATTGACCGAAAGGAAGCTCACCTCGACTGTCTTGCCGTCGCGAAGATCGGTATACGTGGCTTCGGTTACCGGCAGAAAGTCCTTGGCGGCATTGTCGGCGTTCAGAATGTCGGTCAGGCGACTGTTCTCATAGAGATGCACTTCCCCGCGAATCTTGTGGTTGGCGGTCATGATCACAACCCGGAGTTTTTCCTTCTGAGCTTTCATGTTCCTTCTCCTGTCGGTGGAATATACGGTTTGATGGAGTTTTTCAGCAAGTCGTTCAGCGGGGTTCGGCATATTTGCCCTCCGCGGTGGCGATGACGGTGCCGTCGAGTCGGGTGACGGCGGCGGTCACCTGGTGAATGCGTTTGCGGTGCGATCCCTGGCGGGCGGCGAACGTCAGCGGTTCACCCAGCGGCGCCGGGCGCAGAAAACGAACGGTCAATTCGGCGGTGACAACGCGCACCCCGCTTTGAATAAGGCAATGGGCCATGACCTCATCGAGCAACGACGAGATGATGCCACCGTGCACGATGCCTGAATACCCCTGAAATCGCGGATCGGCAACCCAGGTGGTCGAACAGCCGCCCGTATCATCAAGTCGGAACGACAGACGCAGACCGTACGGGTTCTCACTGCCGCAGATGAAGCAGTAGCGGTCATCAATGAGGGACAGTCGCGATTTTTCCTGCGGATGCAGGCGTTCCTGATGTTTCTGCCAGACGGGTAGAACGTGCCGACGCTGCCAGCCTGCCACCGTGGTCAGGGAAAGACGCTCGGCCAGAACAGCCTGCTTCTCGCTCAAGCGCAGGCGAATCTCGGCCAGCGGCGGCAGCGGAAACGTTGGAAATGCAGGGTCTCGGGAATACAGCGGCAGCACGCCGAGATCGTTCGCGCCGTAAGCGATGAGATCGGGATAGTGATAGAACAGATGCGGCGCAATCGACCGTGCGTGAACCGGAAACGCTTTCGTCAGATGTGCCATGGCCTGCGCGACCGGCTCGAACGAAAGGGGCGGACGCCCGCGCATCTCGGTTCCGCTCTGCGGCTGAAACGGATGGAGTTCGACATCCTGCAGCAGCGGGTCGGCGGCGCAGAAACGGCCGAAATCGGCGATGGCCCGTTCCCGCTCTTCCGGGCTTTCACCAATACCGATCAGAAAGGAAAGGCGGTAGGGAAGCCCGGCTTCGTGAGCGATTTCGATCTGGTGTCGAGCGGCGGCCGGATGTCGTCCGCGCGCCTTTTCGTGCGCCTCACCGGGTTCGGTCAGGTCGGCGGCCACGATACAAATCTTCTGCATGGCGGCTGACTGGGCGAGTTGTCGTGCTTCCAATGGGCTGATCTCGCCGAGAGAAAAGACGGGCAAGAGCTCACGCGCCAGGCAGGCTTCTGAAACCTTGATCAGATATTCGCCGAGCGATTCACAACCGTTCTCGCGCAGGGCGAGCACGACTTCCGGGAACTCCTGCGGGGCTTCACCGGCCTCGAAGGTGACTTCCGTGATACCCATGCGGGAAATGGCGTTCAGATCGGTTTCGATCTGTTTCATCGACAGCAGCGGAACCCCGTTGTCGTTTTGTCGAAATGAGCAGTAGCCGCAGCGTTGTCGACACTTGCGGGTGAGCGAAAGACTGGCGCCGGAAATGAATCCGACCGAGATGGGTTGGGCTGTCATGTCCGGATTCTAACACACCGACCCACGGGTGAAAACTTTTCCGCAACGAACGCAGCAATTCTCGGTTGAGAAAAACGTGCCTGGTCAGGCCGCATTGATCCCCTGTCGCTTCGCACGAACCACTTCGGCAACTTCGATCATCGACTCAT
>CAYYIY010000053.1:0-37584 GCA_964472075.1 uncultured bacterium | reverse complement strand
TCATTCGCGGGGTGGTGAAATCGATTCAGGTCGTTTCCACCGGCCTGGAAGAAAAATCACGAGCTCGCGGCGATCTGACGAGACGTCTGGCGATTGTCGGCCGTGATGAGCTGGCCGAAGTTTCTGAAAGGTTCAACAAGTTCATTGCCTACATTCAGCGGCTGCTGTTGCAGGTGAACGACGTCATCAACCGTTTGAGCGTCATGTCTCAGCAGATTTCGGGCGCAACATCGCATGAGAACGAGTCGGTGCAGAAGATTCTGGGCAACACCCAGCGAATCACCAAAGCCGAGAAACAGTCTGCCCTCACGCTCGAGAAGACGGCGGCTGCCATCGAAGAGATCTCGGCAACCGCTCAGTTGGTTGCTAAACGTTCGAATCGTGCATTCGAAGAGTCGGTTCAGAATCGTATGAAGGCTACGCAGGGCATGGAATCGGTGCGTGACGCCTCTGCCACCATTAAAGGAATTGAGCGTGCCGTCGGTGATTCATCTCGCGTCTTGGAAGAGCTGAAAGCGCAGTCACGGCGCATCGGAAAAATCGTTTTGACGATTACGGCCATCAGCCGTCAGACGAACCTGCTGGCTCTGAATGCCGCTATTGAAGCCGCTCGTGCCGGAGAACAAGGCAAAGGGTTCGTCGTTGTTGCCGAAAACGTGAAGAAACTGGCTGAACAGAGCGCGAAAGCGGCCGAAGAGATCGGCGCCCTGATTCACGAAATTCAGCAGAAGACCAACAAGGCTGTCGAAGAAATGAACCAGGGCAAAGAGAAGGTGCAGGAAGGCGTCAGCATCATCAACCGTGCCGGTTCACTGCTTGACGAGATCGGTGTGGCGTCTGAAAGCGTCAATGTCATGGTTCAGGACATCAGCAAATCGAGTGGAGAGCAGAGTAAAAACATTGAATCGATCAGTATTTCGATCGAAAATCTGTCTTTGAGCACCAAGACGACGACCAAAGAGGTTGATGAAGTGCTCGAGTCGCTCAAGACGCAGAAAGACAACATTCAGGATCTGGCCAAGATCACCAAACATCTGACCATGGTTGCTGATGATCTGAAGCGCATGCTCTCGAACTTCGTGCTCGAGATTCATGATTTACCCCCTGCAACCGAAGGCGGCGATGCCTCCCAGGCAGGCCAGACTGCTGCTGCGCTGCCGACTCCACCAACCTCAGAGAATGAGTCGTCAGCCACCTCTGAGACAGCCGATCAGACGGCTCAGGCAAGTGCTGATCCCTCGGCAACCGCTTCTCCGGCTGCTCCGACAGACTCGCAACCGGGCTGAGCAACCTCATCCGGCGGTCAGGGCAAACGGGGGTTTGTTTCGTGCGTTGGACGGGCTTCCAGTATCCATCGCACGCATATACACACCAGATCGCTCCATTCCCTGAGCGCAGGCGAATTGGGCTGGTCTTCTTCCGAAGATCGGCTGCTCGCTATTCATTCGCGCCATTCGTCTTCTGTCACCCGGGTTTGTCCCATCACGCGAGAATGTGCACATAAAAATGCGCAGAAAGCAAAACGCCCGGCGTTCAGCCGGGCGTTTTGCTTTCGATCTGAAAGAATCAGAAGTCGCGCATGGCATCGCTCAAGTGCCGTAGTTCTTCCTGGTGCATGCTCTTGAACAGCAGGTTGGTTTTGATGCTCTGGCGAACCCGTTCGGTCGACGGATCAGTCTCGCCGGTAAACGCTTCTTTCACTGATTCGACGTTGCCTTGCTGAATCTCGGATTCAGAGATGGTTTCGATCTCGCTCTTCAATGCTTCAAAGCGCATGGCGCGGAGTTCCGGGTCGACCACGTCATTGAGTCGGGCGATGGTCTTGACCAGGTCTTTGAGTTTCTTTTCCTTGGCCTGAGCCAGCCACTTCACGACACAGCTGTTGAACTGAGGCACCTGCAACTGCTGTGTCGGCGCATAGTGCTTGTCGTCATACCACAGATCGCCGAGGCAGGCGACGCGGCCGTAGCCGAGGTCTTCGCCGGCGACGATGGGTACGAGCAGGCGCGGAGTGTGTGAGGCGTAGAGCCAGGCATCGTTCATGCCGTCGGCCTCGGTGTTGGCCGTGTCTTCATCACCCTTGGCGAAGAAGATGATATCTTTGCTTTCTTTCAAACCTTCGAGTTTGCTGTTTACCAGGGAACAGGCAGACCAGGTCAGCAGCTTCTCAACGCCGGTGATCAGGGTGGGGTGCATCTGCGTGATGAAGAATCGCCACGGAGCTCCGATGTTGTTGGTCGGGTCGATAACCTGATCGTCATTGAAGCGGATTTCGCTGCCGATGCCCTCGAGCACCTTGTTCAACACCTGCGGATTACTGGTGTTCTTGTAGTCGGCTTTGCTGAACAGCATCAGCGAGCCGCCCTTGGCAACAAAGGCCTTGAGCGCGGTGATCTCTGCGGCGGTGAACTCTTTGGTGCAGTCCGGGATGATGACGACGAAGGCGTCCTGCAGGATTTCGGCGGTGAAGCCCTTGCCGACGCTGCGGAAGTCGAAGCCGAGATTCTTGCCGAGGTCTAGTTTCATGCCACCGAATCGGCCCGTATAATAGTCAATGTTGCCGTGACTGGCATCGACCAGAATCAGCTTGGGCAGAATCTCGGTTTCAAGTGAACTGGTGTCGATGATGCGGGTTCCGGCCTTGAGGACGACCAGAAAGTTCACTTTGCCGATCCAGTTCATTTCGGTCGGGAAAGAGACGCGCAGAGCGCCACCGGCGGCAATGGAAAGACCTGTTTTGGAACTGAGCATCGTTTCGGGAGTCATGCTGGTGTGATACAGCTCAACCGCCAGATTGGATACAGCTTCCTTGGCTGGATTGGTCAGGTTTACCAGCAACTGGAAGGGCAGCTTCATGAAGATCTGGCCCTTCGAAGTGGCGATCTTTTCGATCTTGGGCAGCGGCTGGCCGTCACCGGCCGGAGTTTTGAACGTTCCGTCGAAGGTGACCAGCTGGTCGGGCTGCCGGGCATCACGAGACGCGATGCGGAACTGATAGTCGGTGCCGGCCGTGAGGTTGGTCAGGGTCACGGTGTGAACGTTCACTGCTTCGTCAATCATCTTCTGTTGCGTCAAACCCGAGGTACCGAACTGGACGATCGAATCGGCCGGCTTGTTGGTTTTCCACTGAAAGGTCGCGGAATTCGGCGTCAGAGAGATCAATTCAGGTTTCTGAGCGAATTCGATCGCGCTCTGGTTGCTGGTAAAGCGAATCGTCTGGCCATCGGTGAAGCTGTCGATCGGGCCGTCAAGGTCGGTGCGGAAATACTTCACCTTCCAGTAGTTGTAGTTGTCGAGGGTTTCCTGGTTGGGGTGCTTGAACGAATTCTTCGCGCCGACGGAGATAACCGCATAACGAGGACCACTCACTTCATTCGGACCACCGAACACATTCTCGAGAAAAGACGGAGAATTCGAGGTTTTGCTGCCATGGTGGCCGGACTTCATGACGGTTGAGCGGATCTTGCTGCCGAATCTGGCGACAACGTTGGCTTCAACTTCTTTTTCGGCATCGCCGCTGAACATATAGCTGATCTTTCCGGCAGTGACGCGAAAGATCAACGACTGGTTATTGGCATTCAGCTTCCAGCCATCGACTTTCGGAGCCGAGGCGATATCATCAGGCCTGACACCGACGGATTCGGCAACATGAAACAGGTCGACCTTGATGCCCGTACCCCAGTCGAACTTCATGTCTTCGGTGACCTGGATGTACGGAATGCCCTTTTCCATGATGGCAAAATGCAGCTTCTGATACAGCTGAGCGTCGTTGCCGCTTGATTCACCATCGTTGGAATTGGTCATGAAGTCGGCGGCATATAGAAATTCGCCGATCGGAATTGCCTGCACGAGGTCGATAAACCCGCCGAAGTGGTCGCGGTGCGGGTGCGAGATGATGCATGTGTCGATCTTCTTGATGCCTTCTTTTTTCAGATACGGAATAATCGCCACGTTCGCCGCGTTGGCGCGGTCGTCGCCCGCATCGAGCAGAATGGTCTTCTCTGCGGTGCGAATCAGAATGGAGTCGCCTTGACCGACGTCAAGAAAGGTCACGCGCAATAAGGGAGCTTTTTCGGCTGCCTGAGAAAACGACGCGAACGCGACCAAAAAGATGATGCTGATGAGTGCCAGCAACCGCTTATTGATACTCATTACCAGATACTCCTTATAGCGGCACAGGGTACGTTATACGTCAATTCTACGAATGAATGGGAGGGGTGTCAATGCTTTGGCAAAGAAAAATCGGCTGGAGAAGCAAAAAAAGACAGTGATCACGATACTCAAATGGGAGCAAATAACCAGTCGCTGAACTCCCGTGTAAATGGGTTCAGCGACTGGTTTTCAACGAAACGGAGGTCTGCGGTCAGCCGCAGCGCGAAAACCCACAAGATCGGCAGATATTGCAGCCACCCTCGTAGGCTAATTGTTCTCCGCAGTCCGGGCAGAGAGAGGCAGCTGACTCATTGTCGCCGGACCATCCTTCGCGGGTTGTGTCCTGAGTCGAATCACTGAGTTTGGGTTTGCCGGCCTGTTCTTCATCCTGCTTGCGGGCGAAACGTTCGATGGCTTTGCCGATGGCATCGGGGCAAGAGAGGACGCGAATGCCGTTGCCCGGCCCCCCGCGCTTGAGGGTCGAGAGGCAGCGAATACCCTTCAGTTGATCGATGACCGAATCGACGCGGATGCCCGAGCGCAGTGCCATTGAGGCAAGACGGGATGTTGCTTCGCTCTGCGAGGGGCAACCGCCGGCTCGTCCGAGGCTGGTAAACACTTCGCAGATCCCTTTGTCGTCCGCATTCACAGTCACATACAGGGTACCGCAGCCGATGCCGACCTTTTCCGTAACCCCGGTCGTGACGTCGGGGCGATTTCGGGGCACGATACCGGTTTTGGCGTCACCCTTGCCGCCCGCGGTGTGACTGGATTCGGCTCCGATGTTGACCACCTGACTTTCGCGTGAACCGTCGCGGTACACCGTGATACCCTTGCAGCCGAGCGTGTGCGCCAGCAGATACACCTGTTCGACGTCTTTCATCGACGCCTGATGCGCGAAGTTGACGGTCTTGCTCACAGCGTTATCGGTGTATTTCTGGAAGGCGGCCTGCATGCGCACGTGCCACTCAGGGGCAATCTCGTGCGATGTCACGAAAACATGTCGTACATCAACGGGAACGGAGTCGATGCCGCTGAGATGTCCTTTCCTGGCGACGGCTTCCATGAGTTCGGGTGTGTAGAACGCCCGCTCTTCGGCGACCTTGAGAAACTCGGGGTTGACCTCGACCAGGCGTTCGCCGTCCATGACGTGCTTTTCATACGCAATGGCGAAAAGCGGTTCGACACCACTCGAGCAGTTGGCGATCATCGAAATCGTGCCGGTCGGGGCGATGGTGGTGACGGTAGCATTGCGTACAGGACTCATGCCGCGCTTTTCGAGTTCAGAACCTGGGAAGTTGGCGAAGTGGCCGCGTTCCTGGGCGAGTTGCGCAGAGGCGGCCCAAGACTCGCGCTGAATGAAGCTCATCAGCTGTTCGGCGGTATTCAGAGCCATTTCCGAGTTGTACGGAATGCGCAGTTTGAGCAGCAGGTCGGCCCAGCCCATGATACCGAGGCCGATTTTCCGATTGGCTTTGGTCATGTTCTCGATCTCGGGCAGGGGGTACCGATTCACTTCGATCACGTTGTCGAGAAAGCGGATTCCGAGGTGAATCGCCTGTTTCAGACGCGGGTAGTCGATCCGTGAGAAGGCGCCGTCGGCGATGAGAAACCGGGCCACGTTGAGCGACCCGAGATTACAGGACTCGTAAGGCAGCAGCGGTTGTTCGCCGCAGGGATTGGTCGACTCGATCAACCCGACGTGCGGGGTCGGGTTATCGCGATTGATGCGGTCGATGAAGATGATGCCAGGTTCGCCGTTGCGCCAGGCACCCTCGACGATGAGGTTGAAAACCTTTCGAGCGTTGAGTTTCTTCACCACGTCGTTCGTGCGCGGGTTGAAGAGTTCATACTCTTCGCCTTTCGACAGGGCTTCCATGAACCGATCGGTGATGGCGACCGAGATGTTGAAGTTATTGAGCGAGTCGCCGGCCTCTTTCGACTTGATGAATTCGAGAATGTCCGGGTGGTCGACGCGCAGAATGCCCATGTTGGCGCCGCGGCGGGTGCCGCCTTGTTTGATCGTCTCGGTCGCGATGTTGAAGACGCGCATGAACGATACGGGGCCGGAACTGACGCCGTTGGTGGTGGCAACGATGTCGTTGGCCGGGCGCAGGCGAGTAAAACTGAACCCCGTGCCGCCGCCTGACTTGTGAATCATCGCCGCGAACTTGATCGAGTCGAAGATCGAATCAAGAGAATCGCCGACCGGCAGAACGAAACAGGCGGAAAGCTGTCCCAGGGCCTTTCCGGCATTCATCAAGGTAGGACTGTTAGGCATGAACTCCTGCGAGATCATCATCTGGTAGAACTTGTCTGCCAGCTGGTCGACGGTGTACGGCGAATGTGAGAACCGGCTCTCAGCTTCGGCAATGGCTCGAGCCACCCGGTGAAAGAGTTCCGGAATGGTTTCTTTCGGCGTGCCGTCTTCGTTCTTGATCAGATAGCGTTTGGCGAGGATCTTCTGGGCGTTCGGGGTAAACCCACTGACCGAGGCAGATACAGGGGAATTAGGCATGAAAAAAACTCCTTGAAGAACGTGGACGCGAGGATTCCGATCAACCGAGAATCTGTTCGAAAAGGCCGGTGATTTCCGCGGCTGGAACTGATACCACTTCCACCTTTCCGAGCGCAAGAGGCAGTACGAATTTGACCTTGTCTTTCAGCGCCTTCTTGTCGTGGGCGACAGCCCGGGCAAACTGCTCAGGACCCCATTCTCGGGGTGGGTCGACCGGCAGGTTGAAGTCGATCAGCAGCTCGCGCAGGCTTTCTGAATAGTCTTCCTGCAGTCGATGCAGGGCTTTGGCGGCTTTGACGGCCATCAGCATGCCCACGCCGACGGCTTCTCCATGATGATACCGACGGTATTCCCCGAGCGTTTCGAGCGCGTGGCCGAAGGTGTGACCGAAGTTCAGCGTGTGGCGAAGCCCCTGGTCCTGTTCGTCCTGCTCGACGATGCTCTTCTTCAGGTGCAGCGAGCGTCGGATGAGGCGTTGGATCAGCAGCAGATCACGATTTTTGATCGCCGCGCGATTCTTGTAGATAAACTTGTAGTAGGCCGGGTCGCAGATGGCACCGTGCTTGACGGCTTCGACGATGCCGTAGCTGATCTGGGTCAGAGGCAGGGTCTTGAGCGTCGCGACGTCGATCCCGACGAACGAAGGCTGATAGAACGAGCCGATCAGGTTCTTGCCGGAAGGCAGATTAACCGCCACCTTGCCGCCGATTGAGGCATCGACCATGGCCAGCAGGGTCGTGGGCATCTGCACGAACGGAACCCCGCGCATCCAGGTGGCGGCGAGGAACCCGCCCAGATCGCCGACCACGCCGCCGCCCAGAGTGATGATCGGGGTGTTGCGATCGACGCCGGCTTCGATGAGTTTCGGGTAGGTCTGCTGAGCGGTCTCGAGCGACTTATAGCTTTCACCGTCTGGTACGATGACGGGTGTCGTGCTGAAGCCGCGATGTTCGAGTTCCTTGACCAGAGGCTCGAGATACCAGCGTGAGACGACATCATTGGTGAGAATGACGGCGCGTCTGGTGAAGCCCAGGCGGGCGATCTTGCCGACGAGCAGAGGTAAAACTTCGCTGCCGAGCGCGATTTCGTAAGACAGGTCGCGTTTGATGGTGATTTTTTGTGATTCCAGCATCAGGGGTGAAGGCGTGGCCCGAAAAAGTCGCGGGCGTTTTTCCACAACTGGTCGGCAATGGCTTCGGGGTCCTGCTTGCGGATCTCAGCCAGCTTCTGCAGCGTGTGCGAGAGGTTTCCGGGTTCGTTGCGTCGACCACGGAAAGGCTCGGGAGACAGATATGGACAGTCGGTTTCAAGGTGAATGCGTTCGGCCGGCAGTTCGGCAAAGATGGTGCGGCATTCCTCGGCTTTCTTGAAGGTCAGTGAGCCGCCGATCGAAAAGTGCCAGCCGTGTTTCGCCGCGATTCTGGTTTCCTCGATTCCGCCGGAATAGCAGTGCAGCATGACGCGCGGTGGTGCGGGCAGCTGGGCGACGGTCCCGAAGAACTCGGGGAAAGCCTCGCGTACGTGCACCTCGACCGGTACGCCCAGTCGCGCGGCCAGGCGCCACTGCTCTGCCAGGGCCTCGCGCTGCTGATCAGGGGTCGAGAACGTGTAATGAAAGTCCAGGCCTATCTCGGCGATGCCGAGCACCTTCGGGTGCGTCAGCAGCTCCTCAAGCTCCGGCAGAGCACGTGCTTCCCAGTCTTTGGCTTCGTGCGGGTGCACGCCGACCATGGCGTACAAGCCGTGGTGCCGCTCGGCGAGTTCGACGGCACGACGCGAATCGAGCATCGTGGTGCCGGGCAGCACGGTCGCGACGATTCCCGCTTGTGAAGAGCGTTGCAGCACCTCTTCGAGATCGCCGTCGAACGCGGGATCCTGCAGGTGTGCGTGCACGTCGATAAGGCGCATGATTCTTCAGTCGAACTCACTTCACCCGGCTGCCGCAGGCTGCGGGCCGGTCCGGCACGCAGACGGCGAGGCCGCCGTCGGGGGTGGCGGCGGCGAGAATCATGCCTTCCGACACGATGCCGCGAATCTTTGCCGGCTTGAGGTTCTTGACCATGATGACCTGCTTGCCCTTGATCTGCTCGGGCGCATACTGCGTGGCGATGCCGGCCACCAGCGATCGGGTTTCTTCGCCGATCTTCACGGTGAGTTTCAGCAGTTTATCGGCGTTCTCGACCTTCTCGGCCGTCAGTACTTCGGCGACCACCAGATGCACCTTCAGAAACTCGTCGAAGTCGATCGGCTCAGGAATGGCGTTCGGATCAGCTTTTGTTGGTTTCGCGGCCTTCGCGTCTTTGGGTTCCTTCGACTCTTTTGCTTTCTCGACCGGTTTTGCACCCTGCTTCAGCGCTTCGATGCGTTCGGTTTCGATGCGTGGAAACATCGGCACCGGCTCGGCGCAGCGCGTGCCTTCAGGCAACTGACCCCAGGCCAGTTCAGGCAATGGCAGGAAGGTCGGTTTGAGACCGATCTGTTCGAGGAACTTCGGCGCGACATGCGGCATGAACGGGTTTACGAGATGGGCGATGAAGCGCAGCCCTTCGCCGACGGTGTAAAAGACCTCGTCGAGTTCCTGCCACTTTTCGTTTTTCGCCAGTGCCCAGGGGGCGCACTCGTCAACGTATTTGTTCAGGCGGCTGACGAGATCCCAGGTGCGTTTCAGTGCTTCATGGAAAAGGAAGTTTTCCATGGCTTGTACGTAATCAGCTTTGACCGCGGTTGCCAGTTCGGCGATTTCCTTCGTTGGCGGCAGTACCGGTTGGTTTTTGTGAAAAATGCCTTCGCGACGCTTGATGAGCATGGGAAGAGTGCGGTGACAGAGATTGCCGAAATCATTGGCGAGATCGGCGTTGTAACGCAGAACGAAGGCTTCTTCCGAAAAGGCGGCGTCGCTGCCGAAGACCATTTCGCGGAACAGAAAGTAGCGAAACGGATCGAGTCCGTATTTGTCGATCAGGTCGAGCGGGTTGACGACGTTGCCGACTGATTTCGACATCTTGCCGCCGCTCGAGATCCACCAGCCGTGCGCGAAGATACATTCAGGCAGCGGCAGATCAAGGGCGAACAGCATGGTCGACCAGTAGACGCAGTGCGTGGTCAGAATGTCTTTGCCGATCAGGTGGCACGAGGCCGGCCAGTACTTGCCGAACCGAGCCTGATCCTGCGGGTAGCCGATGGCGCTGATGTAGTTGGTCAGCGCATCGAACCAGACGTAGGTCACGTAGTCCGGGTCGAAGGGAAGGTCGATGCCCCATTTGAGCCGCTTCTTGGGCCGCGAGATGCACAAATCGCCCAGCGGCTGTGCCAGAAACCCGAGCACTTCGTTGCGTCGCATTTCGGGTCTGATGAAGCCTGGGTGCGCATGAATGTAGTCGATCAGCTGCTGCTGGTATTTCGACATCCGGAAAAAGTAGTTTTTCTCTTCGATCTCTTCAACCGCGCGTTTGCAGTCCGGGCAGAGTTTTTCGGGCACTTCTTTTTCAGTCCAGAACCGCTCGCACGGAGTGCAGTACCAGCCGGTATAAGTGTCGGCGTAGATGTCACCCTTCTCATACAGCTTCTGAAGGACAAATTGTACCGAAGTTTTATGCCGCGGTTCGGTGGTTCTGATGAAGTCGTCATAGGGCACTTCGAGTTTTTTCCAGAGGGTGCGAAACTTTTCGACAATCTCATCAACGTGCTGTTGCGGAGTGATGTTGCGTAGTTTTGCTGCCTGTTCGACCTTCTGCCCGTGCTCGTCCGAGCCGGTCAGGAAGTGGGCCTCGCGGCCCATGGCGAGGTGAAAGCGCTTGGCGATATCAGCCGCCATCGTGGTGAAGGCATGACCGATGTGCAGTTCGGCATTCGCATAGTAGATGGGAGTTGTGACGTAGAACGGTTTTTGTGTCATGGGTTCACCTGTGTGAGTTGGTATTGGCGGCCGTGTCGGGCGTGCGACCGTAGACGACGGCTCGATTGCTCCCGGCGGCGGTGGCCTGCTCGAGCGCGAGATTCGAGGTCTTGAACAGCTGACGGGCGTCGGGACCGGTTTCGGGGTAGGCGGCGATACCCGCCGAGATCGTCACCGACACCGACTTCCCTTGAAATTCGAAGGTTTGCTTTTCGAGCAGTTCCTTCAAGCGTCCTACCAGAAAGACGGCTCCGGCCGCATCAGTATTGGGAAGCAGCAGATAGTATCTTTCCTGCACGCGCGTGGCGGCGTCGGAATCACGAAGAACCTTCTTCAACGATAGTCCGAGTTCGCTGAGCACTTGGCGCCCGAAATCATCATTTGTTGAGCCGACATGATTGCGGAAGTGATCGACCTCGAGCGCGACGACCGCGATCGGGTGGGCGTAACGCGTGGCGCGCACGGCTTCCTCTTCCATGAACGACTTCCAGATGCGAAAGCCGATCAGGCCGGTGGTTTCGTCGGCAAATACCTGTGTGTACAAGTTGTTGCGTTCGATGACCAGCGCGACGAGCGTGCAGAGATCCTGGACGTAGGGAATGTCTTCGTCGCGAAAGATGGGCGGGGAGATGCGGTTGATGAAGTTGACCACGCCGAGCACGGTGCCGTCACTGCCCTTGATCGGCGAGCACATGATGCTGGCGACCTTTTCCTCGCGGGCCTTGAACTCCGAGAAGGTTTTGAAGCGGCTGTCGCGATGCCCTTTGTTGGCGATGAGCGGCATGCCCGCCTTGATGACCGCGCCGGCCAGCCCTTCATTGGGCTTGAGTTTGATGGCGGGATACTGGTCTTCGATGATATCATCGACATACGATTGTTCGATGCCGCGCACGCAGGCCACGCCTAGTTCGAGCGTGTTACGGTTGATCAGCAGAATCGAACCCCACTGAATGTTCAGGGTCTTGATCGCCTCGTCGAGAATTGTCTGCAGGTTGGTCTGGAAATGAAAGCTGGTATTGAGCCGCTGCGCGACCGCCAGACATGATCGAGACAGTTCGAGCTGCCGTTCGAGCTGCGATTGTGCCGCGGTCACTTTGAGGGTTTCTTCCCCGCGCTGCTTCTGCTTCACCAGCATGCGACCGACTTCGTTGTTCCAGATCGAGAATAGAGCGTTGAGCTCATTGCCGACTTCGGCGATCTCGTCCTCGCCGGGGTCGTTGATCGGTTGAGCGACGCGCTTTTCGACGAAGCCGGCGATACGGCGGCGAAGACGATCGAGCGGCCGGGTGATCGAGCGGGCGACAAGCCAGGCGGAGATCAGGCCCAGCAGCAGAAAGATGTTGCCGAGAAACAGAAAGACCTTGAAGTTCGTGGCCAGGTCCATCCAGCGAATATAGACGAAGATGCCGATGGGAAGAGCCAAAGCCAGAAGCATCGTCAGAATGATGCGCTGGCCGATACTGACGTTACGGAAGAGTTCCACGGACGACCTCTCTCTGAGATGTGGCCTGAATTCTAGGTCACACCAGGGAAAAAGTCAAAAACAATACCATGGGCAGGGCTCATCGCTCATGCGGAGTGGGTGAGTTGCGGTGACGAACGAGGCCGGCGGAACTTACGGCTGCGACCGATCAGCCAGCGCAGCGCGTACGCGGGTGGCAAGATCGAAAAGAGAAAACGGTTTCTGCACAAAGTGATTCAGCGGGCCGCTGACGCACTCGCGGGTGACGACTTCGTGTGGATACCCAGATATAAACAGGCACGGGAGGGTCGGGTTTTTCTCTCTGAGCGTGCGAGCCAGTTCCCACCCGTTCATTTCCGGCA
Source organism: uncultured bacterium (assembly GCA_964472075.1). Lineage (GTDB taxonomy): Bacteria > Muiribacteriota > Ozemobacteria > Ozemobacterales > Ozemobacteraceae > CAYYIY01. Next base: position 25,195 of record CAYYIY010000053.1, on the reverse strand, counting down.
TGATGATATCGGTGATCAGAAGATCGATGCGATCGAGGTCCTCCTGCGAAAGATTGAGGGCGAGGGTCGGAGACAGCGCTGTAACCACCTGATATCCGAGTGAACGCAGCATTTCGCGTGCGACTTCCAGAATAGCCGGCTCATCCTCGACCAGCAAAACGTATTCATTGCGTGCGTTGGGCAGCGATGCGGGTTCAATGATTCTCGGGGCGGGGGTGTCGCCCGGACAGCGCGGAAAATAGACGCGGAACGTTGTACCAACCCCTTCGGTGGAAAAGATCTGGATCTTGCCATGCGCCTGTTCGACAAGGTTGTAGACCATGGTCAACCCGAGACCGGTTCCTTTCCCCTCGGGCTTCGTCGTGAAGAATGGTTCGAATACGTGTTCGAGTGTATCACGACTCATTCCATGGCCGGTGTCGGAAACGGAGAGCACCACGTAGTCTCCTGCTTCGAGAACCGGAATACTGCGGTTCACGTAGATGTCTGCCGTCAGATTTTCGGTTTGAATGATGATCTGTCCGGTGTTCGAGATGGCGTCACGTGCATTGATGCACAGATTGACCAGTATCTGGTCGACATGAGTCGGGTCGATTTCCACTCGCCACACGTCGGTGCCGGGCCGCCAATGCAGCGCAATGTTCTCGCCGAGAAGTCTGGTCAGCATGGCGATCATACCTGAAATGGTCTGATTCAGATCAAGCGGCACCCGTGAGTCGCCCGAACGTCGAGCAAAACCCATGAGCTGACGAGCCAACTCGGTCGATCGAAGCGCGGCTTGTTTGATCTGCTCGACATTTCGAAGAACCGTGTCTGCGTCGAGGTTGTTGCATAGAATGAGATCACAACTGCCGAGAATCACGCTGAGCATGTTGTTGAAATCATGTGCCACGCCGCCGGCAAGACGGCCGACACATTCCATTTTCTGTGACTGGCGCAACTGGGTCTGCAATTTCTCACGTTCTTCGTCCGCACGGTGCTGGTCCGTGACATCGAGTTCAATACCATCCCAGATGATGTCTCCGGAATCAGATTCTCGTGGGGCCGAAATGAAGCGCCGCCAGCGCAACGCCCCTGAGGGAAGTTGAATGAGGACTTCCACCTCCATGCGCGTGCGAGTTTCATACGCATGTTGTTCCATGCGCGCAACAAGCTCTCGATGAGCGGGAATCACCTGGTTGTACAAACGAGACGGGTTTGCGAGAACCTCAGCAGGTGTCAATTCGTGCAGTCGTTCAACAGCCGGGCTCAGATAGGTGAAAACACGGTCGATGCCGTATGGGCCGCTGTTAATCTGATAGACCATTCCGTGCGCCAGATTTTCGCTGAGAAAGCGCAGTTGATCTGCCCCCGATTCTCCGGTTGTTGAAGGCGTTTTCGAATGCCGCTGGGGACCCTTCATTGGGTTGCAATCCTCGGTTCCTATCTCACATTTCGGCATATGAATCTCATGTTAACGGAAGGGGAAAGGCAATGCAATAGAATTTCTGCAGTGTACATGTGTACACCGGCCTGGTCAGAAGAGTTCCGGGGTCGTTCGTCGGAACGGGTTCCATCAGGTATAATGAATGTGAACAGAGAATCGAAGTCGACGAGGAGGGTGCCGTATGTCTGACAACAACGAATTTTCACTCTGGTCGCTGGTTCCTTTCTGGTTGCGACTCACGATTTTTCTCGGGCTGCTCATCATTGCAGCGCCGTTCCTGTTGATCGGTCATTCGAAGAATGCAACGATCGAACGAGCGATGAAGCAGGGGGCTGTCTATCTTGAGCAAGGCAACTTCATCGACGCCGGCAAAGAGTATGAGAAAGCCGGCGAGCAGTTCGGCTTTTTCTACGACGCATTCAAGGTGGCGTTGAACGTGACCGGCGGAACGTATTACAAGAAGAACGTCTGCCTGATGCTGCGCGGCATGGCGCGAACCGGCTCGATTGCCGAACGCATGGGAAACGGCGAAACAGAGGTGACAAAAGACATCGATGCCGCCCGAAGCGACCTGAGCATCACGGCTGACATTCCGGCCGAGCTGAATCAGGCGAGAGTGTCGGCTCTCGAAGAACTGGAGAAAATCACCAGGTTGCAGCCGCTGGCCGTGTTGTGCAAGGAAGGCAAACATGCAGAAGCCATGCGCATTCTCGATGAGATGGTCAAGGGGAGTTTTGTCCCGTTCGGGGAGATGGTCGGCATGACGACGTGCTATATCGTATCTGAATGCGCGGTGAATCTGAAGACGGCGAACGCGATTAACGCCGCGAAGACGGTGTGTCTGATTCACTCGCAGAAGTTCAAATATCCGTTGTACCAGAGACTCGCATTCAAAGTAAGCAGCTTGAGTGCAGAGAATGCGGCGATGAAACCGGCAGCACAAAAACCGTCGGCGGCGAAGCCGGTGAGTGATGTGAAAGAGCGTTTCAAACTTGCGATGTCGTATGCGTCAAAGAAAGACTTTCAGAAAGCCATGCCGCTCTTCGAATCATGCTATAAGGACAACCCGAAAAACGTGGATTTCATCTACTTCTTCGCTTTAGCGCAGAGCAAGGCGGGCAAGCCGGCAGAAGCTCAGAAGCTGTGTCGTGAAGTGTTGTCACTCAAGCCTGATCACCAGGGCGCGAAAAAACTGCTCGAATCGAACTGAACCGAGCCACATTTCCGGAAACCGCTATTGCTGGCGCGGAGACACTGCTTTACTGGAGGATCTTGATCTGCCCGACGCCGGCTTGACGCGCCTGATGAAACGCGACCTGGGTTCGCTGTACCAGTGTCTCGAGAGAGTCCGAGGGGATCAACGACGTAATGCCGATTGACAGCGACGTCGAGATGTTGTCTTTGGTAAATGTGCGGGTGCTCATGCTCTTGTGAAACCGGCGAATGACGACATCGGCATCATGAACACTGGTGTTGGGCAGATACAGGAAATACTCGTCGGTGCCGAAGAGTCCCAGTACGTCGACGCCGCGAATGCAGGTTTTAAGCTCGTCTCCAACCTGACGATAGAGTTCCTGGGCTGCGGCGAGGCTGTAACGGTCGATGATCGACTTGAAGTTGTCGATATCGAAGAGCGCGGTAACCAGGTTCTGCTTGGCGCGTCTGGCTTTCGATATTTCTTCGGCGAGGCGCAGCAGCAGATAGTTCGGGGTGAACAGGCCGGTTTTGGGGTCGACGCGTCGCAGGTGGCGTACCAGTTCTTCCATCTCTTCGCGCTCAATGGTGGCGGAAATCAGTGAGGTCACCGATGTGATGAACGAACGCACTTTATCGGTGACCGTGAACGGCTGCGTGAAATAGATGACGAGAAAGCCGAGCGGGCGCCCCTGAGCGGCGATGCGCGCTCCGATAGCAAGTTGATACGGCTCGTCGATGAGCAATTCCTGGTAATCGTCGATCTGGGCCGGCGTGACGACGACAAACGGCTCGGTGAAGAACAGACGTCCGATCAGGCGCGTGCCGACCTGGCGTTGAAACTGATGTACCGCATCGCGGTAGATGTTGAAGCTGTGCGAAATCTCGAGGTAGTCGTTCTTGGGGTTTTTGAAGATCACGGCAGCTGAGTGACAGGGGCAGTTCTGGCCCATCAATCGGAACAGCTTCTGAATCAGACGTGGAGCGGTATCATGAGCGGAAAAGCTGTCGAGCGTTTTGCTGAGCATCTCCCAGAGGTGGTCTTCCATACGACACTCCTCTCGCCTGTGATTCATTTTGTCCCTCTCTTCAAAAGGTAGGCGGTAGCCGCGGGAAAGTCAACGCGTGAACGCACCGCCGTGAAGGCAGAAAGCCGGCTTGGTCGCCTGCAGACAGGAATTGGCGGCACAGAAGATTATTCGGATTTCGGAGCTTTGAACTCGTAAAGCGACTCGAGTTCCGATTTCACCATCTCCCACACTTCGCGGTTGAGAGCTTCTCCACCAGCTTCGAGGCGCTTGCAGGCGGTTTCGTAGCGGGCCTGAATCTCGGGTGTGGCCACCATCTTCAGCATGGTGCCGCGACGGGCTGACGGCTTGCGACGAGCGGTCGGCTTGCGATTTTGTTCCGGGGCCGGGGAATTGGTCTGGTCGATTTCAGGGATGGGAGTGATGGGATTCGGGGTGACGGTCATGACGAACCTCCGAGAATTTGTTGACGACGCTTGAGAGCGTGTTGATACACGTGTTCCGTGCGCTGAGCGAACAGGTCGAGTCCGAAGTTGGCGCGACAGTGTTCGAGAGCCTGCCTGCCGAGACGCAGGCGCAGCGAGGGGTTGGTCAGCAGGCGGGCGACGCCCTGTGCGAGCGGCTCAACCGTGCAGGGCGGGGCAAGAAAGCCCTGTTCGCCGTCGACCAGAATTTCGGGGATCACTCCAACCGTGGTGGCGACGATGGGCTTTCCGGCAGCCATGAACTCGAGCGCCACGCGGCAGTTGGCCTCTGAGCCGGTTGAGGCAATCAACCCGATATCCATCTGGCTGACCAGTGTCGGCAAATCGTCGCGCCAGCCGAAGTGTCGCACGCGATCAGCGACTCCGAGTCGGCGTGCCTCTTCCATGAGCCAGCTGAACGAGCGCTGGTTTTCATACCCGAGCGCGACCAGCAGATGCGGTACCGGCGTGGCGCGCAAGAGCTGCAGGGCCTGCAATGCATATTCGTGGCCTTTGACCGGGTCGAGCCGGGCCACCATGCCGATCACCACTGTTTCGGGCGTGGCGCCGATCTCACGTCTGAACGCCGGATCGACGTCGGGGCGGGGTTTGAACTGGTCGGTGTCGACCGCGCCGTAGACGACGTCGATGCCGTCGGCCGGAAAGTCGAGCAACCGGCAGCAGAGCTTCTTGTGCAGCTGAGACGAAACGATGAGGTGGTCGGTCCAGCGGTGGTGCACGAAGCGGTTGATGAAATGCGACTTGGGCGGATCGATGTCAGTGCGGGTGCGCACCACAGCCGCTTGCCGAGCGGTTTCCCGCGCGACCATGCCGGCCATCCAGGCACCTTCGTTGATGTGACTGGTTATGATGTCGGGCTTGAAATGCTTGAACAGGTATTCCATGCGCTTGATGCCGTGTAGATACAGCCCGGGGTTGCGATGATTCAGACGAATGGTGTCATCGAACGGAATGCCGAGCTTTCTGGCGCGCTCCAGCGGCTTGCCAGGCTCGGTCAGCAGCAGAATCTCGTGTCCGCGTCGGCCCAGTCGATCGCACAGCGTGACACAGTAATGCGAGGCACCGCTCCAGTTCGGGGAATTGAGAATGTGGATGATGCGCATGCGTTCTTTGCTCAAGCGGCGGGCGGCGACGGCGGTCTGGTCGCCTGAAGTTCGAGAAAGCGGGCGTAACTGACGATGGTCTGAAACGCATCACCGATGGCGGCCACGAAACCCTGCCACCCGTCCTGGAACCCGCGCTTGAGCAGATAACGGCGAAACAGACGGCCTGCGGGGCGCAGACAGAAGTAGCGCAGGGTGTTGAAGAAACCAGGTTTCATGCCGGATTCGGCCCAGAATCGGGCCTGAAACCCTGTGTAGAAGATCATCTTGCGCAGATACGATTCGAGATCGGGGTAGGGGTGGTGATCGAAGGGTTGAGTGAGTCTGCCGGTACTACCGTCGACCTCGAGACTTTCGTGCACGTGTCGGTTGGCGAACCGGGCTTTCCCGCGGCGGAACAGGCGTAGTTGAGTGTCGGGGTATTGGCCGCCGTGCGCGAGAAACCGACCGAAAAAGAAGTTGCGGCGAGGCAAACGAAATGCGTTGTGTGTCGTGTCGACGATGACGGCACGGATCTCGCGGGCCAATTCAGCCCCAATGCGCTCGTCAGGGTCCAGGTAGAAGACCCAGTCGGTGGTCAGTTGATCGAAGCCGAACGACTTGTTGACGTTGAGGTTGGGGTTGTTCGGCCGGTGAAAAAGCCGCGCTTTGGTGTAGGTCGCGACGACATCCGGTGTACCGTCAGTCGATGCACAGTCCACCACGACAAGATCGTCTGCCCACTGCGCTGAATCGAGTGCGGCAGCAATGCAATGACGCTCATTGTGTGCAATGAGCGAAACCCCAACGGTAGGTGCGGCCATGCCCCGATTCTGCCGTACCCCTCATCAAAATGCAAGACCCTGTTCGGACGAACCTCCTGCTTGCGTCGAAAATGTCCCCCGGGTAAGCTCGGAATTGCATAGAGAGAAGGAGGGGAATTCATGCGCAAGGAGTTCGGCAAAGTCCTGCGAGAGTCGTTCGCCGCGAAGATGAAGGCTGCGCTGCCCGATTACGTTGCCGCGAAGGTGAAGTCACCGTACCTCTGGCCGGGAGAACGGCCGTTCTGTAAGCGGGTGAGCGACTCGCTCTGGCTCTGGATTGTTCTCAGCCCGAGCCAGAAAGACTATGATGAGTTCACGGTGTTGGTCGGTTGGTCGACGCTGGGGCGATACCCTGAACTGAGCCTGATTCCGTCGCTGGTTTCACCGACCGATGAGCGCGCGGCGTTTGCGCAGCCCGAGTATCTGACGAGATTGGCCCAGCTCTGGACAACCCAGGACACCTGGTGGGTCGTAAGGCCCTTCGAACAGTCAGTAACTACCGAGCAGCTGCAAGCCTGGATCGCTCCCATCACCCCGGAAGAAGCGGAAAAGCGGGTTCTTCCTCAAGTTGTCGAAGCCATGCGCCGGGTGACCGAGTTCGCGGTTCCGTATCTCGACCGATATGCGCGCCATCGCCTGCAACAGGTGGGCTGAGAAGAGAGTGTGGGCTTGATCGAGCCGCGGTGGTATGCTGCGGGGGTACAACATCAAAGCGGGGGTTTTTCATCATCACCCCGCGATATCGGAGGGAAACAATGCAGATGACGATCTTGGTGCTCGTGGTTCTTGCGGTGGTCGGGCTGGCGCCGATGGCGTGGGCCGAAGACGTTCCGCTCATTCCGCGTGAGATTCTGTTCGGCAACCCCGAAAAGTCGTCGGCGCAGATTTCGCCCGACGGCACTCAACTCGCCTATCTCGCACCGGCGAGCGGGGTGATGAACGTGTTCTATCGCACGCTCGACAAGGAAGACGACGTGCAGGTGACCTCGGACAAAAAGCGCGGCGTACGCATGTTCTTCTGGGCGTTCGACGGTCGCAGCATCATCTATCTGCAAGACAAAGAGGGCGACGAGAACTGGCATCTGTACCAGACCGACCTCGAAACCAAGATGACTCGCGATCTCACGCCGTTTGACGGCATTCAGGCGCGCGTCACTGCGTATGATCCCGCATTCCCCGATACGATGCTCGTCAGTCTGAACGTGCGCGACCGCCGGTTCCATGATGTGTACCGGCTCAATCTGAAGAACGGCGCGCTCGATCTCGAGGTTACGAACACCGACGGCGCGATCGGATTTGTGGCCGACAACGCGCTCACGGTGCGGGCTGCACAGTATATGACCCCGGACGGAGGCACCGAGATCCGGTACCGCAAAGACGGGAAAGGGGCGTTCGAGTCGCTGCTCAAGTGGGGCCCTGACGAGTCGTTCGGCGGTGTGGCCGGGTTCGACAAAACAAATCGCAAGCTCTGGATAACGACAAGTGTTGATGCTAACGCCGCCCGGTTTGTCGAAATGGATCTGGAAACGAAGAAGACGACAGTGATTGCCGAAGACCCGACCTATGACATCGGTGGCATCATGGCTCATCCCGTGGCACGCAAGATCGAGGCGGTGCGCTTCATTCGTGAACGGGCTGAATGGAAGATCATCGACTCGGCCATCGAAGCCGATTTCGCCGAGATCAGAAAGATTCGCGATGGTGACTTTTCGGTGGTCAGTCGCGACCTGGCTGACAAGAAGTGGGTCGTTGTCTTCGTCGAGGACGATGGTCCGGTCTTTTATTACTTGTACGAACGCGAAGCGAAAAAGTCGACCCTGTTGTTCACCAACCAACCGAAGCTCGAAAAGTACAAGCTGGCGGAAATGAAACCCATCTCATATAAGGCGCGTGACGGACTCGATATTCATGGATATCTGGTATTGCCTCTGGGCAAGGAGCCGAAGAATCTGCCGCTGGTGCTTGATGTGCATGGTGGCCCGTGGGGTCGTGACACCTGGGGGTATGACCCGCAGGCTCAGTGGTTGGCAAATCGCGGCTATGCGGTCCTGAAGATCAATTTCCGTGGCTCGACCGGGTATGGCAAGGCGTTCGTGAACGCGGGCGACCGTGAGTGGGCCGGCAAGATGCACGACGACCTGCTCGACGCCAAGGCGTGGGCGATCAAACAGGGCATTGCGGACCCGAAGAAGGTGGCGATCATGGGCGGCAGTTACGGCGGGTATGCCGTGCTGGTCGGCTTGGCCTTCACGCCCGGCGAGTTTGTCTGCGGCGTCGACATCGTGGGGCCGTCGAGCCTGGTGACCCTGATCAAATCGATTCCGCCATACTGGACCTCGATGAAGGCGAGCTTCGACAAGCGCATCGGCAAGCTCGAAATCGAAGAAGAGTTTCTGAAATCGCGGTCGCCGCTGTACCGGGCCGACAAGATCGTCGACCCGCTGTTGATCGGGCAGGGGGCCAACGACCCGCGTGTGAAGCTGGCCGAGAGCGACCAGATCGTCGCGGCGATCAGAAAAAACGGCAAGACCGTCGAGTATCTGGTGTTCCCCGACGAGGGCCACGGCTTCGCCCGCCCCGAAAACCGCCTCAAGTTCTACGCCGCCGCCGAAGCCTTCCTGGCCCGCTACCTGGGCGGCCGCGTCGAGCCGCCGTCGCCGGCCGAGGATTGGGAAACGCTGAAGAAGTAACTTGCTGTTCGGGAGATCACAATTCGGGCGAATGCGATTCTCTGCGGGAAAAAACGATGATGAAGTTACGAACGATGGCGGTGGCAGGGGTTCCCTTGCTCGTCAAAGAGTAGTGCGCCGTCCTCAGAATTCATGTGATGAACAATCGAGGAGCGATCAATGTTTGTTAAACCCTATATTGGCATCGGGGGAGCGATTATCTTTCTGCCTTCGCTGGTCTCGCTTTTTATTTTCGGAAAAAGCCGCGGAATGTGGGAGGCCTTTCAGATCGGCTTCAACGTCACTTTCGCGCTGTTGGGGATACTGATCCTGATCACCGGCATTTACATTGCCGGCAAGACTGTTTCAGCCCTGAGAAGCAAAGAGTGAGCATCTGAAGAAGCGAACAAGAAAGAATCACAAACGAAAAAAGATGGTTGCCGAAACGACTCGAACTCAGACTGGAACAGGAAAGAACATCCTTATCTTCCTGACGCGGTGTTTTTGACGGGCACGATGCAGGATGTTATTCTGACGGGGCATGCGCAGGTTGATGGCCGAGCATACAGGCACGCCGCTCATGAAGTTCAGGCAACGAAACCTGGAGGACAATATGAAAAAGTACCAGCTGGATGTGAGACTTGCTGATTCTAACCCTTCGATCTGGCGTCAGATCATCGTATCGGCGAATGTAAACCTGCACACATTCCACAGAGTGCTGCAGGTCGTAATGGGGTGGGAAGACTGTCACATGCACCAGTTTGTCGTGAAGGGAAAATACTATGGTGTGCCGGGCGACGATGATTGGGGCGACGTGGAAATCAACGATGAGAAAAAGGTGGCACTTGAAGATCTGCTTAAAAAAGCGAAGGACAAGATGATCTATGAGTACGATTTCGGTGACGGCTGGATACACGAGATCAAGCTCGAGAAAATCATCGATGATGAAACGACCGTGACGCCCGTGTGTCTGGCAGGCCAACGAGCCTGTCCACCGGAAGATTGCGGTGGGGTCTACGGATATGCTGAAATGCTGGAAACGCTCAAAGATCCTGACTCTGAGGAATATGAGGATCTTAAAGACTGGATTGGTGATGATTTCGATCCGGAACTCTTTTCCATCGATCGAGTGAATAAGCTGCTGAAGAAGATCAAGAAGGCCTGAGCGGCGATGAGCACAAGCGGCGTTGCGTGCTCAACTCGACAACGGTTGTCTCTCATGATTTTGTGCTGAGAAGGAGATCGTTTACGTGAGCTTTTTTAGAACCAGGAAGCTGGTCCTTGGTGTCATCGCGGTTGTTCTTCACTGTCTGCTACCGGCTTTCGTCTGCACTGTCGAGGGCATGGAATACGTGGAGATCGTCGGCAACGACGGGAAGGCGAGGCGTTTCTCGCGGTTGGTCATGGGCACCGATCACCTGATTCAGGCCGGATGGGTCGATGACAACCAACCCGAGCCGAAAAAAGAACAGGTGTTCGAGGTGCTCGATGAGGCTGCCCGTCAGGGAATCAACCTTTTCGACACAGCGCCGATCTATGTCGGGGGCGTCGAGAACGCGCTCGGGGAATGGCGGGAAAACCGCTCGGCCCTGGTGGCCAGCGACGGATTTTACGTTCAGCCGACGCTGAACCCGGACCGCAGGCTCTATGCGCTTTCCAAGGGCGGCTTTCCGTATGATTTGTACTACTTGAAGGAGATGCCGGCCGGCTGTCATTCAGCAGAGGCGATAGCTGAACTCAAGAGTCGCGGCATTCTGGCATCTGACGCGGCCGACTGGCGCAACCGACCGTGGCCGCTGAAAGATGTGCCGCCGGGAACGTATCTGAGCCATCTCTACTGCGAAAAGAACCTGATGATCGAGCGGATATCGGCAGAACTGAAGCATACGTGCAAGAATCTGAAGTGTGAGGTCGATGTCTATCTGATGCATCGCGATGACGGCGATGCCATTGCGTTCGAGCCGGTTCGCCGCGAACAGACGCCCGTTGCCCGTATCATCGAAGCCGTCAGCGCGCCTGAGATCTCCGGTCAGTTCAAGGTCCTTGGCTGGTCGAACTGGAAGACCCCGCGTGTTGAGGAATCACTTCTTCTTGCGGAAAAGAATGATAAACTCGTGCGTCCGGCGATCAACAGCCCGTACTTTTCGCTGTTCGAGATGAGCGATCGTACCATTCATGCGCTCGGTGTTCAGGTTACGCATGCAGATATGATGAACCCGGACTTCCAGAAGGGCATCAAGATCATGCCGTATTCGCCGCTCGGCGGTTTCAGTATTCTCGATAAGCCCGCCCCGACGTGGGAAAACGCGAAGAAAGCCGCGCATAAAAAGCACCTCGAGGGCGATGCCTACTGGAGAAACGTCTTCCCGTCGATCTTCACCTCAGAGAACGAAGCGCGCTGGCATCGTGCCGTCGACTTCCTCGAACGGTTCAATAAAAAACACGCCACCACCTACACCATCGATCAGTTGCTGAACGCCTACGTGCTCGCGCACCCGCGAACCGACATGCTGGCGATCGGCGCCATCACGGTCGATCAGGTGCGTCGCACCGTCAAAGCCCTCGAACTGTCGAAACTATTGACCCCGCAGGACCTCGAATACCTGTACAGCGGCAAGGGAGAGTGACAGATGCAAACGGTCGCCCCTGCTGAAAAACGTCAGTATGAGACTCTGCCGAGCGTGCCGAAGGATTACGAGGCACGGGAAGAAAGCGTATCCACATGATCCGAAATCCTTACACGTCAGGAATCGTGGTTTTGAGCCATTGGAGTGGAGGGGAGTGATAGAGTATGTCTGAAGCTCCGCTTTCGTTTCATGCCGCTCAGATCGGCAGGGTGTTGCTGGTCGTGTTTGTCGTTGCCCTCGTAATGATTCTGGTGTGGAATCCCCCGGAAGTAGATAGACAGCGATTCACGACCCATATCGCCATCGACTCGATTCTGTTTCTTTGCATAATTGCCGCGCTTCTGCGCGAGGTCGCGCTGCTCGGCAGCGGGATAGCCGCACACGGGCTGAAGGGCGCGATGGACGAGCAGACGGGAATTTCCGGTTTTGACCCCGCCACCGGTCGCCGGGGGGCGTTTGAAGCTGAACTTTCAAGCAAGCTGAAATCCCGGATCAGCGAGCTCGAAACTGAAAAGGGATACAATCGAATTCGTCTGGTGATGTGCATTTTATTCGGATTGCGAGCTGTGCAGTATCTTCTGCTGGCGGCGGAAGCCCTGCCGGCACTCGGCGTGGGCTCAATTTTACTGCTGTTCTCCGTTGTTTCTCTGGTGTGGCACCACCTGCGGCGCAAAGAGATAGCTGTCCTCAATTCCAGCGTTTCGAGTGAGCTCCTGAGCGAACTTGCGCAAGCCAGCAAACGTAACCGACGCCTCGGAAAAGGCCCCGTGATGGTCGAGACAACCCCGGACGGGAATGACTCGTTCTATTGAACTTGTTGTTATCGTTTCTCTGCGGTAAAAACTGCATGATCTCAAGGACGTTTACCGGTAGTATGGCCGCGAGGGAGGGTACATCTCGCTGTTGTGTCAGAAGGGGAAAATCGTGATTTCAGGTGCGGTTTTCCCGCGTAAAGTCCTGGACCAGTTGACCGACATCCTGCTTCTGATCACCACGGGGAAAAAGAGCAAGTCCTGAAGCCCGAGACAGCTCATGGAATAGTGCTTCCCGGTCGAGTCTCCTGGCGCATGTTTTCGCATTGTCCAGGATAAAGATGAGTAAAATAGGGTCCAGAAGCTGATCTGGATATCGGGTAAGATCATTGCCTGCTCAACGTTGGTCCTTGCCAGTGAGACCGGCGCGGTCAGTAGGCCCAGTCTTCGTGGCGGATGGGCAGGCGGTTCAGTTCGTGGCGCGCGAACTGCCAGTTTGGCAGAAAGCGATCGAGCAAAGCGACGAAGCGTTTACCGTGCGTGGGTTCGAGCAGGTGTACGAGTTCGTGGACGATGATATACTCGAGGCAGGCCGGGGGTTTCTTTGCCAGTTCGGTGTTGAGGCGAACGCTGCGAAGCCTGGGAGTACAACTTCCCCACTTCGTCCGCATTCGCCGAATGCGTATTGCAGGAATGGGAACGCCGATACGCGGGGCCCAGAGGGCGACGAGCGGAAGGGCCGCGGCGCGCACCTGCTCCCGGTACCATTCTTCCAGGATCTCGTGTCGCTTCTCTTCGCTGGTTCCCGGACGGGTTCGCAAGAGTAGGGTGCCGTGCCGCTTTTCGACTCGGGCCGGTGCGTCGAGCGTCAGCGTTTTGAGCAGATAACGCCGACCCCAGAGCCACTGGCTTTCGCGGTCGATCAGTTCGCGCGGGGTTTCCCGCTCCTGTTCCAGAAAGGTTTTCTGCTGTTGCCTGATCCATGGAATTTTGGCGACGGCGAACAGCCTGACGGTTTCGAGATTCATGTGCCGTGGCGCGGAAATGCGCACCCGGCCGTTCGGCGGGTGAACGCTGAGGTGAATGTTCCTGATGTCCTTCAAGACGACATCCACTTCGAGTTCTCCGAGTCGCAGGGTGTGCATCAGTACTCTTTCTGCGCCTTGACGATGAGAAAGAGGCGTTCGACCTCTTCGACGTCGTGTAGAATGCCGAACAGGGCCTGTTTGATCACCTGCTCGCGGGCCTGAATGCCTCGCCAGGCATCGGGCTTCACCTTGCGCACGGCTTCGTCAATGAGCTGGGCCAGCTTCAATACAGGGTCACCGGAAACTTCAAATGGGGCGGCCGGTCGATCGGAAACCTTCGCCGACGTGGAAGTGTCGCTCGACGCTGACTGGCTCTTACTGTTCGGGTCTTTCTTCGCGGCCTTCAGGTTATTGTACAAGGCCCGCAGGGCCGGGCTTTTCTTCAGCGCCTCGGGCATGTGTTCTTCCAATCCGCTTTCCACTTTCTGTACCAACTGCGCGATTTTCTTCAGATATTCTTCATACTCGACGGCTTTTGCTTTTCTGGCCGCGATGATTTCTTCGAGCAACGCGGACATCTTGTCGAAATATGCCGGGTCGTTCAGATGCTCTTTGATGATCTTCTTGCGCACGTTGTTCTCGATGGTCTCGGCAATCGCCGCCTGGTTGCCTTTCAGACCGTTGAGACGTTCGCCGATAGCGGCGGCGATTCCGGTCTTGACGATCAGTTCGAGCAGTGACAGGTTGTCGAACGGAGAGATCGTTCGGGGTTCGTCGGCCTCGATGTAGGTGTCGATCAGATGGCGCATATCGGCTTCGAATGGCTTGAGATCGAGACTCTCGCCGCTGGCCTGACGAATGATGTCGCGTAGTTTGACATACTCGTCGACCTTGTTCTTGATTCTTGTGATGTCGCTGTCGCTGTATCCGGCGAGAGACAGCTCGTCTGCAAGGGCCGCGTATGCGCGCACCAGCGAAGCGGTCGCTTTGTAGAGGGTCGAACGTCGGGGTTCGTGCGTCTGCAGATCGGCCGGAATCTCGGTGTTGCCGCAGAAGTAGTGAATATGTTCGAGCTCGCCTCGCGGCGGCTTCACCGGTTCGCACAGCACGGCCAGCGCTTCGAGCGCGCTGTCGAGGCGGGTCTTGCCGACTTTCAGGCGACTCTGCAACAGAATCTCAGGGTCAGAGCCGGGAGCGGTGTGATCCAACTCGGACGTATAGACGGCGATGGCATTCTCGACTTTTCGAAACAGATCCTTGTAATCGACGATGTACCCGAAATCCTTGTCGTCGCCGTCGAGGCGATTCGTGCGGCAGATCGCCTGAAACAGGCCGTGATCCTGCATCGACTTGTCGATGTACAGATACGTGCAGGGCGGCGCGTCGAAGCCGGTCAGAAGCTTGTCGACGACCACCAGCAGTTTCATGTTGGCCGGCTCTTTCGTGAACAGGCTCTTGGCCTGTTCCTCGTAGGTTTCGGTTTTGCTCATGCCCGGTTTGGCGACGACGTCATGCAGAAGTTCGGTGTAGACGTTGTAGATGAACTCCTTGTCGGTTTCGGTATTGGCCCCGATATCCTCGTTTGTCACATCTTTGGTCTGCGGATTGTACGAGGTGACGATGGCGCACTTGCCCTTGAACGGCGTCTTCTGAAACAGGGAAAAGTACTTGCAGGCTTCGTAGATGCTCGACGCGACGAGAATGGCGTTGCCGCGTTCATTGCTGAGGCGGGGCTTCACGCTGAAATCGAAGACGATGTCGGTGACGACGCGGTTCATGCGCGACTTAGAACTGAGCACCGTCTGCATGGTGCCCCACTTCTTCTTGAGTTCGTCTTTCTGCCACGCATTGAGCCCTCTGGTCTTCGCCTCGAACCAGAGATCGATCTTCTCTTGCGAACCCAGTCGCTGATCGATGTCGCGGGCTTCGTAGATGAGGTCGAGAATGACCTGGTCTTCGACGGCTTCATCGAACTTGTAGGTGTGAATGTACCCGCCGAACACTTCGAGGCTGGTCGCCTTGTCGCGCTTCAACAGCGGCGTGCCGGTGAAGCCGATGAAGACGGCGTTCGAGAGCATGGTCTTCATGACCCGATGCAGTTTGCCGCTCTGGGTGGGTGACACTCGTCAACGAAGACGAACAGTTCGCCGACGGTCTGGCCGGGTTTGGCTTCGAGTTCGCGAATGAAGCGCTCGAAGTCGTCGACGCCTTTCGGGCCGAACTTGTGCAACAGGGAACACAGAAGCCGGGGCTGCGGTTGGCCGAGCCAGCTCATCAACTCGCGACCGCTGCTGGTACGTTTGATCTTTTCGCCGGCCTCGGAAAACACCCGCTCGATCTGTTTGTCGAGTTCGTCGCGGTCGGTGATGATCACGACCCGGGCGTTCGGGCGGTTTTCGAGAATCCAGGCGGCCAGAAAGACCATGACGATGCTCTTGCCACTGCCCTGGGTGTGCCAGATGATGCCGCCCTGACGACTCTGAACGGCATTCTGCGCGGCCTTGATGCCGAAGTACTGATGCACGCGGGGGAGCTTTTTCACCCCGCCGTCGAAGAGAACGAAGTCGTGCATCAGCTCGATCAGGCGTTTCTTTTCGCAGATCTTGAGCAGGTATTTGTCGAGTTTGAAGCGGGAATTGTCGAGCTCGTCTTCCTTCCATTTGAGAAAAAACTTCTCGGGCGTGCCTATGGTGCCGTATTGAAGACCCTCAGAGTCGTTGCCCGCGAAGATGAACTGGATGGTACTGAAGAACCACTCGTTAAACTCGGGGCGCTGGTTCGAGATGCTCTGCCTGATACCGTCGCCGATCGAAACGCGGCTGTTCTTGAGTTCGAGCACGCCGATGGCGATGCCGTTGAGGTACAGCACGAGATCGGGTCTGCGTTCGTGGTTGCCCGCGAGCGTGACTTCTTCGGCGATGGCGAAATCGTTCAGGTCAGGATGTTGCCAATCGATGACCTGTACGCTCTCGGTGACCTTGCCGGCCTCGATCTTGACCGGAACGCCGTACCGCAGAAGCCCGTAGACGACTTTGTTGTTTTCGTAGAGTCCGCGGCTGTGGTTGTGGGCTTCGGTTCTCAGCTTGTGTAATGCGCTATTGATCTGGTTCTGACTGTAACCTCGTCTGGACAGATACGCGGTGAGAAGCGGTTCGTCGACGTTGCTGTTGTCTGCGCGGTCGGTCCAGTCACCGAGATACCGGTAGTGCAATTCATCGCGGAACAGAGCGATGACGCGGTTCTGGGTGACCCGTTCAGGTTGGCCGATGGGCGTCATGCGGCGGCCTCCGGGGTGGATTCTCGAGCCATCAGGCGAATGCGCCCGGTCAGCAGATTCTGCATCATGCCTTGCTTGATCTGGCGAGCCTTTTCGAGTTTGACTTCGAGCGCGGCAATCTCCGCATCCATGTCGGAGAGTACCTCTGCGATGGCAGCTTGCTCATCGGGTGGGGGAAGCGAAACACGAGTGTTGATAATGATACCGGTGTTTAGATTCATCTGTGAGCCAGTTTGCCCATGTTGTGCCCAGTTCTTCTCCAGCCAACACAAGAGAAAGTACGTGAAGAGCCTATTGGTCTTTAGATCCTCGAAAACAACAAAACCGTCGTGTATGCATACGTCAATCTTTGTAATGATTGGTCTGCCCACAGTTGCACAGATGCTCATGATGAGGTTGTTCTTGGCAACTGGTCGACTGCGTTGGATGCCCTGATGAGAGAGTCGTTGTGCGGTTGTGCAGAGATATATGCCCGCCCTTGTTACGTCAGAGATACGAACCCATCCGATCTCTGAGTTTTCACTGAACCAAAGTGGGTTATCAATCGGTCTTGGAGATGCACCGCGCTGTATTCGAGCAATGTCCCCCAGACGCTCACTCTCCCACTTTTCCCGGAAACCGGGGAGGCGTTTTTTGCCGGTGAGGAGTAGTTGCATGGTGCCTTGTTTGATCTGGCGTTTCTTGGTGATGAGCTGTTCCAGCGACTCGATGAGCGCATCCGCATCACTCAACGCCCCAGCAATCGCCTCTTGTTCCAAATTAGAGGGAGGAACAGGAATTGGGACCGTCGCAAACTTTTCTTTCGGAAGATGCGCGATGCTCGTCTGAGTCACAAAGTTCGCCAAAAGACCTGTGGCAACAAAATGTTGAAGCAAGTTTTGCATCAATCGAACATTGAAATCGCGCACTGGTCTAAGGCGATGCAAAGCCTTTTGATGTAGCACTCATCCAATTGCCCTTGCCAAATAGCAGCTCGACCTATTTCGCCACCTTCACATACAAGGAGATCACCAATTCTAAGTCTAAATCTCTGAATATCGGCGGGCGTCAATAAGATCTCACCGATACTATTTAAGTCAATGTGGTTCCATTGAACGGCTCGATTTCCAAGAAAGGGTTTAGAAACACCTTTGTTCTTCTCTGAATCAAGCATTTTTCCGAGTTGAATCAAGAACTCGGAGCCAACAGTGCTAACTTCCCAATCTTCCGGAATGAGTCCAACTTCGGTTTGTTTGTAACCCTTGGGGATCATTGTTTGAACCCCATTTTCGCCAGATGGGCGTTCACTCGGGCTTCGAGCTCTGATACGGCTTTGACGGCATCGGGGAGCGGGGTTTCATATCGCTCGGCGAGTTCTTTGACACGGCGGGTGAGCGCCTGGCTGATGCGGTCCATCTCGCCGTGAATCGCCGTGCCGAGTGCGGCGAGCCATTTGTCGTCGATGACCAGCGACTTGATCTCGTTCGTGGTCAGAGTTGCGTACCGGTTATAGGCCAGCAGATCGAGCGCAGATTCAGCGTCTTTGATCTGCTTCTTCAACTCGGCTTCTTCGGTTGACAGTTTCAGCCACTGGTTGAGAACGACAGCCTCTTCGCGTGCATTCGGGTCGCCTTTGATTTCTTTCAACCGTGCCGCGACCGCGGCCTTGTTGATTTTGTCCAGTTCTGAAAATGCGCCTTCGTCGCCGCCATGCTCTTCTTCGAGCTCACTCAATCGCGAAGCGATGCCCTCGGCCTCGACGGTCAGCGCATCGAGATGCGCTTGCTCCTTCGCGAAGAACCGCGCCACGATAAGGCTCTTCGGCACGAGATCGCAAACCCAGCCCTTGTCCTTTTCCTTGCCTTTTTTGTCTTTCTCGATGATTCGCGTCGGTTCTGCCTTCCAGCCGTCGGCGGCGATGAGATAGCAGTCGTCCTGCATCGTCTCGGCCCACTGGTCGAGCAGATGCTGATACACATCGTAGGCGTTGATCAACGGCCGGTCTCGATAGTGGTCGAGAAGCCCTTCAGCCAGCGAGACGATCAGTTCTTTCGGGTGAAACCCGGCCTTCAGTTCACGCAGTGTCGCCGCCGCCTTTGTGCGCCAGGCGTCGAAGTGCGCGGTCATCTCTTTCGTGAAGGCCGCGAATTCAGGATGCTCGTAGATCGCGGTCTTGATCGCCGATTTCTCGGGAATCAGGTCGAGATACCCCGGCCGGTTGCTCTTGAACAAGGCCTTTCGCAGGCCGGGGCAACGGTTCCAGTAGTTGTGCAGAGCATCGATGTCGGCGGCGGGGATTCCGCCTTTCAGATGCGCGTCGATATCCTGGCTGTCTTCTGCCTGTTGACTGTCGATGTAGCGAGGCAGATTGAGATTGAACTCGTTCTTCTCGATCTCGGCGAGCGGCACCAGGCGCGAATACTTCTCGATCTCGGTCTGTTTGTTGAAGACATCGACGATCTTGTGAATATCCATGGCGCGCAGGCGGTTCTTGTTGCCGTCTTTCAGAAAACCGGCCGAGGCATCGATCATGAAGATGCCGGTACGCGTGTGAGCTGTTTCCTTGTCGATGACGATGATGCAGGCGGGAATGCCGGTGCCGTAGAAGAGGTTGGCGGGCAGGCCGATGATGCCCTTGATATAGCCCTTGCGAATCAGGTTGCGGCGAATCTCGGCTTCGGTATTGCCCCGAAACAGAACGCCGTGAGGCAGAATGCAGGCGCCTTTGCCGTAACTCTTGAGCGAGCGGACAATATGCAGAAGATACGCGTAATCGCCTTGCTTGGCGGGCGGAACGCCGTATGGCTGAAAGCGCTCGTAGGGGTCGTGTTGCGGATCAAGACCGGTACTCCAGCGTTTATCACTGAAAGGCGGATTCGCGACGACGTAGTCGAAGGTTTTGAGTGTGTCGCCCTCTTTGAATTTCGGGTCGGCGAGCGTGTTGCCCTGCACGATGAGAGCGGTGGGGTTGTTGTGCAGAATCATGTTCATTCGGGCCAACCCTGATGTCGCCGCGTCCTTTTCCTGGCCGTAGAGGGTCGCGGTGCCCGCTTCGTCTCCCACTTTGAGCAGAAGCGACCCCGACCCGCAGGTGGGGTCGTACACCGTCGTCGAGCTGGTGGTCTGGGCTTTCGAGATGCCGAGAATCTGGGCCATGATGCGGCTGACCTCTGCGGGCGTGTAGAACTGCCCCTTGCTCTTGCCGCTTTCGGTCGCAAAATGACGCATCAGATACTCGTACGCATCGCCCAGAATGTCGTCACCGTCGGCGCGGTTCTTTGAGAAATCAAGCGCCCGGTTTTCGAAAATCGATATGAGATTGGTCAGTCGTTCGACCATCTCCTTGCCGCTGCCGAGCTTGGCGGCGTCGTTGAAATCGGGCATGTCGGACAGCCGGTTGGCGTTGGCCAGTGGGGCGATGATCTTCTTGTTGATCTGATCGCCGATATCCGGTTTGCCCTTGAGGGCGACCATGTCCTGAAAACTGGCGCCGCGGGGAATCGTGATGGGCGCGAACGGCTGTCCGGCATACTTGTCGCTGACGTATTTGATGAAGAGCAGAACCAGAACATAGTCTTTGTACTGGCTGGCATCCATGCCGCCGCGCAGTTCATCGCAACTTGACCACAACGAGGAATACAGTTCGGATTTTTTTCAGGGCCATCGGCAGGTCACTTTCTGAGAAGTCTTGAAGGCGTCAATGCGGGAAGAGAACCTTGGAAATACTTTCCTTCCAGCGAATCATCGGATTGGTGGAGAGTCTTTCATACAGCCGACGAATGTTCGTATCAGACTGTGATTCGATCAGGTGCGAGGCTTTCGCGGTGGTGACGGCATCGAGCTCGCCGTTCATTTTCAACCGGCGAAGCAGAAAGTTGGCTTTGCCGATCCAGATCGTGTCGGTGATGAACGGCTGAACGACGGCAATCAGCTCTTCAACCTTGCTGTCGAGCATGGGTTCGCACGAGAGGCTGGTTGAGTAGCCTTCGTTGAAGGCGTGACGCAGAGAGGCGAAGCGTTCTTCGAACGTCGGGGCGCCTGGTTCCCAGAAGCGCAAGGTGTTCGAATCGAGTGACCCGATGGTGAACCGAAACTGAATCTGCGATTTGTATGGGCGCAGTTGTTCGCAGAGAGCGGTAATGCAGTCGAGATGCGGTTTGGTGACGATCAAGACCTGATTGCCGGGTTCGAGCACCGATTTCAAGAGGCTCAACGAAGATTCGAGATGGTCTGGGGTAATATCGTGCGAAGACGGAAACATGATCAGGCCCGGCATCTTGCGATACGTCTTCTTCAGGTTGTGGGCGCGAACCACCTCCTGTTTCCACAGGTCGTGCGTTCTGCGTCCGAAGCGGATCGCCATTTCCTTGCTGTAACAGTATTTACAGTCGTGAATGCAGCCGTCGATGAAGTTGACGTTCTGCTCGGCCCATTCCCTGGTGCCGAACTTTTCTGGTTGTTGCACGGTGCGCTTCCTCCTAGAAATCAAACCGCTTCTGGCCGCTCGGCTGCACATTCGCCGCCTTGTTCCAGAAGTCTATACCGCGGTCGTGGGCAGACGCATACAGAAGATTGTAATAGGCCCTGACCTTGGTGTCATACGCAAAGTGTCGATAGCCGAGTGTTTTCAGGCTCGTGGTATAAGTCTCGAGAAAACCTGCTCTCAGGTCTTCGACTCGCCCCAATTCTGCAAGACGGCGGTTTTCAGGGTCGGTGAAAAAATCGTTGCTACCGAGAAATGAAGCATACTTGTGCGTGGCCTGAGCATAGCCCGGGTTGGTAAAACACTGAATCAGGTTACGCGAGGCATCGGTGCCGACGGCGACATTGATGATCAGATCGAGTTTCGCAAAGCGCTTCTTCAAGATCGCGAGAGTTGAGAACGGAACGCTGCAATCGGTGGGGTCGATGAAGGCGAGCGTCAGGGCGTTTGCTTGAAGATTTTGGCACAAAGCGTCGATCGAATGAGGGTCGCTGTAATCTCCGATCGCGGCCTTGGCGACAGAGGTCTTGCCGAGTGCGGCGATGCGCTGTTGCAGAGCCGATACGGCGGTTGGGTTATTGTCGATGAACAGGGCTGACGTGAGAAAGCCTGCGGCCTTTGAATTCAGGATGGCGAGGGCGGTGCCGTCAAATTCGGTGCCGTTGTCGCGGCGAATGCAACGCCCGGGGCCTGAACAGACTTCGATGTAGTTGAGCCCCGTCTTCCACTTGTGGTGCATTCCGGTGGCAAAGATGTCGAAATAGCGCATCAGGTAATGAATTTTCTCGTAGGCCCAGGCGCCGACACAGCGAACCGGAAGCTGATCTGATGCCGACTTTGCCTGATCGCAGACTCCCGCTTCCGTGAGTTCATCACGCTTGCGCCGGTCGCATTGAGTCTCGCAGAACGGGTTCGGGATCTCCCGAAGTTTGGCATCGACGGGTGACACGCAGATACTCCCAGAAGGATTTCCATAAATGAGTGTAACAGATTGCAGTTGCAACGAAAAGTCGTCAGAGAGGTCAGAAGTCTGATACGAGATAGCGTGCAGATAGCGCCGCCTGATGGCAGGCTCCTGGTTGACCATCGGTGCATGGTATGCGAGACATAGTCAGAGCAGCCTGGCAGGATTTGCGACCTTGGCATATCCTGCGCTTGCGACCATGAATAGAGAACACTATCAACAACTGACGCGCGCGCTGATCGAACGTGTCGCCGAACGGCCCGAGGTGCTCGGGTTGGTCGCGCTTGGTTCGATGAGCGGGGTCGGGGGAGTGCCCGACGAGTGGTCGGACCACGACTTCTTCTTGATCGTCCAGGATGGTTTCGAAGAGATCTATCGCCAGAAGATCGATTGGTTGCCTGATGAGAGCGAGATTCTCTTTGCGTTACGCGAAACCGAGCACGGACTCAAGGTACTGTATCGCAACACTCATCTGCTCGAGTATGCCGTGTTTACTCTTGAACAGCTGCAACTCGCCCGCATCAACCGGTACCGCGTTCTCTTTACCCGCATCGAACTCGAATCGAATCTCGCTCAGCTCGCTCAGAGAAGTGCGCCCCGATCAGATGACTCGGACTCGCACCTGCATCGGTCGGTCGGCATGCTTCTATGCCGGCTATTGATCGGTGTCGGCCGGTACTATCGTGGCGAACGTGCCAGCGCGCATCTCTTCGTGAAGAGCCATGCATTGCATCAGGTCATCGATCTGGTGCGGCTCACCGGTTCACCCGAGTCGGACAGTCGTCCGGACAACCTCGATATGTCGCGGCGATTCGAAGTCGCTTTTCCGCGTCTGGGCCGTGAGATCGAACAGGCTCTGCTTCTGCCTGTTCCGGAATGTGCCGCGCAGTTGCTTGCCCTCGTTCGTCCGCTTCTGCCGGCACGTCTTGCCGCTGCTCATTCCGAGGCGTTCGCCGCAGTTGCGCATCGCGTGTCGTCTTCCCGTTGAGGGAAAAATTGTTTGCCGGTTTGTGACAGTCCTGTGACAGAAAAGAATCATCTTTGGTGGTGACGGCAGGAAAAAACGGAATGGTCCGACCTGTCGCACATCATCAAAGGAGAAGAGAGTATGAAGACGTCGAGAATCCCCTTTTCGGTACCCATGTTCGTTTCACTGATCGTGGCCACCGGGTCACCGCTGTTCCTCATGCTGCTTGGATTCGTGGGCCTCACCGGCCTGGACTTCTTTCGGTTCGTGATCGATACGGACTACCAGCAGGAGGTTTCCGACAAACCGACGTTGTTGGCGGCAAACGTCGAAGCCGTGGTTCGCCGCGAGATGCAGAGCCTGTGGGCGGCTGTCGCGAGTCAGACCTTTTCCGCCGGTGACTTGCGCCACCCCTCCCTCGTGTCGGGGGTGTGGACGGTGGATCCGGGCAGTCGGGAAGTACGACTCATTACCACAGAAAACACAATCTGCAGGCGATTCACAGAGCGGGAAAACTGGATCGAATCACTCGTCGGGAACAACCAGGGTGCTGCCGGATCGTTCGCCATGGCAGAGCTGAACGCCCTTTGCGCAGGACGAACGTTTGCGCGACTCGAGCCGCTTCTGATCGAATCAGCCTCAGAGCCGAGTTTGCTGTTGATGGAAACGGAAGTGGGCACGTGTATGCGCCGGCTGCATTGAGCCGGAGCCAGCCCGATGCGGTGTTCGCTGGTCGTATACATGCGCGAGGTATCGATGAAATCGACGCCGGCATCGACGGCATGTCGCACGGTCGCAACTGCCTGCTCTTCAGAAACCCTCTGAATCGGGATTCCACCAAACCCAACCCTGTACACTTCGATTCCTGTTCGACCCAACGTCATGCGTTCCATCGTGCAGGCTCCTTTATTCTGAAGAATCCCGATCACGGTCGAGAGGGTAATCGCAATTCTCGCTACGGTCAACAGCAGTCGTTGAGGATTCGAACTCGGCGGTGACGCTTGACATTGAGAGGGCTTCCGCTCAGACTGAACGCATGGATAGAGGAGAACGAATCATGGGGAATGCCCTGCATGTGCCGATCTCGCGAGGAGTGCCGCGTGCGACCGCCTGAAACCATTGATGGTGCAAAGGTTCTGGAATGGGCCTGGTCGGGAGAGCGACCATTCGGTTGCTTGAACGATGCGAAGGGAGCAGGACCGCTGATCGAGATCTTCGGTCTGGCGATCTGTCAGTATCCGAGGTCTTCGATATACTGTCGGTTTGCCTGTAACCGAAACTGGGAAACACAGCAGGACGCCGAGTATGCTTCGGTTGAAGAGGCCAGGGAACCGCTCCCCGCGCAGTATCAGAAGGTTCCCGTATGCTGGCAGGTGTACGTTGCGGGTCACGACTGTCGAACCCGGGTGAGGCGGATCGATGGAGAGCGCGTCTATCTGCGGCCCTTCACGCTTGATGATGCCGAAAAGATTTATCGCATGAGCATCGAAGAGGGCATGAAGAAGTGGATACCGGATCAGGTATACGACGATGTCACGCATGCCCGAGAGGTGCTGCAGTATCTGATCAGCCAATACACGCCCGACACGACACCCGCACAAAACCCGCTTGTGTTTGGTATATGTCTGAAGAGTACCGGCGAACTCATCGGTCATGTGGGTCTCAGCCCGTATGAGGGCGAGGTCGAAGTCGGATTTGCGATCGAGGAGTGCCGGCAGGGCCATGGGTATGCGGCCGAAGCCGTCCGTGCCATGGCAATCTGGGCACTTCAAGAGTATCGATTGTCGAGTGTCGTCGGCATTGTCGACTCGGACAATCGCGCATCGGTCAGGACGCTGGAAAAATCCGGATTCCTGTTCGAACGTGAGGAAAAGCGACGCTTTCACGGCCGAGATACTGTGGTGCGCACGTATAGACTCGAAGTTGATCCGCATGTGCTGAAACAGGTGGTTACGCCGTGAAATGCCCGTATTGCGAGAAAACGTTCCGGCTCTCCTGGGCTCGGTATGTGACGACCATTCGAGCGGTGCACCGATGTCCGTTGTGCGGTCGTCGATCACGTCTGCAACGCCGATGGCTGACCATGGGCATTATCGCACTTCTATGGTTCGCCTACTACCTGACGGCTTTGGCGTGCATCAACGCGCTTGTTCCGGAATGGCGCTTGTTCCTGGACGAATGGTGGTTCCGATTGTCCGCCATCGGGGTTGGCCTGGTGATTGTTTGCCCGGTCGACCGCTATCTCGATGACGAGTGGCGCACCCTGAAGCCCATCGAGGGCGAGTGAAGCTCACGCCGGGCAGAACCCGGGACAGGATGAGATCCCCTTGGGTGCTTTGTTACAGGGTCATTTCATTCTCTCGAAACTCTGTTTTTCCGCCGGCATCGCTCAACGATTCGCCATTGCGGC
>CAYYIY010000052.1:0-39155 GCA_964472075.1 uncultured bacterium | reverse complement strand
TTCGACGGAAAACCTCTGCTCGAAATCTGTTACAGCTCGGCCGCCACGGTCTGGCTCATGAACCTCGGCTGGAAGAATCGCCGCATCAAGACCATTCACGGCTTCAACATCGACGTCGCCACCGGCCTCTGGTGCCACGATTCCCAGTCGCCTGAAGAAGATGACGAACAGCCGGGCGAAGGCAAGGTCGTCCAGCGCATCACTCCCTACGTCGAAGACCGGCGCAACGTGCTCATCGTCACCCCCCGCACCAGTCTCGACCCCCAGGTGCTCACCTCGCTCGAATACGCGCTCAAGCGCGGCGTCGAAGCGCATTTCCAGCTCGAAGAAGACGAGCTTGCCGCTCAACCGCTTCCGACGCGCAACAACAAGCGCACTATCTTGTACTATGAGTCGGCCGAAGGCGGCGCGGGCGTGCTCACCCGGCTGGCTTCCGATCTCGATCTGTTGAGCCTGGTGGCGCGTCGTGCGCTCGAACTGTGTCACTTCCGCAGTCGGTCGGGCAACTTTACGGGCCTCGACGATCTCGAAGACACGCGCCCTGAGTGCGAAGCCGGTTGTTACAAGTGCCTGTTGAGCTACTACAACCAGACCGAGCACCGCGAGATCGACCGGCGCAACCCCGCTCTGCTTGAACTGTTGTTGCAGTTGGCTCATGCCGTGGGCGAAAAGAAAAGCGAGGGCGTCTCGGTCGGCGATCTCTTCGCCGAACTGCTGAGGCTTTCGGCCGGCAGTCTCGAAAAAGAGTGGCTGTATTATCTGCGCGATCACAATCATCTGCTCCCCGACAAGGCGAACCATCTGCTCGCCGAATTGCACACCCGGCCCGACTTCATCTACTCTTCGCGTCATGCGCTGATCTACATCGACGGGCCGCATCACGAAACTGACAAACAGAAACAGCTCGACCAGGCGCAGACGCGGAAATTGTCCGATCTCGGGTTCGAGGTCGTCCGCTTCCCGAAAGAGAAAGACGCCTGGCCTGAGATCATCGCGAAGTATCCCGACATCTTCGGAAAGGGGTTGAAGAAATGAGTCAGGCGCTTCAGTTTCAGCCCGGCACGCTCGTCAGCGCTCGCGGGCGCGAGTGGGTGGTTCTGCCGCAAAGCGACGGAGACATTCTGCACCTGCGCCCCCTCGGCGGCGCCGAAGAAGATGCCGTCGTGCTCTCGATGGCTCTCGAACCTGAGAAGCCGCGCCCCGCGACCTTCGCCCTGCCTGACCCGCAGCGTTCGGGCAATCAGGCCACGGCCCTGCTGTTGCGAGACGCCCTGCGCCTCAAGCTCAGAGCCGGAGCCGGCCCGTTTCGCAGTTTCGGCAACCTGTCGTTCGAACCGCGAGCGTACCAGTTGGTTCCGTTGCTGATGGCGCTCAAGCTCGACCCTCTGCGTCTGCTGATCGCCGACGATGTCGGTATCGGCAAAACCATCGAAGCGGGTCTCATCGCCCGCGAACTGCTCGATCGCGGCGAGATCACCCGCCTCAGCGTCGTCTGCCCGCCCCATCTCTGCGAGCAGTGGCAACGCGAACTGTCTTCGAAGTTCAATCTTCAGGCCGAAATCGTGCGCACCGGCACCGCCGGGTATCTCGAACGCGGGCTTCCGGCCGGAAAATCGGTATTCGAGTTCTATCCCTTCACCATCGTGTCGCTCGATTACATCAAGGCCGGTAGACGTCGCGACGAGTTTCTGCGCGCCTGCCCCGAGTTCGTCATCGTCGAAGAGGCGCACACCTGCGTGCAGGCAGGCACCGACGCCCGACACCAGCGGTATCTTCTGCTGAGGGGTCTGGCCGAGAACCCCGCCCGACACATGGTCTTTCTCACCGCCACGCCGCACAGCGGCAACGACCCGGCTTTCGACAACCTGCTCGGTCTGCTCAGCCCGAAGTTTCACGGGTTCTCGACCATGACCGAAGAACAACGCCAGAAGATTCGCGAAGATCTGGCCGATCACGTGGTTCAGCGGCGTCGCGCCGACATCGCCGAATGGAAGGATTCCACGTTCTTCCCCGACCGGCAGTCGCGTGACTGCACCTACGAGATCACCGGTGCCTGGGGTGAGCTGTTCGAAGAGATTCTGAAATACTCGCGCGAACTGATTCAGGATGTGAAAGGCAAGAGCACGCTGCAGCAGACCATGTGCTGGTGGGCGGTGCTCGCGTTGCTTCGCTGCGCCAGTTCCAGCCCGGCCGCCGCCGCCATCGCCCTGCGCACACGCTTCAAGGCGATGCAGGGCTTGACCGAGGCCGAACAGGCGGTCGAGATCGAGAAACAGGGTATCGATACCGTTCTCGAAGGCGATTCCGACGATCTGTTGTCGTTCGACGAAAACGCTCCCGCCGCCGCGCTCGATTCAGTGCCCGAACTGTCGAGCGCCGCCCGCAAGATGGCTGACATGATCGACCACGCCGAACAGCTGAAGGGGCCGTCGAAAGACCCGAAGCTGGCAGAAGTGATCAGGCTCGTGAAAGAACTGGTCAAAGAAGGCTTCAACCCCGTCGTGTTCTGCCGCTACATCGCGACCGCTCACTACGTGGCGGCGCATCTCGAAACCGCGCTGAAGAATGAGAAGATGACCATCATGGCCGTGACCGGCGATCTGACCCCCGACGAACGAGAAGACAAGGTCGCCGAACTTGGACGTTGCGAGCGGCGTCTGCTCGTCGCGACCGATTGTTTGTCCGAGGGCATCAACCTGCAGAACGCCTTCGATGCGATCGTTCATTACGATCTTTCGTGGAACCCGACGCGTCACGAACAACGCGAAGGCCGTGTCGACCGATTCGGACAACCGAAGAAGGTTGTACGCACGGTCATGTTTTACGGCGCCAACAACCCCGTCGATCTCACGGTGCTGAACGTCCTGCTCCGCAAGGCCGGCACAATTCAGAAAGCGCTCGGCGTCAGCGTGCCGATTCCCGTCGACTGCAACAAGCTGATTCGGTCATCCATGGAACACGTGCTGACGCGATCATACCAGTTCAAGACCGCAAAACAGGAGCTCATGGACTTCGGTGAGGTCGAGCGCAAGGTCGAAACCGAGTGGAACTCAGCCAAAGAGCGCGCGCATCAGTCCAGGACGATTTTCGCGCAACGTCGCTTACAACCGAAAGATGTCATGCCCGAATGGGAAAAAACCACCGGCGTGCTCGGCGGGGCCGGTGACGTCGAACGATTCGTGACCGAAGCCGCCCGCCGTCTCGGCGCTCCTCTCGCGGCGTCAGGCGGTGCCGGGCTGTTGCCGGTCGCCCACCTGCCTTCGGGTCTGCGCGAACGTCTGGGCCAGATCGTACCGGTTGATTCGTATCGTATCTCTTTTTCGAGGCCGGTTCCGAGTGGGGCCGAGTTCGTTCATCGAGCACACCCTCTGGTTTCGGTGCTGGCCGATGAGATCGTCGAACGGGCGCTCGACGAAAAGCCCGAGTTTCGTGCGATTGTCCCAGTCGCGGTTCGTTCCGGCGCTTTGTTCACCAAAGAAGTCAGCACGAGAACGACGATCTATCTTCTGCGGCTTCGCTGTCAGATCACGGTCGAGAAACGAGAGAAAGCGCAGTTTCTTCCGGCAGGCACTCTGTTAGCCGAAGAGTGCGTCGTCGTCGGCATCGTCGGCAGTGACGCGCCGCGCCTGCTAACCGAGTCTGAAGCCCTGGCCCTGATGGCGGCCGAGCCGGCACCGGGCAAGAGCATGGAGCCCGACCAGCGCAGTCGCCAGGTTCAGCACGGTCTCACCCTGTTCACCGAACAGCAACGCTTTTTTGAGCAACTGGCCGATCGGCGCGCCGAAGAACTGCTGGCCGACCACCAGCGTATTCGCAAAGCTTCAGATGCCAGGGGGCGACGTTACTCCGTCACCGCATGCAAACCGATCGACCTCATCGGACTGTATGTGCTCTTACCCGTTCCAACCCTATAACAGCCATTATCAACGCCTGCACCACCGCGAGCACCACTCATGCAATCACCTGAAGAATTGAAAGAGTTCCTCGAAAAGGCCAACGGCGAAGTACGAGGGTCTTACCGGGCACGCCATGCGTTACTCTTCGAGCATTACAGGATCGAGCAAAACATACTCGCCGGAGGGTATGGTTACCGGCAGATTCTCGAACTGGTCCAAAACGGCGCCGACGCAGTGCTCGAGGCCACAGAGGCAGGTATGCAGCAGCCAGGGGGCCACCGGGTCGAAGTTCTGCTTCGCGACAGTCGACTCTACGTGGCCAACACCGGCGCAGCATTGAGTCAAGAAGGCATCGAATCCCTGATGCTGTCTCACGCCTCACCAAAGCGCGGAAATCAGATCGGCAGATTCGGCATTGGGTTCAAATCGTTACTGAAGCTGGATGGCACAATCGATGTGTTCACGGGGAACCACGGTGGCATTCACTTCAATCCGACCAGGTGTCAAACAGAACTGCGGCAGGAATTCCAGGCGAATCAGGTACCGGGAATGAGACTGGCGTGGTTTATCGAACCTAGAGCCAGAAGTGAAGACGCTAAACTTGCCCAATTGTCGTGGGCAGAGACTGTCGTTCGTGTTGATATCGGTGAGACGTTTACCAGAGAGCATCTCGAACTTGAATTGGAGCACTTTCCCGCCGAGTTCCTTCTGTTCTTTCCCGTTCCATTGACGCTCGCCCTGAGTAGCAAGTCGAACGAGACACGACTCTTATCCTCGCACCGTGAAAACGATACATGGGTATTGCGAGATGGCAACGAAACCTCCATCTGGCGAGTCGTTAAACGCGACGTTCACATTACTGACCCACGCGCGCATGGCGACGCGACGCATATACATAGTCGAGAAACAGTACCAGTTGCATGGGCGATCCCATTAGAAGGAAAACGGGAAGAAGCAGGGCGATTCTGGGCTTTCTTTCCCACCCACACCGCAACGTTTCTCCCCGGTATCGTCAACGCCCCCTGGAAGCTCAACAGCGACCGCAATGCCATCATCGGGGGTGAATGGAACTGCGCCCTCATGCAGGAAGCTGCCAAGCTGATCGCCGACACGCTCCCCTCGCTTTCCGTACCCGAAGACCCGGGTCGCATTCTTGACGCCTTTCCCCGTCAGCTTGAGCGCAAGGACGTCGAAGCCGCTCCGCTCGTAAGCGCTCTCTGGGATATCATCCGGTCGGGAGAGTTTATTCCCGATGCCTCAGGGAAGCTTCGCCACCCCGCCGAACTCCTCCGCCCACCCCAAGATTGGCCGGCCATCGTTTCAACCTGGCAGCAGCTTGCCCCCGATTCCGAGCGTGCAAAGTACGTTCACGGCAGTTGCCTCGAAAGACAACGGGCCGCTCGTCTCGGCTATCTGAACACCCTGCTGCCAGATTCAAAGAGTTGCCCGCCTCATCCCAACCTCGCGAAGCAGGATGTGCCAAGCTGGTTTGCGGCCATCGCTTCAACCGAGTTCGATCGTGCCGCGCAAGTTCTGAATTGTGTCAAAGTCTTTTCGGAACAGTGCAAGCGAGAAGAGTGGGCTGCCGTTTGTGACAAACTACCAGTCATCCCTACGCAATCAGGGAAACTGGTTAACCCTCTGCAGGCAGTGCTTGCCCCGAGCGGCACAGACATGCCTGGCCGAGAGGTCGTTTTGGACAAACTGTACGAAGCCCCCGATCTGTACGAGATTCTTCGGGACGTTCTAAAAGTGCCACTGCCGGATGACAACTTATGGGTTTCCATCCTGAAGGAATGCCTCCCCAGGGTTTACGACCGATCTCCTAATTGGGCACGATTCTGGGCATGTCTTCGCCAGGCTTCACCAGCAGCATGCAATCGATTCATAGGGGGCTATCGCGAACAAATCAATGTGTTACGAAACGACCAATCATGGGTTGGGGTCGACGAAGTCCTGGCACCAGGCGTCATCGTTTCGACAGCCGATACGGAAACCAACAGGCGAGTTCTTGTTCATGGTGACTTCCATCGAGACGACGGAGAGATTCTGAACCAGCTCAAGGTGAAAGACACACCGAACGGAAGTCCGATTTCGTGTAACAGAGAAGCAGAACTCTCACCATGGTTCGTATTCGCTATGCAACTGTTTTATGCAGAGCTGAAACCAGGACAAAATCCAAGTATCGAATGCCTGGGTCCTTCATATCTGAAAATGCCAAGAGGCTGGAAATGTCTGTCTATGTTGTCCGGCATGCCTAACGCGCTTTTCAGCAAGATCCTATGGGCATGTTTTCCCAAACTTGAACAAAACATAGTCTACTACGGACATTCGACCCAGAGAGGGCGCTATCCTTGTGTCCAAGTTCCACACCCGCTACTCTGGTTCTTACTGAACCATGGCACGTTTGCTCTCGGCGAGAACACCTTCAAACTTGCCATCCTGGTTGCCCGCTACCATTGCACCTCACTGCAACTGCTCCCCGCCTGGAACGACTGGTCCGGTGCCTTCGAAACCCTCGCGCAAGCGCTCCCCTTCCCATCGGTGTCGCCGACGGAACTCACGACATTCTGGGAAGCCGTCTGCAGAAACGTTGTGAACTCAGAAACCCTGAATCATGAGCGCACAACTATTACCCTGAACGATGCCGCCGCCGACGGGTTTGTACCAGAGTCACTGCCGACACATCGAGGTCTAGTGTCCCTGAACGAGGTGTATGTAACCGATTCCCAGCATCTGGCAGTCCTGGCCAGAAAGCACCTTTACCCGGTTCTGATCCTGAACGAGGTTGCTATAAAAGCGTGGCTGGGCAAAGGCGCGCGAAACCTCGAAGAGTCGCTCAACCTTCATTGGAACCCAGAGCCGTCGTCGCTCGTTCAACTTCTTCAAAACGTCATGCCGGAGCTTTCCGACGTCATTTCGCCGGCCGTGGCCCAGACCGCCAAGTGTCGGGTCGTGAGCGGTCTTTCTCTCGGCATCAGTGGCACGAACCAGCCTATCCCCTGCTCGATGTGGAACGGAACCCTTTTTCTGGATAGCGATCACCTTTCCCGGTTGTCTCGACAGGAACAGTTCCGAAGTATTCTGAACGAGCTCGCCTCGGCAGGGTGGCTGTCGAATTCCATCGAAGCAAGCATGAACGTTCTGTTCGGTGCCGCTTCGGTTAGTCAGCGAAGGGCTGAAGTCGCCGCCGGGCGCGATCTTCCCGAGCGACTTCTGTTGGCCGTTGGCACCAGGCGTGAGCCTTTGCTTGAAGTGCTGGGCCATCTGAAGATTCTCCCCTGCATCGTTCAAAGTGAGCCGCTGGCGTTAGCCCGGCTGGTGCTCGATCAATTCGGGCCTGCCGCTCTCACGATGCTGCAAAGTGTTATGGAAGCAGAGGGACTCGCCCCACCCCAGAAATGGGGTACCGACAAAGCACGTGAGTTTGTCCGAAGTATCGGGTTCCCCGATGAATTCGCCAGTTCCGCGCAACAGAAGCGAGAAGCCGAAGAAATGGTCAGCGGGCCGATCGAACTCAGGCCGCTCCATGATTTCCAGGACGAGATCCTGAAGCAACTGAAGCACCTGTATTCCAGCAGCACGTCCCGTCGTCGTGCAGTGGTCAGTCTGCCGACAGGCGGCGGAAAAACCCGCGTCATGGTCGAAGCCGCCGTTCGGCTCGTCCTGGCCCCAACCGGACAACATCGACGCGTTCTCTGGGTCGCACAAACCGATGAACTTTGCGAACAGGCAGTGGAGGCATTCCGCCAGGTATGGGTAAACCTCGGAGCCCAGCGCACCGATCTGCTCATCTACCGCATGTGGGGTGGAAATCCGAGCCCATCGGAACCGCCGCACGATAAGCCCGTGGTGGTCGTGGCCACGATCCCGACCCTCAACAATCGTTTTCATCTTGCTGAACTCGAGTGGTTGAGCAAGCCCGCTCTCGTCGTCGTCGACGAGTGTCATCACGCCATCACCCCTAGCTACACAGGTCTTCTGCGCTGGCTGAACGCTGAAGCCAAACGTCCGAGTGCGCCCGTCGAAGACGAGCCGATGATCATCGGCCTGAGCGCGACGCCATTCCGAACCGACGACGAAGAAAGTCACCGCCTGGCCCGCCGCTTCGACAACCGATGGCTGCCTGCAGACCAGGAAGGCTTGCTTCAGAAATTGATCAACGACGAAATTCTGGCCCGGGCAGACTATGAAGAGGTCAATTCCGGAACCGGTCTCCTCGAAGACGAAATCGAGCAACTTGCTTCGTTTGGGGCAACCTGGGAAGGACTCGAATTCGATAACCTTCTCGAGAAGATCAATCAGCGTCTCGGCGACGACGAAAAGCGCAACGAGTGCCTCATTCGCTATCTATCAAGTCGACCCGAGCGTTCGATTCTGTTCTTTTCCAACTCGGTCAAACACGCCGAAGAGATTTCGGCCCGACTGAATCTCAACGGAATCCGCGCAGCGGCGGTCAGCGGCGGAACATCACGAGTAGCCAGACGTTTCTTTCTCGATCAGTTCCGGAATGGCGAGATTCGCGTTCTCTGCAATCACTCGGTTCTGTCGACCGGCTTCGATGCCCCCAAGACAGAACTGGTGCTGATTGCGCGGCAGGTGTTCAGCCCGGTCCGATACATGCAGATGGTGGGGCGCGGCCTTCGCGGCATTCAGAACGGGGGCACTCCCACCTGTTGCATCGCCACGGTTATGGATAACCTGGGCCGGTTCTCCGACAAACACCCCTACCACTACTGCCGAAAACTGTATGAAGGGCTCGACATAAGTCTCGGCAAAACAGGGAAAGGGAAGACAACACAGCTTTCATCCACGGCGGCGCAATCCGCGCCGGAACAGCATGAGGTGATGCCATGAAAACGTACGGCAAAGGTTTTTTGTCGATTCGCATTGAGGGTGGGTTGTTTCCGGCGGAGTTTCTGCAGAAGATCGCCGAGCTGGGGGTGTCGCGGCAGGCGGCGGCCGACTACGGACTCTCGCGCAATCTGAATCTCAAGGATGAGATCGGCCGTTACTGGCGCATCGCACGCGGTGAGTGGCAAGACTACCAGTCGCGCATCAACCGGCCGGAACTCAATGCCCATAAGGTCGGCATCGAGCAGTGGCTGGTACGCTTGTGCAAGCACGTGCTCGGCTACGAAGATCTCACGCCTTGCGCGCCGGTGGCACGGGCCGACCGGTTGTTTCCGGTCAATCATCTGGCGTTCGGCGGCGCGGTGCCGTTCGTGCTGACCACGCACACCTTCGGCCTCGAGAAGCCCGACCAGCTGTTCGGCGACGAATCACGCAAACGCTCGCCCCACGCCCTGATGCAGGAATTTCTCAACGCCGAGGAAGGCTCGCTGTGGGGTCTGGTGAGCAACGGCACGCATCTGCGCCTGTTGCGCGACAACCCGAGTCTCACGCGGCCGGCGTTCATCGAGGTCGATTTCGCCCGCATGTTCGACGAAGAGCTGTTCGCCGACTTCGCCGCCTTCTGGCTGATCTTTCACGCATCGCGCCTGGCCCCGCACGAAGGTTCGGTGCATCGGTCGATCATCGAGACCTGGCGCGAAAACGCCCACCAGATCGGCGAACGCGCCCTCGAGAACCTGCGCAACGGCGTCGCCGAGGCCCTGCGAAAACTCGGCACCGGTTTTCTGCAACACCCTTCCGGCGCCGATCTGCGTCGCAGGCTCGAACGGCGGGAACTCACGCCGCAGGCGTATTACTCCGAGCTTCTGCGCCTGGTCTATCGGTTTCTCTTTTTGTTCACCGCCGAAGAGCGCAACCTGCTTCTGTTACCCGGAACCCCGGATTCGGTAAGGCGACTGTACGAGTCGGGGTATTCTCTGCAACGCATTCGCGAGCGCTCTCTGAAGCGTCGCAATTACGATTCTCACTCCGATCTCTGGTACGGTCTGCAGATCACCTTCAAGGCCTTGTCGCGCGGGCTGCCTGAGCTGGGCCTGCCCGGGCTCGGCGGGCTGTTCGGAGAAGACCAGTGCCCGAACGTCATGGCGGCGGGCATCAGCAACGAGTATCTGTTGCAGGCGGTTCATTCGCTGAGTTTCTTCAAGACCGGAGTCACGCTGGCGGTCATCAATTACCGTGATATGGGCACCGAAGAGCTGGGGTCGGTCTACGAGAGCCTGCTCGAACTGCACCCGCAGATCGAGCAGCCGGCGACCGGGTGGGTCTTCAGGTTTCTCGGCGACGAGGGCGAAGGGCGTGGAAGCGGCTCTGAGCGCAAGCTGAGCGGCTCGTATTACACTCCGCCGTCGCTGGTGCATGAGCTGATCAAGTCGACGCTCGAACCGGTCATTCAGCACACGATCAAGGCGCACCCGGCGGTGACGCGCCAGGCCCTGCTCAAGCTGCGTATCATCGACCCCGCCTGCGGCAGTGGACACTTTCTGCTGGCCGCCGCACGACGTCTGGCGATCGAGATCGCCCTGCTCGAAAGCACCGGCGATCTGCCCGACGAGGAAGTGCGCCGCCATGCCATGCGCGAAGTGGTTCAGCACTGCATCTTCGGCGTCGACCGCAACCCGCTGTCGGTCGAGTTGTGCCGCACCGCTCTCTGGATCGAAACCCTCGAACCTGGAAAGCCGCTCTCGTTTCTCGATTCGCACATTCAATGCGGCGATTCGCTGGTCGGGGTCTTTAACCCGAGCGCGCTCGACGATGGCATACCCGACAAAGCCTATACCGCCTTGTCGGGCGACAGCAGTGAGTTGTGCAGTAGTTTGAAGAAACAGAATCAGGACGGAAGAAAACAGCGCGAGAGTGGCAACCCAATGAATCAGCAGTTGACGTTCGCCTCGATCGGCGTCGCCAGAGAGGTTAGCCAGAGCGCAGATGGGACATTCGAAGACCTGCCCGAAGAAACGCTCGAGCAGATCAATCAGAAGAAACAGTTGTGGCAAACGATGGGAGCGAATCAAAAGGTCAGGCGCGAACAGCTCAGAGCCGATCTTTATTGCGGTGCGTTCTTCGCCGCCAAGATCGAACATAATCGAGACCTGGTGCCGCTCACCGAAGATTTGAGCCGCATCGAGAACGAGAAGACGATGCGACCGGGCGTCGAGGCGTTCGCCGCCGAATTGTCGCGACGGTACCAGTTTTTTCACTGGCACATCGCCTTCATGAGCATCATGCAGAATGGGGGCTTCGACGTCGTGCTTGGCAACCCCCCGTGGGAACGCATCAAACTGCAAGAGCAAGAGTTCTTCGCCGCACGGAGCATTGAGATCGCGAACGCCCCGAACAAGGCGGCCCGCGAACGCCTGATTCAACGTCTGAACAGTCCGAGTGCGACGCCGCCTGATCGCGCGCTGTATCAGGAATACATCGACGCCAAACGAGAGTCTGAAGCATCAAGTCTGTTCGTCCGCAACTGCGGCCGTTTTCCGCTGACCGCTGTCGGTGACGTGAACACCTATGCGTTGTTCGCCGAACATTTCGCGCGTTTGTATCGCGACTCCGGAAGAGCCGGGTTCATCGTGCCGACCGGCATCGCCACAGATGACAGCACCAAGAAGTTTTTTGACTTCCTGACCTCAGATCATAGACTAGTAAAGTTGCTCGACTTCGAAAACCGCGACGCAATCTTTCCGGGAGTGCATCGAAGTTACAAGTTCGCACTGCTGACCCTGGGTCGGAACGTGCCCGAAACCTCGTTCGTCTTCTTCGCCACCAACACCGAACAGGTGACCGACAAGCGACGGGCATTCACGCTGTCTGCCGACGACATCGGTCTGATCAACCCGAACACCCGCACCTGCCCGGTGTTTCGCAGTAGCGTCGACGCCGAACTCACCAAGAAGATCTACCGCCGCGTACCGGTTCTCATCAACGAAAGCGCTGGGGAATCGGGCAACCCGTGGGGAATTAGTTTTATGGCCATGTTTCACATGGCCAACGACAGCGGGTTGTTCAAGACCTACGCCGAGCTTTCGACCATGCCCGGTCTCGAGCTGGTCGGCAACCGGTTCATCAAGAAAAACTGCCCCAACCCGAAACCCGAAGACATCTGGCTGCCCCTGTATGAAGCCAAGATGATTCATCAGTTCGACCACCGCTGGGCCACCTACGAAACCGACGGAGAAACGTTAAGAGATTGTACGATCGCCGAAAAGTCAGACCCCGACTACCAACCCCTACCCCGCTACTGGGTCCCCGCCGAACAAGTCGAATCCCGCCTCGCCGCCAAAAACTGGCCCCACCAATGGCTCATGGGCTGGCGCGACATCTGCCGCTCCACCGACGAACGCACCGTCATCGCCTCCATATTCCCCAAAGCTGGATGCGGCGATACCCTACTGCTAAAGTTTCCATCTGGGTTCGAGCCTGTAAACTATATCGCCTTGAATGCCAGCTTGGACTCTCTGGTTTGCGATTACGTTGCACGACAGAAGATTGGCGGCACTCACTTGAAATATCACGTTTTCAAGCAAATCGCGGTCTTGCCCCCCTCCGCTTATACGAAAGCTGATCTCGGCTTCATCGTTCCGCGTGCGCTTGAACTGATCTACACATCACATGAACTGCAACCATTCGCCGCCGATCTCGGGTTCAACAACCCGCCTTTTCCCTTCAAGCTTGAAGAGCGTGCGTTTGTCCGAGCTGAATTGGATGCTTACTATGCCTATCTCTATGGTCTCACGCGTGACGAACTGCGTTATGTTCTCGACCCCACCGATGTCTACGGCGACGACTTTCCCAGTGAGACCTTCCGGGTCCTGAAAAACAACGAGATCTGCGAGTTCGGCGAATACCGCACCCGCCGCCTGGTCCTCGAAGCCTTCGACCGCTTCACCTCCGACGGCACCTTCACCCGCCGCCCCGAAACCACCCTTGTCCTCTCCACCTCTCCCCGTCCCTCGGCTTCCGAGCCCAAACAACCCGCCTCAAAGAAATCCCCGCCTCTCCCCAAACCCACCAAACCCCGCGCCAAGACATCGATCCCCCACCCTACCTTCGACTTCGACGCCCCCGAACCGATGTCGCATCCTTCCTCGTTCGCCTCAGATGCGCATTCTCACCATACGGAACCTGGACGTTCGACCGAATCCTCGGGTGCCGATTCGATCGATGCTCGTGTCGAGACGAAAACCGGTTTCACGCCGAAGCCGCCTGATGCGTCCGAGTCAGCGTTTTGCTCCGAGCCGATGCCGTCGGCTTCACCCGATTCAGAACCGACATCACGCAAACCCCGCCGTCGGCTCGTTCCCGATCCGAGTGTCGCCGCCCGGCCCGATGTGGTCGTCCGCCTGCCCGACGAGATGGCCGACTACCTGCGCAAGCGCGAGGTCAAGGGCACCGGCGGGTTCCAGAGCCTGATTCGCATGTTGAAGCAACACCTCACCGGCAGCACGCTTTCGGTTCCCGCCGTCCAGTTCGAACGTCTCAAACGCTACGCCGCCGGGTACGGACAAGGCGGCTTCCAGGACTTCATCAAACGCCTCATCACCCTCGCCGAAGGGGACTGAACTCGGACCTTTGACACAGGCCGGAGAAAGGAGATCCTATGTCGAAACCCCACAATGAGCACAAGAGCACACCCTGTTGCGATCGATCTGGCACGAAAGCTTCAAGCAATCGGAAGAGGAAGAAGACCCCGACAAGCCTTCCTCAATTTGCAGAAATTGATTTACCTTTCGGGGATGATGCTCCCATTGTTCACTGTCCTGTCTGCGGCCAAGCGACGATGGAAACAGCTGAGAGCGGGGAGGGGCGCGTTACGGCTTGCCCTCACCTCGTTTTCATGTTCGTTGATTTGGCCGGTGAGTTCGAATACGTCTCGAACGACTTCGAGCAACGCCTCGAGAAAGCCGGAATAGCGATGGATTCGATCGAAGATTTCAAACAGACTCTCATCGAAGCCGGCTACGGCAGTGAACTGCTTGTTCTGGACGTCACCTCGTCGGGAATGGCCTGCGGACCCTTCGCCATGACCGTCACCCACGCCTTCGATTTCTCGATCAAGACGAAACCCTGAACCAATGCCGCCGGCCGGGCGGCTTCAAGGACGGGCGAGATTCGTGCCGAACAGAATGAGGTGGATCGAGTTCCGACGCGCTGGTTTCACGTCATCACAACGGCATGATGGGATCGCATTCACCGGATCAACCAGTTGCCGGAAAAAGCGGTCATGATCTCTTCACGACACGCGTTTCATGGAAGTGAGGCCGTCTCCACGAAAACACTCAAGTGGCGGCATGAACCACTTGTCTATCGCGATGGTTGCATTCGGTGGCCTCGTTGGGTATATTCACGGCAACATACCTGCCACGCTTCAGGCCCGGCCGTTGGGTACAGCGCAAATTCGGCAGGTTTTCTTTTGACCATGTCCCAACCTTTTCAGAAACCACCGCTCACCTTTGAACAACAGCTCCAACAGTTGATTGGACGTGGTTTGATCGTGGGCGACACCCAGAGAGCCCTGACGTTTCTCAGACGGGCGAATTACTACCGGTTCAGCGGCTACTGCATTCCTTTCGAAAGTACACGACATCAATTCAGGCCCGGAGCCCTTTTTGAAGATGTCGCAGAACTCTACGAATTCGACAATCAGCTCAGATTGCTGGTTCAGGAAGCACTCGCCCTGATCGAGGTCTGCGTGAAAACTCAGGTGGCCTACTTGATTGCTCATCGATCTGGAGGAGCCTTCGGCCACCTTGATCAATCAAAGTATCAGAGCCATTTCGATTTCATAGACTGGCGCAACGGCATTCGGAAGGAAGTTGAACGATCGAAGGAAACCTTTGTCGAGCACTTCAAAACCAACTACACAGAGTTCCCTGATCTACCAATCTGGGCAGAAGTCGAAGTTCAATCATTCGGCTCGTTTTCTCGGATGGTGGCCGGCTTCAACAAAGGTCTTCAACGTGACGTCGCACGATTGTTCAATCTGCATGGTGGTTCGAGGCGGCAGCGATCGACGAGATGTGGGAGGAGGGCCTTCCGCTCCGCGTCCGAGCGTGCATCCGGGAGTTCTCGGAGGAGAAAGCGGAAGGAGGAGAATTGTTCAAGCCCGTCGGCTTTTGTGCCGGCTCCATCAGAGAAAAGAATGGAGCGCTCGCTTCCGCGCCTCTGGGTGATCCGGCGAAGAACCAGTTTGTACGCCCCACGGCAAAGGGGCGACCGGAATGATCTGCAGGATCATCGACGACCCGACCTCCGACAATACCGCCTACAGTCAAATTTCCTAAAAGCAAAACCCCGGTAGCCATGCAGATTACCGGGGTCTTTTACGGAGCGGGAAACGGGGGTCGAACCCGCGACATCCAGCTTGGGAAGCTAGCGCTCTACCAACTGAGCTATTCCCGCGAACAGGGGGGTTCCCCCCCCACAAAACCACCTCTTCTTCCTCGAATAGTACACATTTTAGTACACATTTTCGAGGTAAAAGGCAGTGGCGAGACATCTCATTCGCGTGGCTGGGTGGTATTACTACCGCAGACGAATACCAAGAGACCTCCAATCCAT
The DNA here is from genome assembly GCA_964472075.1 of uncultured bacterium. Taxonomy (GTDB): domain Bacteria; phylum Muiribacteriota; class Ozemobacteria; order Ozemobacterales; family Ozemobacteraceae; genus CAYYIY01. The sequence goes on along the minus strand of CAYYIY010000052.1, from coordinate 23,787 downwards.
TTTTCCAACGGAGTTCATCAAGGCTTCTCTGCACACCAATGACCGTGGTGATGCCGAGGGACAAGCCGCGAGCATCTCGCAATGGTGTCACCGAGTATATTCCCTGTTACGAGCAGGAAACCTGTCACCGACTGAGACAGCAGCTCTCATCACGGGCTGTCCGATTCGAGCTTCCTTCCAGAAGCTCGTTATCGGTTCCGAGAAACCCAGTCAGCAACAGTTCAGCATCAGCGAAGTTTATGAGGTCTATAAGACCGAAAGCCTGCGAGCGAACCGCTGGCGAGCAAAGACCCAGACCGACCAACAGCAGATGCTCAACCTGTTCGTCGAACTCATGGGGGCAAACGTACCAATCCGTCAAATCGACCGTCTTCAATTGGTAAGCGTTCGCGAGGCAATCTGTCGATTGCCCGCGAACATCAGCAAAGCCAAAGCCTTTCGCGACAAGAGCCCGCGCGAAATATTGCAGATGGAGGGCATTACGCCAATGAGCAACACCCGCTCATACCGCATCGTCTCACACCTATCTGCCTTTCTCCGCTGGTCATATCGTCACGGCTATACCACAGAGGATTTGTCCGTGGGTTTGTACATGCCCAAAAAGCGCGAACAGCGTCAGAGCGAAGAACGCTCCATCTACTCAACAGAAGATTTGAAGAGGATGTTCGACGCTCCGATCTATCAAGGTCAGGAATGCCTCGACAGACCCGAAAACTTCTGGGTACCGCTCATCGCGATGTATTCGGGAATGCGTTTGAACGAGATTTGCCAGCTCTACGTCGAGGACATCATCGTGGAAAGCGAGATACCCTGCTTCGACATCAACGAAAAGGCAGACAAGGTTTTGAAAAACCCAGCCAGCAGACGCATCGTTCCGATACACCCCGACTTGGTCAAGTTGGGGCTCCTCACCTATGTCGAGACGTTGCGCAGGCAAGGGCTTCCGCGTCTCTGGATGAACCTAACACGCAGAGAGGACTCGTACGCCAAGCAGTTCAGCGCATACTTTCAAAGGTTCAACCGTAAGTACATCACGCAGGATGCGACGAAGGTGTTTCACAGTTTCCGCCACATGTTCGCGACCGGACTCAAAAATGCTGGAGTTCGAGCAGAAATCATCTCTGAGTTACTAGGACACACTCACGGCTCAATAACCCTCGACCGTTACGGAAAACCTTTCGACGCGGTCACTCTATTGAAAGCAATGAGGTCACTGAGATTCGTTCCGTCACTCTCGCCGCTCGTCAAAGTCGCCGCTTTCGTCCTAGATCGAACAAGGCACAAACACAGTCCTGATGCTTAATATGCCGGAACACCATGATAGCAGTCATCTTCGCTCTATGAACCTTGATACTCTTGGCCTGTGAGCAAAGAAAACTTTCGCGTTTCGTGCTGAGGTTGTGGTCTCTCGTTGCATGTCTTCCAATTTTTCATAACGGTTGCGTGCTCAGGGGAATACCGCAAAACCCCTCTTTCCAACCATAGGTTGTACAGGGCAAGAGGAGAAAGGCTGGCTTTGTCATACTCCTGTTCCAGAAAATCCACCAGATCCCGGTCGTGAGAACAAAAGCCCCATTTTTTGGCTATCGCGATGGCGGCTAACGTTCTATCAACCCGACCCAGATCGAAGCATCGCTTGGTCTTCTGGTTCACGGCACCGGCATCGAGAATAAGGTTGATGGTTGCTTCTACCACACTGAAATCTCCGACCTTCAACTCTTGATCTGGAAGAGCAATAATCTTGTCCTTGAAGTCCTTACGCCATGGGTATTTCTCTTTGAACTTCTGCGTCCGGAAAATCTCGTCACGAACAAGAGTTGACGTTCTACAATCAAAGCGTTCATCCAGAAACATATCCGGGGCAATCCGGATCACCATGAGGACTGAACACGTATCGCAGAGAAAAATCATTTGCCGTTGCCGACAACGATGGCTTCTAAGTGCTCACGAACCTCTTTCGCGTCAAGACAGCTGGACAACCCAAGCCATTCACCAAGGAGCGAATCGGAGATTGTTGAAAGCCGCTTCTTCACTTCCTTCACGAAGATCGGTGAGAAGGAGGCAAGGTTCTCCACAAATCTCGCGGCGTTCCCTTGCCCAAACAAGAACTCTTCTAGGGTTGGGCAATCCTTGTGAATGTTGGAATCAGCCCCTCCCACGTTGCCATTGACCTCAAAGCCATGTTGCTTCAGGCATTTGACGATGCCGAACATCGAATGCATATGAGTCGTGCAGAATTTCTTCAAGCGGACTATCTGCTGTGCAAGAGGTAACCCCTTGAGGCTTTCTCCCACTTCGCGAATATACTCTGGCGTAAACAATACTTGACTCGCCAACTGATCACAGAGACCCTCTTCGGCCTCAGAGAATTCCGCTTCCTCCCCTTTTTCCCCTCGGCAAAGAGCATGAATAGCTTCATGAAGCATGGGGAAGGCAAGATCCAACAGATTGTTGGAAGTGTTTACAAACACGACGGGGTGACCACAAATCTCGGTAAAGAACGCGTAGCTCTTGATGTCAGCCGGAAACCTCCGGAACACGACCTCTATCTCAAGATTCTCGAACAACCGGAACACGTGTTGATACTGAAGGGGGTAATAGTTCCTCGCATCTGCCATCCGCCGCAGTTTACTGGGAACATCGACGAGATCCTTTTCTTCAAAGTCCAACGGAAACCGAATGACTCTCTGCAACTTTACCCGCGACCGATTCCGAAAAAAGCCCTCATACCGCTGAACCATCTCGACGGCTTGCTCTTGCATAGCTTCCGTGAGCTTGGCAGTCCTTCGCTTTCTGTGAACCGGAACCACGATCTCTCGCGGGCTTGGCGAAAAGAGGAGTTCTGGTGAGACTCCCAAGAACTGACTCAGCGCCAGCAAGTGGCTTCCTTTGGGTACAGTGCCGTTAACCCAGTCATTGACTGCTTGTCGAGACACTTGGAGTTTCTCGGCAAACGCAGACAAGGTGATATCTTTCTCCCGCAGAATGTCGCGGAGCTTTTTTCCCTGCCAGTTCATAGCGGCTCTCCCCGTGATTGTAAACTTCTCTTTACACGAATATAGCTTTTTCAGGGTACAAAAGCAAACGAAACAGGGAGTTGGCCGGGTAGAACTGGACAGAATCACCGGCTACCTCTAATCTCCTTCAGATCTCCAGTTGCATTTCAGACCTTGTTTCACGAAGTAGTCGCCATTCCATCAGGCAACTAGCCAATATGGATTTTTGCTAAGGCAACGTCGTAACCACACTTCTGGATCGCCTGAAAGTGCGTGAAGAGGTTGATGGCGCTGAATAGAAAGAGTCCCTGAGCCAGAGCCCCCGTCTTCTCAGTTGCGATCCCAAAAACTATGCATGGCTTGGGATCTTCAAAGTTCCTTCGCGGATCCTCAAGGATTCGCTGGATTTCCTGACGATAAATTCTGTGACTGCGCAGCAACTGGGCGGAAACACTACCTTGAGCAAAAAGATGGCTAAGTGTTGATGAGCGCGACATTTTCTTCACACAAATGAACTGATTCGCCGCTGTAAGGAGATCGCATACCTCCACTCTCTGGTAGGGCTCATTTAAGTTTACATTTCGCTTGTCGAGAATAGTCCAGCCCTTTTCCATGCCAACTCTGCAATTGTACTCCCCTTCATTTTCACCCTTTCCCATATCAGGCAAGAGAAGAACTTCTGACAGATCCGTAATGTTTCGTATATTCTGGCGAATCTGAGCAGCATATTCATCTTTAATTTCAAACCAAAAGCCTGCGGAGCATGAATACACCGTATCATCGAGCTCAAACTCAGCTACAAGGCATTCAAAGAGAGTATGACTTTTTGAGCAGGGTTCACCATCTTCGTCGATAGCGATAACCTTCACTCGATCCAGAGGCTCTTGAATAGGGCTGTTTTCATCAAGGAATGCGTAAACATCGTGCAACGCCAACTCGAAGATGTCCTTCCTTTTGCGTCCTACCGCGATGGAAAAGTGCGAAAATCTTGTGTCTTCAACGATTAGCTCTGGCAAAGCCATTGCAATTTGGTCCAGACTACGGTTTGCAACCTTATCGCTGAGCAATTTGTTAAGCTCACCAACAATAAGCTCATCTCGTTTAATCGGCTTCAGGTTATCCAGAAATCCGAATTGGTCACGATATGCATCACTTTGGAAGAGTTGGAGAAGAGTTTTGCACTTTCTTTCAAGTCCCTCCATGGATTCGGTGATATTGATCCTAAGGGAATCTGATCCTGAAAGGCTCTTGCCAATGGAGGAATCAATTGGATAACCACTGAGGTAGTGAACCCACTCCTGATCAATCTCAACCCCAAAGTCCAGCAGTGGACTTCCTTGGCTCAAGACAGTTCGCTGTTGCTTTGTTACGATATCAATGCTTCTCGAATCCATAGCTTTTAACTTTTTGGGGTCAAGAGAATTGGCGCAAACAAGCAGTCCAAAGTTTCGCTCAAGTTGGTGCCGATTGAGCCCAAGAAAGCCATAACCCAAGGTAATTCCGAAGAAGCGCCCCTCGGTTCGTAGTAGTAAGAGAAAGCCATATGCCCCATTTTTGCAATCATCCATGGGGAAATAGCGATGGATGTAGGTTTCCCAGCGAGGAACTCTCTCCCGGATCGAAACGATATGCCCCTGAGCTTCATAAGAAAGCGGCTCCTTTGGGTCAACCGCATCCAGCGAATACTTTGGGTCTTGAGAGAGGTCTCTGAGACATTCATCAAAGGTGGATATGTCCTCTTTAAAAAGGTGAATGGTTAGTTTCATTCACTCCACCCCCAGAGCCTTAAACACCGCATCCACCGGGTCGGCGTAGAAGCTGGTTTGGAATTTGGCGAAGAGTTCGCCGGGAATCGAGGGGATATCTCGCACGCTGCTCATAGGTAAGAGCAAGCGTTTGCCGCCGGAGTCGAATGCCATCTGGAGACAGGCATCGAGGTTTTCGCCGGGGATGATCGAGCCGCCGAGGCTCATATTGCCGAGAATCACCAGACTGCCTTGCACGGGTTTTCCCATCAGCCCTGAACACAAAGAAATAAAGCTCACGAGGGTCATGGCGGACGGTGCACCGGTGTGATGCAACTCGACCAGATGCAGGTGGTAATCTCTTTCCAGCGGTTTGCTCGAAGAGGAGACCCGGCTCATGTTGGCTTTGAAGTAATCGAACGCGACCTTTATGGCTTCACGCGTTTTCGAGTTCGAGTCGACACCGGAGATAGTCAGTTTTCCGTTTCCGGCAATGACCTGAAGCTCCAATCGATACAACCCAAGATGTCCGTTCGAGCCCGCCGTCACCGTGTGTAATGATCCGGGCTTCAGCGGGGAATCAGAGATCAGTGTCCCGCCACCCTGCTCAGGGACCCCGACGAAGAACTCTTCGCGGGTTTCTATGTCGAGATAGCTGAAATGGACGTCGTAAAACTCCATTCCGCCGATCTTCTTCAGTTGTTCTTTCACCCGACGACGAACCTCAAGCGCATAACGCAGGCATCGTTCAACCGCCGCCCGGTCGTAATCACCCGCCGGGTAAAGCAGTTTCAACAAACCAGAGACGGTCTTGCGCACCGCAATCGTGTCGCGTTGGTTGAGATTGTTGCCGAGTTTGAAGAACTTGTCGATGGCATCCGAGAAGGTTCTCTTGCGCATTTCCCGCAACCACTCGGCAAGGTAATCCACGATGAGTCCGAATTGATTCGTGAAGAACTCCGGTCGCATCTTCGGAATCTCCCAGCCCGGAACGTAACAGTGCATACGGTCGAAGAAAGCCGAATCAATCATGGCTTCCGGGAACGGCGCAAACAAATGTCCGGTCTTCACCAGCTGGTCGACGCTTTGGTTGATGTTGCCGACAAAGACCATCGAGGCATCTGCACTGATGGCATCCCGACCGCGCGAAAACGAGCCAGATGCCATGAAATCCTTCATAATCTGCACACCGTCTTTGTCCTTGAACGATATGCCCGCCACCTCGTCGAATGCGACGACATCCCAAATGCCGACCAAGCCGACCTTACGGGATGACATGTTATAAAACAGGTTGGCAACCGTGCTCTGACCGCCGGAAACAAGAATACTGTTGGGGCTTATCTCCTTGTAAATGTGGCTCTTTCCGGTTCCGCGTGCTCCCAGTTCGCATAGGTTGAAGTTGTTTTCGACCAGCGGAATCATGCGAGCCAACAGGTGCCACTTCGTCCGTTCCTCGAAGTTTGCCGGTTCCATGCCGGTCGAACGCAGAAGCACGTCGATCCATTGAGACTCAGAAAAGCCCTTGCGTCCCTCAAAGAACGCATCCATATCCATGTTTGGCATCTGAATAGGTTTGAGTTCTTCGATCTGAAACGGGGAACCGCGCTGATTCTCTTCGTAGAGGTAGTTCAGGGTGAGAATGCACCAGATGCCACCGGCCAGAAGCTTCTCATACTGCTTCACATAAGAACTCGCGACCTCGACCTTCTTTATCCCAAGATTCGATAGGAAGGCTTCATACACATCACGGTCTTCGTTGAGGGTGACGGTGACCTTATCGATGATCTTGTAGCGTCCCAGCTCCTTGATCTTGGATTTCACCTTCTCGGCTTCATCCGGGCGCACGTAGTTCTGAGCGAGAATATCCTTTACGTTCTTGAGCCCTTCGTTGATAACTTCTTCGTCATTGCTGGCACAATACATTCCCAGCAGGTATTCGAGAACATAAACCGGTACGTTTGCGCCTTCTTTGATAAGCTTGGTAAGGTCTTTGCGAACGACCCGTCCCTCGAAGTTTTTGTTCAAAAGGGAATCGAGACTCTCGGTTAGATTTCCTGTTTGTATCGGGTTTTCCATGCTCATGCTCCCGGTCAGAAGTCGTTCGTAATTGCGAGATCGATACTGAAGGTGAACCGTTCCAGCTCGATCTCGGTCTCTACATCACGCACCACCAGATGGTACTCTTTCTTTTTATCGTAGGCACCCTTCTTCAGCACGATCTTGGCGACACGTTTCCGCTCATCCATGTTATCTGATTCACTGTTGAAGGTCAGGGTCACCTCATTGCTGATGAGGGCTTCTCCGTCACGTAGCGATACCGAGATGGTCACCGGCAGATTGCGTTCCGATACCTTCTCGGTTTGAATAAACTCGAACTTCTGCATGTTGTTGACCACCCGACGGCTCGAACCCAGCAGGGTAACCCCTACCTTGCGAACCGTCAGCTTCTCGGCGCTCTTCCCTTCAAGCTCGCGAATCGTCACGAGGGGAATGGTGATCTCCTGCAACATCGCTCCACCGTGAACAAACTGTGCCCCGCCGACAAAGTGAAAGCGGTTGTTCCCCTTCGGAACCCAGAACTCTGTTTCTCCTTCGGTGCCTGCCGTGACACGAGTTGAGCCGTGCCAAGCCTTCGTGGTCTTCTTCAATCCATGCCCCAAGATAAACCTTTTCTTGGCGATAAAGGCTTTGTCCGGTTTCTTGGCAAGCGAACTCTTGTCCTGATCTGAGAGAGCCTGCTCTTGAAACAGGAACCCATGATCAGCGGTCACGAACACGAACGAGCCGTTCAGATTGTTGATGACACAACGCACAAGTGCCGCCAGCTCTTCGACGGCTTTTGCCACCGCTTGCGGAGTCTGTTTCTCGGTCTGCGCTTTATCCCCGACGGCATCAATACGGTCATGATAGATGTAGACGAGTCGTGCTCCCTGAACCGCGTCTCGGCTGGTCTGTTGGTTCATCTGCAACAGGTCATCGGCTTTGAGGGCAATTCCCTCGTGATGTTCGAGAATCTTTGCCCGATCTTGGTAAGAATTACAGAGCATTCCGTCGACTTGCAGGTCACCGGTTTCTGCGTCGTATTCGAGACGGGTATGGGGCAGAAGCGCGGCCATGCCCAACGCGGTATAACTCGGAACCACTCCCAACATCGGAGTAATAGAAGCCTTCACCCGGTTCTGTCGGTTTAACAGCGTGGTCAGCTCTTCTGCGGCATCGTATCGCAATGCATCGCTGATGATGACAAAGACCTTGTTGCGCGGGTTTTTCCGAAGAATCGGCTGAACGACTCGCGCGAAGAACTCGGTCTGATTTCGATACCCTTCGAGTTTCCAAGAGTTGAAGAATGCGCCGTCGCCGTCCCCGTCGAGCAGTGAACTCCAGTTGGCTGATATCTGATCGAGGAACCACCCCTCGTAGCAGTTGGTGACTGTTTCACGCAGGGGCTTCAAAATGTCCCAGTTAAGAAGCTCGATTTTGTCGGCCGCAGCCAAGAAACGTCGGTGATGACTATCGAACTGGAAAAGATTCTTTGCGTATGCCTCGAACATCGCTTCAGGAGTCGAGAACGTGAATCCGTCGGCATGCTGTTCTTTGAGAAGCAGAAGCTCTAGGGCATCTTCGAGGGCTTGGTAAGCAATATCATAGGGGTTTTCATCGGAATTCCCCAGCTTCATTTGAGCCCAGACTCCGTCACGACGCTGGCGAACACTGTCACGGAAATCGTTGGCGTTGAAGGTTTCTCCCGTGGTCAGGGTGTCACGAAGGGCAGATAAAACCCGACGTTCGGTTTCCTCAAAAGTGAAAGAGTCAATGACTGCCGAAGCGGGTAATTTGGCAATCTGTTCCTTGATCTTCAGTTCTTTGCCGACAGCCTTCGAGAGGGTGCGGAACGTTTGGAACTGTTGAATGTCACGCATCCACTGCGACGCGAAGACACAGCAGTTGGTTTTCTCAGGCAACGACAAATGCTGAAGCGACTTGGGAAGATCACCCCGCAGGTGCCCGGCGAAATCCGTAACAAAAAGACGGAGCAGGAGGTCATGAAGAGGGTTCTTGGCATTTTCACCCTTGGCAAACCCGAACGTTGCCCCTATGCCCTGCCAGAACGTCTCATCGAGCCCGAATTTCTCGATTTCAACCAATGTCTTGGGTGGCTGGGTCAAATCGATGGGGTCTGGCTCTGTGAACTCGCGAAACAGCTGGGTCAAAACTGCGAACGGGGTTGGCTGAGAAGCCTTGGCAAGAACAGCGAGCATCTTCCAATCGAGTGCTTCTTCGGTATCAGTTGGCTGAACCAGCTTCTTCACCTTGGCTGTTCGCTCGGCGTTTTTGAAGAATGCTTTGCGTTTTGTCAGGTGAGATCGCAGGGATTGATGGGTGAGTCCGAGTTCATTCAGAAGAAGAGAAGCTCGATCTGCCCGGAAGGTGCGGCTATAAAGCCGAATATCGAGAAGCCAGTCCTGTTCAACCGGAGGTTCGGCAGTTGTTGCATAAAGCAGGAATTTTTCCTCGGGTTCATCGATCTCAATGCATTTCTTGACCTCAAGAAACCCTATCTGATCGATTCGCATGACGGTGACATCTTGGACATCTAACTCGGAAACCGTCTCGGCAAACTCACCCTCGGGGTCATGCCAGAAGACGATTCTGCTTTCCTGAAAAGACTCGGAGAGCTTTTCCACCACGTGAACTTTGTCCATTACGAAGCAACTCCTTCGGAACCTTCACGCTCGCCAAAAGGACTGTCGAATCACTCGCGAAGAATACGGTTAACATCAGCATTGAGTTTAACCCGATAGTATCTCTTGTCAATTTCCTCGAGAAGCTCGCTCAGATCTTCTTTCATTTCAGATAGGATAGGAGCAATCTGTTTCGGTAATTCATAGTTCACAAGCATTTCAATCTGGCTAAGATCTTCCAGTGCCTTCATACCCATGAACTTATCGTTTAGTGTTTTCAGAAGATAGCAACCTTTATCAATTTTGTATTTTATATCCTTCACTCGATTGTCATTTGAAGCGCTTGCAGCTTGACTGACTACACTCCCATAATTCTGAATCGAAGTCGTTATTTTGCCGAACTCTTCTATCGATGTGTTGCGAAATTTGGCGAGTTCGCGTGACACACTCAGAGTGACTTCCTTGAACCAGAGATAATCAAGCAATATCTCCAAGTAACTCAGGTCGCTCTTTAACTGTACCAGCTCTTCGTCAACAATTCTTTTCGCATTTAGAAGCTTTTCCAAGACCTTTTCAAGATAACTGCTTCTCTCTGCTCGGTCAATCTCCATAACTCTTCGTGCAATGCTTTCTGATGCAGCCGACAAATGTGCGATACGCTTCTGAATCACGCTTTTTTGACAGTAGACACTCTTTACATTTTCTGATCGATAGATGGCGAAGTCATAGCATAAGAGAAAGAATACGATGACCAAATAACTGAGTGATGTTTCACTTTGGAGAATCTGCTCTACTTGGCTTTGATAGAGGTAAGTGAACATAAGATATGGTGTGAAGAACAGAGCGAGAGCACGAATGGTGAGAGGGATCAACCAGTCCCTAATACTCATTTTCAAGATTTGGGAAAAGCCAATAACAAGATTCCCAATGTAAAGAACAATTGCCGCGTCTATGTTTGAGAAGGGATGATAAAACCGTGCATAATCGAACACCACTTCCTTGAATACAAAGCCAATGACGACGAGGGAAAGAAAGGTAATGCAACCTATCCCGTCGAGTCCATTCTTTCTTCTGCCGCAAAACTGGCAAGTTGAATCATCCGGTCGGCTTTCCAGATAGCCGCAGTTTGTGCAAAAATGAAATCCACTTTTCTTCAGAGCTCTTTTCACTTCGTGCGATGAAGAGACTATGTTCAAAGTCATACTTTCGCTCCTCGCACTGAGCAACTTCGCCAAGATAAGCTTCGCATCTCAATCTCCAGCATGGCGCATTACCAATGAAGACCAACATCCGATGAAAAACGCTCAAAGAATGCATATGGCACGGAATCAACCTGCTGGACTCCACGTCCTCCGAAATCTTCTGCCATCGAGTTCCGGAAACCCTCCTGCTTGGCGCAAGCTTCATAATCTTCAAGCAATTTCGAGAATGGGACATTATACTTGCGGGCTATAGCCAAGGCGTTCTCACACGTTTCCAATGTCATGATGCTCATGGAATCGCAAATCCCTTCGAGGTCCGAGATTTCGCCTGACTTTCGGTATTCGTGAAGAATCTCTGGCAAAAGTTTTATCCCGTCTCGAATAATGACAAGATAGAAAAACCTGAAATCGCGGCACATCATGATTTCTGTGAGTTCGGGGTAAGCACGATTATTCTGAAGGCACTCGGCTGTCTTCTCCGGCAACCTCTTCAAGGCTTTTATCGCGCCCTCAATCCCACGGGTGAAGTCTTTAGTGAATGGCACGTTTCGTGTCTTTGCGGCGGTAGCAGATCCCTTGACTTCAATCGCTACAAGAGATCCGGCGCTTTCATCAACGATGATGAGATCGGGGCCGTCCTTTCTTTCGGAATTGTGGTGGTATTCGCGTTCAGGAATCACGCATGCATGTGTAAGCGACTCGCAGAAGACATCGCACACGTACTTCTCCAATACCATTCCCGCAACTCGATCATAGTCATTGTTTGGTTTTTCAAACACTTCTCGGAGAATCCAGTGTGGACAAGCAGGTATCGCTCTAGCGAGGTAAGATGGAATCGGAACCACATATGAACCTGAGAAAAGCTCAACAATTGGGTACCGCTCAAACGGACTCACATGTTCAGGAGGGGCGGGAAATCCCTCTGGCGATATTTTCTCAACAAATTGTCGCAATTCGTTCGTTGAACGAGCCGTTACTTCAAGGAATCGACGAGCGTTCGATTCACAAAAGACGGTGCTTTCAGATAACGTGAGATTCTGTGCCACGAACGAACATGTATCTAAGCGTTCCTTTACAACATTCCAACAATCCAAAACTACTCTGGCTTTTTCAGCATTGCGAAGATGTAAGATGCTTTCCCGCACTTCTGCGGGTGGGCGAAGGTATCTTTTGTATCTCTCAAAGATCAGTGAGAGAACTGCAATGCCGTAGGCAAGAAACGCATGAGGTGACAAGCCTGTGACCTTGTGAAATTCTGCCGGAATATCAATGTAACCGCTCTTAAACTTGCTTTTCAGATCACTCGCGTACTTCCGTGGAATCTCTGAGAAAAGCGCATACGCTCGACCAAATTCTTTGGCTGAAAGTCCTTTTTGCAGTGGTAGCTGAAAGTTGACCTTCTTTGAAAAATACGAAAGAATTCGTTGCCTGTTTGAGAGTGATGTATCGTCAATCTCACAATGACTGTCGGTTTCTGTCATGGAGTTGAGGACAAAAATCATGTCTTCATATGAAAGTCGTCTTTCCTTGTAGCTTGCAGATCTTGATTCAATAATTGCTCTACTGAACAAAGCGTTCTTTTGGAAGTTCAATATTGGAAATCCAAATCCGCATGGTTCACCGTCAAAGCGTTCCAAATCATCCCAATATGATAGGCAACCGCACACCTTCCAGAGATGATCAACGTTGAACTTATTCAGTCTACAAACGGCTTCCTGAAGGCTCCGACTTGCGTTCATGATTTGGTTTCGTCACCGCCGGTGATGGGTTTGGTTTCGGTAAACTCTCCCTCGGGGTTATGCAAGAAGACGATGCGCTGAACTTCTCTGGCGAACGCTCCCTGAAGAGCAGGCGTGATATCGGTGATATTCACTTTGACTTCCATAGAGAAAAGTTGAAAACCTATTTTCTATTGTTCGGAGCCCCATATGGATTCACACATGTATAATGATGCCGATTGGAATCATCAATCTTAGGCTGTGTGACAACCCCTGCTTGGATTAATGAACCCTCAAGAGTCTGCATTGGTTGAGCTGTGGCGGAACACACGAATTGCTTATCGAAATTTGTTTGGAGTTCTGTTTCGCTTCGCAATCTGGCAATGAACCGCGCGAAATGATCAATGATTCGTCCAATGAACAGGGCTGGATTGATGGTCAGGGTTTTGCGTGAGCAATCATACATCGCTGGGGTTTCCCCCTGAATGTTAACCCCAACACTTCCTCCAGCCATGCCACAGTGATATAAACCACATCGAAGTCTTGAGTAAACAACCGCTTTGAAATCTGGGTCACCTACATAGCTCTTGCATTCGGGAAACACATCGAGAAATCCAGACAAAAACAACTGTTTGGACATTCGGCCTGACTGAACTGGTTCAAGAATCTTACCAACCATTTCAAAATACGCAGTAACAATCATCAGCGAAGCAAAACCACAATCATTGAATTGCTCCAAGAGTCTCTTTGCAATTTTCAGTTGCCAACCTTCGATGGCATCCTGAAAAACATTGATTCTGGTTTCGATGGTTGTCATGTCGGTATTTGAATCATAGTTTGGGCTGATAGAATAGCTTCCGGTAAGAGTTATGGTCATTCCTCGCCACCTTTTATATCCATGATAAATCACGAATTCACGGACTAAATTTACTCCTCGTCGCCGCCGGTGATGGCTTTGGTTTCAGCCAACAAACTCCCGAACTTCCCGTAGTTCACCCGCACTCCTTCATCCAAATCGAGTTTGATGCGTTGGTCGGCGTAGTGGCGAAGCTCTTCGTCGAACTTGGCGAGCTCGGTTTGTTTCTTGGTGAGCGACTCAACCTCTTTGCGGAGCTTGTTTTTGGCGGCAGCAGAACCGGCGTTGTCGATCTCACGACGGAGGTGCTCGATGCGAGCGTTCACCTTGCCTTGGAGCGGCGTCACGTATTGAGCTCGCATGCGGGAAAGGGTCGATTCGTTGTAGCGGTGTAAATAAACGAGGCACTCGAAGGCTTTCTGCTTACCGCTTGAGAAGAGCCAGTAGATCGGGCGCTTCTTGTACATCTGCATGTGATTCTTAAAGAACTGGGTGCTGAAGTAGCGGCGGATCGTTTCGACCGAGGTTTCCCCCTTTTTGGGGTCGAAGCGGTCGGCAATCCAAGTAAGGTTATCATCCAGATGCTCTGGGCCGCAAACGGTCTTGATGAATTCGACCAGCCGGGGAGTTGCATCGTCAGAGAACCAGTCGATATCACAAACCGGGACAATTCCATCATCATCTGCTGGGAAAGTCTTGTATTGCGAGGGGTCGAAACCCTCGTTGCCAGTATTGGCGTAAATGAGACCGGGTTTATCAAGCGAATACCGACCCATCATGCAACCGACGGCGTATGAGAGGAGTTCTTTCGTTGTATCGTAACGGAAGCGTTGTTGGTACTCTTCTTCGGTCAGGCCGGGGCCGTAGCGGTATTTCGGGTTAACTGTGAGAGTGACTTGCTCCTCGGAAACATCGGGGGTTAATTCATTCTGAAGATCGTATGCTTCAATAAACAACCGATTATTCTCTGATTCAAGCCTCATAACCTGCGTCACACTTTGGTTACAATGAGCAAGCCAGTTTTCATAGTAGATCTTCAAGATACCTGAACGATTTGAGGGAAGGATCTGGAAGCCCATAAAGGCCACAGAGATCTCAACAGCGTGATCAAACATCTTATAATGTTCAATAATTGTTTTGACGATTTCGCAACAATTTGGAAACGGCTGGACAACAGGAACCTTCTCAACATCCCCCTGAGTGAAGTTCAGCGTTTCGTTAAGTGCTTGATAAATGTGAGAAAAAACCTTGGAGTTAAGAAATCCTAATAAATCTAGTGGTTTTGTCGGAAAAATACATATAGCTGCATTGTTGAACGTAAACCCACGAGGGTAGAACCTTGCACTGAACTTGCCAGACGAAATCTTTCCCCACGAGATAGATTCTCGAAAATAGAAGTCAGAATTGTCATGCCTAAATCCAGACAGTTGCTGCATTTGTTCTAAGTCAGTTGCTCCATACTTGAGGACGTCCCCTTGAAAGCCGAGCCACTTTCCAAATCCTCCAGCTTTGTTGTGAGGAAAGAAGCGGAAACTGGTTGTCCACCTTTCCTGCGCTTGTCCCAGCTTGAAAAACGGGATTTCCCACCATGAGAAAATGTAAAGTGAGTTCGCACCAGTAGAAATACCTGTTTTGGGAGGAGCGAGAGTTTTTAATGAAGGGTGACGTTCAAACAGGTCGCGAACTTTGTCACTTATCCAATACGCAATTGGGGAGCCGGGAATCTTCTTGAAGTCGTCGGAGCAAGCAGTGAAAAACCACCCACACTTGGGATTGCGAATTGCCTCAAGGGTTTTGGGTGCTTGGTTTTCTGCCCCTTTGAAGTCGGACAGTTTTATGTAAGACCCAGTAAAACCCCTGTGATGTTGTTTGGCAAGGGTAAACGTACAAATTGGAACGGTCGCTCCATCAAAACCCGAGTATTCCAACTGAATGAGCGTCGAAATGGTAGCATCTTCAATCAGCTTTGAACGTAGTTCCTCATAAGAGGAAATGAACATCCAGACGAATGGCGACATGAATCCCAAAGAACCGCTTTCTTTGGTGAATTCAAGATTTCGGATGATGAAAGCTGAGAACAAATCCTTCTCAAAATCCTTGAAACCCTTCTTCAGATAGTCCTTGAGAACAGGCGCAAGATACTTGTTCCCCATGTATGGCGGGTTTGCAACCACATGGTCAAATGTGCAACTGAAAAGTTGGGACTGTCGAACAATGGGCATCAGTTCTAGTGCAGCTTTATGCCCGGCAAGGTCTCGGTTGGCTGTCGGGTCGACCAGTTTCTCAAGGGATGGCAGTTGGTGTACAAGCTTATCGGGTATCCGAATAAGTGAACCAAATGTCTTGGCGTTCTCGAACAGCGACAACAATGCAACGATGGTTGATTTTTCCACCTCGGGCTTTTTCGTCACGGCAAGAACCGGCTGGGTGGCTTTTCCGCTTGAGAGTCCCGAAAGAGATGGCTGGTGTGGTCGGTTGTCCAGTTTCTCAACACGTTCTTTGAGCAGTGCATGAGCAATCTCGTCTGCATCCAACCCTTTGCTTTCCTGAATTGCCATCACGTTGAGCTTGATCTGAGACTCGGCGCTAAACAAACCCCGGTCGTCTGCGCGTGCTTTCATCATCAACGCGAAGCAGGCTAGCTGTGCCGCACGTTCGTCGATGTCCAGCCCGAACAGGTTCTTCTCTAAGATCAGGCGCGGTATATCACGCGTACGATACCCGCGTTCGGCATAGATTTCTTTGAACAGATCATACGCTTCGACAAGGATATGCCCGGAACCGCAGGCAGGGTCGAGAAAGGTGAGTGTCTCGGGGTTCAGCTCCGTTGGGGTGATGGCTTTGAGCTGTGCTTTCACTTCTTCGGTCTGTTCGGCCGGTTCGATGTAGAACTCCATCTTTGAACGAAGCGGTGAGTTCGGGTATGTCGCCAACCATTGTCGACCAAGGGTGTTCTGAACGAGATACTTCACGATCCAGTTCGGGGTGAAGAGCTGGGTGGCGGCCGGAATGTCTTCGCTCTTGACGACCTTCCCGATGACTTCATCCTTCTTCTCGCTGATGTAAAACTGGTACAACCACCCGATGATCTCGACCTCTTTCCAGTCAGCCTCTTCGATTTCATCGACCAGCTTGCGAATCGGAGAATCTGAGTGCAACAGGTTGTCGGGCAACAACAGCTCTGTTTCGTCGTTGGTGCGCTCGAACAGAAACGGTAGGGCAGGGTTCAAAGCATTGCATTGGGCTACCAAGAGCAGCCGGTATAGTTCTGCGTCTTTGTTGCCTGCCATGCGAAGCTCGGCAACCTTGGCTTTATCGAGCCCAGACAGTTCGATAGCGGTGGCGTGCTCCAAAATCTCAGGGATGTTTCCGCCCTTGGGGTGGCTCAAGACCCGGTAACCGTGATCCAGAAAACCATGAAGTTCCATGTAACGAAGAGCGGTGAAACGGTTGAACCACGTATATGCCATCCGCTCCATGACCTGCCCGAAACCCTCGCGCTCGATAGCCTTTTCAAGGTTGTAACGCGGGGTCGCAATCGCACGCGGAAATGCACGACCGGCGATCATGGCGAAATCACCTTTGAGTTCAAGAGGTTCAACCTTGGTCGCAGACAGTCCGAGAGCCTGAGCCTTGGCGGTCACCGCAGCAATCAGCTCACGTCTCGCAACAGGGGCATATGCTTTAATTTTGTTCTTGTTCATGGCTTTTCCTCGATTACCCGATCTTCAGGCGCGACGTTTGAATCTCGTTGACCAGCTTGGTGCGCAACTCTTCGAGAAACTGGTCGATGTCGGCTTCAGATTCAAGCACCGGCTTGTTTGCCAGTCCTGACACCCTGATGGTCTTAATGGGCTTCTCGGTTTTGCCGGGTTTGGTGGGTTGAGACTCGGTGATGAGCTTCAACCCTTTCTCGACCATTCCATCTAACCCGGACAAATGATACGTGATATGCGGAACGCTGGTCTCTTCCGCGACCTTGTTCTTGAGGTTTACTAGCGGGGCAACCGCTCTCTCATATAGTGGAGACGCTTTGTGAGCATCGAACCCATGGATTCGCTCTTCGATTTCGGCATCCGCAGACTTCCGCTTTTCATCGAGCATTGCCTCATTGGCATCTCGGACGATGGTGATGAGCTTTTCAACCTCTTTCAACATGCTATAAGGGGCAGGTGCCTGAGAAATCTCAACCATGCGTGCGTATGCCGCACCCGCTTCGGGGTGGTCACGCAACAGGTCTTCGTTGTTTTTGAACTCGTCGATTGCGGAACGCAATTTCTCCCATGTCGGTTTCTGCTTCACATAGAAGTCGGTCAAATCATGAAGGTCGTCTGACAGGTTGCGAAGATCGTCTGCCCGTTGATTGAACTGGACAATAAACTCGAAGGTATCTTTGATCTTCAGAAGTGGTTCAACTAATTTCTGCCCTGTTGCAATCTCTTTTTCGCCGGGATAGTTTCCAGTTTCAGCCAAAGCCGACCACGAGCGCAGAGATTTGTCCCACTTCCCCAGCTCGCTCTGGAGGTTCCCGCGCAGGTCTTCTGCAACAGCCGGTTGGATACCCCCGAACAGTTCTTTTCCGAGTTTTTGCGCTTTCTCGACCTCTTCTTTTGTGGGAATCTTCTTTTTCAGAAGTTTGACGGCTTTCCATTGTCCAGTTTTCTGAAAGGTTCCGCAGGCATCAGCAGGGCTTACCGGAGCCCCGTCGATAACGGCACTGATCTCACCCGACTTGAACAGCTTGGCGACCATCAGCACGGTTTCCCACTCCGGCCATCCATATGGTTTTTTCGAGAACCGGTCGACCAGCTCGTTCAGAATGACCTGCTGGTTCTTCGAGGACATGAGATCCAAGTAGGTGCGGATCTCTTTGATAGCCTGCGGGTTGCTCTCAGAAGCATCGAGCGGCAGTTTTGCAAGGTCGTCTGCCAGCAGAACCGCCTTAACCTCGTTCTGTGGGTTGTCGCACAGAAACTTCAAATAATTGAACTTGGTGTACAGGTTCTTGACGAGGTATTCGAGCCCTTCATCGATAACCCCACGAGCAGAAGTTCCCTTTGCCGGGAGTTTTTGCCCCATGGCGAAAACATCTGCATCACGAATGGCGTTCTCGATCATGGTGATGAGTCGGGTTTTTCTTCCCCGGTTCTCGTCGGCTTTGTCTTGCAAGATTCGCTTCATGGTCGGTGTGAGCCCGGCATCGTTCTTCTGCCGAATGTATTTTTCGGTCTGAACCAGAATGCGCAGTTCCTTTTCCCAGTCGAGGGTGTCGCCAAGTCTCACAACCAGACGACCTTCATGCTCGTGGCTGTGCATGACACACTTTCCATCGGTGAAAAGGGTGAATTCATCGTGGAGCGGGCTGATGATTTCGACCGTCAGTTCGGCATCAATCTTCGAGGAAAATGGGTGCCCATCACAAAGCCGGGTCAGATCGTAATCGCGTTTGTTGGGTTTGTATTTGAATTTGTTGGTGTCCTGAAGAATCTCTGCAAACACCAGTTCTGATAGGGTCTTGGTCTGATCGCTCGATGACAAATCGACACCCTTGATCTCTCGGCCGACTTCGCGTTCTTCGTTGGTCAGAAAGAAATAGAGGTCTCCGTTGCGATTGATGAGGGTTTCTTTTTCGAGCCTCTGAAGACTGGTTTCAATTTCTCGTTTGAGCTTGAGCCGGTCGGTATCAACCTCGTCGATACAGAGTGTTGTCAGGTTGTCGATATTCGGCTTCAACAAATCGATGTAACGGATGAGAAACAGCACCTGAAGCAGTTTCGAGTCGAACGGGTTCTGGAGCCCGCTGTTTTCTTGAGCCTGCGCAATGGTGCGTTTGACCGAAGTGTCGAGGAAGCTCTCGATGGCGGGATAAAACTCATACAGAGGAACCAATGCCCCAAGAGATTTTCCGGCAACGGTTTTCGCCGCGCTCTGGAAGGCATCAAGCATCGACCGTTCACCCCGGCTAAGATGTAACCCGGTAGCCCCTGCCTTGCGGATAGCCTCAAAAATCTTCTGCACCAACGGGAAGTGATAGGGCGCGAACGGGTAGTTCTTGGTGAAATCGTCGTCGGTCTTAAACCCCCGAAGGGTCGCACTGTCGGAGGTGAAGCTCAGCTGGTTCCGCAGAATGTCACCCTTGGCATCGAAGAGCTTCTTGAGTTCTTTGTTGGCGGCCGGGAGTTTTTCGAGCAGGCGGGTCTGTATCACCTCGTCGGTGTTGGCGGAGCTGAGGGACAAACGAGTGGTGAAGCGACCCTGAATCTTCGAGAAATCGTTGGCTTTTGCCGCTTTGATGTCACCGAGGATAGCATCGATATCTTCTTGGGATGTCACAACCACCCACGCTCGACCCTGACAAATCCGCCCCAGATCTTCGGTGATCGTTTGCAGGTTCAGCATCAGTTTTGTGTCAGAGCCGATGAATTGTCCGACCTCATCGACCAAGAAAATGACTCGGGAATTGCTTCCACGAGAATCGAGATATTCTTTTACTCGTTTTGCGAAGGCTTCCGGCGAAAGAGTAATGTTCTTCTCGGCTTTGTCAAACCAGTCTTTCGCGGCATCCAAGGTCATGCCGGTAGCTTTGGCGAGAGACTCGGTAATCTCATCGCCGTTCAGTGCCCACGCGTCACGTTCCTTCTTCCATTCGCTTCCTGAGCGTTCTGTGAATGCTGCATGGAATGCTTCGAGTTTCCCTTTGCTCTGGAGATACCGCTCAAGCTCGGCAATATGGGGGGCTTCCCCGCAGAACCCCTGCAACTCGTAGAAGACCTTCCAGAACACTTTCATCAGCCGTTCATGACCATCTCGGGGGTCGGCCTTGCTATCGATGTTGAACAAAACGACATCTGCACCGGCTTGGGCTGATCGGGAAACATCGGCATACAACATGGGGTCAGACGCTAGCTTGGTCTTGAAGAAATCGACGGCTTGGCGTTCTTCAGGTTTGTCGGGGTTGTGTGCCTTTCGATTGGCGAGAATGTAAGACAGGATCTTCAGAAAGTGTGATTTACCCGAACCGAAAAAGCCGGAGATCCAGACTCCCATGCGACCGCTCATGGTGGGGTCGGCACGATTCCCGATAGACTTACCGTAGCTTTCAAAAAATGCCCGGAAATGCTTGTCGAGTTCACGGGTCAAAACGTACTCGTCGAGTTCTTGCCAGACGACGGATTCGTCTTGCTGATCGGCTTTCACAACGCCATTGATGGGGCGATACAGGTCTTTGCTGAAAATGTCTTTGATGTTCATGCGATCTCTCTCTGTGTCTGACGTTTACGGCACGAGCCGGAATGCCCGGTAGTAATTGTTATCGCTGAGCCTGCCAAAAAGCCGCAGGGACTGCATGTCATACTTGCCGGGGTAGAACACGACGAGCGGAACCCTGCCCATAACACTTGGGAGGTTGTTCAACAAACCATGACTTCGGATGAGCGGATAAGCACTGCCAACGCCGGTCAACAAAACGAGGTCATAGGACTTCGGGTCAACATACTCGGCAAACCACTTTGCCATCTTCTCTTCGTGAAGCGGTGCCTGCAAAGCTTTCAGAAGTTCGGCATCACCTTTTTCGCGTTCGATCTTGAGGGCTTTATCGAGAAGATTGCGACTCTTGAGATGTTCGATGACCAGCTCGAACAGGTTGACGTGCTTGACCTTGATATGCGCGTGTTTCTTCTTCAGCTGTTTCAAAATGTGCAGAACGTGGTCACGCACCAGCAGCTCTTGCTCAGGCGGGTAGTCGAAGATGTAAAAACCGATCTCATTGCCGAGACCGCTGTTGGAGAGCAGTTCAGGCGAGGTAAGCCGAGGCAGAATCTGGTCGAGTCGATGGTTGAAGTCTGTTTTCATTGGAGATCCAGACATTTCATAATGTAGGATTCATCATGCTTGCGAAGGTATGCCGCTACCTGCGGGTTCAAGAAAAAGGGGAGCAGTTTTAAGGAACGGGGGTTCTCGATGATGCCGGTTTGTTCAAGGATACGCATGGACACCTGCCCCAGCTTCTGTTTCGTCGATTCAGACCATGTATCGATGATTTCTTCTCGCTGTGAGGTCTCTTCCAGAAAGGTCGCCCACGACCGTCGGTTCAAATTCCGTTGGAATGTTCGGATATGTTCATGCACCACTTTCAGCAAGAAATCCCCGAACAGCCGGTTGTGCTTGATGCATGCCGCCAAGAGCATCTGCCGACAAACTTCGGCCGACCCTTTTACGATGAGCTTCCACCCATCTTTGCCAAGGGGGGCAAGGCGGTGAAGAATCAGGCTGGTCTGCCGCTTCACGGTTCGGATACTTCGCTTCTGAAGCATGTTCTCACGAACAAGATGCTCGGGAAGTTCTTTGGGCTCCACACCTTCGAGCAGGAGACCGGCAACAACCCGGCTTTCACGCTCCAATAGGCTACCGGCAACCATCTCGGCGTTGTATCTCAACTCAGACCGTGTCTTGGTCATGCCGTCTCTTTCCCTCGCCTTCATCATGAAGAGAAATTACGCCAAATCACGTCTCTTCATGAACCTCATTCAGTGATAGGCATTCTCCCCCTGCGCTGGGGAAAACGAGAATACCCGTGACCGAATTCTACCACACATTGATCACAAAACAGCGGGCTGTGGCAAACAACCTGACAGAATCGGTCAGCAGAGAATACCCGAGACGACAAAACCTATTTACTCCGGCGTTCAGCCACGTACATTCAGATTGTCACATGAGAGAAACACATGATTCTCAGTCGCACCGGGGGGAGAAAACTCGAATGAACCAGCTCGACAAGGGTTTGAAAACCTTGATAGCCCTTGTTCGCGAGTTCCAGAAGGCTTCCCTCGAACGCAAGAGATTAATCTACCGGAAAATCGAGATCCTCGATCACGTATATGATTGCGAAGCCTTCGAGGAGATCCTGAAGAAACAACTGGAACTTCTCGACAATAACCCGGGGTAACAAGATATCACTCAAACGACAACTACAATTTAAAGTGACGATCTGGTCCGTGTAGTTATTGCACACTTTTTGTCTAAGGTACGATAACAATCACTTATCGAACCTCAGAACCCTTTTTTAAAATCATTGACAAATGGCCACAGGTGCATATCTTTGTCGACAGCCCGAACGTGAAAACGGGAGGTCGCATGGACGATGTTACTCTCGCTCAACAAGGCGGAATCTCAGCAACAATTTCCAAAGCCCGCGATTACGTCACCTTGTCCAAGTCCGTGAACACCAGACGTGCCTATCAATCAGACCTTCGCCATTTCGTTGCGTGGTGCTCGGAGAACAGCTTTGCATCAATCCCAACTGCACCCGACGTGCTGGCACTGTATATCACCGACCTTGCAGAGTGTTGCCGCGTCTCCACGATTCAGCGAAGAATTGCCTCAATCAGCGAAGCCAACAAAGCGGCAGGTCACGAATCTCCGTCCAAGCATACCCTTGTCAGGTGCATCATGTCTGGTATACGCCGCGACAAGGGATGTGCCCAGCGTGGGAAGTCTCCAATCCTCACTGATGACATTCGCAAAATCGGACTTTCATTACCAGCCTCCATTGCAGGCATCAGGGACAAGGCACTTCTGCTCGTGGGTTTCTCAGGTGCATTCAGACGCTCTGAGCTTGTCTCAATCAATGTTGAGGACATTGTGTTTGAGCGTGAGGGAATGGTCATCAACATGAGACACTCCAAGACAGAC
Organism: uncultured bacterium; assembly: GCA_964472075.1. Lineage (GTDB taxonomy): Bacteria > Muiribacteriota > Ozemobacteria > Ozemobacterales > Ozemobacteraceae > CAYYIY01. The sequence goes on along the minus strand of CAYYIY010000052.1, from coordinate 898 downwards.
CAAGAAGGCACCGGCTACAAGAAAGCCATACCATATGGAGTTCACGGCGCTACGTGTCCGGTTCTTGCGCTACGTGAATGGCTCTCCACGTTGGGAATCTCTGAGGGTGCCGTTTTTCGGGGCATTGACCGACATGGCAGATTGTCGGACAAACGGCTTTCTGGTCACGCTGTCGCACGCATTGTCAAACGCTTGTTGGCATCGGTTGGCGTAGACCCGTCTCGATATGCTGGTCACAGTCTACGAGCAGGAATGGCAACCCAAGCTGCGATTAACGGAGCAAGCGAGTCCTCGATAATGACCCAGACGGGTCACCGAAGTGTTGCCATGCTCAAGCGTTACATTCGGGATGGGAACCTCTTTCGAGACAACGCTGCGGGAAAGGTGGGATTATGACGATGAAGCGCGATGTTTTTTTCGACCGCCAAACGGCGCTGGTGAACGAGTTCCGTAAAGCGAATGACAAGGACAAACCCGAAATCCTGAAGAGAATCCTGAGGTTGGAACGCTTTCGGACGGGGCTAATGGAGTTCTGTAAGCTTCTTCGCGCGAAGACTCCCAGTTGAACAGTGATATATAGGAGATAGTTATGACAAAGAAAGTCGCTCCTGAAGTGCCTGAGAACGTAGAGCCAGAAGAAGAGTATGAGAATCCTTTTCTCGTTGGTCTAATTGAGCAGATTCGGAACACTATTCTCAACCGCTCTCACAATGCTCATCTGCCAGTTGTCAAAGTGATGGATTTGCCAGATTTGGATGCCCAGAAGCTCTCGAAGAAAACGAAAGCACAGTGAGAGATAACCCCAATGACGGGGTATCAGCTGGTGATTGAACAGGGGATTGGTGTAGCATCTCACTCTGAATGACCGGGAATCGGGCGTGTTTTCTCACGCTCGCTT
>CAYYIY010000051.1:39131-39464 GCA_964472075.1 uncultured bacterium | reverse complement strand
ACTCGGACTCCCACCCGAGAACGCATTCGGGAACTCGACACGATTCCGTTTCCGGCGTTCGATCGCATCGATCTGAGCAAGTATCAGGGCTACGGGCTCATGACTTCGCGCGGGTGCCCGTATCCCTGCACCTTTTGTTCCGTGGCCCCCGTCTGGGACCACATCTCGACCTTTCGCTCCAACGAGAACATTTTGCAGGAGATGAAGCTGCTCAAGGAAAAGGCCGGCGTGAAGCTGTTTCTCTTTCAGGATGAGTTCTTCGTCTGCTCGAAAGAGAAGGTGCTGTCGTTCTGTCGCGATCTGAAAGCCGCCAACCTCGGGGTATACTGGAAA
>CAYYIY010000051.1:2081-39120 GCA_964472075.1 uncultured bacterium | reverse complement strand
GCGTTCGGCCGGGTGGACATGACGGATCGCGACATGATGGAGGCGATGGCCGATGCAGGCTGCGTGGAACTGCGATTCGGCATTGAGAGCGGCAGTGATCGAATTCTGAAGCTGGTGAAGAAGGGCTTTACCGCCGAGCAGGCGATTACGCGGGTGACGGAAGCGGTGCAGCTGTTTCCGCGTGTTGATGCCTTTTACATGTGGGGTTTCCCGTTCGAAACGATGGAGGACTTCCAGCAGACGCTCTTTCAGATGGTCTCCCCGCGCATTCTGCCGTCTCTCTTGTGTCTGTTGCCGCAAACCGAGCTGTTTCAGGAAAACGTCGGTCGGTACTCTCTCGACTTCTGTCCGCAGTTGTTTCCCGAATACATGATCACGGGGCATGAAACCAGCACCCGGTCGCGCGTCGAAATCGACGCGCGGCATCGCCCGATCTATGACTTCATTCAGGCTCATCCCGAGCTGTTTCCCGGCTTCTACCACATGGACCTTCAGGGAAATGTCCTGCCGAAGCTCGCCCTGATGAAGAAGTTCGGGTTTTACCCGGAAGAGATGCTCGGCGAGATGCCCGAGTCGTGCGGGGCTCATTCCCCGCGCACCACGGCAACGCCCGAGATCGCCACCCGCGGCGGCACCTGGGCCCCGTCGAATTGATAGGGAACGACTGATGAACCCGACGGAAAAGGCAGAACACTCGCCGGCTTCTTGCCAGAAGCCTTCGGGAGACGGTTCCGGTCGCTTGTACGTCTTTTGTGCCCTGTTGTTCCTCGTCGTCCCATCCCTTGTTGTTGCCACACTTGGCTTATGGAAATTGAATCAGGATGCCAGATACCTGTGGTTGATCGAGGGGGCTGGAACCGGAGTTTCCCCTTCTGAAGCCGAAAGCAATGCCTTGAGAAGCGCGTTGAGCACCGCATTGAGGTTTGTTCATCGTGAGGGCGCCGAGGCGGGAAGTATCGAGGAACCGCTCGACCAGGTGGTCTCACGTTCGCAGAGTTTTGTTGTCAGACTGGAGAACCCTCAGCAGGATAAAGACTTCGAAGGCCGATTCCGTCTGCAGGCCAGAGTAGCGATTCGTCGCCAGACGTTCCTCGAAACCCTCAAGGAACTTCACATTGCGACGGTGGCGATTCCCGAGTTTCCCTACTTCCACTGTCGAGACGGTACTATTAAAGAAGTGGCAGACGGCACTGCAGATGCGTTCCTCGACCAGATGGAACAGTTTTTCCGCAGGTATGTGGGGCTGAAGCCTCTGATTCTGGATTTGATTCCACGCGACATACGCTGGTTCGACGAAGACTGGCCTGAAAGCAGACTGGTCTTGTTACTCGCCATGGAGATCGGCAACCTCATGTTTCTGGTTTCTCTCTTCATCATGCTTGGCTCATACGCGTCACGGAAAGCGCGCTTTCCGTTGCCGCGCTGGGCGGCGATAATCTTTGCCGGACTCCCGATTCCGGGAATCTGCGCCCAGATAGCCCTCTCGAACATGCCTTCTCCGGGCCTCCTGGTTACCGCCGGTCTCTTGCTGGCCGTTTGGTGGAGAATGAGCCGTATCTGCCCCAGATGTCGTTCGTGGCTGACGATCTTCGGGGTGACAACTACGGACGCTGTCTATCAGGTCGAAAAGGGCAAGGGGTCGGCAATCTGTGAGGAATGCGGTTACTCACGTTCCTGGACCTTCGAGCGGCGGCGTAAGTAGCAGAGTGTGCCGGGTGAGAGAGACGTCTGCAGCCGGTTTACGCTTTCTGCAACATCGCCGACGAATGTTTTGTACAAGGTCGCTCGGCTCAAGGTTCCTTTCTCTTCGCTCACGCGGCGGTGTCGGATAGCGGCGTGTTCGAGGTCAGTCAGGCCCGGAACTGATCGCCGGATTCAGTATCTTTTCCGGGGTATCTGGTCTAAAATATCCCCGTATGTCTGAATCGTCTTTGCATTCGACTCCGGCTTTCGACAGGATGCCGGCGCCGGCGCGAACCGCGCTGCTGGTGGGCCTGCTGGTGGGCCTGCTGGGCTGGTTGCCGTTGCTGATCGCTGCCTTCCTCTGCCTGCGTGTTCTCGATGGGTGGAGCGAGTTGGTGCGCGAGCGCCGCACCGAGCAGCTGTATCGCGAAGTGAACCGGATCTCGCGCTGGTTGGATCCGGAAGTCAGTATGCAGAGACGCTTTCTGCCGTGGGCGCGCACGGCGCTGCAGATGTCTGATCGAACGGCGTTCGACCGGTTCGAAAAAAAACTGAGTGACCTGTTGGGCGTTGAAGTTGCCGTTGTTCCGTTTGAACGTGATGGAACTGTTGATCAGAAGCGAAAAGAATCAATTGCCAACCGGTACGTGGTGGAAAAGCTGGTGCGATTGTTGACGCAGCCGGCGGAAGAAGCCGTCACGCTGATGCGTCAGAATCGAAAACGTCTGAACCAGGTATTCGGACCTGACTCGGCCTATCTTTCGTGGCGGGAACAGGAAGGCAAGGCCATTCCGTATCTGCAGCGCGGCACGCGAGGAATGTTGTTCTGGAAGCGTTTCCCCGAGCAAGGGGGACGCGGTGTTCTGATCATCGTCTGGAAAATGCCGGATCAGGCGGCGATTTTTGCTCGCACGATGCGTCAGCGGCTCGGCCGGCATCGATCGCTCTATGCGCTCCGAGATCGCGGCGATCCGATCTGGCTGGCGGGGGTCAGACGCGCATCGGTGAATCAGTCGTTGTACAAGTCGGCAGCGTCTGAATCAGCTGCCTGGTTTGAGGGGGATGTCGGCTGGATCTCGGCACAGGCCGGCAATACGAAGCTGTTGCTGGTGCGTGAGTTTTCTCCGGCTCGGCCCGAACTCTGGCGAAACCGTGTACACGCGGCTTTGCCGCTGTTGCTGATTCTGGTCGGCTGGCTCGGGGGCATGCTGTTTCGACCGGAGTCGACGGTGTATCTGTCGATTCGCTGGAAACTGGTGTTTCTGTTTGGGTTGGCGCTGTATCTCCCGATGGTGGGCGTGATTTTTCTTGGGGCGCGCACCCTGAATGATCGACAGGAAGTGCTTGAAATCGAGATTTCACGACGGGCGCGCGAGATTATCAGCAGGCTGGACGGAAGATTCGCCGGTGACAGCATGGAGTTTACCCGGCTGTGCCGCCGGCTGCGCGACCATCCCCTGATGTACGAAGACCCGCGCCGAATGCAGTCGATCGTGAAACCGCTGATCGATCAACAGAAGATCATCCACTGGGAAGTTCGCTCTCTGCAAGGTGATCTGATGTGCATGCTGGGAGCCCCGGGCTTTATGGAAGGTCTCGAGTCGTTCTTCGAGAGCATGGGCAAGGCCGGTATTCTGAGACGTCTGGCAGATCGCTTTACGCAAACGGGAACGAAGATGGTGCGTCCCCCTGACCCGATCATCGAGAAGGCTCTTCTCTCGTCAACGCTTGGGTTCATCAACATCGTCGAAACACCTGATTATGCGCACGCCTCGCATGTTGGAAATGTACTACTCTACTGGTACTGGGACGCCTATCAGGACGCGAAAGCCCCGGCAGCGATGGTCAGTATCTTTCAATCGCTGCCGTTTGCCTTTCGGCAGTTTTTGCAGAAGCAACTGCCCGACCCTGTGACGGCAAGCGAAGGGTACGAGTTGATTGCTCGCGACACGATCAGTGGAGCCGTTTTTCCGGCCGGCATTCGTGCGGATGGGGAAGTCGCCGAGCTGCTTGATCGTATTCAGGTCAGTCGTGATCTGGTGCGTGCGAACGTGACCTGGAACGGAGCACGCTGGCTGGTCACCGGTGCGCCGGGCAAGTACCTGCAGGACTATGCTTTGCTGGCTTTGTACCCGGCAGAGCGCGTCGATCAGAGGGTTGCCGGGGTTCGGTGGGCGATCACCGGCATGCTGATTCTGATTCTGATTTTTGCGGCGGTGACGGGTTTGATACTGTCGCGCACGTTTCTCGATCCGATCGGTGAGATTGATCGCGGATTGCAGGCCCTGCAGCGACGTGAAACCGGATACCGGGCCGAGTGGCGGCGCGCTGATGAACTGGGACGGCTGGTGCAGAGTTTCAATGTGATGATCGAGGATCTCAAGGAGATGGAGCTGGCTCGCGTCGTGCAGGAGACCTTGACGCCGCAGGCGTTCCCCGCAACCAGGGGGTATGAGGGCAAGGTGGCCATGACGACCGCCAGTCATCTGGGCGGAGATTACGCCGAAGTCGCACGCCTGGCTGACGGGCAAATCCTGATTGCGATCGGGGATGTCACCGGACACGGCCTCGGGGCCGCACTTTTGATGACCATGGTGAAGGCGGGGGTCTTTCAGTTCATCGAGAAGCCGACAACTCTGGCCGATCTGCGCGTTGAATTGAACGCGATGGTGTTTCAGCACTTTCAACGACGAATGATGATGACCTTCTTCGCCGCTTTGCTTGAGCCGCAGTCGGGAACCCTGCACTATGTCTGCTCCGGCCACCCGTATCCCTTCGTCGTGAAGGACGGTCGGTTGCTGCGCCAGTTAGAGAACCCGCAGATGCCGCTCGGGGCTTCGAGTCGACGTGCTGCTGTAAAAGTGTGTTCTGATCAACTGTTACCGGGTGAGACGCTGGTACTCTACACCGATGGATGCTACGAGGCTACGGATGTTTCGGGAAAGATGCTCGGGTGGGGAAGATTCAGCGAGATCATGGCAGAGGTGCTTCACTTCGGTGTCGAACAAGGAATTGACGGCTTCTGGTCTGCATTTCGTCGTCACCGGACGGCCGGGGAACTCGAGGATGATTGCACGCTCATTCTCGTGCGTCGAGAGGAATCAGAGCGATGAGTGAAGCACCAGTCACTGCCGGGTTCACTCACGGGCGCTCGACCCGAATGCGTCGTGTCATCGGCGCTCTGTTTGTGATTGTACCCCTGCTGATGATTCCGGCGATGGTTCATGTCCTGCTGGATCTGCATCGAGACCAGTTTCTGGAAGATCAGCGCCGCATCTTGCGTGAGCGGCTCTGGCGTCTGGCTGATCAGGCAAATCCTTTTCAGTTCATGCCTCAGGTCGCTCGCGATCTGTACGAAAAGATCGGGGTCACCGGAGAGTCCCCCGCGGACATCGAAAACGCGTATCAGAAAGTGACCTCAACGGCAACACTTCCTTTTGATCTGTATGTGTACAATGCTTCTGGAACGCTTATTGAAAGCCGAACGCACCCGGAGTCAACCAGGACTTTCATGCAATCGGTCTGGATGTATCATCGAACGCAGAGTGAGGAGCATTTCAACGCGGTTTTCCGCCAGATCAAGCAGTCCTTCGGACAGTATTTCAATTTCCAGTATTTTTCCCGTTGTCAGGGCCAGACTCTTCCGATCAACGGCAGAAACGGCAACGGCCTGATTCTCTGGCTGGCTGGTCCGAAGCGGCAGCTGGACGGTCTGATCGTGGTGATGAACGAGGTGCCTCCATTGTCACAGTTTCTGGATCGAGCAGCGCAGACAATGTCGCAGGCCGGAATATCGCTGTGGATGACCGGGACGGAAGGTGAAGAACGCTGTTTGCTGCAGGATGCCCGAACGACGAGTGCCGGGGTCGGGACTGATTCACTGCGGCTGCAGATCGAAGAGTCGCTGCAGTTTCAGAACGTCCGAGTCAGGGCGGTGGGAATGCCTGTCTGGAAGCTGTCACCAATCAAGTCGGCACTGAATGCCGTGTTTCTGGCGTTAATGCTGCTGCTTTTGCTGGCTGGTATCGCGTATGGTGATTCCTTTGATCAGATATTTATTTCGATCAAGACGAAGTTGTACGTACTGTTTCTCTATCTGACCGTCGTTGCGACTCTCGGGTTTTTGACTCTTGGTTTGAGGCAGGTGAGCGATCGAGAGGCCGTTGCCTTTGCCGATGCCGGCAAAGCTGCTCAGGAGACGCTTTCACGCATTGATTCAGGTTTCACGACGGCCATGCAGGATTGCCTGCGCTTCTTCCGGTCGCTGCGCGATGATCGAAATCTGCGAGCCGGGAACCTGCCGCCGTTTCTGCAACGCATTCGGGGGCAGACCCTCAACTGGCTCGAGGTGCGCTATCCTTCCGGAAACCTTTTCTATTCCACGCAGAAGCGCGACCATGACATCGAGTTTGTGAACAAATCGAATGCCAAACGCAATATCGAGCGGTTCATTCCCGAACGTCTGCCGGCGGGAACGGCGATGACCTATTCTCCGCCTGAGATCATGGTGCAGAGCGTCGTTGAGACGCCGGTTTCTGGGTGGCTGCGGATTTTCGAGGCTCCCGACGAGATTCATATCATGCGATTCGGGCAGTTCGCGCTGTGGTTCTACTGGGATGTCTACCGCGATCCGCAGGCGCCTTTTGCGACCATCACCATGAACAAGAACCAGCATGTGGCCGCCTGGGAGTATTTGTCGAAGCGGCTCAGAGAGCGGTTCTCGCATGGAAGAACGGCTATGCGGGTAACGGCCTGGCGCCCTGATTACCGCCTGTTCCTGCCTGCGGACTTCCGCTTCTGGCCGGAGTTTACCCAACTGGTTCAGCGGGCGACGACGCTGCGGGAAACGCTGACGGAGAAGCTGCGTCGGGGGGGAGAAGAGGTGCTGGTGACCGCCATGCCGGGAAAGCAACTGACGGGCATGACTCTGGCGGTTGTCTACCCCTTGTCGGAAATGCATGATGAGACGCGGGCCTATCGTCGCAACATCGGCCTGACCGTCTTCGGTTCGCTGCTGCTGGCTCTGTTGATCGGGTGGCTGCTTTCACGCGCCTTTCTGCGGCCCATCGCCGAACTCGATCGCGGGGTTCAGGCTCTGGCTCAGCGCAACCCCGAGGTTCGGCTGCGGGTTCTCGATCGCGACGAGTTCGGTGATCTGGCTCGCACGTTTAACCGCACGATCGAGGATATCGGGGAGATGCTGTTCGCGTCTTCATTACAGTCTCAGTTGATTCCAACGGCCGCCCCCGCCGTGGAAGGCTACGAAATGATGCTGGCCAACGTGACCGCCACCGATCTTGGCGGAGACTACTGCGATCTGGTGCTGCTGCCGGATGGCCGACTGTTCTTTTTGATCGGCGATGTCACCGGACATGGGGCGAGTTCGGCTCTGGTCATGGCGATGGCGAAAGCCGCAGTGTTTCGTTTTGCGCGGCAACCGCAGTCGATTACCTGCTTCATGGATGATCTGAACCGACTGTTGCTCGGGTGTCTGGGGCGGAAGAAACTGATGACGGTTTTTGCCGGCCTGCTCGATCCGATAAACGGCGCTATCAGCTTTTCGAATGGCGGTCATCCGTCGCCGCTGATCGTCAGGGCGAATGGTGGCATGGAGTCGCTCGATCTGTTCCACGTGCCGGTCGGCGGATATCCGAGTCGCCGATTTCCATACGAGGAACGCACGGCAAGCCTGCAGCCGGGAGACCTGCTGGTCTTGTACACGGATGGGATCACGGAGCTGACGAATGCTCGCGGCGAATGCTGGGGTGTCGATGGCTTTCAGGCATTTTTGCGCGAACATCGCCTGAAACCGCTGGGTGAATTGAAGCAGATGATTCTCGACTTCTTGAGAAGGTACACCGGCACTCCCCGCTTCGAAGACGATGTGACCTTCATTCTGATACGTCGCCACTCTGAATTAAAAGCGCCCAGGGTCATCTAGTTCTCCTTCGTTTTTCCGTTGGCAAGAGCGAAACTTGTGAGCCATTCGGCAAGAGGCGAACGGAGTCCGAGAGCAGGCTGCCGGATCGCAGGAAGCGATTCGGCCTTGTCGCCTTCGTATGGATGCGAAGTCGACAAGGTTTCAGCCTCGATCTCGAGACGAGAGAGCACTCCCTGCCGCAATGGCGAATCGTTGAGCGATGCCGGCGGAAAAACAGAGTTTCGAGAGAACGGAATGACCCTGTGAAGCGCCGACAACGTTTGACAAGGCCGGCTGAGAAACGCTAGAAAGATGTATGGCTGAACCGGTCTGGAAGAACAGGGAGTTCGTCGAACACTACAATCGCCTGTATGGCGTGTCGGAGGCGGATATTCGCGCCTTTCTCGCTCCTCTGCAGCTGGGCGCCGGTGACACGGTGGTCGATTTCGGGTGCGGAAACGGTTCAATCATCGCTCTGGCCGCTGCTGCCGTGGCCCAGGCCTGCGGTATCGACGGCTCGCTGGATCAAGTAACGCTGGCCAGACGCAACCTGCACGGGTGCGGCAATGTGGAAATCAGGCACGAAGGGTTTCTTGAGGTCTGCCTGCCGGTCTCCCACTTTACGCGGGGTTGGGCCAGAAAGGCGCTGCATCACCTGACCGACCCGCAGAAAGACGAGTTTTTCACGCGCATCGGGCCGGCGTTCAAGGCAGGGAGCCTGTTTCTGCTTGAAGACGGCATGTTTGACTTTCCGCGCGAGGACCTTGAAGAGCAGTGGCCGCGGGTGATGCGTGAAGCCGAGATCTATTATGACGACCGGTGGGCGGCTGTTCGTCGTGATGTGGAACATACGTTGCGATGCGAGTTCCCGACCGGGGCGGACCGTTGGCTGCAGGCCATGAGTCATGCCGGCTTTCGACCGCTCGAGGTCAGGCAGCGCACCTGTTTTTACGGTTCGATTCTGGCGCAAAAGGATACCGCATGAGTAATTCAGAGTCTGGAATCGATCTTCTGACGCCGGGATGCCTGGGAACCTGCTGGTACGGAAACTATCACTATCTCGAACCCTGGGTCGGTTGTGAGCACGATTGCGACTATTGCTATGCCCGGTTTCGTTCGAATGTCGCCGCGGCGGTTGCCGAACGGAAAACAACCTTCGAACGCCCGGCTCTGCAGATGCCGCTCGACGAGATGTGTCGCCGATTGAGCGAAGACCTGGCGCGCCTGCAGGTGAAGATTCTCAAGATCTCGCGTTTCACCGATTTTTTCAGTGCATCGACCGTTGAGCGGGGGTGGTCGAAGGCTGTTCTCGAGACCCTGACGGCGTCTTCCGTGCCGCGCGTCATTATCACGACCAAGGGAGTGCCGGACGAAGCGTGTCTCTCGATCATGGCCGCGCATCCGGAGCGCTTTTCGTTCAATGTGGTCGCCAAGCCGATCTCGAACCTGGGCTTCGAGTCGCTGGTGCCGCCGCTTGAGGCGCGATTGCAGGCGGCACGTCGAATGCAGGAAGCGGGAGTGTTGACGACCATTCATCTTGACCCGCTGGTCCCGGGTTTCGAGGATCAGTCGCCGGCGCTCGAACAGTTTGCGGATCTGCTGGTCGCGCACGGACTGAAACGCGCCATGTTTTCTCTGTTACTGCTGAACGACGCGATGATCGACATGATTCGCCGCCGTCGGGGCAGTGAAACGGCTGATCGTCTGATCGCGTTGTATGAAGATCCATCTGAGCGTCCGTACCTGCCGGGTCAGGATGAAACGGTGTATCGACAGCCGAAAGCGGAGGTGCGATCGGCGTGCGTGAGCCGCGTGTCGAGCGTGCTGACTGAAAGAGACTTTGCGTTTGTTCTGTGCTCTCTCAAGTCGGGGCGCGGCTCAGACGGGGCTAATGATGGTTGTCCTCGTTGTGATGGAAAATTCTATGCATGAAGTGGTAACGTATGAGGAGAGAGGACTTGCTTTTTTTCGCCATTTCTGTTTTCTGTTGCTCGCGATTTTTTTTAGGATGAACCAGATCGTCGTGAATTTTGAAAGAACCGGATGTCACATGCGAAGAGTTTTTTCTGCCGTTTGGGCTGCGTATGCCTAAGATCTGGCTGGCTAACGTCGAGGAAGTATTCCTGCCGCGACACCCCGATGACGACTGGACGCTGATTCCCAAGACTGATGCCATGGCTCCCCGGTTTCTGTTATACGCCGAACCGGGTGACGTCATGTTGCTTTCGTGTGAAGTGCCGCGGAGTTTCGTCCGCTACGTCGCTCAGGTTAACGGTTTTCATCATGAACCGCTGCGAGTGATGGCGCCTGCCTGTCCGGTCAGCCCGTATTCGCTCGTCGACTCGGTGCTTGACGACCCGCAGCTGATGGAAGCTCTGCGAAAGCTCATCTGCATCGGCAGCTGGCATCTGGATGCCTACATCGAGACTCCCGGCGTCTTCAAACTGGCCGAAGCGCTCGGAATTCCTGCTGGAAGCACTCCGCGCGACATCGTTCTGTCAGGTGTCGTGAACCGCATCAACGACAAAGTGTACTTCAAGGAACTCTGCCGACGGCTCGGAATCGAGGTCGTGCCGGGTTATGAGTGCTCATCACGTGAAGAGATCGAATCGGCGCTGAAGAATCTGCGTCAGAACTACCCCGATCATTTCATGATGCGCAAAGCGATGAGCGGGGGCGGCCTGGGCAATCTGTCAGGGGCCTATGACGAGCTGATGTTTCTGCTGCCCGACTACTATCAGGGCGGCCAGGTCGTGGTTGAGCCGATGCTGGATTTGTCAGCCACCCTCGGAACACTCGTGCGGGTTGAAGACGGCGGATGTCGATTCATCGGCATCGATCAACAGATGATCGAAGACAGCGGTTGGGTGGGTTTCAGATACCCATGGTCCGAGGTGCCGCTGAGTTCGACGCTCGAAGAGCTTTCAATGAGAATTGCCTCAGAAGCTCATCAGATGGGTGTAAGGGGGTATCTCAACCTGGACTGGGGACTCGCAGCCAGTACGAATGGACCGAAGATTCTTGCTCTTGAATCGAACTTCCGTCACAACGGTCTGTCGCATCTGCTTGATTTCAGTCACCGTTATTTTGGGGCAGCCGAAAGCTCGCTGCATATCGTTTTGCGCGAAACCTTCACGTTGCCCGGCGCTGACCTGACCTGGGAACAACTGGTACACCGGCTTGAGTCGGTTCGGTATGAAGACGCTCCTCTTCTGATTTCCGGGCCGGGCCGAGAATGTGGAGTCATACCGGTGCTGCCGCCTGTGAACCACACCTGCGGCCTGGCGGTTTTCGGACGCTCGGCTGAAGAAGCCGATTCCCTGTTGAAGAAGGTTTACGCCGCTCTCGTGTGATTCTGCCGTGCTCCGAAAGCCGGTTAACGCCGCGAAAGCCGGCGGTGCCGTGATATCGTCGCGGAAGGGTGATGATGGACGGGCAGGAAAAAAGCGGTTTTGATGCGGCCGGAGAGACGTTTCTGGCGATTGCCTCGTTCCTCGTGATCTTTGCCTTCTCGACGGTCGACTCGTCGGTTTCCCCTCTGGTTCAGGTGCTGAGCGACTATTTCAAGGTTGGTGAGGCTCGCACGCTGTATCTGGTCACCGCCTGCACCAGCGGTACGGTCCTGGGGATCCTTCTCGGTCCGGCGTTGACCGCCTCATGCAGAATAATCAGACTGTTGAACACTTCCGTTTTGTGTCTGATCGTGGGTCATGCTCTATTCCTGCTGGCTGAGACCTTCACGGCTGCCCTTGCTGCCCGATTTCTTTTCGGCCTTGCTTCAGGCCTGTTTGCCTCGTGCATGTGGTGGATCACCTTCTATGGGGTTTCGCGGGAAGGGCGTGAGAAAATGATCATGGTGCTCATGTCGGCTCGCCCGCTGGCGACGGCGCTTGGAGTGCCGCTCGTTGGGATGATCGCCGACTTCTGGACCTGGAAACCGGCACTGTGGGGCTGTTTCTTACTGTTGAGCGGGGCCGCGGCTTTTATGGCACTGTATGCTCGCAGATTGGCGCAGGAATCGTTGGATCCATTTTCTCCGGGGAAGGTCGTCGCAGATTACCTGAATGCGCTAAAGATTCCGCAGGCCGCGTGGTACTATGTCGGGTTCACTCTGAACCGTATGTGCTATTTCGGATTTTACGTCCTGGCCGGAATCTGGTTTCACCGCCACTACGGCACTTCACTCGCTGACGTCAGTCGCGCTCTGCTGCTGATCGGCGTCGCGGAAGCAGCAGCCAGCTTCGTGGTTCCGGCCATTCGCCGTTGGATCGGTCACCGCCTGGCTTTTCATGGATGTCTGTGGCTGTCTCTGGGCTTGTTTCCGCTGTTCATCTTCGGTGGAGCGAACTACGCCCTGACCCTTGCGATGATCACAGTCTTCATGATTCTCGACCGCGTTTACTGCATGTCTCTGGTGGTGACTCTCCCGGACATGTTTCCCACCGCGCCCAATCGCACGGTCTTCGGCAGTCTGAACACGCTGACGGCATGGGCGGCGCTCACGGCGGTCTCCTTTCTGCAGGGGCGATTTCTTGATGCCTGGGGCCTGGAAGTGATGCAGGCCATTCTCTGCGCCGTTCTGATCATCGGATCACTGATGCTGATCAAGGTCCAGAATCTGACCATCGGCGCAGGAAGCATGAAACATACTGTGCAGGCCGATTCCGCCCCAGAAGATAAACGGGCTTGAGTAAAAACTGGGCAGGGACGAAAGGCCTTATGTCAAGCCGGTTTGAGAGGAAGGTTTCGAGCAGGATCTACATCATGGCGTGCCCTCGTGATCAATTGGTGTACACCTGAGGTGTCTGACGGAAGTCTGAAAAAAGCCATTCCCCCCTGAAAGCCTGTTATTAGAGGCTGTTTGCGAGGGTTGTCTTCGAAAACAGCAGACCTGGCATCGAATATGCGGAGCTTCCGGCGATCGACGATGTCCTGTTCTGCTGGAGGAACGACTGATGAATATGCTGAAACGAAATGTTTTTCTCATGGTGGTGGCTTTTATGATGAGTTTTGCTGTGGAAGCCGTGGCCGGGCCGGCCCCCCGGGATGAAGACCCGATTGCTGTTGAGAAGAAGACCATCACCGACCTGGATGGCGAGTGCACCGTCACGATCGAGTGGCTGCGCCGCCCGGGCGAATTTGCCCTGACGATCGATTACTTCGGCTATCTGACCCAGGAAGGCCGTGTCAACCTGTATCTCGAAGTGAATGGCGCCAGACGCGAGTTTCTGACGCTGACCGAGGAGCTTCCGAATCGCCATCAGCGCATTCGTATTCTGTCTTTTCACCCCATGACCGGCAAGAAAGGGCCGAACAGTCTCAAGAAGCTGGCTCCGGTTGAAGTGGTTGATCACTTGTTGTTCCAGAACGCTCCTTACTATCCGCAGTTCGGAACCATGCAGGTGCAGGTGAAGTTCTTCGCGCATGGGCGCTGGGATGGTGACAGTAACCGCAATAACGAAAACTTCGTCTACGAGTTTCAAAGCCCCATCTGCGCTGAGCCGAACGATCACGCCTGAGTCTCGACGGGCATTTTTTCGTCTCGACCGAACCGCTGCCGTCAATTCTCGGTGAAGTGCCTAGTCAGGCCAAACGTACATCCCTACTGGTGTGGAGCCGAGCCACTCGGCGTATGAGATCGTCGAGTCACCCGATACTTCGTCGGCTCGCCCCACGATGGGGTGAACCCTCTAAGTGCGGCCATGGAAGGGCGCTCGAAGAGGTTCGACGAAGAAATGAGATGAGTCGATGATCGAAGTTGCCGAAGTGTTACGTGCGAAGCGCCAGGGGATCAAGGTGGCCTGACCAAGGAAGTGTTGTTCACCGATAGTTGCTGAGCCGCTGCGGTTTGCCTCAAGTGCGATAGGGCAGATCCCAGTATCTTATGAGACGGCTTGATCAGTGAGTTTGGTCTGATAATGGCCGTATGGTAAATTATGCGTATGAGTAACACCGTCATTTATTACTTCACCGGCACCGGGAATTCCCTGAAGGCGGCTCGAGATCTGGCAACCCGCCTTGGCGACGCCCGTCTCGAGGGTCTGGCACGCTATCGCGCGGGTGATGTTCCCGAGCCCCGCGAAGAGTGTGTCGGAATCGTTTTTCCGGCGTATGCGTTCGGGCCGCCGCTTATCGTCAATGACTTTGCGCGACGGCTGAAGCTGAGAACCGATCAATATCTGTTTGCCGTCGTCACGGCCGGTGACAACTCAGGGGCCGCGCTGCCGATTCTGGCGCGCACGCTGAAACGCAGAGGCCTGACGCTGGCGTATGGTGCCGAGGTCAACTATCCCGGCAACTACACCCCGCTGCACGGAGCACTGGCTGATGAGACGATCAACACCATGCTCGAACGGGCCGGTCGGGCCATCGAAAAGGTTGCCGAAGAGATTCGTGCCCGGAAGAGCGGCCGTCTTGACTCAGGCTTTTTCCTGATTCGATGGGCGTCGCCCTTGATGTGGAGCGTTTTTGCCTGGGGCTTGCGCCGCGCCGATCGCCATTTCTGGTTGACCGATGCCTGCACGTCGTGCGGCTTGTGTGCCCGGATTTGTCCGGTCGACAACATCTCTCTGACCCCGCCTGCCGATAGCGCCGGCAGTGCGCTTCCGGCTATTTCGGCCGCTCCGGCGGGTTCCGCCGGGATGGGAAAACCCCTCTGGAACGGGTACTGTCAGCAGTGCATGGCTTGCCTGCAGTATTGCCCGGCGCAGGCGATTCAATACGGGTGGCTGACGCGCGGGCGGCGACGATACCGCTGCCCGGGGGTCGAAGTCAGGGATATCATCGCGCAGAAAGAGAACTGACTCGCAGTGCCGGATGGGTGACAGACCGCACTCAAAGAGCATGAAGCTGACTGACGCATGGGAGTTCAAAGGCCCGTCCCGCACGGAAAAAGTTCTCTTGTGCCCAAGGGTCAGGGGTTGTGTTTTTCGAGACAGACAGGTAGACTCGACGCCTCGAAATCGCTGCGTGCAACGTTAATCAGGAGTGAGATAATCCATCGTGTATACCGTTGATCCCGCATCCGTTTCTGGTTCGGAAAAGACCGACCTTGCTCTGTACCAGCGCCCTGCGACAGGAATCTGGCAGGGTTCGTCCGATGCTCTCATGCCGGTCGACTCGCACCTGATGACACATTTGCAGCGGCTCACCGAGCCTTGTTATCTGACCGAGCGCGACGGATTACCGATGATCTCTAGTCAGGGGCCGGCCGTATGCGGCGCCATTCCCGGACATGCGGGCGGGCTGCCTCTCTACGCCTGGCTAAGCCCGATGGCGCTCGAAGATCTCGGCGACAAGCAGTTCTGCCGCGATCTGGGCCTGCGATTTCCGGTGGTCGGCGGCTCGATGGCGCATGGCATCAGTTCCCCGGAGATCGCCGAGGCTCTCGGTCGCCATGGGATGATCTCGTTCATCGGCACGGCGGGGCAATCGCCGGAATCCGTGGAAAAGCTGATTCTGCGCATGAAGCAGATGACACCGGCCGTGCCTTTCGGCTTCAATCTGATTCACAGCCCGAATGAGACAGGGCTGGAAGATCGCCTGGCCGAATTGTACATTCGCCACGACGTGCGATTGATCGAGGCCTCGGCCTTCTTGACGGTCACTCTGCCCCTGGTGCGGTACCGCCTGCATGGCATTCATCGCACCGCCGACGGGCGCATCGAGGCGCCGAATCGCATTATTGCCAAGGTGTCGCGTGTCGAGGTGGCGGCCAAGTTTTTCGCGCCGCCGCCCGAAAAAATGGTTCAGGAACTCGTCTCGCGAGGCGTGTTGACGGCAGAGCAGGCCCAGTTGGCCGCGCAGATTCCGTTGGCCCAGGACATCACGGCGGAGGCGGATTCCGGCGGGCATACCGACAATCGCCCGGCCGTGACCTTGTGGCCGACGATTCAGGCCCTGCGAGACCGCATGCAGGCCCAGTATGGAAACTCGCTGCAGCTGCGGGTCGGCGCAGCGGGAGGCATTGCCACCCCGTCGGCGACCGCTGCCGCTTTTGCCATGGGGGCGGCCTATGTCGTACTCGGCTCAGTGAGTCAGAGCTGCGTTGAATCGGGTGTTTCACAACCCGCCAAAGAAATGCTGGCCCAGGCCGGACAGGCCGACACCGCCATGGCTCCGGCCGGCGATATGTTCGAGATGGGGGTGACTGTCCAGGTTCTGAAACGCGGAACCATGTTTGCGATGCGCGCGAAGAAGCTGTATGAACTGTATCGCGCCAATAACAGTCTGGCGCAGATCCCGCCTCAGGATCGGATCGATCTCGAGAAGAACATCTTTCGAGACTCGCTCGACAACATCTGGGCTCAGACCCGCCAGTTCTTTGCGCAGCGCGACCCGGTGCAGATCGAGCGTGCCGAACGTGATCCAAAACATCTGATGGCGCTCGTCTTTCGCTGGTATCTGGGCAAATCGGCGCGCTGGGCGGTCAGCGGCGATCCGGCCCGCCGGGTCGATTATCAGGTCTGGTGCGGCCCGGCGATGGGGGCCTTCAACGAGTGGGTGAAGGGGAGTTTTCTGGAAAAGCCCGAACAGCGACATGTTGAAGAGGTTGCCCTTAATCTGTTGTTCGGCGCGGCTGTCGTGTTGCGGGGCAGCATGCTGAGGGCGCAGGGTGTTGCTTTGCCTGCCTCGATGCTGACCAGTGCGCCCGTACCCCTGGCCGACATTCAACGACTGGCCGGGATCGCGTAAGAGAGTGATTCCGCCGACCGGACGAATCCGGCTCACGAAAACGCGGGGGGCGTCATGACCTCGGCTGTGGAAGTCTGGATGCTGTCTCTGCCGTTGTCGCAGGCCTGGAAACAGCTTGCTCTTTCCTGGCTCGATGACGTCGAACGCGGGCGATATGCCGATTTTACGCACGAACCCGCGGCGGAACGCTTCCTGGCCGGTCGTGGTCTGGCGAGAACCGCTCTCAGCCGCATGCTGCAGCGGCCGCCGGAATCGATCAGATTCACGCTGTCGGCGCAGGGAAAGCCGTTTCTTCCAGATCAGAGTGCGGCCTTCAGTCTGGCCCACACCGGATCGCTCGTCTGTCTGGCATGCGGAGCCGTTCGTCGGATCGGGATCGACATTGAGGACGCCGAGCGCGTGATTCAGGCAGAAGCGATCGTGAGCCGCTTCTTTACGTCTGCTGAGCGTGAGCGCTGGCAGTCTCTGCCCGAGTCCGAGCGCCGAAGAGCCTTTTTTCGCATCTGGACACGAAAAGAGGCCTATCTTAAAGGAACGGAAGAGGGAATCGCCGGTCTGCAGCGGATCGAGGTGGATGTCCGCCCGGACAATCGACATCCGTATCTGAGCTACGACGGGGATGCGCAGGTGACGAAGAACTGGTGGTGTGCCGAGATCGAGCCGTCTCCCGGGGTTCTGGTAGCGGTGGCCGTTGATGGACTGGAGACCGAGGTTCACCGTCATCAGTTGTCGATATCGACCCCAACCGACTAGGACTCTGTTCATGACAAAAAAACCGCCGAACGGGATGACCCGTCAGCGGTTTTTGAACGCTTGTCAGCGAACGGACTTAGAGCGCGTTCTTTCCCCGACCGGAAAAGATGTACACCATACTGCCGCTCTCATTGCGCTCGCATGAGATGTTTTCGAGCACCGGCGTAAAGGGCAGCCCCTTGCGCAGCGTTTCAGAGGCACGCTTGAGGAAAAAGTTGATGCCCTGCTCGCCGACGAACTTGGTCAGATCAGAAGCGATACCGTCATCGACGACCAGCAGCACGTCGCGAAACGTGACCACACCGTCCTTCGGCGCCAGGTAGCCGAGCGCTTTCACGGAGACCAGGCCGGTGACGTCGGTTCCCTGCAGGTACAACAGGTTGCGCGTTCCATTGTTCTTGAATTCGATGGCCTTGTCGTTGAGGGCGGTTTTGGCATTCATTACCGCGATCTCTTCGTGCCCTTCTACCGCTTTCAGCACCGATGACAGGCCGTCAGTCTTCTTGAAGGTCATCTTCCAGGTCTGGCCCGGAGCCATGGTGCCCATCTCGTAGGCGGCATTTCCGGCCTGGGGCATGACGTTCAGCTGCTCGTCGGTCTGTACACAGCGATATCGCTTGAAATGCGCATCGCCAAGCACGTTTTCGAGTTCGGTGGCTGTCGCGTCATCGAGCGCCGCCGCGGTGACATCGACGAAATCGAGCTCGCCTTCGACAACGGCAAATCCGTTGGGGCCGACGAAATCGCGCACGAAGACGCGAATGTCGTGCAGATCATCTTTCTTGATGGTAACCGTGACGGTCATCTTGCCCGGGTCGGGAATCACGGTCTTCAGCTTGGCCAGCAGATTCGCTTCGCGTGAGCCTTTGAGTTTGCCTTCGCCGCCATCCTCGCCGATCACCTCGACAGTAATGCGCTTTTCGCCTTCCTTCTTTAGAATTGCGGCATGTGCAGCCTTGATCTTGTCATGCAGGCGCTTGCGCTGATTTTCGAGACTGGTACGATCGACGGTGTCGTCGTCCGGCAGAGTCGGATCGAGATATCGCTCGATGGACGCGACCATGGCATCGATTTCCTTCTTCAGATCGGGGTCGGTGATGTCCTGCTGGGCTTTGGTGAACTGCAGGCGCTTGAACACACGCTCAAGCAGAACCTCGAACATCTTGCGGGCCGACAGGCGGCTCTTGATCTCCTGGGCGGCGCTGATGACCGTGCGAAAAGGTGCGAGATCGTGGTCTTTTTCAATCTTCTCGCGCAGATGCTCATCGATGGCTTTTACCTTCTCGAGAAAGGCTTCGTCCTGAACCCCCTTGGTGCTTTGCGAGTAGGCGGTGATCATCTCGGCGAGCAGGTCCTTTACATCCTCGGCTTGTGCCGGAACGGCAAACGCAAGCACCAACAGGCAGACGACCGACAACAACGTCCTTCGAAACATGGTACCCTCCCGAAACGAAAAATGAGTTTGGAACTCTCGCGCATCATGGTATCACAAGGTCGTGTATAATCAGCGAGCGAACTTTTCAAAAGGGTGACAACTTATGGGGTGCCTGTCGATCGGCCTGATCAAACCGAGTCTGGGGTCTCGGTTCGGACGCCCATATCGTACCCCGGCCGCGCTGGAACCCCTGGTGTTCGCCCTCATCGCCGGAGCCACCCCCCCGGAAGTCACATTGGAACTGATAGACGAAAGGTATGAGCCGGTACCGTTCGAACGATCGTTCACCGCCGTCGTGTTAACGGTCGAAACCTATACCGCACGCCGTTCATACCAGATTGCCGACGAGTTTCGCCGACGTGGTGTGCGTGTGGTGCTCGGGGGCTTTCATCCGACTCTGCTGCCCGAAGAAGCCGCGGAGCATGCCGATGCCGTCGCGATCGGCGAAGTCGAGGGCGTGTGGCCGTTCATCGTGCAGGATCTCGCCGGCGGCCGATTGCAGAAAAGATACGTGTCGACCGCACCGACCTGCCTGTTCCGACTTGATCGCCGCGTGTTCGATCGGTATCGATATCTGCCCCTGACCCTGGTCGAAACCAGTCGCGGCTGTGTACACGACTGTCGGTTCTGTTCGGTGCGCCGGTTTTACGGTGATCAGGTGCGGCATCGACCGATCGATGAGGTGGTGGCCGAACTCGAGGCTCTCGGAAGACGGTTCATCTTTTTCGTCGACGACAACATTGCCGCTGACCCGGAACACGCACTGAAGCTCTTTCAAGCCCTTCGCCCACTCGGACTCAAATGGATCAGTCAGGCCAGCATGGCGGTGGCAAAAACTCCCGGGTTCATGGACGCCATGGCCGAATCGGGGTGTTTTGCCGTCATCACCGGCCTCGAGTCGCTTTCTCCGCTGAATCTTCAGCGCATGAACAAGGACTGGACACTGCAACTGGGCAAGGTAGAGACGCTGCTGAGCGAGTATCGAAAGCGGGGCATTCTCGTCTACGGCACCTTCGTGTTCGGATACGACGACGACACGCCCGCGGCGATTGCTGAAACGGCCGACTTTGCCATCAATCAGAAGCTGTTCATGGCGAATTTCAACATCCTGCAGCCGTTCCCCGGAACCAGGGTCTACGACGATCTGAAGGCTGCGGGAAGGCTGCTCTCGCAAAAGTGGTGGCTTGATCCGACCTATCGCTGGGAATTCCCGGCTTTTCGCCCGCTGCGCATGACGCCTGATGAGCTGGCTGATGCCGTGGCGAAAGCCCGCCGTCGCTTCGGCAGTATCGGCAATCTCTTGCGGCGCGGGTTTGATCTGCAGGCTAATGCGGCTGATCCGTTCCGGGCCGCGGTGTTTCTTGCTTCGAACATCGTCTCGCGACTGGATATCAAGCGAAAGACCGGACTGTGTCTCGGTTTCCCCGAAGGGGCAACGGCAGGAACAAGCGCGTGCGGGTAACATTCATTAAACCGAACATGGGGCTGAGCAACGGCCGCCCCTACTACGATCGCGGTCGCATGGAGCCGCTGACGTTCGCGGTTCTGGCCGGCCTGCTTCCGTCTGATGTTGAATGCAGGCTCTATGACGATCGCTTTGAACGCATTCCGTATCAGGAACCCACCGATCTTGTCTGCATCAACGTCGAGATCTACACCGCACGTCGCTCGTATGAGATTGCCGATCGGTTCCGGGCGCGCGGGGTCAAGGTGATTCTCGGGGGGTATCATGTCACCATGATTCCCGAGGAAGCCGCTGCTCATGCCGATGCCATCATGATCGGCGATGCCGAGGGGCAGTTCGGGCGTCTGGTGAACGATGCCGCGGCGGGGCGACTGCAACCTGTGTACACCGGGGAGTTCCCGCCGGATCTGCGCGGCTTGCGCACCCGCTGGGATCTCTTCAACGGTAAAAGTTATCTGCCCCTGCGCTTGACGCAGTTCAGCCGCGGGTGTGTCAATCATTGCCGGTTCTGCGCCACCGGCTCGATCTATCGCCGAACCCACTGTAACCGGCCGCCTCGCGAAGTTGTTGACGAGCTGGCCGAACAGCCGCAGAAGTTCGTTTTTTTCGTCGACGACAACATCATCGGCAACGTCGATGCCGCGAAGGAACTCTTCCGTCTGCTGATTCCGCTGCGGCGTCGCTGGATCGGCCAGGCGAGCCTGACATTCACCGAAGACCCCGAACTGATGGACCTGATGAAACGGAGCGGCTGCGCCGGCCTGGTGGTCGGCTTTGAGTCGGTGACGCCCGAGAACATTCGACAGATGGACAAGAACTGCAACATGCAGCTCGAAAGTTATGAGCCGGTGGTGCAGAAAATACGTGACATCGGATTCCAGCTCTGGGCGGCATTTCTCATCGGCTGTGACTGGGACGATTGGACGACGATCAGACGCACCGTACAGTGGGCGATCGATCAGAAGTTCTGCTTTGCCGCGTTCAATATTCTCAGCCCGTACCCGAACACGCCGCTGTATGAAGAGATGAAGGCGCAGGGAAGGCTGCTCTACGATAAATGGTGGCTCGACGACCGATATCACTTCGGCGATTGCGTGTTTCGACCGGCACGCATGACCCCGGACGAGCTGACCGATGCCTGTTTTTGGGCGCGCCGTCGTTTCAATCATCCATTGAGCATCATCAAGCGAGCGTTCGACTTCCAGACCAACATGAAAGACCTCTGGAGTTTCGCCACCTACTTCGCCTACAACCCGCTCTTCCGTCGCGAGTTGTTCAAGAAACACGGCATGGTGCTCGGCTATCGGCGACGCTGAGGGCTGTCGGTTTCTGGAAACGCGAGCAAAGAAAAAAAAGAGTGTGACGAATCTAGCCTGTCGATCGTAATGTTTTCGAAATCTTAATAAACGGAGGGTTGCATGAAAATGAAAAATCGATGGCAGATCCTGATGACCTTTGCGTTTCTGATTGTCGGTACATCATTGTTGTTCGGGGAAACCGTGGGTGGCAAGGAAGCTGGAAAGTATCTTCCGAATGCGACGGACGAAGAAATCCGGCCGAACGATGCCGACACGAAAAATCCTGTGGCACCGGTTCAGGCAAAACCGGCGGTGATCAAGCCTCAGTCGATTGCGAAACCGGTCGTGCAGGAAATCGACAAGAAGAAAGGTTTTTGGGAAAAGATCGCCAATTTCTTTAAGAAGCGAGCTGGTTTCTGGTCAAAGCTGTTTGGTTTCCTGCGAGATGTATTTGCGACAATCTTCGGTCTGGGCGATGACAAGCCGGAGCCGATTGAAGGGAAACCGGAACCCGGGAAGCCTGCGGACGACGATAAGAACCCGCCGGTTGCCAAGCCGAAGCCGGGTGAAAACAAACCGGGACACGAAAAGCCCGCAGAACCCCAAGAGCCTGGAAAGAATGATCCCCCCTCGTCGCCGAAAGATGACGACCAGGGAAAGGCGAAGGAAGAGGATGCGAAGCTTCAGGCCCAGGTGAATGAGTTTGTGAAAAACAAGCTCAAGGCTCAGATCGAGATTCTGATTAAAGAGACCAGCGCGGATGACCCGATGGTTGAGATCCTGAAGAAGCTCAGCAGCGAACTTGAAACTCAGTCGAAGAGTCCTGTCAAAACCACGGATGATCTCAAGAAGAAGCAGGAAAAAATCAAGGCTTTGATGGCAAGCGGCGAGCTGCAGTTACAGCATAGCCAATTGGTCATCAAGATGGCACGCGACCTGCGATCGGTGAATAGCGCTTATCTCCTGTTCAACGCGAAAGAAAACCAAAAAGTATTCAGTAAAGGAGATTTTCTGAAGCGTTTTGACGCTCATTTCCAGACTGCCATCCCCGTCTATGAAATGAAGGTCGAAAAATCCGATGATCTGGCCGCCAAGCAGAAGAAGTGGGACCAATTCATGGTCGAATTTCACAAGCTCAATGATGAAGGTCTGCTCGCATTGAACAAGAAAAAATAACCATCGAGACAAGAACGTGCAAGACGTCCGCTTGCCTCGTGGCGAATTGCCGTGTGCCTCGAAACGAATATTGTGTGCACGATTCGTTTCGAGGCACTTTCATGACCGGCCGTCATGATCGGGCGCGGATCGATTTGCGTGCGATCGGAAGCGGTGTTGTAGAGCCGCTTCTGATCTGGGCTGTGGAGTCGCCCTCGCGTGCTGGGGAATCATACGTCTGATGCGGGTGTGCGCAGAACAGGAACAGGCCGAGAAGCGAGCATCGCCTGTCTGGACTTTCGTTTGTGTACAGGCTACCATGAACGCTCCGATTCATTTCGCAATCGGGGCCTATTTACGTTTTTGAGTAGAACGATTGACCAAAACTTCCGATCAAATCAAATCCAATCGAATCAACAAGTTATGGCAAAAAGTCAAACCGATTTTGGCTGTTCTGCTGCTTGCCGGGTTTCCTCTCATCTGTGTCGATTTCGCCCTGCGATATGTGTTGAAAAGCGCTGATGACAGGCGCCTGCAGAGCGAATTCAAACGTCTCGAGGAAAAACTGATTCGGGTGCAGCCGTGGGCGGATCCCGAACGATATTTCAAGTCGCTTTTTCGAAAAGAGCTTGAACTGGCGGCTCGTCGAGAAGACATGCTTCCTTACCTGAAGAAGTTTCTTGCACACCTTCACCAGGCCCATTCTCGGCTTTTTTCCATCATCCTGTTCGATGAGCAGGGAAAAGTCTGTTGGGTTTCGCCTGATTTTCAGCCTTCGAAGCGAATTGCCGAATTGTTGCTTCAGGCTTTGCGAAAGGGGCAATACCTCGACTGGTCGCTGCTTGACGAACATTGGGGTCTGTTCGCACCGTTTCTCGGCACGCAGCTTCCGCACGGCCGAGCTCTTCTCGAGAGTTCGCACTGCGTCAAAACGAGCAATCTTTCTCAGAAAAGCTGGTTTCTGTATTCCCTGCACAAAAGGTTTTCTCTATTCGTGCACATTCACAAAATCGCCTATCGCCCGTTTCAGGGGTTGAGGCGTCTTGTGAATCTGGAGCCGACCGACGGCATTCCGCTCGCCCTCATAAGCCTCGAGGATCGCGAGGTGGTCGGGTGCGGAACAAAAGCGTTCCTACCCGCCGTCTGGAGCACAGTGGCAGAATATGAAAAGCAACCGAGAAGTTTTTTGCGAGCGGAAGGGCGGTTGTGGTCGTTTCTCGTCATCAACGCTTCATACCGATTGGCGGCGTCAGTTCCGGATACGATCGGATCGTCGTCACGCACATGGCTGAGATGGTATCGCCTGGGCTGTATCAGCTTCCTGGCGTTGCTTTGTTTCATCACGTCCTTGTTCGCTTCAAGAGAACGACTACCGTATCTGTCGTTGCGCTGGAAACTGACCGGCTTTTTCCTGCTCTCGGCCGGGGTGCCGCTGACGATTCTCGGTCTTCTTGGCAAAATCTACCTGAACGAACAGCGGTATGCCTTGACCCAGCAGGTGTGGGATGAAATGCTCTCGGCCGTTCGAGACATCGATCTGAATCCACGAGTCTATCACCAGAAGATTCAGCAGGAATTGAAGGACGCTCTGGAAGGATTTGAGTCGGCCGACCCGACGACGCAGAATCTGAAAACTCTGGAGCAGAAGCTCAAAATACTGGGGTCGCGATTCTTCGTACAGGACTACCGCGTCATCGACCCGGTGGGGCAAGCCGTGATTCAGTCGTGGGAAGCCGGAAAAGCCAACAGCAGAGATGTCATCCTGCTCGCCCTTATGGTCGACGTCATGGCGTATTTGAATCGTGAGTTCTCCGAAGTGAGTCCGGTTCAATTGTTGAAGGCGGAAACCGTGTTCGGTGCCGTGACGGGAAAAGGGCTCAAAGAGCTTGTCGATTCATTGGTCGGGACCCTCGGACAGATCACCCGTATGGAAGTGGCCGCATTCAATTCCATCTTCTACAGTCAGGTCATGCGCCGTCCCGATCGACGGGTCACGCATGCGTTCTTTGCCACCTGGCGCGCGGAAGAGCTAGAAAAAGCGATTCTGAACCTGTTTGTGGTCAATCGGGCTCGTGACAAGACAGGGAAGCGATTTTTCGGGATCAAGCAGGGGCCGCGCTGGCTTCCATTTCCCGCAACCCTGAACGGTGCCAGATCAGTCCCGCAACAGTACCGGAAAACGTACTTCGCAATCGGCGCCCTCCCCGAAGGGAAGCATTTCGAGCGTTTCTGGAAGGCACTCGTTCGTACGCAACGCCCGATGTTCGCAAGACTGGATGACCTGCCTGAACCGCTTCTGATCGCGGGCCTGCCTGGTGTTCACCTGAAAGGGTATTTCCTCATGTGTGTTCAGCCGGCACGAGAAGTGGATCGAAAGATCGGGGTGCTTCGCCTGCAGTTGATCGGGTTCGGCTGTCTCAGTGGAATGTTCACGATGGTGATTGCAATGCTTCTCGCAAACAAGGTGCTGGCTCCGATTCGCGAGCTGGGGACCGGCATCGAAGCCATTCGGCAGAAACGTTTTCGGGTGCGCATTCCGGAACAGGATCCGGACGAGCTGGGCGATCTTGTCACCATGTTCAATTCCATGATGGGCAGCCTTGCCGAAATGGCCTTCGGCAGGCAAGTCCAGGAACAACTGTTTCCGAAAACCCCGCTGATCATCAACGGCATTGGTGTGTATGGAATATCGCGATCGGCCACGGATCTCGGTGGTGATTATCTCGATTATCTGCGGGTTCCTCCGCACCATGCCCTTGTCCTGGTGGGGGATGTCACGGGTCACGGCGTCCCTGCGGCCTTGATCATGGCCATGTCCAAGGCGGTTGTCAATACGCTGTTGCCCATCGATCCTCGGCCGGAGACCATTCTCGAACACTTGAACCGAATCATTCTCGACAACGCGAACAAGCGGCTGTTCATGTCGCTCTGTCTTCTCTGGATCGACACAAAAACCCGCGAGATCGTCATCTACTGCGCCGGACACCCGTATCCGCTTCTGCAGCGCCCTGACGGCAGGATCGACCATGTGACGGCGAAGGGCATCGTTCTGGGGTTTCGGCAAAAACCGTCGTTCAGTCCGGTTGCCATCACGCTCCAACCGGGAGAACGGTTGCTGCTCTACACCGATGGACTGTTTGAATCACTTTCGCTTCGTGGTGAGGATGGGCTGGACAAACTGGTCGATTATCTGCAGTCTCGCCCGAGACTCGCTCTGGAAGCAACGCCGCAAGATGTTCTCGATCATCATCCGGAGGTAATCTCGACGAAATCGCAGGCGGACGACCATACCTTCCTCGCGGTCGAAGCGATCCCGAATCAGGAAAATTCGTGATCTCCGTTGATGGCTGCAACGACGGACCACGGTCCTTCCCTCTTTTCGCAGGGTCACCCTGAAAATTGAACCGACTTCTGGTATGATTCTCGAATCTGCTTGATTGCGATGTCTGTGTGAACGGCATTTTCAGTAGCCCAGGAGGAGGCGTGTCTGTCAAACGAGCCGTAGGAGAGCTCAACTCCCCTCGCCGATCCATTCGACTGCAGGCCATCGAGATCTGCTTGCAGCAAGGGAATTCGGAAGAGGTGCTGCAGGCACTGGCGGCACGCCGGGCGGTCGAAGACGACGCGGAGTGCGCGTTGCTGCTCGAGCAGGCTGAGAATACCGTTCGACGTCGTCTTGAGAGCAAGTCCGAGACGGCGCTGGAGCGGAATGAAACGGAGGCAGACTTTGAGCAGCATGATGTACAGGGTCGTCTGAAATTTCTGCTCAACCTTTCTCCGGCCGGGCGCGAAGCACTGGCCCGGAAAGGCTTGGTGTGGCTTAATATCGCGAAGCACCCGCTGGTCATTTCGTCCCTTCTGAAGATCTTCGGCCCGTATTGGAGCGAAAGCGAGTTGTCGCGTCTGGTCGGTTTTCTCGCAGATGAGCATTTGAGCACCAGAATGGCCGCTCTCGAACTGTTGGTCGAGCGGGCTCCCCGTTTGATTCTCGAGGCGCTTCCTCCTTTGCTTGCAAGTCCGGAGCCGCGCGTACGGGTTATGGCCATTCAGGGGCTCGCAAAACTCGATATGGATGAGGCGGTGCGGCATCTCGAGAACATGTTGCTGAACGGGGATTCGTGGGCAAAAAGCGCCGCCGTCCGGAGTGCCTTTCAGTTGCCCTTTGAGGCTTTGAAACCCAGTTTGCTCAAATTTTTCGCCATGGAGGCGAACCCTGAACTTCTTGATGAGGCAGGACTGCTGTTCGCCATCAATCCCGATCCGGAGGTTCCGTATCGTTTGTGGGAAGTAGCCGAGTCATCGCCTGCGGCGAAAAGAGACATCATCAAACGGGTTCTGCAGCAGGCCTGTCAGGCAATCAAAGACGCCGGATTGATCCGGGAAGAGTTTCCGCAGTTTGTGGAGAAACTGCAGAAATGGATCTATTTGAGGTCGGCCCGGAGATTCATTCAGGATGTGATTTTGCGGTGGCAGGAATCGGGAGCTGATCAGGACGGGTTATTCGCCAGGATCGAAGCTTCATTTTCCCAGGCCTGGGTCCGGAAAATGTGGAGCGAGGCGCTCGCGTGGCCCATGCCGGAGACTCTGAAAGCAAGGCTTCAGGCGCTTCAGGCGGCTTTCGAAGAAAAAGGCGGCAAGGAACCTGCGCCGACATCGGCAGGCGATGGATCGGAAACCGTTTCATCCAGTGCGGCTTCACAGGCCGGGTCGGCGGATGCCCTTGATCTGGTGGGTATTTGGGAGTTCGAAGACCGGGCGGCGGCGGAACCCCGGATTCGAGAAATCATGGCACGTGCCGATCTGTCCGATCAGCTCTTCGGGACGGCCATGCGAGCGGCGACACGTCTGAAACTGAGCGGATTCGTGTCGCAGGCGGAGGAGGGGCTGAAACGCAAGGAGCCGGTCGCCGTCAGTGCCGCACTGGAGTATCTCGGGGCTTTCGACCCGGACAGAATTTTCCCTTTGCTCGGGCGGTACGTCAAGCATCAAAACGGACGGGTGAAAGGTTCGGCAATTCGAATTCTGAAGCAGTATGATCCCGCTCAGGCGATCTCTTCCTTGAGGACGATGCTGTTTTCCTCCAATCATGAGCTTCGCGAAGCCGCCCTCGGAACCGTCATTCACTTTGATTTCGCTCTGGTGCGCCCGTTGCTGGTCGAATTGATCAGGTCTTCTCCCGATCCCGTTCAACAGGCGAATGCGTTGTTGCTGTTTCAGGCGAATCCGGAAGTGGAAAATCTGTTTTTTCTGTATTCGTTCGGAAAACAGTTGCCGAAGGCGCAATCGGAACTGTCCAGGCGCATCCTGAAGGAAAACATCGCTTTTTTGATCGAGACCGGCCAGTTGAAGGAGGCGGATCTCGGGCGGCTGGAGCAGGAATGGTCGCGTCGGTGGAGTGCTGAGGAGGAAAAGCGTACGAAACCGAAGCCGGCCTATGCTCTTGAAAACGTGATCTCTGCAGATGAAACGGGCTTTTGGCGCGCGTTCTCGCGGTATGTCAGCGACCTGATCGGCATCGGTCCGTCGGAGTTATCTTTCGGAAAACGACTGATGCAGATTCTGCGGCAGAGGAAACGGCTCATCATTGCGGTATGTGTTGGAATACCGCTGTTGAACGGTGTGCAGCAGTGGTGGAGCGAGCGACAGGTGCAGGAATTGTTCAAAAAGGGAAAGCCGGGTACCGTTCTGTCTGTTCCCCTGGACCTCTACGGAACAGTGAAGCAGGTGGAAGCGAAATCGGTCATGGTCGAGAGTTCTGATGCCCGGGCATACATCGTGAATATCACCCCGGAAATGGGCGAGCCACCGAAAGCGGGCGATCGTTTCTCCGCCAGAGTGCTGCCGTTACGCATTAGTCCATCCGGCCATATTGTCGCCAGATACATGACCCGGATCGGCGAACAGAAACAAAGCGGTGATTGAAAGGAGTCGGCATGGATACGTTGGATGTACAAGTCGAAGTTGTGAAAAATGTCGTGGTCATGAGGCTGAAAGGATATCTTTCCGGAGACGGGGGCAAGTGTCTTCATGAAACGGCCAGGGAACATTTCAAGCAGAACCGGATAAAGTATGTTCTCGATTTTTCCGAATGCCTGTTTGTCAATAGTCCGGGTGTTGCCGCTTTGATGGAACTCGTATTTCGCGTCGTCGACGACCTGAATGGGGAGATTTTGCTTTCGGGCCTGAATGATCTGCAGCGCCGGGTATTCGATATTGCCGGTATTTTTCCCAGTGCGGGAGAAGTGAAAACCGTGGAAGAAGGGATGCAACAGCTCTCGCAGTAAAGGATGTGACATTCGGGCCGTGTCGTGCGTAATAATGAAAACTGAGGCATCCATGCGGACGGAACCCGCTCGCGATTCTCGTGAGACAGCCCTGCTCGAAGAGCGGGAAATTCTGCAACAGGTGCGCCTCGGACGCCCGGAAGGATTTCGGGCGCTGGTCGAACGATATTATCCGGCGGTCATAGGGTTGCTGAGGTTCCTCGGAGCTCCTGAAGCCATGATCGATGACGTCACACAGGAATCGTTTCTCAAGGCGTATCAGCATCTGGGACGCTTCGACCCCATGCGACCGTTTCGCCCGTGGCTGCTGTCCATTGCGCGCAACACTCTGACCGACATGCTGCGGAAACAGGGGCGGGAGTGTTTGTCGGCAACACCGATGGAGCAGGCGCAGCCGGGGTGCGGAGTTGAAGAAACGGTTATTTCCGGAGCCTCGGCGGCCGAACTGCTTGAGGCCTTGTCGCCGGAGGCGCGCTTCCTGATCGAAATGCGAGTCATCTACGGCCATTCGTTTGCGGAAATTGCTGAGATGACCGGTACGAGGGAAGGGACCTTGCGCATGAGATTCCATCGGATTCTGGAGCAGATGCGTCTGCAGCCTTCGGCAGAGCGAGGACGACATGGCTGAAAACGAGTGTCGAGAATTTCTCGAAAATGCGTCGGACGAGCCGACTTTGGGCGGTTCCGCGCATCTTTCTCGTTGTGCGAATTGTCGGGAAAAATCCCGCCTGATTCTCGAACTGAAGGCTCTCGGAACACCCTTCAAAGCCACGGCGGCGCAGAAAGCGTCGCAAGAACGCATCATCGCAAGGCTGACGGCCGAGGCCTCTCAGACTTCCGGGGCGGAACGCATCAGGGCGAGCGCCTGGTGGGTGCGGTGGATCGCCGCTGTTGCCGTCGCGGTTCTTGTGTTCCATGTGTTCCCGGTGGAACGCGCTTTCGATGCGTTGATGCCTCATCGAGAATCGGTACTTTCGCCGCAACTGGGAAGTCGACTGGCGCTGACCGAGCCGGGAGCACGGTTTCGGCCGATGTCGACAACCGAGGTTGAGGTTCTTCAATCATGCGAGGTGGTGATTCGCGAAGACGGGTTTGAGCTTCTTCGAGGCACCGCAGCGGTGCGCGTGATACCAGGGACCCCCTGTCGCGTCGAGACCCCGCACGGCTTTATTCGTGTGACGGGAACGGAATTCCGCGTTGCGGTTCAGAACCGTGGAACCTTTGTCGAGGTGATGTCGGGGAGAGTGGAGCTGCATTCGGCAACCGCACCGGTGGTCGTGCTCACGGCGGGGGAGAAGGGGGAGATGGCGGCTTCAGGAGCAATACCGCCGAAAGGGATCAGCCTGCCTGATTCGACACAGGAGACGCCGCGGTGATCCCTCTGAAGCCCCTTAAGTTCCTCTTCGTGTTGCTGCCGACTCGCGAACCGCGTGGGGTGAATCGGCGGGGCATGGCGTTGTTCATCGTGATCGTCGCACTTGTGGTGCTGAGCATTTTCGTCTTGGCGTATCATCGTACGGTTCAACATTCGCAATGGCTGACGGCTCGCTTCGAGAGAAGCGAACGGTTGCGCCTGGTGGTGGAATCCGCCATGGAAGAAGCATTTCAGCACCTGTCATCGGAGTCGCTGAAGCCTGATTCTTCTTTTTGTAAATGGCTGCTCGACACCGCACCCGGAGGTACGGCCGGGAACTTCTCGGTTCCGATTCCTGTTTCCCTTTCCTTGCTGCAGTCGATGGTCGGGAGACAGGCGGTTGCGACCATTGAAGCGACGGCGAGAGTGTATGACTTTCAGACCCGAGATCACCAACAGCAGCCTTTTTCCGGCCTGCCGAACGAGGGAATCGGAACGCTCGAATTGAGTGTTGAAGCTTCCGTTCGAAGGTCGGGCGGGAGCGGAGGGCTTACGACCGGTTGTCGGTTTGTCACCCATGTCGAATTCAAGACGGCGTCGCTGGTAACGCCGCGTGCCGTCAGGAACGATGCCTACTGTTCGGGCGGACTGCTCGATTATGTTCTGTTTGTCAGGCAGGGCGCAGGGGAGTTCGAATACGACAAATCCATGCTCAATTCCAGTCGAACGGCCCTGGAAGTCTCTCCGGGAGCAGGACCCGATTCGTGCGGCCTGGTGTTTTTCGGAGGGACGGAGAATCGAGGCAAGCATGTGTTTCTCAATATCGACGAGCCGTTTGCCGGAATGATTCCGACGATTGATGGAAAGCGGGAATTGCTGCCGATCATCATCGGGTATCGGGACTGCCTGGTGCTGGCGCCAAACCTGAAGAAATACGAAGGTACCGGGGCCTTGAAGAAATTGAAAGGCAGATTCGAGGGTTCCCTGGAACCAGTGTTTCGCCCGGATTACAGTACATCGGACCAACGAAAGCTTGAAGAAAGCACGCTGCAGGAGCTCAGCAGCCCGCAGATACCGAACGAACCGGGTTTTCGCCTGCTGGGGCCGGACCTTAAAACGGCAGCTGATCCGGCGCTTGCTCAAGCCGCGCTGTGCGGTCGGATTCGACAGCGTTTTCTGCGTTTTGTCACGTTTCGATTCGATTTTTCCGACATTTCGGGAGTGTCTGCCGAGGAATTGAAGGAATTGACGCGTCCGCACATCTGCCTCGATGTTCCTCCACCGGCCGGTTCCGATCAGGGGACGATCGATTTTCGCAGAGGGTTGGCAAAACTCGCTCAAGATGAGCGTTTTGTGGGGAAGGTTCTCAGTCGAATTCAGGATGAGTATTTGTATTCCGGCGGATTGTCGTATTCCTTTAAACCGCCTGAAGATGCGACGTTCCAGATGCCGCCTTCATTCGGTCGGGTGAAAGGGGTGCCGGTGACGGTGAGCGATACGGCGGGTGTCGGCCGGCCGTTCAAACAGGTCAGTCTCTGGAGTCGTCGGTTTCCGACCGTGGCAGATCTGGAAGCGGCAGGAATTCTCAATCGCACCGACAGAACCATCCATTTGAACGGCATGGTTCAGTTATTTGCTCCGTTGCGCCTCGACGGAGATTCCTGGACCATCGAGGGACGAGGAGGCATCATTGCCGACGGTTTTGAAATTCTGGGCGGAATCGAGAAGAAGAAGCCGGAAGACTTGTGTGTGTTCATCACCCGAAACGGAACGATTTCGTTGAAAACATCCAAACCCGTGAATGCGGTCTTGATTGCCGCTCAGGTGATTCCTTCCGAAAACATGGAGGTAAACGGAGCGTTGATGGTGAATCGCCTGTACAGTCAGTTGTGGAAAAGCGGAACTCATCGCCTGGTTCACGACCCGCTGCTGCGGTCCTCTGTACCGGTCATGACGGTTCATTTGTCGCGTTGGATAAGTTTCGGCAGGATTACAGATTACGAGGAATCGGCAAGGGAAAGCGAAAAGTGAACACGTACGTGAGGACGGATACAGCGAATAAGTCCGGGTTGACGCTTATTGAAGTGGCGATTGCCGCCCTGATTCTCGGACTGTTGTCCGTCGGGTGGTTTCAGGTATTGTCTCAAGCCAATCGTCAGAACATGGATACCTATTACGAATTTCTTGCCTCTCAACTGGCGGCTGAGCCTCTCGAAGTGTTTCGGGCTCTCGGATATTCGACGCTGGAGCGGGTCGTTGCAAATGCGTTGTCGATTCCCGAGTACCCGTTGGGCGTGTCGGATATCGGCACTCATGCTGCCGGCGAGATTCAGGCACTTGGTGAAAGCTTTTTGTTTCGTCGCGAAATTCTCATGAAACCGGTGGCTGAGAGCGGAAACGCGGGCATGATGATTACCGTGCGCGTGTATCCACGAGAAGATGAGGGGCGATTGAAGACGTGGTGGCGGCAACGCGAGGTGAAAATGGAAGCCGTTGTCTGGAGGCTTCCGCCATGAAGCGCGCGTACACCCTGGTGGAGGTGACGGTGGCACTTCTGGTGATGTCGGTTGTTCTCGCACCGGCTCTGTTGCTTCTCTCATCCGGAAGTCGCGATTCGCTGCAAGGTCTTGTTCAGGCGGACACGACACTCGAGGCCCGTCGGATCATTCGGCAGGTTCATCAGGATTTGAAACTGGCGGCGATCGAAACGGGACCGGATTCGCAGGAATCTTTGAGCCTCGAAAGAATCTGCAAAAATGAGGCTGCACTGCCTCTGGCGGACTATACCTTTTTGCGTTTTCCGGGTCAGGGCGCGGTTGCCGCAGTTGCTCCCAAGCTCGAGCGTCGACGCTTGAGCCGAGTGCGGTATCGACTCGAACCGAAAACGGCAGGAAACATTCCCGTCATGCGATTGATCAGAACGGAGACATTTCACGCAGGGTCGGGGAATCAAACAGCGGAGCATGTGCTCTCTGAGCGAGTGAACTTTTTTGAAATTCGACCTTGTGCGCTTCCAAGCGTCAGACCTGAATCCATGGTGTTTCAGGTGACGCTCAAGCTGGTGGACTCTCCGCGCGGTCCGCTGCCGGAGACATTACCGAGCGGGGCCCTGTTGTCGAATCATGCTCAGGGAGTGATTACGGCCGAGTATTCAGATGTGGTCTTCCCCATGTTTTTTGCCGCATACATGAATCAGCCCTATATCGTACGAAATTATTATTCCGGCGGAACGGCGCCGTGATCCTTATGAGATAGGGAGGAAGCGGGGGGTGCGCGGCTGACGGCGTCCTAACTTCAGAGATGATGAAGAGCTGTCCGCTCTGACCAAAAGCTCGTTTGGTCGTGAAAAATCCGCTGTCGGGAAGACGGAAATTGTGGTAAAATCCCCGTCACTCTGGAACAAGGCTCTTGCGGCGCAAGCAGAACAGCGCTGGAAACGGACCTGTCGGCTCCGGTCCCCGGATTCTACGACCGCCTTCAGGTTTGGTGGGGCAGGTTGTTTTCCTGGTCGCTGTGCTCTGGTTCCGGTGGCTTTCGGCGATTGCAGCCGAAATGAAATCAGCCTGTTGATGAACGGAAGCTGCCATGAACTCAAGTCAGCCTGTATTTGAACCCATTGCCGTTATTGGTATGAGCTGCCTGTTTCCGGGCGCGCAAGACCTGCGCGAGTACTGGTCGAACGTCAAGAACAAGGTTGACTGTATTTCTGAAGTGCCGCCCTCGCACTGGCGCCCGGAAGACTACTACGACCCCGACCAGAAACGGCCTGACCACACCTATTCGCGTTTCGGCGGCTTTTTGAAGCCGATCGATTTTTACCCCGGCGAACATGGTATTTCCCCGGCGGCGCTTGAGGCCATCGATGCGTCGCAGCTGTTGAGCCTTGTGGTGGCGCATGGGGCTCTGGCGGATGCGGGGTATGACGGGCGCAAACTGTTCGATCGGGACCGGGCCGGCGTCGTGCTGGGCGTCACCGGAACCTTGCAGCTGGTTATTCCGCTGGGGGCGCGACTCGGGCATCCTTTCTGGCGAAGGGCCATGGAAAAGGCCGGCGTTGATCGCGAGGTGGCGGAAGAGGTGGTGGCCAACATCGCCGAGGCTTATGTGCCCTGGCAGGAAAACTCGTTCCCCGGTCTGCTCGGGAACGTCGTCGCCGGGCGTGTTGCGAACCGTCTCAACTTCGGCGGGACGAACTGTGTCGTCGATGCGGCCTGCGGCAGTTCTCTCAGCGCCCTGAATCTCGCGGTGCTCGAGCTGGCATTGCGACGGTGCGATATGGTCGTCACCGGTGGGGTCGACACGTTCAACGACATTTTCATGTATATGTGCTTCAGCAAGACGCCGGCTCTTTCGCCCACCGGCCACGCGCGGCCGTTCAGTTCTGACTGCGATGGTACGACGCTGGGCGAGGGCATCGGCATGGTGGTGTTGAAGCGCCTCACCGATGCGCAGGCGGCCGGCGATCGCGTGTACGCCATCATCAAAGGTGTCGGTACCTCGAGCGATGGAAAAGGGAAGGCGATCTACGCGCCCAGTTCGCAGGGGCAGGTGAAGGCGCTGCGACGCGCCTACGAGCAGGCGGGCGTGACGCCTCAGCAGATCGGGCTGCTCGAGGCGCACGGCACGGGCACGAAGGTGGGCGATCAGATTGAGATCGCCGCTCTGCGCGAAGTCTATCCGTCACCGGAAAACCATCGCCCGTATTGCGGTATCGGGTCGGTGAAATCCATGATCGGGCACACGAAAGCGGCGGCCGGGGTTGCTGGTCTGATCAAGGTTTCGCTGGCGCTCTGGCACAAGGTGATGCCGCCGACGCTCAAGATTGCGAATCCTGCCCCCGGAGTCATGGACGTCGACAGCCCCTTCTTTCTCGTCGGCGAACGGCATCCGTGGTTTGTGAACGGGTACCAGCCGCGCCGCGCGGCCGTATCGTCATTTGGGTTCGGCGGCAGCAATTATCACGCGGTCCTTGAAGAGGGGAACTCGCGCAAGCAGACCCGTGACTGGGATTCCACCCACGAGATCTTCGCCTTTTCCGGAGATTCGGCCGCGGCGGTGAAAAATCAGCTGACATCGCTGGCCGAAGTGAAGACCGTTGAAGAGATTCGTACCAGAGCAGCGCTTTCCCGGCGACAGTTTCAGGGGTCGCAGAACTGCCGTCTGACGCTGGTGGTCGAAGTAGGCAAGACCGATCTCGCGAAGCTGGTGCAGACGGTTTCGACCCGGCTCAACGAGCCGAGTGTGAAGCACTTTTCCCTTGCGGAAGGCGCATGGTTCGGTACCGGCCCGGTCAACGGCAAAACCGCCTGGATGTTCCCCGGGCAGGGGGCGCAGTACCCGCACATGGGCCGTGACCTGGCGATCCTTTCGCCCGAGATGTTTGCCGCCATCGCCGACGCCTCTTCGCTGCTTGGCGAAATTGAGCCGCAGAATCGCACCCTGACTGACTGTTTATATCCACCGAACTGGTACTCTCCGGAATCGACGAAAAACGACGAGGAACGCCTGAAGACGACGCAGGTCGCGCAGCCCGCCATCGGTGCGGTTTCTCTCGGCATGGCCGCGATGCTGCAGAGCTGGGGCCTGCGCCCTGAAGGGGCCGTCGGACATTCGTTCGGCGAACTCACGGCGCTGTGTGTTGCCGGAGCCTTTCAGGCCGAATCCTTCATTCGCATGGCGAGAAAACGCGGCGAATTGATGGGGCAGGGGAGTGAGGACCGCGGCGGCATGCTGGCGATCTCCGCTCCGGCGGCCGATGTCGCGCAGATGCTGAAGCAGGCCGGGCTTGATCTCACCCTGGCGAATCATAACGCCCCCGATCAGATCGTCATCTCGGGTCGCAAAGACCTGCTCGAGAAAGCGCGCGAGCTGTGTCAGGCCAGAAAGTGGCGTTCGACGATGCTTCAGGTTGCCGCGGCTTTCCATAGCCCGCTGGTTGCCGATGCGGCGACGCCGTTTCGCGAATCCCTCGAAAATGTCTCCTGGACTGCGCCGCAGATTCCCGTCTATGCCAATGCGACGGCCGAGCCGTACCCGAACACTCAGACCGAAGCCCTCGATCTGCTCGGCTCACAGCTGGCGCGACCGGTACGATTTGTCGAATCGATTGAGCGCATGTATGCCGACGGCTTTCGCGTCTTTGTGGAAGTCGGCCCTGGAGCTCGCCTGTCAGGGCTGGCGCGCAGTATTCTCGGCGATCGCCCGGCAACCGTTCTGACTCTCGACGCCTCGAACGGCCGCAAGCCGGGAACCGGCGATCTCGCGCGTGTGCTTGCCCCGTTGGCGGCGTATGGTCATTCCATTCAACTGACCGGCTGGGAAGACGGTGAACAACGGCTCGACAAGCTCGAACGAGAGAAGCATACCGGCCTCTCGGTCAAGATGAACGGAGCGAACTACCGCACCCCTCGACCCGAGCGCCCGGCTCGCCCGCGTATAGTCGCTGCGGCGACTTCTGCCCGCTCAGGGGCCGCGCCATCGCCTGTAACCACGGCATCGCCGTCGAACCGGATGGCGAACGTACAAGTTGCTTCGGTGCCTGGTGCTCATCACGCAAGTATCACAGCTGCTCCTTCCACACAACAGTCGCAAGGAAGTTCTTCCATGACACAACAACCCGGAAACAGACAACCCGTCGCCCCTGCGACGAACTCTGAAGAGGCAATCCGTCTTGCCCGCGAGACCCTGTCCGCTTTGCAGCAGATTCAGCTGCAGACTGCCGATCTGCATCGCCGCTTCCTCGAAGGACAGGAGTCAGCGGCGCGGACGATTCAGGCGTTGATCGAACGGCACGTGAGCGGGGCCGGGTTGAATGCCGTCCCGGTTATCGAACAACCGGCGCCTCGGTCGATGCCGGTTCAAACACATGATACGGCTGCGACTCGTGTTTCTGCTTCAGTTGCTCCTGCTCCAGTTGCTGCATCTCCGGTTATCCCGGTAGTACAAACGTCCGCGTCGGTTCAGGCAACGGTCGCGCCTTCAGCATCGCCCGGTATCTC
>CAYYIY010000051.1:0-2068 GCA_964472075.1 uncultured bacterium | reverse complement strand
AAACCCGGGTCGGCTCAGGGAGCGAAAAGTGACTCATCGCAACAGGTACAGCAGACGTTGATGGCCGTGGTCAGCGAAAAGACCGGGTATCCGGTCGAGATGCTGAACCTCGACATGGACATGGAATCTGATCTCGGCATCGATTCGATCAAGCGGGTCGAGATCATGTCCGCCGTCCAGGAGAAGTTCCCGCAGGCCCCGGTCATCCAGCCTGACCAGCTCGGCAAACTGCGCACCCTCGAACAGGTGCTGGCCTTCCTCGGCCAGGGGGGCCCCGCCGCCGGAACGAGCGGCGCCATGGCGGCCGAGGGCACGGCAGAGGCCGGCCCGGCGGTCGGCGAGATCCTCGTCCGGATCGTCGCCCAGATCGTCGCCCAGATCGTCATCTGGACCATCTACTCGCTCTCCCAACCCGCCGCGCCGCCGATCCCATCAAGCGGGTCGAGATCCTGTCCGCCTTCCAGGAACAGGTCCCCGCCGCCCCGGTCGTCCAGCCGGGCGACATCGGCAAATTCCGCACCCTGCGCCAGATCATCGGCTTCCTCGCCGGCGGCTCGCCCGCGCCGCAAACCACCGCCAGCGCCCCCGCCGCGGCCATTTCCCCGGCGGTTCCGACCGCGGCCGCCGCCGCGGGGCCGACCGCACCCGCCTGGACCCTTCGCCGCACAGTCCTGACCGCGATCCCCCTGGCCAATGCTGGGGCACGACCCCGCCTGGCCCTGCCCGTCCAGGCCTCGATCGCCCTGACCGATGACGGCTCGCCTCTGACGAAGGAGCTCGGCAAACGGCTGACCGCGCGCGGGTTCACCGTCGTCACCCTCGACCCCAGAACTCCCGCCGCCTGGAAACTCCCCGAGGACACCCACGGCCTGATCGTCCTCGGGCATGCCCCCAAGCGGGCCCGCAAGACCCCCTGGACGCGCGATCAGGAGGAGGCCCTCGCCCGGGCCTTCCAGCTCGTCCAGGCCGCCGCCCCGACCCTGCGGGCCAGCCGGGCCCATGGCCCCGTCCTGCTCGCCACCGTCGCCCGGCTCGACGGTACGTTCGGGGTGCGCGGCTTCCCCGCCCAGGCCGATCCCTGCCAGGGCGGCCTCGCCGGCCTGGCCAAGACGGCCGCCCGGGAGTGGCCTGAACTGACCGTCAAGGCGGTCGATCTGGCCCTGTCCCTCGACCCGGCCGCCGCCGCCGAGGCCCTCGAGGCCGAACTGTTCCAGGTCGGGCCGGTCGAGGTGGGTCTCGACGAGGCAGGCCCGATGGCCCTCGCCGAAGCCGCCGACTTCCCGGCGGCCGACCCGGCGGCCGAGCCCCTTTTCCAGCCCGGCGAGGTGGTTCTGGTGACCGGCGGGGCCCGCGGGGTGACCGCCGAAATCGCCGTCGCCCTGGCCGCCGCCTGGAAGCCCACCCTTCTGCTGTTCGGCCGCAGTCCCGACCCCCAGCCCGAGCCGGCCTGGCTCGAACCCCTCACCGACGAGGCGGCCATCAAGCAGGCGATCCTGCGGCAGGCCCCTCCCGGTTCGATGAAGCCCCGCGAGCTCGAGGCCGAGTTCCACGCCCGCCTGGCCAACCGCGAGATCCTGGCCACCCTGCGCCGCATCGAGGCCGCGGGGGGACGCCCCGTCTACCGGTCGGTCGACGTGCGCGACGAAAAGGCCGTCCGGTCCGCCATCTCCCTCGCCGAGCAACAGCTCGGCCCCGTTGTCGCCCTGGTCCACGGGGCGGGCGTCCTGCGCGACCGCCGCATCGAGGACAAGACCGCCGACCAGGTCGCCGACGTCCTCGACACCAAGGTCACCAGCCTGCGGCACCTGCTCACCTCCCTCGACCCGGCCGCCCTGCGCCTGCTGGCGCTGTTCTCCTCGATCACCGCCCGGGTCGGCCGCGTCGGCCAGGTCGACTACGCCATGGCCAACGAGACCCTGAACAAGGCCGCCCAGAAGTGGGCCCGCGCCTGGCCCGATTGCCGCGTCGTCAGCTTCAACTGGGGGCCCTGGGAAGGCGGCATGGTCACCGAGTCCCTCAAGAAGCTCTGGAGGCGTTCACCGACCGTGTCAAAAAGGGCCTGAAAGGC
>CAYYIY010000050.1:18717-42325 GCA_964472075.1 uncultured bacterium | reverse complement strand
CCCGACGCCGGCCGACTGCCCGCTGGGACGCAGTCTGCAGCAGACCGTTCGCGAAGTTCACGGGCGTGAAGCGAGAACGATGGGAATCGGAGGCGGAACAGTGGCCGCCTATTTCAGACGACACGGTCTGCACGCGGCCGTCTGGTCGACCGTCGATGAGTCGGCCCACCAGGCGAACGAGTACTGCCGCCTGCCGAACCTGCTGGCCGACGCGCGCATTTTTACCCGCGTTCTCGCCGCGCTGTGATCATGTTCAAACGTCTGTTTGCTTCTCTTCCCGCTTCGGGAAGCGGTTTGCTGCTGCCTGCCGCGGCCGTGTTCTGCGCCATTCTGACCGCGCTGATTCTGCTGATCGGTCTGTTCTGGTCGGCGGGACCGCTCAGTTCAGCCGAGCGTGACGATCTGCTCGCCGCGCTGCATGCGAATCCGGGACAATTCTGGAACACCCTGCGCAGCTCCCCATCCGCGCGCGAACTCGGGCGCGTCCGGCTGCGCGAGATTCTGGAAGAACTGAGCGACATCGAACGCAACGGCAACGGCCCTGAACGAAACAATGCCCTGATCGCACGCGCCGATCTTCTGTATCGGCACGGGTACCCACCGCAGGCACTGGATGAACTCAACCGCGCCATGGAACCAGTCGAGGACAGCTGGGGGCGAACCTCGTATTGGTGGTTGAGAGCCGAAATCGAGCACCACCTCGATCATGTCGAAGCACTGGCCTCGACCACTCTCATGCTGATGGAAACCGGGTATGACGCCGAAGACATCGAGACGACGCTGGCACAACGCGACCCGCTCGCCAGGCCGTTTCTGCCCGCCTCGCTGATCATCCCGATCTGGATGTTTCTGCTGCTCCTGCCCGCTCTGCATCTCTGGCTCATGCCCGGCCCCACACCCGCCTCAGAGACTGCCCCGCCTGCTTCACAGCGTTTCGGTGCTCTGCGGCTCGGCCTGACCTTGTTGTTTGGGTGCACCGCCGCCGCTTTGCTGTTGAGACTTCCCGCCGCGGTCTTCCCGCAGTCTCCCCTGCTCGCCCTCACCGGTCACGTTTTTCTGTCCTTTCTGCTGATCCTGTATCCGGCCTGGCGGCACGACCGGCTGGAGCGGCGAACCACCTGGACGCCTTTTGCGTTTGCCCGATTCACCATCAGCCTGCTGATCATCACTCTTGCCATGCCCATCACCTTTGTTTTGTCCTGGTTGCTCATACAGGAAATGGCAGTCAGACTGCCGTTCTGGGCCGTATTGCAACCTGTGGGGCCGGCTCTGGGGCTGCCCGCTCTGTCGGGCCTGCTGCTTCTGCTCCTTCCCTGGGGTTTGCCGACGATGCTCGGCTGGCGAAGCTTGAGACCGGCAGATCCGCAGGCCCCTTTTCTCGCCGGGCTCCCCTGCCCCGTCTATATCTGGGAACTCCCCGGCAGCGGCTTTTCAAATGC
The DNA here is from genome assembly GCA_964472075.1 of uncultured bacterium. GTDB lineage: Bacteria > Muiribacteriota > Ozemobacteria > Ozemobacterales > Ozemobacteraceae > CAYYIY01. The sequence continues at coordinate 40,886 of CAYYIY010000050.1, read as the reverse complement.
TCTGACGATCGGCTACCTCAGCCCTTCGACCGCTATCGGGTTCACCCAGCCGCTGCTCGATGGGCTCACGACTGAGCAGATCAAAGCGATTGCCGCGCACGAAGCCGGGCATGTACAACGTCGACATCTGCTGCTCTATTTCCTCGTCATCATGCCCGCCTTCCTTGTGGTCGGGCTGTTTGCCGCTCTGAATCCGATTGGCATGCATCGCCATCTCGTACTCGGGCCGTCGCTGCCGTTCGCTCTCGCCTTGATTATCGGCTTCTTTCTGTGGCTGGTGCTGTTCACATCGGTCAGTCGACGATGTGAACACGAAGCCGATCGAGATGCGGCCGACGTCTGCGGGCGCGAAGTTTTTCTGAGCGCCCTGACCAGGCTGTACGATCTGAACCAGGTTCCCGAAGAACACGCAGATCGAACCCGCAAAGTCTGGTCGACGCACCCCGGATTGCAGGAGCGGAAACGAGCACTGCGAACGTCAGACGGCACCCCCGTTTTCCCGTCGGTTCTGGCTCCTGATCCGCTTTTGATCGCGTGCTGGCGAGCGCGCCTGGCTCTCGAATGGAAGGGAAGCCTGACGGAAGCCACCAACCTGGTCGCCTTCGAATTCGATTCTCCGGGCAAAACCCTGCAGGAACGTCTTTCTCACTGCGCCGAACGGCACGCACAGCTTGGTTCCGAGTGTCTGGTCCTGGACCGGGAACGCGGTCTGGACATTCTCACCTGCGCTCAGAAGCGCGCGGTCAGGTCAGCCGAGCCCCCTCTGCCGGTCGACGTCGTGTGTCTGATCTGCCGTTCAGGCGTTCAGATCGCCCTCGGACATCGCTGTCTCTGGAATGAAACCGCCGACGGATGCCATTTTGGATGCAGCCCCGAGGTTCAATCTCTGCCGAAAGAGGAGGTCGTATGAAGACCACACCCGATTTCGATACCGCCCTGCGCCCGGTCACCATCATGCAGATGACCATCTGGGGCGCGATGACGGCAAGCAAGGCCATGTATCTCGTCGTCATTCACCTCATCGTCTCGCTCAACCAGCCCATCGTGCTGCCGATTCCCGATTACGCGCGCTGGCTGCTCGTCAGTGTCGGGGCCGCCCTGGCTTTCTTCTCGATCATGCTATGGCGGAAGTGGACCTCGCCGGAGAGTCTGCAACAGCTCTGGCAATCGATTCCCGTGAACGAACTCGATCCGAGTGCTCCTGAAAGCGACTATGAGCCGGCACGGAATCTGCCTTCGCACTTTTCCCGTTTGTCCGAGTCAGAGAAACGCCTTTTCCTCGTCATGCGCCGACTGCAGGTCAAGATGATTATCTGTCTGGCTCTCAACGACGGTCTCGCCGCCATCGGCCTGATCACCGGAATTCTCGGGCAGGGCCTAGCCAGATCGATCCCGCTCATCCTCACGGCCATGCTGGCTAATCTGTTCGTGCTGCCCCGCACACGTGCCATGATCAACGATCTTCCCGACCCGATGCCAGGGAACGACGTCAGAATACTCTGAACTCGCAGCTTCGAAGTCGCACAGAGGCGTTTGCAACGATCTGTTTTCGACCCATCCCTCGAAAAAATCCTGCCGGCCTCATCTGTGCATTCTTGCACCAGCAATCGCTCAATTCATGACCAATTCTCGCCCACTTTTTCGGCAGCACGACCGTCACTGCCGCACGCTTCGATCAGAAACCGTCAGTGACTTGCAGGGAGGGGGCGAGGCCGAAGACCGAAAGCCCCTCTCCGCCCGAGTTATCGAATGCGGCAGTCAGAATACACGCGATGCCCCCGTGTTCCCGACCATCAACCTGGACACTTACCGATCAGTCGACCTCTCATCAAGACACGACGCCCGCGGTCCGATGAACCGCGGGCGTCGTTGCCGAAAGTGGCAAACGTCCTAGGAGGCGATCGTTTTCAAGGTCTCCTGACGCTCGTTATAGCGTTCCTGAGCCAGCTCAACCAATCGGCGCACCAGATCGGGATATTTGATGCCGGTCGCTTCCCACAGCTTCGGATACATGCTGATGCTCGTAAAGCCCGGAATGGTGTTGACTTCGTTGATCACCAGGCGTTCGGTCCCGTGTTCTAAGAAGAAGTCGACCCGCGCCATGCCTGCGCCGTCGATAGCGCGAAAAGCGGTAATCGCCATGCGCCTGATCTCTTCTGACTTTTCGCGACTGATCGGAGCAGGGATCTTCAACTCGGAACGATCATCGATATACTTGGCATTATAGTCGTAAAACTCGTTGCAGGGCACGATCTCACCCGGAATCGAAGCGATCGGCTCATCGTTGCCGAGCACGGAAACTTCGAGTTCGCGGCCTTTCACAAAGGTCTCGATCAGAATCTTCCGATCGAAGCGACCGGCCTCATTCATCGCCTGAATCAGCTGTTCACGATCGCGCGCCTTGCTGACGCCCACCGAAGAACCGGCGTTCACCGGCTTCACGAAGCACGGGTAGGTGAACTCCTTTTCGATCAGCGCGATGATCCGGTCGGGGTCTTTACGCCACTCGCTGCGCAGCACTTCGCGAAAGTGCGGCACATACAGGCCGGCATCGCGAAACATGCGCTTGGCGGCTGTTTTGTCCATGCCGATGGCCGAGGCAAGCACACCGCAGCCGACATACGGCAGATCGGCGAGTTCGAGCAGCCCCTGCAGGGTTCCGTCTTCGCCGTAGGTGCCATGCACGATCGGAAAGATCACATCGAGCTTGATCTTCTCAAACGGCCGATTCTGGTCGAGCAGCACCAGCCCGCCGTGTGTCGGGTCGCCCAGAACGCTCGGCTGGCCGCTCATGGTGATCTGGCCGGCCTGTCGCTGATCGGTCAGCAGATTCTGCGGCTCAGCGCCGACCAGCCAGCCCCCGGCCTTGTTGATGCCGATGGGAATCACGTCGTAGTCATTCTGCTGCAACGCTTTGATGATCGACTGCGCCGAGACAAGAGAGACTTCGTGCTCACCTGATCGACCGCCGAAAACGACACCTACACGCACCTTTGTGCCGGCAACCATGCGGAGACCTCCTTCGCCCGGAAACGGGCTTCCATCACCATTATCGGCACTCCGAGCGGCAAACCTGAATTCGGGTTAATCGGCGAGCGCCTTGCGGGCCCCTTCCGCCAGCGGAACAGACATCGGGCGACGCACCGATTCACGGGTCAGCCCGGAAAGTTGCGGATGCATCTTTTTCAGCTTGTCGAGATTCGCGGCCCCGAACAGGGCACGGGTAATCAGCTGCAGATCATCTTCCTGGATGCTCTGATGGCTGACCAGCAGCGCATGAATCTCGAGCGTCGGCACGGCTTCGGTCGCGCCGATGTAACTGCCGGGCGGAATCTGCGACTTGAAATAGTACGGGTAGGTATTGGTCAGGTCGAAGATCACCCCCGAAGGCAAAGGCACCGGCGCAATTTCGTGGCGACTCGACAACTCGGAAATGGCCGGGTTCGGCAGGGCGGTCGTGAAGAAGAATGCATCGATCGAGCGCCGTTCGAGACTGCTCATGGCCTCCCAAGGGCTGAGGTTCACGCGCTGCACATCATCCCACATTTTCGACTGCGCCAGAATCTGCTGTGCATTGTAGTACGTGCCGCTTTCCTGGGTTCCGACCGCGACTTTTTTACCCTTCAGGCTCTTGAGATCCTTGAGCGCATCGGAACGTCGCGTAATGATCTGAATGACCTCGGGAAACAACGGCGCGATGCCGCTGACCCCAAGAATCTTCTGACGAATGAACATGTTCTTGCCCTGAACGGCGTAGTTGGCGATGTCGCTCTGAACCAGTGCCAGATTGGCTTTGCCCTCCTGCAGCAGCTGCATGTTCTGCACCGAACCGTCGGTTTCAAGCACCTGCACGTGCACATCGGAAAACTGCTCTTTGAGAGCCCTGGCAATGGTTTCGCCGACGGGGAAGTAGGTTCCGGAGCGTGAACCGGTCGCAATACGCAGCTCTTTCACCGTCAGCCCCTTGGGCTTGCCGCAACCACACACCCCGGCGGCAAGAATGACGCAAAGGCCGACAGCGAAGATGCTCCAGGCAGATATTCGTTTCAACGTGCGATCCTGCTTCACCTGTAGGACTCGAGAGTCAAGTCTCGCAAAACCTGGTTGCATTATCTGAAAAATCGGGCAGAATAGCAAGGTGACTCGACAATCTTTTTCATCAAGGTCGGCCGATGACCACCCCACGCCATCTGTCGACCCAAGGAAAAATCGTTCTCTCGAAACTCAGTTGTTCCGCCGGCATCGTTCAACGGAAAACCGAGGGAGAACGAAATGACCCTGTCTGTCGACCAGTCAGAGCTTGTCTCTCCCCGACTGCGGGCGCTGACGGAGTGCGGCGTGCTGATCGCGCTCTCACTGGCTTTCGCCCAGCTGCGACTCTTTCAACTGCCTTCGGGTGGCTCCGTTTCGATCGGCAGCCTGCCCCTGCTTCTGCTTGCCGCTAGACGCGGACCGCTCTGGGGGATGGCCGCCGGGGCCGTCGCCGGTTTGCTGTCCGCCGCGCTGCACCCGTTTATCGTTCATCCGGTGCAGTTTCTGCTCGATTATCCGCTCGCCTTCGGCGGCCTCGGACTAGCCGGGATGTTGCGCTGGAACCCGCCCTGGAAGGCCATTGCCGGATGCGTTCTCGCAGGCATCGTTCGCTTGCATTGCCACGTCATCGCCGGCAGTATCTTCTTTTCGGCAGGTCTGCCCGTGGGCACTTCTGCCTGGACGGCAAGTTATCTGTACAATCTGTCGCACATGGTTCCCGAGACGGCGATCTGCGCAGCAATCGCCTGGCTGCTCGCCACTCATCACCCGCATCTCGTCCAGATCAGGCACTGAGCCTCTCGTCGGCGACCAAAAAAAAGGGAATTCGCTTCTCGACTTCGCACAACTTCTGCCGAAATGCAAAATGCCCCCGAAAAACGGGGGCTTTTTTTGCGGCATAAACCGATGTGCCTGCACGGACCGCCTTGCGACGGTTCAGGCCATCAGACCGGAATCAAACGATGTGGGTGGCCTTCTCGCTGCCCATGCAGCGGGTGCAGACATACCCCTTCGTCAGCTTGCCGGCCACCATGACCTGCTTGCGCTGAAGATTGATGTTCCAGCGGCGCTTGGACCGGCGGTGAGAGTGACTCAGCTGGTACCCAACCTTCGGCCCACGGTTACAAACGCAACAAGTCTTAGCCATTTTCAGCCTCCAAAATCGTAGCGGTGAATAGGTATATTAACAGATGTTTCGTACAAATGCAATAAAAAAGTGTTTTGGACAACCGTCTCGACCGTGTTACCATAGCGCCCTTCCCAGGAGAACCGGTATCCCAGTCCGAGGAGATGCATGATGAAACTTTCAGTCGTTCGCGAACTTACCCGTCCCGTCGATGGAGTCGTTTTCCTGCCGCTGAAGCCAACCGCTTCTTCCCGTAAAGAGAAAGCTCCGACACGAAACTCACACATCCCCGAGATTTCCGCGGACGAATGGGCCGTCGCCGGTGAATCAATCGGCATGCACGGGAAAACCCAGGTCTACAAGGCAGCCCCCATCGACACAACCGGCGGTGACACGCGCGAACTGCTGCGAGATGCCCTCGGGAAAGGTCTGAAAGCCCTCGCCGGACGCTCCGTCAAGACGGCGGCGGTGCTTCTGCCTGCTGTTGATGCAGATACCCTGGCTGGATTGTTCGAAATTCCAGTGCTCATGACCTTCAACCCGGCACCGTATAAGACGAAGAAAGACGATGCCAAGCCTTTCTCGATCACGGAAGTCCTGTTTCTCGGAGCCGCAGCCTCCCAGGAAAAGCTGCTGGCGAAGGCATGTCACGACGCCGCGATCATCGCCGATGCCGTGAACTTCGCTCGCCGACTGGCCAATGAGCCGGCAAATCTGCTGACCCCAAAACAGTTTGTCCAGGAAGCTGGTGCGCTAAAGAAGCTTGGCATCGACGTTCGCACACTGCCGTCAGCCATTCTCAAGAAAATGGGCGGCGTGCAGGCAGTTGGCGCGGGTAGTGCCAATGCCCCGCAGTTCCTGGTCATGGAGTTGAATCCGAGCAAACAGAAGCCGATTGCTCTGGTCGGCAAGGGAGTCACCTTCGATTCCGGCGGCATCAGCATCAAACCTGCCGACGGCATGGCTGACATGAAAAACGATATGGGCGGTGGTGCCGCCGTTGTCGGCGCCATGGCCGCGCTCGCTCGTCTCGGGTGCAAAAAGCGTGTCGTCGGTCTAGTGCCGCTGGTCGAGAATATGCCCGACGGACGCGCGCTGAAGCCCAGTGATGTCATCACCATGTTCGACGGGCAGACGGTTGAAGTGCTCAATACAGACGCCGAAGGCCGATTGATCCTGGCTGACGCCGTCGCGTATGCCGCCACGCTCAACCCGATATTCACGGTCGACATCGCCACCTTGACGGGGGCCGTCATCGTAGCGCTCGGCAACCGGTTTACCGGGGCTTTCACCACCGATGAGCCTTTGTATCATCGACTCGAAACGGCGGCGCAGGCCTCGGTCGACCCCATCTGGCGCCTGCCGCTGCACAAGACCTTTACCGAAGAGATGAAAAGCACCATCGCCGACTGGCGCAACCTCGGCGGCAGCCGCAAAGCCGGCGCCAGCCTCGGAGCCGCTTTTATCGGCGCTTTCGCCAAAGGCCCCTGGGCTCATCTCGACATCGGCGGCTCCGTCATGGTCGAGAAAGCTAACGGCTACCTGCCGCTCGGCCCCTCCGGCGCCGGCGTTCGTCTGCTCACCCACCTCGTCCTCTCCGCTTCCTGAAGCCCGGGGCGCGCGAGTCGGTCCCACACGCAGTTCCAGTGTGTGAAACGACATGATCAAACGCTTCTGGAACAGGGCCGCCGTTGTCCTGATACGGCGCGCAGAGGCGCTTGGCGAACACTGAACACCCCCTCGTGTTCAGATCACGTGCTCACCCGCTTCAGAAGCCTAGACACACGTCTGCCGTCTCGGGTTGACACCACGATCGATTGCAGCTATTCCTTTGTGACGACATGGAATTCCGACATGGAGGATACGCATGAAACGACTGGCTCTGCTCTGTCTTGTGGCGTTGTCTGTCTTTGGGTTCGTCGGCTGCGACGGCAACGATAACCCATCCGGCCCTGCCCCCGACGTCAGCGACTTCACCCCGGCCACGGGGAAAGCGGCTACCAACCCCGGCGGTGACGGCCCATGGAACCTGCGCCTGCGCATTGCCACCTCGAACGACGGCACGACCTGGACGAAAGCAAATCGCACGCTGACCGACCAGGGCGATGTCCCCTGCGCCATCAGCGCAGGCGGCTATGTGTGGGTCTTTTACGTCATCTGGGAGGACGCCGCGAAAACAGCTGCTCTACAAAACACCTCTGTCGTCGCGTATTCCTCTGATCTGATCAACTGGACGTACAAGAAACTCAACTTCACCGGCATGCCGGCCGGCTTCACGCAAAACCCGGTTGATCCAACCGTGGTCCAACGTAGAGACGGGACCGGATACCGCATGTATTTCACGCTCGGGTCGTTAGTGCCAGGGGGGACACAATCGACTCATTCCGCCACATCGAATGACCTGATCAACTGGACCTACGAAGGCCAGAGAACCACAATTGTGGGCGCGGTTCTCGATCCCAACCTGCTGTGGTTCGGCGATCACTACAAGTTCTACTCCGGCGGTGAACCCGGGAAAAACCTGTTTTTCACCAGCCAGGACAACGGCTTGACCCTCACCGACCGCGGGACATTTGCTCCTGTTCCACACGTAGTCTTTTCAAACGGCCTGCAAATCGGGGCGACCTACAAATACTTCGGGTTCACCGAAGGCGTCGGCGGCAACATTCGCTCGCTCACATACACCGGCGACGGCTCGGTCGCTGACAACACCTGGACCGTCGACGACACGGTTGCTCTCGCTGTTGATAACCCTTCTACCGAAGAGTCAGCCTATGTGAAAGATCCTGCGGTCTGTGCCAGGCCCGATGGAAACGGATATGTCATGATCTACGTGACCAAAATTCCCTGACCAGCAAGCCTCTCGCTTTCGGCGACGGCCCGGCCTTCACGGTCGGGCCGTTCCGTTTTTTTCGCTCGCTTTATTCCCCGCCCGCTTTACTTCGCCCGTTTTTCGTCACCGTTTCAGATCAGAGTTCAACTTTCCAGGCTGATTCTCCGATAAGTGTCTGAGACACCTCAGAGGAGTCGCGTATGGCCTTCGGCTGGAAAAAACTCTTCCTGTTCGCCCTTTGCGTCATCAGTCTGATCAGCATTCTGCCCGGGTGCACGCAGACCAATTCCGTGCTCAACGGAGCCAACCCGCTCGGCACGGAAACCGAAACGGTTGCCACCACGACATTCAGCACCGATCGCAATCTGGCACCGCTGGTGAACCTGTCGCTCACCAATTCCTCTATCGGGTTCGGTGGTGAAATCTCACTGACCGCGGAAGCCATCGATCCGGACGGCGATGCCCTCACGTTTTCGTGGCGCGCCACTGACGGAACGCTGGTCACTCCCATTCAGAACCGTGCCGTCTGGAAGGCCCCCTCGCGCATGGGGCCGGTTTCCATCACCTGTTCTGCCGACGATCGTCGGGGCGGCGTCACGATTGCCACCGCAACCATCAGCGTGGTCGGCGGCCGCAAATACCTGCTCGACCTGTCACTGAACCGCGCTTCACTCTATGCCCCCGCGGCCGGGGAAACGACGGTCGGCGAGTGGGCGCCCCTGACCAACGCCCGCGTGCAGATTCCGGCGCTCGGACAAACGGCAATCACCGATCAGCAGGGGCATGTCGAGTTCGATCTCGATTCCGCCGGCACCCCAATCGCCACCTCCGCCGAGGTGCGCATTTCCTACATCGACTGGGAACTCCGATATCAGGTCGTATTTCAGACCACGCGCGTCAGTCAGGCCGACTCCATTCAGCTGACACCCGGGTATGAAGGAATCAGCGTGGCGATGGCGCGCGGCGATTCCTTTGTCAATCGCAGCGGCGGCATCGAAGTCACCGCCGTTGAAGAGTTGAACGGGCAGCAGCAACTGTTGCGCGAAGTCAGCGTCAACGTCGGGTCGACCCAGAGAACCGCCGCAGAAGGAACCCTGTTCATGAATGCCCCGGTTTCGGGAACTGACACGGCGCTGACCCTGGCGAAAACCGGCTACACCACCATTCAAAGTCTGTTGGTACCGACCATTCTCGACGGCGCGGTTCTCGTGTATGCCAAGATGCTGCCGGCAAACGGCACGTCACGCGGAGATCCGTTCGTTTCGTGGACCAAACCGTACAAAGGGCAGAAGGGAATTTCCGTGATCGGGCCATTCGAGATCGGTTTCGGTCAGCCCATGGAACAGTCGACGATTCTCGACGATGTCGAGGTGAACGCTCAGCAGGTCGGGGGCGGTCCAACCGTCGTCCTGAATGGTTCTCACCTGGCCCGTCTCTTCAACCTGGAATGGGTGACCCCATCGGTGCTGCGCTTCACGCCGAAGTTGCCGTTGCAACCGCTGACCCGTTACAGCATGCTGGTCACCAGGTGGAACGCTCGCGCCGCCGACGGTCGCATTCTGCGAAACTACACAGGCATGTTCGGCAGCTTTACCACCGGCCCGGACAACCCGCCCACCGTGGTCAGCACATCGCCACGTAACGGCGAAATGAACATCAGTCGCTCGGGGCCGTTCACCGTCACCTTCGACCGTGCCATGGATCCGAATACCCTGACGACCGACCTGCGCCTGCAGTTCACGCATGTCGACAGCAACACGTCGATGACCATCGACGGGTCGACGTTCGATACGCTCTTCAGCGTCGTGTGGAGCCAGGACAACACGGTTCTTTCTCTGGTCCCCAGGATCATGTTGTCCGCCAACACCAAATATCGCATTCAGATCGAGCGTTTCTCGCTGAAGTCAAGAACCGGAAAAGCGATGGTCGATACATCCGCCCTGTGGGGGCAGTTCATGACTGGAGCTCTCTAATGTCTCCCACCCCGTCGCAAAACCCTGTTCTTCAGGGAACATCCGCAATCTCAACGGGTACAAATCAGCGCCCACGTCAACTTTCGTTTTACGAGATTCTGGCCCTGGTGAGACTCGAGTTGATTCTCCTGCTGCTGTGCGTCGGCCAGGCCGCCCGCCTGTTTCTGATCTTTCCCATGCGCGCTCAGGCCATGAAGGAAATCTTCATGGGAATGAAGGTGGCACTGGATCGAAGCACGGTCATCGTTCTAACATACTCAGATCTGATCTCCGCTTACCCGTTTCTGGCGCTCATCGTTGTCGGTCTGCTGTTGGCAGCACTGCTCGGAGGTGTCCGCTGGCTGGGCGACTCAGCCAATCGAGCTTCCAGGCAGGGGAACGAACCACTCGCCCGATTTCAGGTGACGGCTACCGTCACCCTGACCATGACGCTGATTATTCTGCTGACACTCAGTGCTTACGCCGAACACGCGGTCAATGCGCCGATGCTCAAGCTGGTGAACGCTATCGACTAGACGCCGGTACGCAAGACCATCGTCGGCAGCGTATCGAGCAGAATCATGAAATCGAGAAACAGGGAAAAGTTCTCGATATAGTACAAGTCATATTCGATGTGTGAATGGATCGGGAGCAGACTTGAACGCGCATATACCTGCCACAACCCGGTGATGCCGGGACGCATTTTCAGGCGCTTCGCTTCGAGTTCCGAGTATTTCTCGACGATGAACGGCATCTCCGGTCGTGGGCCGACCAGACTCATGTCGCCGCGGAACACGTTCCATAGCTGAGGAAGTTCGTCCAGTCCGGTTGAGCGTAAAAGCCTCCCGACACGTGTGATGCGCGGGTCCGTCGATTCCGTCGGGGTCTCGGCATAAGCATCAGCATGTTCGTACATACTGCGAAACTTCAAAATCGTGAATGGAACCCCATTCAAGCCGATGCGTGTTTGTCGAAAGAAAATCCGACCTTGAGAGTCCAGTTTCACCAGAAGGCTGATAAGCGCGAACAGCGGCGAGAGAGCCAGTAGAAACAAGCTCGACGCAGCAATGTCGAACATTCGTTTCAGTACAAGTTCGATCCCGCGAGATGCCGGTGAGGCAAGGGTGATCATGACCGCGCCGTCGAAAAAACCACCGCGAAAGTTTCGCAGATAGAGGTTGGCGAACGACGGTACCAGATGCACCGTCAACAACGGATTCGGCGCTTTTTCGCGCCAGGCCCAGATACGCTCATACTCGATGCGGTCATCAAAAACGAACAGTTCGTCCAGATCCTGCGTCAGAATTTCCTCTTCCAGAGAACGATCAGACCGAGCTTCGACCAGCTCGATGCCGAGACTCGGGTTTTCCCTGACACGCGTTTCGAACAGATCGCGCTTCGGCCCTGAGCCGAAGAACAACGCTCGCCGGCGTCCCCACCCGCGTTGAAAGGCTGCTTCCCGCATTCGATGAGAGATCTGTCGGCCGAAGCTGCCGAAAAACACGAAGAACAACCACCAGAGAAACAGGATCACGCGCGAGTAATCATACTGATGATAGAGAAACGTGCTCGCCATCATCAGCACAAACAAAATGATCGACGTTTTGAACTGCATCAGCAGTTCGTCGATGCGAAACAGGTGCAATCGAAGCGAATACCCACCCCGAGCCAGCAGAAGCAGATGCCAAAGAACCACCGCCAGCAAACCCAGCTTCAGATACTCAGCTCGATTCAGCAGATACGGGTCGACGACAAACAGGGACGATGTTCGCAGTCCGTATGCCAGTGCTCCAGCCAGCAAGAGACTGATGGTGTCGGCGAAAAACGGGAGAAGAAAGAGCCAGCGACCCCGGCGCATTGCTGCCATTCAGCTCATCGGCGCGGACGCGTCTCGCCGATGGCTTCGAACAGCCGATACCAGATGAAGCCGACGAGCAGGGCGATCAACGTCGAAAACACGACGAATCTGACTTCCGAATAGGCAACGGTTGCCGGCCCGCCATTGGCAGGGGAAACACGCGTCGGTTCTTCCGGTCGGGCAGGTTTCGCGGCCGTTCCGATGGGTGCGGCCTTTGGCGCGGGCTGAGGCGGCACTCGCTCGGCCGTTGAAGGCTGAGAGGGTTCCGGGCGTGGTCGTGGAGCAGACCCGGCCGGCATACCACCCGTTTCCTTCGACGTGTTCGCTCCTGACGCTGTTTTGAGCGAACCTGATGACGCTGCAGGCTTCCCTGACAGGCTCGTCGCAATGCGCACATCAGGAGGCCGCTGCGGCGGGGGCGGAATAACTTCGACAATTCTTTCCGGAATCGTTTTTGAGGCAGGTGTTGGGGTGGCAGACGCAGCGCTCGCCGTATCAGGAACAATCTGGGCCCGATTGCCATCGCCCCACACTTCGACCGAAATCGAGGGGTCGGTCGACGGAGAGGGGGCCGGAGCGGACGAGGGCTTCGCTGCGGCTTCAGCGGCCACCGGCGGCACTTTTTCGCTCGCGGGTTTGCTGCCTTCAACCGGCGGCGTCTTCGCCGAGGTCTCGGTCTGTTCTTCGCCCCCGACGACCTCGAAAGAAACGTCTTTGGAAAGAATCTCGCAGAAGCGGTTCACCAGCGGACGTTGCGCCCGCAGAAAAGCGATGCGGGTCGGGTGCTGCGGTCGATGAATCGAGATGAAGGTGAGTGTCACTCCCGAAGGGTGACTCTCGTAGCTGATGCTCTGCAGATCGCGGCGACCGATCAAGGCGACGACCGGGTCTTTCTTGTGTTCGCAGGTATAGAAGAGCACATTCCGGTCGGTGAGCAGCATCCACAGCTCACCCAGCTTGCCGACCGAACCGGTCGTCGAGGGAATCGCCTCGAGAATGGTTTCATCGCCGGCAAGATACAGCGAAATCTCTTCCTGGACCTGCGGCGGCAGAATGATCTTGTCACTCATGATGCCGACACTCTACTCCATCTTTCACCCTCAAGCAAACCCCGGCTTTCATCAAACCTCCACCCGACATCGACGAAACAGCGAGAGATAGTGTTCCATCATCATGTCCCAGTCCGCTTCCCGCTCGATCCAGGCTCTGGCTTTTCGCCCCATCTCCTTCAGGGAATACCGATGTCGCAGAATTTCTGACAGCTGCCGACACAATTGCTGTTGATCGCGGTGCGGGTAGAGGAAGCCATCCTGACCGTGCCGCACCATCTCCTTGAGTCCCCCCGTTTCCGGAATCAACGGCGGCACTCCACTGGCCATCGCTTCGAGAACGACGTACGCATAGGTTTCGTGAGAGGTTACTGCCAGGGCAAACAGATCGAACGCCGGATAAACGGTCTCAACCTCGGCCCGAAACGGCGCGACATGAAACCGATGCTCGGCATCAAAGCGACGTGCCATGGCCCGCAAACGTTCGACATACCCCGTTTGATACTCACGCCCCACGTAGACCAGATGGACATCTGAGCAGCCGACCGCGGCCCCGCCCGGCCCGTACAAAGCCCGCAAAAGGTCTTCCGATCCTTTTTCCGGGTGTATGCGGCCGGTACTGCCGATCAGAAATGCGTCGTTCGGCACGCCGATCTCAGCGCGAAATCGAACCCGCCGTTCTTCATCGGGACGGTACTTGCGCAGATCAATACCGCTCTTGATGCAGACGACTTTCTCAGGGTCGATCGCCCACTTGGCCAGAATCTTGTTTTTCACGTGATCCGAGTTCGGAACGACCGCCGCCAGCCGCTCGAAGAGAACGCGATGCAGCGGGTCGCGGCGCTGATAGTTGCCCGCACCAAGCCGGTAAAACAGAAACAGCGGGCTGTGTTGCCCCAGCAGCAGCCGCGAAAGATGATACGGATACATGATGTGCGTGCGAAACCCGATGGCCGCACGCGGTCGCCAGCTCTTCAACAGCCGATAGACGCGCGGCACCCCCAGCGGATCAAGCCGGGCACCCGTGGAAAACTCGGCCCACGGAATTCCGCGTTCGACGCAGGTCTTGTGCAGCAGACTGTCTCGCGGGGCCGCCAGAACCACCGGAATACCCCGTCTCTGCAGATCGAGACCGAAGCGCACGCCGAACAGTTCGAGTCCCGACATGCTCGCATAGGGCAACAGAATCAAAACCGGAGACTTCAACCGCTCATCGCTCACGCCCGTGGTCTGCCGCATCATCCGCTCCTTTCCCGACCCCGGCGCCAGGATTTTTCGCCGCCGGCCGATTCCCTGAAAACGCTTATGAATACACTGAAAGACCACCGGCTGTCATCATTTCCGCGGTGATGTTATAATGCGCCACCTCACAAGACCCTGACCGCTGTTCACCGAAACCATGGAAACCCTCTCTTCAGAAACCGCCACCACACCCGCTCCTGAAAACGACCTTCGATGGCATCACCGATCCATTCTGCTGATCGCCGCCGGGGTTCTGCTGCACCTTATTCTCGCTCTGAGTTTCGACCTGACACCGGACGAAGCCTACTACTGGGAACTCTCACGCCGTCTCGACTGGTCGTATTTCGACCACCCACCGCTCGTGGCCTACGCCATTGCTCTCTTTCGCCTCACGCTCGGAAACACGCCTCTCGCGGTGCGATTGCCGGCCATACTGTTTCATTTCGGCACCACGCTGTTCGTCTATGCGCTGGGCAGGCGACTTTCCGGCGGTAACCAGACCGGCTTTCTGGCCGCCTTGTTCCTGCAGATCTCGGTGGCCGGCAACGCTCTGGGCTTCATCACCACCCCCGATGCGCCTTTGGGCTTCTGCTGGGGGCTGGCCGCGTGGGGGCTGGTGTCCTGGCTGCGCGACAACCAATCTCGCGGCTGGCTCTGGCTGGGTCTGGGCCTCGGTCTTGGGGCCATGGCAAAATACAATATGGTGTTTTTCGTGCCTGGAGCGGTTCTGTCATTGCTCGCCTTTTCCGCTTCCCGGCAACATTTTTTCGGCCGGCATCTGTGGGCCGCGACAGCCCTGGCAGCCCTTGGAACTCTTCCAGTGCTGTACTGGAACGCCGTTCACGACTGGATCTCCTTTCGCTTTCAGCTCGGACACGGATTCAAGCCGGCGGAGCGTCTCTGGTCCGCCAGTTTCGGGGAATTCCTGGTCGGACAGCTGGGGACGATCGGCCCGGTTCTGTGGCCGTTGCTGTGGTTTGTCGTCATCACGACTTTATGGAACGCGTGGCGCCGCAATGATCAGCAGCGGTTCACCCTCGCCGCCGTGGCTCTGCCCATGATGACGTTCTTCGCGTTCAACAGCCTGCGATCGAAGGTCGAAGCCAACTGGCCCCAGGTGGCCTATCTCACCGC
Source organism: uncultured bacterium (assembly GCA_964472075.1). GTDB lineage: Bacteria > Muiribacteriota > Ozemobacteria > Ozemobacterales > Ozemobacteraceae > CAYYIY01. The sequence goes on along the minus strand of CAYYIY010000050.1, from coordinate 25,660 downwards.
CATGCCACTTGCCGCCGAATGGCTGCTGGCACAACCACGCCGTGCCTGGCTCAGGGCAACGGTCATCACGACGGGTTTGCTGGGGGCCCTCTCTCTCTTTCAGGCTTATACCCTTGCCATTCCCATAAAGGCTTCTTCCGATGTCTCGACGCGGCTTCACGGCTGGACAAAGCTCGGCGAGCTGGTGCGCGACATCGATCGTCAGACCGGCGGGCAAAGTGTTTTCTTCGGACAAGGGGCGCCGTTTGCCGCCCTCATCGGTTTTTACGGCGACCTGCCCCCCGACCGCATCGGAGAAGCAAACGGAGTCGGCAACTGGAAGTTTTGGTGGCAACACCGATCTCTGGCAACCGGGACTTCGGCCGTCTTCGTCGATACCGGAAAATTTTCAGAAGCCGTCGCCTGGGGCGGGCGATTTTTCGGTCAGGTCCTCGCCTCACAGACTCATACAATCGTGAGTCGCGGGCGCGAAATTCGTCAGATCATTTTCACTCCACTGGCTGACTATCGCGGCGGTTTGCAGTATGATATGTCCGGTCTCGTGCGCGAGTAGACCAAACCATCCCCTCTCAGGATCCGCTTCATGACCGAAGCCTTTCGTCCCGCCCGCAGTGTGTTTCACGATTTTGACTGTCGCCACTTTCGCGGTGACAAGCCCTGCCCCAAATCCGCAGGAAAAGCCTGCGGTCCGTTGTTAGACGATCATGAACCCTGTTCCGAGTATCAAAGCCTCGGACATCGTATTCTGGTCATCAAACTCGGCGCGCTCGGCGATGTGCTGCGCACCACAACTCTGATTCCGGCACTGCGCAAGCACTTTCCCGGCTGTTCCATCGCCTGGATCACCAAACCGGCTGCCATGCCCCTGCTTGCTGAAGCCGGTTTATGGAAAGTCCTCCCCTGGGATCTCGACAGCACGCTCTGGGCAAGAAATCTCGACTGGGACGCCGTGATCTCTCTCGACAAGGAAGAAGGCCCGACCTCGCTCGCCACTCAGGCGACGTCACATCGCAAATTCGGTTTCGGCCGTAATCACCACGGGCTGCTCATCCCCCTTTCCGCTTCGACCGAGTATCTGTTTCAGCTCGGCCTTGACGACGACGAGAAATTTCATCGTAACACCCGCACCTATCCGCAGTTGATCGCAGAAGCCTGCGAACTCGACTGGGGCCCGAATCCCTACTTCATGCCGCTTTCCGAAGCCGAACGTCGGTGGGCCGACCAGACCTGCAAAGGCTGGGGAAAAGGTCCCTTCGTCGGGTTGAACGTCGGCGCCGGCGAGGCATTCGCCGGCAAGCAGTGGCCGATCGAACGATTTGTCGAACTGGCTCGCCGCCTCCGAGACGCGGGCATCACCCCTGTCTTTCTCGGCGGCGAACGCGAACAGCATCGGTACGAATTACTGCAGGCCGGAATGAGGGCCCCAGGTATTTTCCCCGGCTGTCGTTTCTCTCTGCGCCAGTTCGCCGCGCTCGTGTCCCGCCTGCAGGTTCTCGTCGCCGGAGACACCCTGGCCATGCATATCGGCATCGCGACCGGCTCGTACTGCGTCACCCTGTTCGGTTCGACCACCGCACGCGAAATCGAATTCTACGGCAACGGACAAGCGCTCATCGGGCAGGTTCCCTGCGCTCCCTGCTATCGCCGGGTCTGTCCCACCAACGAAGAATGCATGCTCGCCATCAGCGTCGACCAGGTCTTTCAAGCCGTGCAACAGGGCATCGCCGCTCAGGAGAAACGCCGTGACTGACGCTCGGTTCCCCGAAGGATTTTCAAAGCGCGTCCTCGTTTTCCTTCCCACCTACAACGAAGCCGGTAACATTCGGAAACTCATCGAAGCCCTGCTCGCACTCGGGCCGACCGTCTCCGTCCTGGTGATCGATGATCAGTCTCCAGATGGAACGGGCGACATCGTCGCCGACATGGCACGCACGAACTCACGCATCATGCTGATCTCGCGTCAGCCTCCGCGCGGGCGCGGGTTGGCCGGCCGCGACGGTTTCATCTGGTTTCAGCAGCACCCCGAATTCGACGTTCTGGTTGAAATGGATGCCGATTTCTCACATCACCCATCCGCCATTCCTTCCCTTGTTGCCGGGCTTGACGAGGCTGATGTCGTCATCGGCTCCCGGTACGTTCCGGGTGGGGGCGAGATCGGCAGACCGAACGATCGCAAATGGATCTCTTCGCTGGCGAATGCCTATCTGCGCTTTGTCCTGCGTACGCGTCAGCGAGACTGCACCTCAGGGTTCCGCGTCTTCAGTCGCGCAGCGTTTGAGGGGCTGGACTTCACGCAGTATGTTTCGATCGGGCCGCCGATCGTCACCGAACTGCTGTTCGATCTGTTGCGACATCGTCGCCGCATCGTCGAGCGACCGATCATTTTCGCCGACCGCGTCGAGGGTGTGTCCAAGCTGACGAAACGGATTCTCATCGACAGCTTGTGGTTTCCGCTCTATCTTCGCCTGCGTCGTCACCTGCATCGCTCGTCAAACAACCCGGACAAACGGAGGAACTCACCATGCCGAACGTCGTCATCCTGATGGCTCAGGGCTTCGAGGAAATGGAACTCGTCATTACCGCTGACATCCTCCGCCGAGCCGGCGTCGATGTGTTCATGACCAGTATCGAGGAACAGGCTGATCCGATCACCGGCTCACGCGGAATCCGGATGCTTCCCGATCAGACCATCGACCGGGCCGCCCCGGAATCCATCGATATGCTGGTCTTGCCGGGCGGACTCGAGGGAACCCGTCGTCTTGCCGACAGCGACCGAGTCATCGACCTGGTTCGACAGGTGCACAAACTGGGCAAGCCGGTCGCCGCCATCTGCGCTGCGCCTGCCGTCCTGGTCAAGGCCGGGGTTGTCGCCGGTCGTCGCGTCACCTGCCACCCGGGCGCGATCGAGCACATGGTCGGGGTCGTGTACCAGACTCATCGCGTTGTCGTCGACGGGCAGATCATCACCTCGCGGGCCGCCGGCACCACCTTCGAGTTTGCCTTCCAGCTGGTCGAGATGTTATGCGGCAAACAGAAAGTCAAGGAAGTAAACCGCGGAACGCTTGCCCTTCTGCCCGACCAACTTCCTGATCTTATGTCCTGACCCTCGTTCAATCCACAAGAGAGGTGACGGTTCTCCGAAGCCTCCCGGCTACGTTCTTCCCGACTATCACCCCTGCGAGAGGAATCGCTTCACTCAGCTGGAAAGTTTTTTTTACACGTCGTTTCAACATTTTTTCATGGGAGATTCACCCACCGACACCTCTGATCACAGGTTCACTCCTCAATAGGTCGCATGGTATGAAGGTTGCTGTCTTTGAAAAAGTGTCATCATGGTTATGCCAATCGAGTTCCAGATAAACGACCCTGAGTTAACGCCCGGAAAAATTGACCGACTGATGCGTGAGTGCTATGTTGAAACGGTGAGGCGCACAACGATATGAGACATCGACCCGGCAGAGATCGACAGAGCGGAATCACCCTTCTCGAAATCATGTTCGCCGTGATTATCCTCGCTGCGGCAATGATTCCCATTGCCTCGATGATCGGCTTCGGCTTCAAAGGCACGATGAAGGATTATCGCAACATCGTCGCCCTGCAGCTGCTCGAAAGCACGCTGAATCAGGTGCAGTCGGCAGAGTATGATGCCATTCCCGATGGAAACCATACGACAACCCTTGTCCTCATCGCCACCGACACGAATGCCCGAATCCCACTCGGGAACATCGCATCAGGCGGGTACACCTTCAACGTTTCCCTGAATGTCGCCGCACAGGATGTCACATTCTCTTATCAATCGGTCTTATACAACCAACCCGGGTTCAACGAAAACAATCCGGCCACCTGGCAGTTTTCCGGAGTGCAGACGGTGTCCTATAACCAGGCTTCCGGCCTCTTTGCCCGCCGCGTGCGCCGGGTTGAAGCCATCGTCAACTGGACCGAGCCGAACACCGCGCCCCGCACCGTTCGCGCGGTAACCTTCAAAGTCAGGATGCGCCAGTCATGATCAGCCTACGCCATGATCTCCGAAAACACGGAACCGCTTTGGTCATCGTGCTGGTTTTTGCTACCGTCCTGTTGACCTTCGGGTTGTACTATCTGCGCACCGTTTCGCAGAGCGTACCAATCAACCCCCTGCAACTTCGCCGCATTCAAGCGGACTTTCTTGCCGAAGGCATCGCCAATATTGCCATGCTGAAGTATCAGGAACTGCCTTCGATGTTCCATTATGCCTATATCGCGGGTCGCGTAGCAACAGCCGGAGCAAACGTCGGTCCGCTCAACACCTATCTGGGGGATTCCTGGTTGAATGGCAACTCCACCATCAACGCCGCGTTTGCCGACACAAACGCTCCGGCGCTCCCGATCACCTTTTCGACCGATTACCGCATTCTGGCACACAAAAAATACGATCGCGACTCGATTCAGATCATTTGCACGGTGAACCTCGGCAACGGCTTGATGGAACGCGAGGTTCGGCGCACCTTTTACGCCGAGCGGCGACGGAGCGTGCCATGAAAAAACGCGGCATCACTCTTACCGAGGTCATCATCGCTGCCGCTATCTTTTCCGGCTTCATGGTCGCGGTCATCTCAATCTACCGATCGGGCACCGAGAGCTTCATTACCGGAACCTGGCGCGTGAATGCGCAGAAACAGGCCAGGGCGTTTCTGACGCAGCTTCGTGATGATCTTGAGTCCGCCAATAATCCCGCGGTTCTGGCCACCGATACCACGACGTTTCCGGCCTCAACGCCGATCTTTCTCAACGCCGTCGGATTCGCCGATCATGCTTCAGCAACCCAACCGGTTCTCTCCCTGACAAGCGCGAACTGGACACCTGCCTGCTTCATGGTTATTTCACGCCCGTGTCAGCGCGGCACGATCTTCACCCCCGCAGCCCCGGGGCAATGGGTCGGCGTCAGCATTTGGGCACAAAGTCGCCGACTGCGTTACGTTCGCAGCGGTGTTTGGGGCACGTTTTCGAGCACCCCGGGCGCTTTTCCAGCCGGGGTCAGTTATGCCGCCTTTCAAAGCAACTGCGTCACCCCGGGCGATTTCGTAGCGGCCACGCAGAAGGCCATGAACCAGGACTATCTGGAAGACGCCGATCGCATCTCGTTTCGCCGCAAGTGGCGCACCATCGGGGGCCAGTCCGAAATGGTGCTCGAGATCGTTCTGCGACTCGTGCGCATGCGCAACGGCATGCCGATGAACGACACCTTTGTTGAAGAGCGTATCGACGCCAAAATCCAACCCGGGACGCTGGTTCGCACCTTTTAAATCCTGATGAGAGAATCCCCCATGCCCAAGTTCCTGTTTCTCGCACTGCTTCTTCTCTTCCCGCTTTCCTTGTTCGGTCAGAATCCGGGCTTCGTTGCCGGGTTTGTCGACTCCCGCCAGGCCCTGATGATGCACCCGCTCTTTCGCCAGTTCGACCCGGGAACACGGCGATTTCTTGAAACGTCCTCGGCTTTCGTCACCGACCCCGAGGCGGCACGCAAGGAATATGTCGCAAAGTCCCAGGCCATCGAGAAACAGTTACAGGATCTCGATCGCCGTTTGCAGACCGTCGCCAAAGAGTCGAATGTTCAGGTTCGCAAACAAGCCATGGAACAGATTTTCAGCACCAAGGCAGAACTCAAGCTGCGATTGTCGGAATTAAAGAAAGCTTCTGAGGCGACCACCGTCTACGGAAATTACTTTCACGGCACCATGACCGGAAACGAAAGTCTGATCCCGATTTTGAAGCAGATTCTCGGCGATATCTATACGGCATTTCGGCAGGTCAGCCTGAATCATCAGGGAATTCCGGTGTTCGATCTCGCCGCGTTCGGCTGTGTATCCGACAAACAGATCTGCGACCGAGCGATTCTTTTCTCGAATTATCACTTCGCTCTTTACGGTCAAAACGCCAACCCCGTCGTTCTTCGCAACTGGCTGCATCACTTTCGTTTGTACCTTCGCGATCGCGACCCGGCTCGCTACGGCCACCCGTTTGTGAGCGGCATCAAAGATCTGCGGAATGAGTCCGTGAAACTGCTGTCGTTCGGCACCCGCTAGAGGAGGAATCCATGCCCGATCTCAAGAGTCTTGCCAGACCTGTTGTCGTCATCGCCGCTGTGCTTCTGGCCCCAGCGCTGCTCTCTGCCGCGGGTATCGCCTCGGTAGATTATTCGGTGCTCATGGCCTTTCATCCGCAGATGGCACGCTTCGACTTTCTCATTCAACGGTTTTTCCTGCCCGACCTCGACCTGACGAATACCACCCAAATGGAATCCGTACGCAGGAAAATGGCTGAGCGCGCCAAACAGGGGCTGCAGGAACGGCAGTCGATCGAACGCGATCGCAACCGCGTCCAGCGCGAGATAGCCCGCGTCGAGGAATCTTCACAGCAAACGATCAACTCGATGTTGCGTGAAAACAAGGATGTATCGGCCTACCAGAAGACCTACCAGGAAAAGCTGAAGGGGCTGAATGCCGAGTTGGCAGAACTTGATCGCAAGCTCGCCGTCGCCTTGGAAATCGGCCTTGAGCAGATGTATATGTCCCGCGAAAAAAGCCAGGCATTGTTTTCGCAGATTCAAAACGAGATCGACCAGCACCTGGCGGCCGTCAGCCGGGAAAAAGGTGGTCTGGCCATTGTCGACCGATCGTTTCTCGCTCCGCCGGCACCAACGTTCTCTCCGGCGATTCCAGTGACTGACATCGATCCGGTCACCGCTGACTTGTACACTCAGCTTCTGAAGTTCGATTTCACCCTTCCCCCGGTCGAGGGTCAGACGCCCCCCGGACACGACGAACGCATGCGCGAGGGCCTTGAAGCACGGTTTCGTGATCAGATGCAGCGCTATTTGAGCCAATGCCCGGCATTGCGCCCGGTAATCTCCAATTATCGCGGCCGCATGCTTGTAGCCGGCGGTGAAGATCTGACAGCAACGGTA
>CAYYIY010000050.1:0-18696 GCA_964472075.1 uncultured bacterium | reverse complement strand
CTCGACGCTCATCAAACACGCCCGGAGGTCAAAGCACGGCTGCTCCAGCTGCTGGCCGGAATCCCTTGACGAGACGGCTTCCGATTCTGACCCTGGCCTTGGCTCTGGTTCTGAATGCCGTCGGTTTCGCCTGCGTCACCTGGGTGCATCGATGGCGAACCATTCAGGAAAGCTGGAGTTCTCACTTCGGCCCGGAAATCGTCGTCGCCTTGAAGTCGGCGTGTTTCAGCGAACTCGGGAATATCACGGTTTTTTTTGCCCCCGTGTCTGCATCAACCACCTTCGATCTCGCTGAGGTGACCGTATATCCATGGAATCCGGATGATCCGCTTTTGCCGGATATCGCAGACCGAAAACTCGCGAACAAAGCCCCCTCAGTCGCCATTACTCCCGTGCTGCAACAGGCACACCAGCTGGTCGCTGTCGATGAAAGCCTGCCTCTGCTGTCTCTCGTCAGGATCGAAGATCTCACGCGCACGACCATGCGCTGGGTCAAGATCGATAACGCCGGAAACCCCATAACACTCGATGAAAAGAGCGTGACAGCCGGATTTTCCCTGTCTGTCTCCGCCATGCCTCGCTGGTGGCCGATTTTGCGTATCGACCGCTATCTGGGCGATTCAGAGCACATCGCCTCACGTTCGTGGCTCGACGGACTGATTCCGGTCACGGAACTATCGAGTTCTACACCCGTGGTTCTTCCACCACCCAGGTAATGAAAAAAAGCGTTCCAGCATGTAAAAATCTTTTTCCCTGGAGATCTCTCCATTGTCTCCGTCCCGCTTGAGAAGCCGCCCCAGTTGTTGACTTTTTCTGGCATCGGCATTGCTTATAACAGTCTGAGACAGGTGTCACGAGGAGGTGCCGATATGCGCCGAATGATGAAGCTGGTTTATCTGTGTGCCGTGTTGTGCGTGTTCATGGGGTGTGCCGACTCGCTCTTTGCGTTGGCAAAAGAGTATGAACGCAATGGTGAGGTCTACGTGCTGGTCGGGGACGGCCCGAAAATCGGTGTCTACCGGTTAAACGACCCCGCCGGCGAAGGCGTGCCGCTCGGGTGGCTGTATAACCCCCTCGATTCCTACGGCATCAGCGTTAATCTGACCCGCAAGGTCTTCACCTTTTCAGAAAGCCTCTCAACGCAATATGTCATGCTGCCGGGCAATATTCTCGTGAAGATGAAAAAGGTCGGCGACACGCAGCTGCAGGACTATCACATGGACCATCGCGGGAACTGGGGAGAAGCCGGTACGGATATGTATACCACCCCCGGAGGATCGGGATGGTATAGAGATCCGAGCGCCTGGCTAAAAGTTGTTAACCCAATGCCCAATCACTTCGGCGGCATTCCGAACGGCAAGTGGTATCAGTCCTTCGACAACGACAGATACGGTCGACCGGGTAAGTGTTATCGCGACCGTGTTGAAGGCAAGGAACGAAAGTACAACCTGCTCGAATGGTATCAGGGCATTGCCGGCAACAATCCGGCTGACAAAGGCACGAAAGCCACGGCGTATGATCAGAAGATCCAACGCGCTCTTCTGGGTTCCTGTATCGACCCTTGCGGCACTGATAACCAGAATCTGACGCTCAATGCCGCTACTCAAACCGTGAGCCTGGCCCTTTCTTCGTTTGGCCGAACCTACTGCTACACCCGCAGTGACAACTCAACGACAGACGGCAAGGTCACGCTCGATAACGTCGATTTCAGCGGCGCTATGATCGGCATGATGAATGATCTGACCACCAAGTGGATCGGCGTCTCGCTCCGCAGCACCACCAATGACTTTGTCTACCTGCTCGGAACGGAAGTGATCAAAAGCTGGTTAACCCAGCTCGGCTACGCCGTTCCGCCTGCCTTCAACATTACTGCCGTATCGGTCTCTGACCAGTGGTATCTCAAGGGCGGTATCGTGTTTGCCTACAACGCCGCCAATGGTATTGCGTACCAGTTCACGCGCGCCGACAACGCCGACGGAACTGCGTCCGGCACCAGCTACTTCACCAGCGTGAACCTCGGAACCGGTATCGACGACATCAAGGCTGATGGCTTCGGCAATCTGTATTTTGCCAAAACCTCCAAGTTCCCGGTCGACGGGTCCGGCTTCTCGCCGGCCGACGTCAGTGCCATTCAGTGGACCTCCGTATCAACCGACATGAACCGCGCCACCGGGCGCCTCATCTATGACCAGAAGGTGACGAAAAGTGTCTATCGTCGCGCTCTGGGCGCGACCACGTTTTCACTGGTCGGTAGTGTGAACCTCGGCAATGACAAATGGGAACGCTATTTCTGGGTTCCGCTCACCCTGACCAGCGGTGCTTCCTATCTGACCGTCACCCCAGCCAACTGGCTGACCATCTCGACCACACCGGATTGGCACTGGGTAACGCCCACGATCGTCAAGGATCCGTCACCGTCCGTCGGCCTGCCCACGCGCGTTCAAGTCGGTGTCATCAACGTCGCGGCTCCGCCGAAACCTCTGAACGCAACCGGCGTCCTGGACATCGTCGGTCCGACGAACAGCTGGCAGAGCAGCGATGTTCCGCAGGGCTTGTACACTTTCCGTGTCGAAAACGCCCCGGAATGGGAACGCGACGACTTCAACAAGAAATACTATGACCCGTTGAACCCGACCAATGCTACCGATGAAAACAGCAATGGTACGATCGGCGGCTTCCCTTCGACCGCTTCAAAAGCTGGTTCTGACCCGAGCAGTATGCGATCTGATCACGTCCTTTATACCTGGGTGGTCTACCAGGTCAAAGATGCATACGGCAATGACATTCCTGCCACCATCGTGAAGAACTCCGGATCCGTCATCGGCATCCCGTCTGAAGTCACCAGCCCCGAGATCAAGCACTACTTCACGGCCGGTGTCTATCAGATCATGTGTCATGCCCGCTATCGGTATTACAACTACGACAAGCTTCCCTTCGGCAGCACCGTTCTCGACAAGCCTTCGGCACTTGAGCCGTTCAGGGAAGCCCTCGTACCGCCGAAGCCCGCGTCGGTGAACACCACGAACTACCCGACGTTAGCCGCTATTCCGAGCAACTATGTCGTGCAGATGCTCAAAGTCAACGTGCAGGCCCCGATCGCCACCGGCTCGCTGGCTGTCGACATCTACCGCAAACTGCCTTCCGAAACGGTGTTCTCGGCCCCGTTGGCTTCGACCCAGGGCAAGTACCACGCCATTGACGAAGTCGCAACCCACAACTGGAAGATCTCTCCCGAAAATCTGCTGTTTGACCTGCCCACCATCACGGATAGCAACAAGGTCGGCGCGGTTCGCTGGTCCGATCCGGTCGCTTACTACACGTGGTCATTCAACCTCGTCATGCCTGACAACAGCCCGTTCCCCATGAACCTGCCGCCCAAGAACACCGCGAACTCGGCCGACACAGCCGTCACATTCGGTATTCCCATCCCCACCGACCCGCGACTCGGCACCCTCCAGTGCGATGCTTATCGATCGTGGGAATATGATTATCGTGCCTACAACTCAGACGGCAGCCCCGCCGGCATCAAAACCAAGACCGGCACCGTGCAGTATCGCGGCACCTGTAAGGTTCTGGTGCGTGACAAGACTCCTCCGACGGTCATCAGTCTGAATTCCGGCAGTCTCAATGCCTTCAGCCTGAAAGGCACCACCGGCGATCCTCTCACAGCAACGAACGGCAACCCGACAAACCTGACCATCGTCGTGCGCGACAACAACCCGTTTGCCAACCTCAACGAAACCTGTCCGATTCCGGGGGTTGGAGTGCACAATCGTAATCTGCGGCAAACCGCCACGATCATTCATGAGACCAACGGAGCCGGAAAGAACGCCGTGCCGATCAATACCCTGGCAAGCTTCACCTCTCCGTCGGTTGCCAGCGTGACCATGGCGCAGTTCCATACCGCCTTGATCAACAACGCCGGGGCCCTTCCCACAGCGAATATCACGATCGGGAACCGAACGATCACCGCCGCTCAGATGCGCCAGATTGCCAGCTACTCATCGCCCACGCTGGCCCAGCAGTCTGACGCCCTGGTCTCGAACAACTATCGCCTCAAGCGCACGTTGCGGAGCGTACCGGCCGGTTCGACCTACAGTGAAATCGAATATCAGATCCCGATCTCCGATATCCAGCATTTCCAGAGCATGGCCGCCACGCAGTCAACGTCGGTGAACTATCACGCCAACCTGCCGGTCAACTTCGCGAACAACCAGACCGGGTATAACAACCCCGGAAATGGTGCGTGGGTGAACACGGCGGCTCACGACGGCTACGGCATCAATTTCGTAGCCTGCGACAGCTCGGGCAACGAGATGAAGAACGCTGCCGGCCTGACCTTCATCGACGTGGTCGATAATCGCCACCCGGTGGCGTGTCTGTCAATCACGGAATTGAAGGGCAACACGACCCACGTGGTTCCCTTCAATATTCAGCCCCAGCTGACAAACTACGACTTCTTCGTGAAAGCCGTGACTCAGGCGCACACCTGGCAGCCTGGAAATGACGGTGTGTTTCTGAACTGCTTCAATCCTCCGTTCGGCACGAAGATCTACGGCCTGCCGACGCCCCCGTTGGCCGCAGTGACAGGTCTCGACGGCATGTTCCCGACGATCATCAGCCGAGGCATCGAGGCCGGCGTCGAAGTCGACTTCACCTTGCAGACCAACGATAACATTCAGGTCGCGGCCGCTCCGGCTCCGTACTTCCGTATTGTTGGTCCTGAAGCCGCCAGTGCTTACTATGCAGTCGGCTCGACTCAGGAAACGATCCCCGGCTCGAGCGTGACCCAGTTCCGCCATGTGTTCCGCCAGCCCGGTATCTATGATGTCACACTGTATGCCGAAGACACCGCCCTAGACTACAACAAATCGGCAAAACGGAACACCCGCACCGTTCGCTTCGGCCTTGTCATTGTCCCGACTACCCTCGATATCCGCGTCATCGACCGCGAAACCAACCGACGCTGATTCCGTCCTGTTGAAAACGGCGACCCTTACGGGTCGCCGTTTTTTTTGCATGCATCTTCTATCAGCAACAAAAGGCGATCTTCTCTCGCCGCAACCTGGACGATTTCATCGCCCCTTTTCTCTGCACCCCAATACCGGTCGTGTGGCGCAACTCACCTGAAAATACACACGGTCATGCACCGGCCTGATTTGTCCAGATCAGCGCATCGCCTTTCCCAGTCACGAAGCTTCACCACCGCCAATCAGAGTGACGACCCTCGTGGAAAAACCGTTGTTCAAGCCTTATCAACAAAGAGCCGGCCGATCACATCCGGACAGGGCGATAAGGAATAACCTGGCGTGCAACCGGATGAAAAGGAACAATACGATGCCAGGACGCCCACGCGGAAATCACGGGTCAGAGTTCAAAACCAAAGCGGCTTTTGAAGATCTCAAGAGACTCCCGAGAACTTCAATACCGACTCACGATGAGCAAATTTCTGAAACTTTACTGGCAAACCGGCTTGCTTGGCACACCGAAGCAACGCGAATCATCAAAGCCGATAAAAGCACCGAAATCGCGATCATGCGCAATGTTTGAAAGGAGTCGAATGAAGAATTTGCTCATCATCAGTACCGATCAAGAAAGCCTCTTCACCTCAGATGCTTTTACCAACGCGCTGTAGAGATACGAATCAGAATCAGCATCGATGGAAAGGGCCGTCGGATCGACAATGTGTTCATTGAGCCATTAGAAGCACCGCAGAATACGAAGAGGTGTTTCATAACCATACGATACAATGCATCAGAAAGAGATCTCACTCGATTGCCACTGGTACTTTTACAACAGTCCCCCAGTCATCGAAGTCTCAAATATCAAACACCAGATGAGGTGGACTATGGAACCGACCAGATTTTCGAGGCAGCAGGAAAACCCAGTCAGGTATCGCTTACGATGTCGGCGAAATTGTCCGGTATTTCACAACCGGCTCTATTCACTCACCAATACCTTTGTCATTCATCAATGCCTCATATCAGCTTTACATAAGAGTCATACTCTCTTGCGCATTGTACTATCACCCATTCACATCCGAGCAATACCGTCCTGCATTCTTTTCACCATGAATGCACGACGTTCGCTTGAACCCACCCTGCTTGCTCCCCACTCCCGCATCCCCCTTTCGACTATTGACGTGACGCCGAAACACTCGGCGTATGAGCTCGCCGAGCCATCCGATGCTTCGTCGGCTCGCTCCACGATGGAGCGTGCCCTCTGAGCGCGCCCAGGGTTGGGCGCTCGAAGGGGTTCGACGAAGAAGCAAGAGGAGTCGATGATCGAAGTTGCCGAAGTGGTTCGTGCGAAGCAACAGGGAATCAAAACGGCCTGACCAGGCACGCATTTCTCACCGAGAAATGCGGGGTACAAAGAAGAAGCCCGAGGGCTTGTGGATCGGCCCCCGGGCTTCAGCAGAACTGAATTCTAGCGGTTGTTCTTTTCGATGATGCGAACGTCGAGGGTCGTGTTGTGAACCGTGAACGGGACCATGCTGATGGAACGCTCACGCTGTCGCAACGGGTAGCTCGTCGAACCGGAATACGGAGCCTGCGGGGCACTGGGCATACCAAGTGCCTTGTCTTTCACCGTTCCGCTGATCACCCAGCCTTGAGACGTACCCGAAGTATCCATACGGAAGATCTTGCGATGAACGGGGCGCGTCAACGCCTCGACGGCGCCGGCCGGAGCCGGTGTCAGCTGCTGAATCGAGAAGGCATTCAGCTCGACCGCCGTCTCGATGTTGATGTTGTCACGTCCGTACAAGGTGAACGTAATCGGGGTATCGACCTCGATCGGCTGCGGCCCATCGATCATCTGAATCATCAGAGGTGAAACGATCGTGCCGTTCACGTTGACCGAACCCTGGTTGCTTCCTGCATTCCAAACCTGCGTGTTATTCACCCAGGCATAACCGGCAAACTGCCCAAACACCGATGAATCAGGCACCCAGCGCGTGATCGAATACTTTTCATCCGATACGCCGATGATCGCGTTCGGGCGTATAGTGTCGATCAGATGGGTTTCACCCAGACCGGTCGTAAACGTGCGCGTTTGATTGCTGGTATCGCGCAGGAAGTTCAATCCGTATCCGAGAGGCTGGAAATTCACATCTGAAGCGTAGAACAACGTTCCGGCCTGCATCTGGTTCTTCAGGTGGATGGCCCGATGAATCGGCATGGGCGCGGTCAGCGACGTTTTGGGAATCGTGATGCGATAGAGACTGCGTGCGCCTGAAGCAACGACAACCACGTTGGCCTGCGGCACCGCGAAGGAGGTCGTGGCCATAGTCTGATTCGTGGCGCCGGCCGCCTCATACCAGAACTGCGCCTGTCGAACGGTTGGCTTGTGAACCGGCTGCCAGGCTGCCGGCACTTCGGTTCGCTCCCAGGTCAGCCAGGCCATCGGGTTGCCGTCCGGAACTTCGATCACCACGTTCGTGGGATTCACCGTGACCCCTTCAACCGTTCCGTTGATCGTACCACCGGTTTCTGCATACAGATACTTCGGGGTAACCACCGTCTCACTGGCGATCGGCTGCGTGCGGTCAAGCACCAGAACGCGGGCGATACCCGTGAAACTGACCTTGCTGCTGCGCGGCACACTCGGGCCGGGCACCGGAACCAGGTTTCCGTAGGGGTCTTGCTGATACGTATAGGTGATGCTTTCCCACACGAAGTTACGTTCAGCCGAACACCGCAACTCATAGAAACACGGGTCGGACGGGATACCGAACGTCTCTTTCCACTGGTTCGAGATGCTGTCATCATAGTTGAGACCCGTGAAAATCGAGAAGTAGTTATCGGTATTAGAGGGATACGCGGTCAACGTCTGTTTCTTGGTCTTACCGATGAACGGAATTCCGGAAGGAGCATAGTAGACACCGTTCTGCAGCGGCAGTACCGGGTTCAGAATCTTCGCCGACCAGTTCACTTCGACGTTGTTATCGGACCATTGCAGCGTTCCGGGGCGCAGATGCACATCACCCGGGTTGGGAGGATACTGATTGCGAATCGCCTTCACCAGCTGAGCAGCCGTCGGATCTTCCACCTTCCACTGCTCGTTCGACAGATCGGTCGTGATGAAATACGGCCCAATCGAGGCACCGCCGTTTGCATCCTGGGTAACCCAGGAGCCGGCCTTGTTGCGATAGATCACGACGTTGCCTGTAGGAACAGGGTTCGGCGGCGTCGCCGAAACCTTCACATACAGCTTGGCCACGTTCGTTCCGTCTACCGCCTTGCCCTGATCATACGACCCGGCTGAGGGCTTCAACACGCTCGACAGAGAGGCGATGGTCGCGCCGTAGGCCAGCTGATCCATGTCATACCACTGGTATTTGGCCGACACCTGAATCTCGTATTCACCGTAGTCGAGGGCCGCGAAAATGTACGGCTTGTAATAATCCGAGGTCACACCGCGCTCATAGATGATCTTCGGAGGGGTAATCGCATTTGCCGCGGCATCAACAACCTGTACGATCCTCCAGGTGTATTTCACACAATCGTTCTGGTCGGCACCGAGAATCTTGAGGGTCGACACGAATCCGCCAATGTAGCCATTGTTCGGATGTCGATCGATTCGTCGGAACTGTGCGTCAACGTTGGCGTCCGTCGACGTGCGCTGGTTGATCTTGCCGTTGTGCAACGGGTAGTTCTCGACTTCGAACTTGTACGTCTGATAAGGAACGAGGGCATTCTGATTGGCGGGAACCTGATAGAACCCGCTGCCGTCATCACCGTACGGACCCGTGATGTCCAGCTTTGCCACCTTTTCACCACTGACGTTCGGCGGCGTCGCCACGTTCACAACGGCCATTTCGGTTCGCGACGCATTGCCGATCGACGAATACACGACGTACGGGTCACCGAGCTTCTGCCACTTGGAAATATCGTTCAAATCGACAGTTGACGAGTAGGGAAAATACTGGATGTTCTGATCGTAATCTTTGTAACCGATCTGAAGCTGACCTTCGATGGTCATCGCGCCGAAGATGTCTTTCTTGTATACAGTCTTGTAGATATTCTGGCGGTACTTCACAATACCAGGGCGAATGGATCCGGAAGGATTCCCCCAGACCACGCTGGTGCGCATGGGGAAGGTGAAATCGGTATTCTTGGCCGGCACCAGTTGCGTCTTGGTGTAAAAGACGTTCCCGAAACCGTCGGTGCCGACGTCATTCACGTCGTTGCCGACACCGGTGTGCACGACGACCTTCTTGATCTTGTCTTTCGGCAGAGCCTGCGTTTCATCGCGTTCGATCTGATAGATGACACCGACATTCTGGTCATAGACAAATACCGTACCACCGGTCATCCACCACTGGTCGGATACGACACCCTTGCCATAATTGATCGTGATGGGCGAGCCGTAATACAGGGAGAGCCATTCCTGCGCGATCTTCTTGCCGAGAACGTAGACGAAGTCGTCGGTGGCGCTTTTCATCGAGACGCCAATGTCGACACTGCTCGGATCGTTCATGTAGCCCAGCAAGCCGGGCCAGGTCGTATACCGGACGCTGTCGACATCGATATAGGCATCGTTCGTTGGAACCGAGTTGTTGATTTTGCGGGCGTAAAAGTAAGACTTGGCCCAGCGATTGAATACCTGCGATGTATGCCACTTCTCAGCCGGAAGCGGAATCATGCTTTGAGTGATACCGCATCCGTCGAAGCATCCATTGCGGATATATCGCTTGATGTCGACTTCAAATGACTCGGCAACCTTCGGACCCGCAGGCGGCTGACTTGCGGGCATGCCCGGCTTCCAGGTGTGTTTGTAATACTTGTGATAGAGGCGCTTTTCGACATCCGAATACATTTTCCACGAATTGGATGTCGGAAAATACGGATTGGGGTTGGAGTAGCCGGCGGCCATCGTTTCGCTCGGCGCATACCAACCGCCGCCCGTGCCGTTTCCGTTGTTCGGCCAACCCAGAGCCGCCAGATCGCGGGCGTGATACCATCGACCGGAAGCAAAGCGAACCAGCTTCAATCCACCGTCGCCGTCAACCGAGTTCGCCAGAATCGTGACACCGACACTATCGCTTTGCGAGCTTCCGTCGCCGACGTTGAAGTTCGTGAGGCCGCTCTCACAGGGGAGATGGCCGATACTTCCGGGTATGCGACTCGAGCCGTTCAACTGGTTAATACAGCGATGCCACCAGGCCGCTCCGGTAAAATAGCCGAGGGCCTGCTTTTGGTTCACGACTTTATCGGTCGGACCGGTATACGCCGAGAAATTATTGTCTTTGGCCTCCGAGAAGGTGTGGAGCCAGAGGTTCAAGTCGACACCCAGGCCGTACGTCAGACCCGGATAGTACAACTTGGCGGGAACGGGAATGCGGTTGGCCTGATAGACACCGTCCAGCGGATCCTGTGTCTGGTTGTCATCCGAAACCAGCAGATAAACCAGGCCGTTTCGCTCATAGAGCGGATCGAGCGCATATCCCGAACCGCACCAGGCGACAATCAGAGCCAGAACCGAGAGGGCGATACCAATCCGTTTCATATTCCACCTCCCAAGACTATTTCCATCCCATTTCACGCAAGACCTGGGCCACTAATCCTCTCTGAGCGTCAGTCAGTTTGTATTGATACAGGATGTAATTCACAACATCGATGGTTACGTTCGTGCCGCCCATCAGCACGCGCGGGACGAGATCAGGCTCTGGAATCAGTCGCAAACCGCTGCGTGCCTGCAACGCACGGCGAACCATCGATCCCTTGTTCCGCATGAATGCCTGTTCGAGCAGACTGCGGTACTGGGGGTTGGGGGCATCCTGTGCCGGCGGCTTCAGATCACTGGTCAGAAACGACTTGTACAACTCGAGATCGGCATCGCTCCAGCGCGCGAGTTCAGCGGGATCCACTTTTTCCAGCGAACCCTGAGGGGTCGGCCATCCCATGCCGCCGCTGTTGAGCAAAACACTGCAGTTCTTGCCACGCATGACCTGCTGTGCTGCCGCCGCAATGTCTGTTTCGATACGGCTGAACATCTGCTTGGTCTCGGCTGGTGTCGTCCATCGCGGAGCCTCGATCAATGCTTCGAGATCTTTCAATTCCTGGCGGGCCTTCTCCAGCTGAGTCGCCAGGCCTTGCGATTCACGCATGAATTTTTCCTCGAACGCCGCCACCTTTTGTTGATAGTCAGATCGGGCCAGCAAAGCCTTGTCTTCGGCCTTGTCACTGGTTCGCAATCGATCAAAGTTCACCGAGAGCGAGTTCAGAGTTTCGTTGAATTTTTCCCGCATGCGAACAGATTCGGATTCCAGTCTTTGCACGGCCGCCTTACGGGTCGACAACTCGGACTTGTACTTTGTCTGCAGATTGGCGATCTCGGCTCCGGCTCGCGCCAGCCATTCCTGATACTTCTGCTCATCGATGCCGACCTGAACTTTTTCGAAGGCCCCACGTGAAAAGTGATAGGTGCTCATCAGCGGATGCAGCATCACGACGGTCGGATAATCGATGACCGCCACTCCCTGCGCAAATCCGGAAATCGTCACGGTCAGCAACAGTACGGCTACCGACGCCCAAAGTCGATTCATGGTCACGTTCTTCATTATCTGCTTCCTCCTGCAGTTCCAGAGCCGCGAAGTTCTTTCACGACGTTTTCTGTCAGATCGACACCCCCGACAATCACCGGCCGCAGCATGTTCAAGCGGCTTCCAAGTTGTACGATCGCATCCTCACGCCGACGCAGCCACAAATGCAGGCTGCCTCGACCTTGCTGCATATCCGGCCGTGCCAAAGCCGATCGCCAGAAGTTCTGAATGACGGCAGGCTCTCCCGAACGGGGCAACGGCACCGGTTCATTAAACACCATGGCACACCCTCGCTGAGCCGCCACACGCTGGATTGCCTGCTGTACTTCGGCATTCACACGCCCCAATTCAGGCAAGACGGTCACTTCCGAGGTCATGCCGCCGAACTCCAGTGCTGCGGCAAGCGCATCGACCTGCCGGCGCTTCTCGGCAATCGCCTGATCGAGGGATCTGGTGTTCTGCCAGTATTCTGCCTCTGCCTGTTTCTTCCGGTCGGCGGTTCCGCGCATGGCAGCCTCGAGACGTGCTCGCACCGCCAGCTTCTGCCGCTCATACCCGGCAATCTCTTCAATCAGGCGCTGCTTCTGTCCCGTCGTGGCCTCGTATGGAACGGGGCTGGACGGCCCCGTCGAAAAACGCCGCGTCGAGAGATCGAACTGCTGAATTCGTGGGTGTTCTCCCCAGATCTCGCTGAGACGCACCCACCCAAAAGATTGTCCGTATGCGCTGACCAGCGTCGAGCACGCCAGTAGCAGCGCGAGAATCAGAACGCGTTGCAACAGTCTCTTCATTCGCCGTGTTCTCCTCGTAAACTCCAGTCAAAATGCCAGTTCCGGCCCCATCCCTTGAAATGCGGCGGCAATACGGGCGGCCAGACGCTGATCCACTGCAGATTGGTTTCCAATGGCAACTCATCGATGAAGTCAATTTTGCCCTCGTTCCCGTACCACACGGTGCGAGCGCGCCCGGCAATCCCGATCGTACCGATCAGCATTCGGTAGCTGCCGGTGGCAAGCGCATTTTGTGAGAGCGTCAGACTGGCAGGAGTCAACTCAAAGGTTAACCTCCCCATGTTGCCCCGGGATTGAGCGCCTGGGTGTAAAAACGTTTTTACAAACGCCAAAAAACCTGACAAAAACGCCAGGTCAAGCATGCGCTGCACCGTGCCGGAATTCGCATCAAGCTCCAGCGACTCCCACGCTTGCGGGAAGAGATGATCATGGGTGATTTCCGACAGATGAAAAAACAGGGGTACAAACAACAGGGCGGAAAGCCTGTTGCTGGAAACACTGAGAATCTCAGCGGACACAAAGTTCGCATCGCAAGCCGATACCGTCATGGTCACGCAGAGACAGAACGTCGCGAGAAAGAGGATTTCCCGAAAACGGCTCGAGGCGCTCAGAACCATTGTACCCCGACATCCTGCAGCAACTTGGCGCGAATGCTCTGCGTCACTCGGGTATCGTTCGTGCCCGACGCAACGCCGGTTCGACTCAGCGTCACGGTAATCGTCAGCTGAATTCCCTCGGTCATACTAGCCAGGTTGAACATGACCGATTCAACTTCTTCCAGGATTTGGGTTTGTCGCAGCTGCGATGATGGAGCCGCCAGGAAATCGGTTCCCAGTGCCGGGACCCACGGCATGACGGCCGGCGGGAGATCAGCCGGATTGATGCTGGTGCGCAGACGGAGGGTTCTGCGATTAGCGGTAAACAAGCCACCGACCCACCTGCCGGCTTGCTTGGTCGAAGCCAGATTCGAATACAGCGTGCAGGGAGTCAGCATGTTCGAAAACAACAGGGTGGTATCAGCACCCAGACTTCTCACGTCATACGCGGTTCCGCTTGCGACTGAATTCAGTCGTAAGGGAAACGCCATCACATCTATACGATCGTCACGTGTGGTCAGCGCATTCCCCGCCCGTTCGACGTACAGACGGGCTTCCTCGAGAAAGAGCTGCGCGTCTTTCTGAGCCTTCTGACGCCACGAGCCGCGCCTGAAGCTCTCGCTGCCCGAGCGGTAAATGTTGAATACCCCGATCATGAATACCGAGAGAATCGAAGCAGCGATCAGCACTTCCGTCAGAGTAAACCCGGACGATCTTTTCATACGCTTCTCCAATTCGTTCTGACGAAGGCTCACTATCATCTCACAGGAAACGACGATTGGCCTGAATAGTGTGGGACAACGTTCTGACCAGTTCGACAACATTATTCTGATTGTACTGAGTGACGGTCACAGTAATGCGAATGCCGTCGATTTCAAACAACTTGTTCGTGACGAGTTCCCAGTTCGTGGCGAAATCGTAGCTCTTGTTGCGACTGTCCGTGAATGTTCCGTTCAGGGTCGTGTCGTTGTTCACATACGTCGTGAACGGAGCTGTGTTCACTCCCGCCTGCCGCGCCTTGTACGCATAATAGAACTCGGCGGGTCTCTTTTTGAACTTCAGCGATGCAAGCTCCACCAGCCCCTGTGCGAGGAAATCCGCCTGGGTGCGCTCGAACATCTTGTCGTTGATCGGCCTCTGGCCGCGCATCTGGTTGAAATACGCACTGCCGAGAATCAGCAAGGCAAATGAGAGCACCAACACCAGTGGAATCGTCATTCCGCGTCGTCTCATAATGGTTCAGGCCCCCTCAATAATCCAGGTTTACGCGAAAGGTAGAAAAGGACACCTGCTGCTGAGGCACTCCGGGGCGCTCTGTCCAGGAGACTCTGACGGTCGCCCGACGAGCTGCATTCACAGGAATCGACAGAGTCTGCGCCCCCTGAAACACCCAACTGGTCGGGACATCCTTATTATACCCGGGCTGATTCACATCGACAGACTGAAAAGAGAAATTGACCGGGACGTCAGCCACGACCAGATCAACGGTGTACACTGTGTTGTCGATGTTCTCCGGCCCGAGGTTGAGCAGAACCGTCGTCCCGGAAGTGATATTGGAAGCCGTCGTTACCAATCGATCGAAGGGCACGTTGTGGCACTGATTCAGCCGAGCCTGACACAGCTGCAGGGCTTTGATCTGCCGGCTGTCCCGCATCGTACCGCGGAACCCCGACCCCATCATGGCCGCGATCGGAATCATCGCGAACGCAAGGATAATGCAGGCGATGAGAATTTCAATCAGCGAGAGACCGGCCCGATGTCGCAGTTGTCGCGCCATGAAAACTCCACTCCCAGGTAGTTCTATTATCAGTGTACCATATTTACCCGGAGTCTGCACTGCAAATTCCGGGCCTGAATGAAAGAACGATATCGAACGAACTCAATCATCGCGTTCGCAAACCAACACCCCCCTGAAAAACCATCTTGCGAAAACCTTGAAATAATCACTTGCAGAGCCGGAGAAAACCCTTTACCATGTTGCGCGGAAAACGGCGGGGGTACCCTCTCGCGATCGGCATCATTCCAATATTCGGAGCCGTAACATGCGCAAATGGCGAACGGAAGATTCTCTGGAACTGTACAATGTCACCGGCTGGGGCCAGAACTATTTCGGGATCAACAGCAAAGGTCACATGACCGTGAGTCCGCGCCGCGACAAGCGTACGGTGATCGACATCAAGGAACTGGTCGACGACCTCGTGCTGCGCGATGTCAACATGCCGGTGTTGTTACGGTTCCCCGATATTCTCGACGATCGCATCGAAACCATCTTCGGCTGTTTCCGCCGTGCCGCCCAGGAATACAACTACCAGGGCAACTATTTCACCGTGTATCCCATCAAGGTGAACCAGCAACGCCCCGTCGTCGAAGAAATCGTTCGCTACGGCAAGAAGTTCCCCATCGGGCTCGAGGCAGGTTCAAAACCCGAACTGCACGCTGTTCTGGCCATCATGGACAACCCTGATGCTCTGATCATCTGCAACGGATACAAAGACGAGGATTTCATCGAACTCGCCATTCTGGCGCAGAAAATGGGCAAGCGCATCGTGGTCGTGGCCGAGAAACTGAACGAGCTGAAACTGATCATGTCGATCGCCGAACGCCATAAGATCAGGCCCAACATCGGCATTCGCATCAAGCTCGCGACTTCCGGCAGCGGCAAATGGGAAGAGTCGGGCGGCGACCAGAGCAAGTTCGGCCTCAACGCCAGCGAAGTCCTTGAAGGTATTCAACTGCTCGACAAGGAAGGCTTTCTCGACTGCGTCAAACTCGTACATTTCCATCTCGGCAGTCAGATCACCAACATCCGGAAGATCAAAGCCGGGTTGCGTGAAGTCGCCTATTTTTATGTGCAGATCCGAAAACTCGGCTGCGCCATCGAGTATGTCGATATCGGCGGCGGGCTGGGAGTTGATTACGACGGGTCGCGCACAACCATCTCGAGCAGCATCAACTACACGATTCAGGAATATGCGAACGACGCGGTGGCAACCATTGCCGACGTCTGCGAAAAGCACAACCTGCCGCATCCGACGCTGATCACGGAATCCGGGCGCGCGCTCACCGCGCATCACGCCGTGCTGGTATTCAACGTCCTGGAAACCACCCAGCCGCCCATGTTCGAAGACCGCAGCTTCAAGATCACCAGCAAAGATCACGAACTGGTGAAAGAGATGTACGATATTCTCGACAATCTGGCGCTGGCCAACATGATCGAAGCGTGGCATGACGCTCAGCAGCTGCGCGAAGAGGTCCTGGACCTGTTCAGCCTCGGCATGCTCGATCTGCGCACGCGCGCTCAGGCCGAACGGCTCTTCTGGTCGATTGCCCGCGAAGTGCGCCAGCTCGGCGCTGAATTGAAGCACTCTCCCGAAGAGCTTCGCATGCTCGACAAACTGCTTGCCGACAAGTACTTTTGCAACTTTTCTCTGTTTCAATCTCTCCCCGATGCCTGGGCCATCGACCAGCTCTTTCCCATCATGCCTATTCACAAGCTGCATCAGAAGCCGACCCGGCACGCAACCATCCAGGACATTACCTGCGACTCCGACGGCAAAATCGATCACTTCATCGGCATGAAGACTTTTTCACCGTGTCTGCCTCTGCACGAGTTCAACAGCGGCGACAGCTACTATCTGGCCGTTTTCATGGTCGGTGCCTATCAGGAGATCCTCGGCGATCTGCACAATCTGTTCGGCGACACCAATGCCGTGCATGTGCTCGTACATGATGACGGGACGTGGGATGTCGAACGCGTGATCGACGGCGAAGCAATCGCCGATGTGCTCGACTACGTTCAGTACAACTCGAAGCGGCTTGTACGAACGATGGAATCATGGGTCAGCAACTCCGTGAAGGAAAAGCGCATCACCGTTCAGGAGGGCAAGGAATTCCTCGCCATCTATCGATCAGGGCTGTACGGGTATACCTACCTGACCTGAGATCGTTTTGTCCCAGTTCAAGCGGGTCGCCCTCGTCTTTCCACCGCAGTGGGATCCTCGACACCCGCCACTCGCGCCGGCCGTAATTGCCGGCCATCTTCTCGACCTCGGCGTCGAGACGCGCGTCTTCGACCTGAATCTGGCCCTGTATCGCCATCTGCTGGCGGGCGTCCAGGCTGACACTTCGGCTTCTCTTGCTGCCAGGCAGCTTCTCGACCCCTCGATTTTCGCAGACCTTCATCGCTACGATGCATCGTCTCGCACCCTTGAAGACGCATTTCGTCATGCCTTCGACGCGCGCGGCCAGTTTCAGCTCGGCTGGGACCATCTCACTGCGAATCTGCTCATCGACTCGACAACAGTCTGGCAGCAACTTCTCGCAAACGAGATTTCTCCGCCGCATCACCAGTGGCTCGCACTTCAGGCCGAACGCTTGATCGGCTGGAAGCCCGACATCGTCGGCATCAGCATCATCTCGGACTCACAAATCGCGATCGGACTCTATTTGATCGGCTTGTTGTGCCGCATCGCTCCTGCGTTACCCATCATGATCGGCGGTGACGCCGTCTTCTACCGTCGTTCCCTTCTGCCCGCCATCGGCGCCTTGCACGCCCGGGTCCGTTTCGTCGTCGGAGGCGATGCTGAACCATTTTTATCCGCTCTGTTATCGTCTTCAGATAAGGATCTCTACACGAATCAAATAGGACAAAACCCGACATCAGAGTGTCCGGCCTCTCGTTTTCGCCGCCACGATTTCTTGAAACCTTCTCGGCCTGCCTGGCATCTGATGCCGCTTGCCGACTATCTCACTCCGCACCTGGTGATTCCCATTGAAACAGCTCGTGGATGCCCGTGGGGACAGTGTTGTTTCTGCATCCACCCCGGACGATCTCCCGACGGGCGTGCCGGGTATCGCCGGAAACCTCTCGAATTCGTGCGGCAGGAAGTACAACAAGCCGGCGATCTCGGCATCAATCGCCTGTTTTTCGTTGATGAGGCTCTTTCAGAACGTCGAATACGCGACATCAGTCAAATGCTCCTGGGACTTTCGACCCCCGTTTCCTGGATCGCCTACGCCAGGTTCGACCCGCCGCGGCAGCCGGACCTCTGGAGACTGGCGCGTCGGGCCGGCTGTCGAAAGCTGTTTCTCGGTCTCGAAACCGGCTCGGACAGATTGCTCACCCTCTGGAAAAAAGGAACTCGGGCGGCAGAGATTGCCCCCATGCTGCAAGCCATTTCGGAAGCCGGGATCGCCGTTCATCTGTTTCTCATGACCGGGTTTCCGGGTGAAACAGAGGAGGATCGGGAACTCACTCTCGATGTCCTGCGGCGGTCACTTCCTTTTGTCGATCCGTTCGGCTTCAGTTACGATCTGTTCAGCTTGCAGGCCGAGCTTGAGACACCCTTATTCGAACACCCCGAGCGATTCGGCTGCCGTATCGAACAAGACGACCGACAACGCGATCTTGCCTATCAGCATCGCCTCATTCCGTCACCATCGACGTCTTCACTGCTCGATTACGCTGATCGACTGCAGGCAGTCATTGAGAATACCCTACAGCGGCTCCCCGGGCTGCGCCGACTTCGTCTCAGCCAGGACGCTCATCACCTGCTGTTTCTCGAACACCGGCGCTGACGCCGCGCTCGATCACTCGTGCCTCCTTCATGATTCCGGTTCAGGAAACGCTTCTGCGGAACACGCCCGGCAGAGTGCCTGTCACGGCCTCGGACAAATCGACAGAAACTGCCATTCTCGGTGAGGTGCCTGGACAGGCCGAACGCTGATCCCTACTGGTGTGTAGCCGAAACACTCGGCGTAT
>CAYYIY010000049.1:42337-42546 GCA_964472075.1 uncultured bacterium | reverse complement strand
AGTTTCTGGCGATGGAAGAGTTCACGATAGAGTTTCAATCCTTGTTCTGGTGGATTGAGGACTGGGACGTAGGAAGGTTTTAGCCATGACCGCCTACGACCCGCTGTTTCAATCCTTGTTCTGGTGGATTGAGGACTGGGACCCGAATATCGCCGAACATTCCCCGGCGAGTTCGACGGTTTCAATCCTTGTTCTGGTGGATTGAGGAC
>CAYYIY010000049.1:0-42245 GCA_964472075.1 uncultured bacterium | reverse complement strand
CGGGGACCGTGGTCGGCGCCCTCCCCGTCCTCAGCGGCCACCGGTTTCAATCCTTGTTCTGGTGGATTGAGGACTGGGACTTGCCCAACCCATTGGGCAGCGATTTAATCAGGTTTTCAAACGGTTTTACTCCGGTCCGTTTTCGCGTTTTTTCGCATGTTTTGCCTGTTCTCTGTGGCACATTTTCCTGCGCGTTGCAGAGATTTCCCATCCTGAAACGTATTTCTGATGCGCTTTTCAAAGAACGTGATGCGTCAGATCTCATAATTCAGTCCGAGTAGTCAAAGTCGACAACTGTATTATACGCAGACGTTTCGGTAACAGCAATCGGCACATCTCGCCGTGCTGCGAGATCGGCGTGGCAATGCCCCTGTCTGAATGATTTCGACGACTTCCTGCACGATCTGCAGGATTTTCGAAAAGTCACGGTCGGAAAATGCGACTTCTGACACCGTGTTTCCACCTCTCGTGTAGACGAGAAACCCTTTGTGAACCGGACGATCGAATGTTTGAGCGATCATCATGGCATAGAGTCCGAGTTGAACGCGATGGGTCTTGAACGGCCGAATGCGTGCGGCCGTGTGTTTGTAATCCAGCGGCGCCAGCGATCCGTCTTCAAGTTCGAGCACCTCATCGACAATGCCGCGCATGTGTAGATTCGGACAGGCGAGATATACATCGGTTGCTCGTTTTCGGCACCCCAGGCGCTTGCGCTTGTAAGCCGGATTCTGCCGTGCTCTGCGTCGATGAAGTTCTCGACCGATACGAACCTTGTAACGCCGCTCCTCGTATTGAGAAATTCCGAGACAGTGCATGAAATAGGGAAATCGCGGGCAAAACAGGTATTCGAGAATGTCGCTCGGTGTCAACATGAGAACCGAGTCCGGGTGCAGCAGCGCAAATTCGCTTGAGTCCCCGGTCATGGCAAGCCGAGCTTTTCCTTCACCATCACCACGAATGTTTCGCTGAGTTCCACCTGTTGCGCAGCATCATCCATCGTCAATTGTTCAAGTTCCAGATAGTCGCCTCGCTGCCGGCGCTCAAAGAGTCTCTGCAGAGTGCGCGAATATTCTTTGGGAATGATACCGGTGCGAATGAAGACTTCGTTGAACGCTCCGATGATCCCGACGTGTTTGCCCGACTTCACTGTGATGCGCTCTGATAGAAACAGAGCCAGGACGCTGTAAAATGCCGCGTAATAGGCACGATTGATGATGGATCGGGGCGATACTCCGGCCCGAACCATGCTTTTCGCATCGGCCAGTGTTTCTGCCGCCTGTTGCCAGCGGTAGGCCAGCAGTGTTTCCCGATCGGTCACACGCTGACCCCTTCTCGTAGAATGTTCTCGACGATTGGAGCCGATCGCAAGGCGGTTTCCTGCAGTTCTACCTGCGAAACGACAAGCGGAATGATGACCACGCGGTTGTCGAAACCGACTTCCCACGCAATATCTGAAATAGCGGCTTCATGGGCTTGATTTCGCTCAGGAATCACGACAAACACGTCAAAATCTGAGTCGGCTGCGGCATTGCCGCGTGCACGAGAGCCGAAAACACGAAAATCCAGAATCGGAACGTGTTGTCTCAGTCTTGCCTTGAGGGTTTGGGCAAGCCCTCGATCTTGCTCGCAGATCATGGGTCGGTGACTCCTGGCAGAAAAGAATCGCAAAACCTTTCTCTCATGGTATCATGACTGCCGGGCGCCGTGTATCGGCGCAAGCCAGCCGAAGCCGTGACTGACAGCCTTGCCGATGGCGATGCCGTCGGGCAGGCGGGCATTCACTCTGAGAGTCCCGTAGAACCCGATAAAGGTCTGGTCCTTGTAGCGACATCGCACTTGCCTCTGTTTCTCAAACTGAACCGACAATCGATCTGGAATGTGCACCCCCAACCCGCGAAAAGCGGTCAGCAGATTGCCGACGGCGATTCTCTCACACTCGAGTCGTTGGTCCTCGATGCTCATGCCTTGGAACTTCGCGTGGTTTTCCTGATTGAACGGAAGCCAGGGGGACTGGAAGCGGTATGCCAGAGGAGTTTCGCACATCTCAACCGATTGCCGACGAAACTGCATATCGACATCGGTAACGGTGGTTGTCAGGCGCTCCAGTTGAAGGGCGCGACCCAGAAGTGGAAGGCGAACCAGGAGTTCGGCACCGGCGTGGAACCCCATAATAATCCCACGCTTCGCCTGCCATCGATACTGAATCAACGGATACCGATAGACGAAACCCGAAGACGTGTGCTGGTGAAGAAGATCGTGCTCGGGAAAAGCCGCAGCCAGAGCCCCGCGCAAGGCTTTGGTTTTCAGGCCCGGTGTCGGTTGCGGACTGAATTGCAGAACAAGGCGGGCTGTCGGAATCACAGAATGAGCACTCCTTCGTCTGGGGTCTCGTGAGAAATGATCAACCCCTTGTGGGGATCATAATGATCATCTCTTAGAAACCATTGCCCGCAGAATTGATCGGCAATGTCGGTCGGTTCGAACCCTCGGCGAAGGTAGAGATTCACGGAAACCAGAGCGATTCTGCCTGAGATTCGCCGCCACGCTTCACGCCGTTCCCATCGATCAGCAATTGTTTGGATGTTCGAGATCGCCTCGCGCAGGTCGGGATCAAGCTTCGAGACGATGAATTCCATCTGCTCGCCTTGTTCGGGGCGTAACAGCTGTTTCACGGTGGCAGGCGGTTCCTCCCAATACGCCTGCTTTTTACTCCATTCGTCACCAAGATTTCTCGAGGCTGCGAGTGCGTGAAAGTATTTGTCAGCGAAAGCAAGGATCTCGGATTCGCGAATGGCATCGCGAGCGGCAAGAATGCGTCTGGTCTCCTGAAGATGGATCGGATGGTAGATATACTCTGAGAAGCGCCGTCCTTGAGTTGTCATCAGATCCACGATTTCCACGGTTCCCTGCGTTCGTCGGCCGTGTCGGTTACATCGCCCGGCGATCTGTACCAGACTGTCGAATGGTGCGAAATCTCTGATGATCAAGTCGAGATCGAGATCGACACCGGCCTCGACGCACTGCGTTGAGACGACCAGACAACCGTCAGAGGCTCGAATTGCTTCAACCGCTTTGCGGCGATCCACCGGCGCAACGTCAGCTGTCACGAAAAACAGGGGAAAAGAGTCATGGTTTTCCGACAATTGCTTTTCCGCCCAGTCACGCACGAACCGGGCAGATGCACGAGTATTCAACGTCAGCATCACCTTGCGTCTTTGTTCCTGCCATTCCTGCAAACGTGGCGCAAGCTCGTGGGTGAACTGTTCGAGCGAGCGAGAGTTCGTGATGTTCAGTAGAAGAACGTACCGGTCGAACGTGGCGAAAAGTTTCTGGTAATCAGGGTAAAGTGGAATGGCTTTTGGTAAAAACGCGGGCATGGTGGCAGACATGAACAGAAAGCGGGTGTTGAAACGTTCGCTCAGAGTCTCGGCTGCATGGCGGAACGGAGCCCAGAGAGAACAAGGCAGGGTCTGCAGTTCGTCGATGATGATCAGCGAATCGACCAGATGGTGAAAACGCATCTGGTGTTTTGATTTCGGATGAAACAGAGCATACAGAAACTGATCGTAGGTGGTAATGATCAACTCTGAACGCCAGGTGTCGATGAAAAACGCTTCGGCCGCTGAATCGTACCCTTCACCGTAGTGACGGTCTGAAAGCGAATGTGAGGTCAGCAGGGTGGACGAGTCGAATTCGGTTGAACCGTAGCCGAGAAGCCTCTGGTACTCGGCCACGGTCTGGTCGATGATCGTCAGAAAGGGAAGCACGATGATGATTTTGGGGCTCATGCCGGTTTGTTCGAATCGGCGCCGGCGTTCATGGAATGCCCAGGTTGCGCCGAGCAGGGTTTTGCCGATACCGGTGGGGGCGGTCAATGCCCACATGCGCACATCAGGATGACTTTTCCATGTCTCGATCACCTTTTCGCGAGCCTCTGTGCGTGTTTCGTTGATCGGACTTTCAGGTGCATGCGCAGTTCGGTGTGAAACCCAGGCCGGGTCGAAATCGATGGGCGTTCGTGCAAGGTGCTTCTGTGCGTCGGGAACGGCAAGAAAGACTTTGTCCGCTTCGAGAAGCCATGAAAGAATGAGCTGAGCCGCGAGACGATAGTGCCACGCATCGGGAAGGGAGAGACACTTCAACGCCGGAATCAGGCGATCGTCCAGTTGCTTTTTTGCCGTGGACCAGGGCTTGCCGGAGACACTCGAGGCTGAGATCTCGAGACCTGTTTCATGGTGTAGACCGGCAAAGTTGATCAGCGAGACCTGATCGCGCAGGTTGCGCGCGGTTTCGCCGCCGTATGTCTCACGCAGTTGTTCGACAGTCGGAAAGCCGCTGTGATGAGCTTTTGCCGTCATGGCGAGAAGCAGGTGGTCGAGCGGCGACAGATCGGCAAATGCCTCGCCAAGCTGGACGAGAAGCTGAGACAGAGCGGTGTGTTCCTTGAGCTGGTGGTTGCCGCGAAACCCGGCTGGGTCGTGAATGTATTCCTGAAACGCCGAGGTCCCCTTGCCGAGGTCGTGCGTACGTGCCGCCAGACAAGCCAGCCGCGACAACCGACGAACTTCATCGGAATCCGCGTGCCACTGCAGAATTCCGGTGATAGCCTTCGACACCTGCTCGATATGCTCAGAGAGCCGCAGGTGCGGATGCGAACGCAGGTTGTTCACAAAAACGCGATGATGGTCCGGCCTGCTTGCCAGGCTTGCGACGTGTTCACAGGGACCGGGCGTGCGGCGCGTTCCAGGTAATAGGCGCGGTGGCTGAAGACACGATCGGCGGTCACGGAACAAGGCATGCGCAGAGCCAGGAGAGCCAGTTCTCGTTCATACAGAGCTTCGGTGTTCAGTTCACCGAGATCACGCGGAAAAACTGTCGCCACCTCGTGTATTCCGGCAGCGAGGGGCTCTGCCGGCTCGGTGCCTTCAAAGGCCAGGTCGGCAAGCATTTCAGAAAGACCCAGGCACGGGGTGAAATGCCAGCGTCTTTCGCGCAGACGCGCTGCCAATTCCTCATGCATCGCCCCGGGCAGATGAACCCAAATCGTGTACACCGGGTTCAACAGCCACTCCTGGGTGATCAGACCGGTACGCTCCGGTTTGGTTTTGTCGGTCCTCTGACTTCTCTTGATCGTCCAGGCGAGGTTTTCCGGCGGGTCTTTTCTGAGCTTGGCCTTGTGCCAATGTGTCTGCGGCAACGCCCCGGCAACCGCGAACTCGGCATGCTGAAGCTCTGTTTGCGGCCGGTCTTTTTCCAGGCCCAGGACGGCGCCGACGAGGCCGAGCAACGCCGTGCGCGGCGGAACCGGGTAGGACGGCGCACTGGCGTTGGCCTCGGCTCGAAGGAAGTGGCCGATGCGGCCCGACAGTTTGAACCGAATGAGTTTCATGGTTTACACGGCAAGTTCCAGGTCGATTGCTTGTTCTTTCGGAAAGCTGACAGAAGCTTTGAATCTTAGATCAGAGGATTTCATCACTCGTACTTTTTCGATCAGCGCCTCCTTTTCTTTAAGGCGTTGCTGAAGAAGCGAGAGATCGACTTCGTAATCCTGCGGCCCGGCCCATGTTTTCGCATCAGGTTTTTCGCTCGAATTGAGTCGGACATAATCGTGCAGGCGGCCGTACTGGAACTCGACCCCGGGCTTGTAGACGACATCGATGAGCAGATGGGGCATCTGGCCGCGTTTGGTTCGGGTGTTGCCGACTGAGCGGACCCCGTTCCAGAGCGCTTGCAGAAGATCTTCGTAATCGGGGTCGGTCAGGCGCGACAGCTTCGCGGAATGCTCGTTGGCGATACCGGAAAAGCCGATGAGCGCATAGCGCAGGCCGAAGTAGGTCGTGAAGGTGCCCTGTTTGTTGTCCTCCTGGCTGGCGAAGATCGACGTGCCGCGGATGTCGACCTCCTCGGCCGGGTGCAGGACTTCGCCCATATTGATCTGAACGGCTCCGGTAAGTGTTTTCGGCTCGGGGGTCGGTTCGTATCCATCCTGTTTTTTGAACGCCAGCGAACTACCGAACAATCTCGCATCGATAAAGGCATCAAGGAGGATGTCGACCAATTCAGCGCCGTCGGCTTTGGGCTTGTTTACTTTCTTGAGATGTTCGACGACCCTGCCGGTCAGGTTGGTGGTGCGCCCCTCGATCGAATCGACCAGAATCTCGCGACCACGCACCTTGAAAAAATCTCGGGCGAAGCGCTTCAGACGCACATCGGTCACGTAATGCGTACCGTCGGGCAGAACGCGCGGTCGGTTTTCGTCGGGATCTCCGTTTGGGTTTCCCATCTTGATGTCATACAAAAACAGAAATTCATGACGCTGTGAGAGGGTGGTGGGTGTGGTCATATCGAATCCTCCGAATGATTATTCTCTTGCGGCAGGAAGGACGGTGTTGGTGACGGACTGGCCGAGAAGCAGAAAGTAGTTGGTTGAAACCTCGTCGAGCTGAATATCGGTTCCGAGGCGGATGCCGAGTTGTCCGATTTCTTCGAGCAATTGACGCAGATCCTGCCTCTTTTCGGCCTCGTAGACGAGCAGTTTTTCTCGGATTTTGACATAGAGGCCGGGCAGGTCGCGACCCTTGAGTGTCAGTCTCTTCAGCCATGTCAGCGCGTTCGAAGCTATATTTACGTTGCGTGCGGCTTGTACTTTCAAGAGATACCCATAGGCCGTACCGAGCAGAAACGCGAAGGCCTTTTCGGGTGAATCGATGCCGCTTTCGGGGCCGAAAAAGGGCTTCAGCGCATCGAGATGCGGGGTGTAGGCACTTGTTTGCATGGGCAAGACTCCCAGTTTTTTGAAGTAGTAGAGCCACCAGGCGAGATGTTTCACCCAGCCGGCGGTTGTCTGACAGCCTTCGTTCTTCTTCGAATTGAACCCCTCATACAGGGCGCGCTTCCAGTCACCGGACGAAGTGATTTCGTCCCACCAGGCGCGGGCCGTGGTGAGGATGGTTTCGGCCAGACGCGACCAGGGTAACGCGTGCTGGTGATACACGCAGGCTGCGATGCCCTGACGAAACTGGAAGGAACTCCGGCCTTCGTTCTGCTTTTGGGTCTTTTTGCCACCCGGGAGTTTGAAGAGTTCTTTCAGCGCGTTCAAGCCGAGAGTCGGGCGCAGAGCGTGTAGATACCGCTCAGGAAACACTGCGTGTTCGACCTTCTGCAGTTCAGCGTTCAGGGCTGACAGACAGCGCAATCGTGTCGGCGGAACGTCGGAAATCATCCCACGCAGATTTTCGATGGACTGGCCGATGTCGGCCCAGAGAAAGTCGATCGAAAGCAGGGCACGCTGCTCGCGAAGTCGGTCGAGCATGTCGTCTTCCTCGAACTCCACATCAGTGCGAGCGCTCTTTACGACATCGCGGAAAAGCCTCTGCAGAGGACGCCATTCCGAGGAATGTGCGCTGAAATGAGGGACGATCAGGGCGTTTTCGCCGGCGATGCGATTGGTGAAGGGGCGCGGTTGTTTCGCCCCATCTGCTTTGAGAACGTGAAACTTGTAGATATAGAGCAGGTCGGCACAGGGGCGACAAAGCGAGTAGCCCTTCCAGGCGTTTTCAACGCTGATGCCCGGAAAAGCGCCTGCCCGATCAGCATTTGCCAGGTTCAGACCGGCACCCTTGAGTGCATTCGGATACACCGTGATACCTGCGGCATGGCAAAGCGGGCAGACGGCATTTGGGCGGGCGCAGGCGGCACCGGTCACGTAGCGTTCGCCGGCGAACACTTCCTCAAGCAGATACGTGACATATTCCGTGCGTTCGCCGGGGAGTCTGCCGTGAGAATCGGCGACCGCCAGAAAAATGGTCTTGCGCGCATCGATTTTTTGCACTGCGGCTTCAAGAGGCGAATCGAAGCCGTGATCTTGCCAACTGATGACGGTTTGGTCCGGCAGGCGAAGACGAGGTCGAGCGAGAATTCCGGTGATTTCGGTATAGTAGCGACCCCAGGGTTTCTCGCTTTCGGCGATCTCTGACCAATGTGCCAGAGTCGATTTCAGAATCTTCGCACTCGGACTTGCCTGTTTGTTCGAAAAGCCACGCTTGATGACCGGGCCGATCTGAGGGCTTTGAGAGCCGGTCGGCTTGACAAAGGGAAGAACCTGCGCCAGCTCACTTGTGATTTCTCTTCGACGAATCTCCAGAGTGTCTTTGTCATCGACGGCGGGTTGAAGAATCGCCACTTCCGGGATCTGTTCCGATGGTTCGACCAGGTATTTGAACAGCCTGCCCGGTTGCTGCTTCGCCGTTTCTGCATACCACGCTTCAAGATCGGTATCAGACGGAAGCTTCAACTCATCTGCCAGATAGCAAAGGGCCAACCGGCGCATGGCTTCAAGCATCGATCCCCCTCCGGACTCTTAATGTTGTTGTTTGATGATATGAAATTTGGAAAAGAAACGCAAGAGTCTCATACGATCAGGGCTTTGATTTCATCTGTCACTTCGGCCCGATTGAATGCCTGCCCGATCAGACGAGTTTTGCCGAAATCATCCTTGCACATGGGAAAGATATAGACGGAATCTCCGGATTCTTCAATCGCATCCTTGAACTGTAGAGCCAGTTCATCGATCTCTGAACGATTCAGAGTTCCGAGAAATACCGACTTTTGTACCCGCAGCAAGCCTCGTTGCTTGCACACTTTTGCCAGCCTCGTTCTCGTACGATCGCAGCTGATATCATAGACAACCCACACCAGATTCTCACCCTCACGCATGATTGACGACCTCCTCGCCGGTCACCAGATCGGGAATGTCGTCGGCCGCTTTGTCGACCAGACGGTTCGCGAAACGATGACAGGTCAGTTGAACGGCGTCGAGACGCTTGATGTTACGATTGCGAAATCGGACGGATTCTTCCAGATACTTCATGAATCTGCCGAGCAGAGCGGCTTTTCCTTCCTTGTTGAGGGTCATGCCGTTCTTGAGTTTTTCGAACTGCGAATCTTTGACTTCACGCGCGGCAAACATGGCCATGACGTTTTCCTCCGCCCAGATGCGAAAGTTCTCGATCAGATCGAACACCAGCGATTTCTTGGCGTAGTTGTCGGTATGCAGAATACCGATGTATGGGTCGAGACCCGCAAGGACGCAGGCCCGCTCAACTTTTCCGTAGAGAACGCCGTAGGCGTAGTTCAGCAGGCAGTTGAATTCATCCTGGGCGGGATTGCGACTGCGGCCGCTGAATTGGTACTTTTCAGCAAGCAAGCCTGAAAGAGTCGTAAAGTAGGTTCCGGCGGCGTGAGCTTCCAACAGCATGATACGATCACGGTTTTCGTCAGGAAGCCCCTGGATCTCGGCAAGGCTGCGCTGATGACCTTCCAGATCATGAATGGCCTGGGTTATCAGCGCAGAGTGCTTCGGGCGTGTTTTGCGCAGTTTCTCCAGCAGTTGAATCTGATTGTCCAGTTTCGTTCCGATCCATTCCTTGACAAACTCCAAGCCTTCAGGAGTACGATCGAGAAAGAGCTGTTTACGACGAATCGTGGTGATCGATCCGGGGCGGTCGTGCCACACCCGACCGATCGGATCGCCGAATTTGTCCAGGAAGAGAAGATCGATATTGTGCTCGATTGCCAGCTTGACGACATCCGTTGACATGAAGACACCGGTGGTCAAAACGATCGAGCTGATTTTCTTCGGTGCGATTTCCTGCCGGCGGTCGCCGATCAGGACAAGGAATAAGCCGTCTTTGACGCGCAACGTCGTGCCGTAGGTGTTCAGAACAAGTTGCACTGTCAGGCCTCTCGACTTTACCGTCCGGGCACCGATGCAGGAAACGATGCGGCGCCGATATTGACCGGAGGCTTTTCGGCTGGAAGTGCGGCTGGTACTGTCGTCGCGGTCGACGACGCGGCGGGTTGGGTGACGAGAGGGGCGGTCGAACTGGTCTCGCTCGCCGGCGGCAGGGGGGCGAGCGGGGTGTCCGGCTGGGGCACATCTTCTTCAGGTGGGGGTTCGAGAGAGATCTGCAGCGACAAGCTGCGGCTGGCCAGTTCAGCCTGGAGCGCGGCTTCATACAACTGGGACTCGATTTCGCTGATCTCGGAAAGCGATGGACCGACGGCTTCGTCGGTAGTCATCGAGGCCAGGGCCTGCTCGCGACGCAGCTGTC
Organism: uncultured bacterium; assembly: GCA_964472075.1. Taxonomy (GTDB): domain Bacteria; phylum Muiribacteriota; class Ozemobacteria; order Ozemobacterales; family Ozemobacteraceae; genus CAYYIY01. The sequence continues at coordinate 32,133 of CAYYIY010000049.1, read as the reverse complement.
GCAACCAGCGCTGCAGGCTGGTCGGGCGCGCTTCCTGATGATACGGAAATACCTGACCGGGAGGGGCCGGAAAAATCTGCGGGGTGCGGTCATACTGCGGCGGAGTATACGGCTGCGTGCGCAGCCACCGTTCCCAGTCCTGGGCGTCAGTGCGTCCGACCGGCTGCCAGAGCGCGAAGCCGCACATGGCAATCACGACGGCTCGAAACAGGCGACGACCGGCATTCATGCGGGACGACTCACGGAGTACCAGACAGGAAGGTTGTCCATGATCTTGTAGTCGGCTTCTCCGTTGCGCTTAAGTGTGGAAAGATATCCCATGACCGTCGAACGGTAGAGAAAGTGCGCCCAGCCCGTCTGCTTGATGCCGAAATGTCCGAGCATGTCCTTGACCAGGCGATCAATGGGCTGCGGGGCGCTCAAATACTGTTTCAGAAAGGCGAAGGCCTGGTCGAGATGCTTCGTCATGCTTTGAATCAATGGTTCGAGGCTGGGTGTCGGCATGAAGTGACCGCCGACGAACGTGCGAGCCTTGAGACTCTTGAGCGTCGTCAGCGTCTGGCGTTGTTGCCCGGGGTCGTACATATACACGAGTTTGTGTTTTTCCATCACCTGCGGGGCGAACAGGGCGTCCGCCAGAAAGGCCACTCCGTCGACCACGAAACCGACCTGTCCGATGGAATGACCGGGCAGCGGAATCACCTCGATCTTCAGATCATCGAGTTGTATCGAATCGCCGCGGATGTCTTCCGCCGGGCTGGGGTCTCCGGTCAGCAGGCGGTTCTGCAACTCTTTCGGCGGAGCGCCGCCGAACAGCGTGACTGCCTGAATCAGCGGATGTCGGATCACCGGCGCTTCGAGCGGCCCGGCCATGATGCGGCACTGTGTGGTGCGGTGCAGAAACGAGTTGCCGCCGATGTGGTCGGCATGAGCATGCGTGTTGAGAATGACGTCGAGTCGGTACTGATAATCGCGCAGCAACTCATACAAGCGGCGTCCGGCGCGGCGGTCGAGACCGGAATCGATGATGGCAACGCGATCATCGCGCAATAGAATCAGCCCGATGATCGTCGGGCCGGGAATGATCTGAACCCGATCGGTCAGTCGCTGCAGCCGCAGGACGTTCACGCCGGCGATTTCCGACCTTTCTGCAGGCGATTTTCGCCCCTGACGACAATGCCTTCGAAGGCGTTGCCGGTGATGTCGAGCCGACAGCCGGGTTGTCCGGAAAACTTCAGGGGCGGGGCCAGGATCTCGACGACGAAGGGGTCGTCACGATAGGGAGAGAACTGGGCGCGGTAGATCCAGACGGGGAGCGTTTCCTGGCCGTCGATGGTCAGCCGCGCGCGCAGAAACTGGAATGTTTCGCCTTTTTTACTGATGCGCAGAGCCGGGTGCCACGGAATCGGCTCGGTGGTAAAGTCGGGGTGCAGGATAATAAGCGGCTTTTCCAGACGGATGTTGAGCGTGCCGTGCTGGCAGTCTGCCACTTCGGGAAAGCAGTCTTTGAAAAAGGGCATCTGCTCACGAATGGTATTCCGTGATTCCCCTTTTCCCTTCTCGAGTTTGCCTTTGATGCTGATCATGTATCCTCTCCGGAGGAAATCGTGTGAAATCAGCATAGACAAAACCGCGGCGCTTGGCAACCCCCCCCGACCGATGGTATGCTCTCAACTCCCGGGTGGAACACGTCGAACGATGCCGTGTGACGTGCGCGATGCCCGGAAACGACGCAATCAACCCCTTTTCAGGAGTGCCGCCGTGGACGAAGACGTGAATGTCACCCCGCCCGATCTCAAGGAAAAACCGCGCAAACGCGATCGCAATGCCAGGCGAGAGTTTGAGGCACCCAAGCCGAAATTCGACATGGAAGCGGAGCATCGCAAGTTCCTGATCATCATGTTCGGCCTGTTTTTCATCGTTCTGATCATCATGCTGGTCATGAATCAGCATGTCGATTTCGCCCTTGACGGCGGAATGTAATCTCACTGGAAAGGGCAATCTCATGACCCGTCATGATGGAAGAGCTTTCAATCAGATGCGCCCGGTCACCATTGAACCCGGATACGTGAAGTATCCGCATGGTTCCGCTCAGATCAGTTTCGGCGACACTCGTGTGCTGTGCACGGTCATGGTCGACGAAAAAGTGCCGGGATTTCTCGACTCACGCCCTGAACCCCAGGGCTGGCTGACCTGCGAATACGCGCTTTTGCCGGCTTCCGGTCTGACCCGCAACTCGCGCGCCGGGTATGGCACGACGACGGTCAAGGGGCGGGTGCATGAGATTCAGCGCCTGATCGGACGCGCGTTGCGCGCGGCGATCGATTTGACCAAGGTCGGCAAACGCACGCTGATGATCGACTGCGACGTCATTCAGGCCGACGGCGGGACGCGCACGGCATCGGTCACCGGGGCCATGGTTGCGCTCGAACTGGCTGTGCAGCGCCTGATGAAAGAGGGCAAGCTCACGGAAAACCCGATTATCGCTCAGGTCGCGGCGGTCAGCGTTGGGCTGCTCGACGGCGAGCCGGTCCTTGATCTCGATTACAAGGAAGATTCAGCCGCAGAAACAGATCTGAACCTTGTCATGACTCGCGCCGGCGGGTACATCGAGGTGCAGGGGACCGCGGAAGACGGCACCTACAGCCGAAAGCAGCTGGACAAGATGCTGGACCTCGGGGAAGAGGGCATTCGCCGGCTGTTCACGCTGCAGGATCAAGCCCTGGGCCGAAAATGAAGACGCTCTGGGTCGCGTCACGCAATCAGCACAAACTGCACGAGATCGCGGCCATTCTCGGCCCCGGTGTCACGCTGAAGAGTTTGCTTGATCGTCCCGACATTCCTGATGTCGACGAGAATGCGTCGACGTATCTTGAAAACGCCCGCTTGAAGGCGCAGGCATTATGGAATGCCGTGCACGAACCGGTCGTGGCCGATGACTCGGGGCTCGAGGTCGATGCTCTCGGCGGCAGGCCGGGCGTGCATTCTGCCCGATATTCCGCACCCAACCCCAGTGCGGCGAAAAACATCACCAAACTGCTCGGCGAACTGGGCGATCTGCCCGCCGAACGACGTGCGGCGCGTTTTCGCTGCACCGTGGTCTACTTCGATGAGCACGGGCAAGAGCACGTCTTTACGGGCACGCTCGAAGGTCGCATCGGAACTGCCCCGTGCGGCGCGGGGGGCTTCGGATTCGATCCGGTGTTCTGGCTCGCCGATCGGCGTTGCATGGTGGCCGAACTGTCAGATGAAGAGAAGAATCTCATCAGTCATCGCGGCCGGGCGTTTGCGCAGTTGAAAACGTTTCTTCGCCTGTCCTGATCAGCTCTGTGAATTTCTGACCAGTGCCGATTGCCAGGCGTTGACGATGGTCGTCGGCAGGCGTGAAGAGGCGAGCATCTGTCGACAGACTTCGAGAAACTCGGCGTCAACGCGGGTCAGTCGCTCCACCTGTCCGGAAGGCAGATCCCATTCCCGGGGAAAGACGATGCCGCGGGAACAGGAGTACGAGCTGACCGTCTGTTTCTCGAAGGTCAACACGCGATCCATGAAGGCAATCCTGCCGAGATGCAGGCTGCCGGAGTTCGTGATCACGGTCAGAATGTGCGTGTTGTGAACACCGATATACAGCGACGCCAAGCACCCCTTTGGGCAGGTGGGCAGTTCTTCGAGCGCGGCCGGGTGTTCTTCGAGCGATTGTCCGAGCAGGCGTGGGGCCAGATAGGCTGCCACCGCTTCCGAACCGGCCAGATGTTTGAAATGCAGTGAACCCCCCGTGATATTCCCGTGAGAAAAGGCCGGGCGGAACGAAATCCCGATCTCCTGTTCCGCGATGCGCAGGGTGCCTTCCCATGACGGCTGTGCCCGGGAAGGCTCGGGAACTGCATCAGGACGGAGAAAGGCGATGCCGTGCAGACTCAGGTTGATCACCGAAAGCGGGGTGTCGGGGAAGACGGTCAGCGACAAACTCAGGCGCGACTCTTCGGCACCAATGATGTATCGACTGTAGAGGCGACGTTCTTCCTGAGCCATACGGGCGAGAAAACGGTCCCGAGCGTCGGCGGGCAGTGAGGAGGAGAGGAGAATCACCTGCCCCATGCGCAGGGCGCGGTATGACGGAATACGAAAGAAAACCAGCGAACTCTGATCCATACGACCGTAGCCCTGGCGGCCCGAACCTTCGGCGACGCGCGCGGTACGCAAGCCATCGCCGGATTCTTCCCAGGAAACGCAGTAGTCGAGAAAATAGAGTTCTTCCTTGACCAGCCCGCCGTCCAGGCGTTCCCAGAGATACACCTCGGTTCCGTTGTCGCCCTGGAACCAGCGCAGACGCAGGTCGGGTCCGATGTTGCGCGGTTGTGCGCTTTTGATCTCGCGCAACGAGGCGCCGAGCAGTCGCGGTTTCAGATAGTCTGAAATCATGCGGGCCACGCCGAGCGATGAACCTTGAAACGAGCAGCCGAGTTCGCGACCCCAGACGTTGCAGATCTGCAGATGTGTCTCGAACTGAATGCTGCCGAGAATGACCGTGGCGGCGAACGCTCGGCCGATGGGCCAGTCTTCTGTCTTGCAGCTATCCGGCAGCGCCAGGCGCATGCCGCCGAAGCTGAGATTGACCACGGGAATCGGCTCGCAGCCGATGACGCGGGCCTCGCCGTCAGACAGCGTCAAACGGGAAAAACGTCGACGTTCGCTGCCGGCAGCAGCTTTGGTAGCGGCTTCCGGAGCCTTGCGTCCGGCGATCCAGTCGATGAGCGAGCGAAAATTCATGGCGGCAGAAACAGAAGACCTCTGTCATTGAGAATAGCACAGTCATCGTTGTCTCACTTCCCTTTTTGCGGTTTTCTGATACAATGGCTCTCTCGGAGAACTATCGCACATGAACATTGCCAAAGATCTTGCCGACCACATCCGGGCTCGGTATCCGCTGCTCTATCTGGTTTCGGGCGAAGAAGCCCGCGCCATGGCCATGCTTGCCCAGACGGCCGCGGAAGTCGGAAAAGCCCTCTACGTGTGGTCTGCGTCTGACGGGCTGATCGACCCCAAAGGTCAGGAGGTCAAAGACGCCAAGGGGGAGCCGCTGGTGTCTCCTCTCAAGGCCCTGCGCTGGATGCTGCGCTCACAGGAGCGAGCACTGTTCGTCTGCAAAGACCTGCACCTGTTTCTGGAAGATCCCTTCCCGCAGTATGTAACTGATCCGATTCAGGTGCGGCGCACGCTGCGCGATATTTCCATCGCCTTTCGTACGAGTTTCAAGACCTTGATTCTGCTTTCACCGCTGCTTCGCATCCCTTCCGAATTGGAAAAGACGATCACGGTGTTCGACTACCCGCTGCCGACGCTGCCCGAGATCTCGAAGCTGCTCGACGAGATGATCGCCGAGCTGAAAAAGATTCACGGCAGCAAGGTCACGATTGATCTCGATGCCGAGACGCGCGAGCAGATCGTCAAATCGGTGTCGGGGTTGACGCAGGCCGAGATCGAAAACGTCTTCAACCGCGCTATCGTCAACGATCTACGCTTCGATCGCAATGATATTCCGTTCATTTTAAGCGAGAAGAAGCAGATCATTCGCAAGAACGGCATTCTCGAATACTATGAAGTGCAGGAAAGCTTCGGCAACGTCGGCGGTCTCGAGATTCTGAAAGACTGGCTGAACAAACGCGGTGAGTCGTTCACCTCGCGGGCCCGCGAATTCGGGCTGCCTGAGCCGAAGGGCATTCTGCTGCTGGGCGTGCAGGGCTGCGGCAAGAGTCTGGTCAGCAAGTCGATCAGTTCGCTCTGGCGCATGCCGCTGCTGCGGCTCGACATGGGCGCGATCTTCGGCAAATACGTCGGCGAATCCGAAGAAAACCTGCGTCGGGCCATGCGCACCGCGGAAGCCCTGGCGCCGACGATTCTCTGGCTCGACGAGATCGAGAAGGCATTCGCGGGCGTCGGCGGCAGCAGCGGCGACGGCGGCGTCACCACGCGCATCTTCGGCAGTTTCATCACCTGGATGCAGGAAAAGACCGCGCCGGTCTTCGTCATCGCCACCGCGAACAGCATCGAGAATCTGCCGCCCGAGCTGCTGCGCAAGGGACGCTTCGATGAGATCTTCTTTGTCGATCTGCCGTCGCAGGCTGAGCGCGAGTCGATCTTCGAGATTCATCTGCGCAAGCGGAAACGCGACCCGAAGCAGTTCGATCTGCTCGAACTTGCGCGTACCGCCGAAGGGTTTTCGGGCGCGGAGATCGAACAGGCCGTGATTGCCGGGTTGTTCGAAGCGTTTCACGAAAAACGCGATTTGCAGCAGAAAGACGTGGTAGAATCCCTCACCTCGACCGTTCCCCTGTCGGTGACGATGCGTGAGCAGATTGACAAGCTGCGTTCATGGGCTTCGCAGCGTGCCAAACCGGCTTCGGCCCCCGGGCCGCAAACGGCGCCGGCCGCTGTCAGCAAGGGGAAGCAGGGGCTGAACCTGTTCGCCGATCTCGACCTTGACCGCAAGTGAGGAGTTGTTCGTGGCCAAAGACAAGATCGTCTATCTGAAAGATCGTCGCAAGCCTGCGGCGCCGGTTTCATCTTCCTCTGATTCGTACACTGAGCAGGTGCTGCTGTTGAACCTCAAGAGTGCGACCGTGGCGATTGCCGTCAAGCGCGTGGTGGAGATTCTGCCGCATCAGCCGCTGGTCGAGATCGCCCGTCGCGACACTCCCGTCGAGGGGGTGGTCAACGTGCGCGGTCGCATCATTCCGGTCGTCGATCTGGGCCTGAAAATTGTCAATGTACCGGCTCGTCAGAGTCAGAAGCCGCGTGTCATCGCCGTCGAGATCGAGAAAGAACTCGTTGGTCTGCTGGTCGATGAAGTGGCCGACCGTCTGTGTCTGCTGACCGAACCGCCCCGACCGGCCCTTGCCGGTATGGCGCAGCCGTATTTTTCCGGCGTGGTCTCGGTCGACCTGCGCGATATTCCGCTGCTCGATATCGATCAATTGTTTACACCGGCTGAGTGCGAGCAGATCGCCTCGATTCGCAAGAGTTTTTAACCACCAGAATCACAACAGGAGGTTTTGTCATGGCCAAGTGGAAGTGCGTCGTGTGCGGGTATGTGTATGATCCGGCTCAGGGTGACCCTGACGGTGGCATCAAGCCCGGAACGCCTTTCGAGCAGATTCCCGACAACTGGGTCTGCCCGATTTGCGGCGCCGGCAAGGATCAGTTCGAAAAGATCGTCTGAGGCTCGCCCGCGCATCGTCGCGGAAACGGCCGTTGCCTGTTCCGAGACGGGAAGTCGGTTCGGCTTGCGTTTGAGACGCAACCCCGGCTCTCGTTTCGGCTCCGGTGCGGCCGTGCTTCATTTTTCGGGAAGCAGGGAGTATCGCCCATGTCGTCACGCTTTTCAATCACCCTTCTCGCTGTGCTCGCTCTCTTGGTTCCGGCCCTGTCCGTGCCGGTTTCGGCTGTTGAAGTCCCGGCCGCCATTCCGGAATTCGCCTCGTCGGACGTGATTCATGTTCGGCGCGACAGCAGTGGTGTCGCGCATGTTATTGCGAGTTCGACGGCCGGCGCCTACTGGGGGTTCGGTTACTGCCTGGCCCGTGATCGTCTGCTGCAGCTCGAACTGCTGCGTCGTTCGGTCCAGGGAACGCTGGCCGAAGTGTTCGGCCCGACGTTTCTGGAACAGGACGTGCTGGCCCGTCGCGACGGTTTGACATTGTCCGAGTTGCGTGAAGGCTATGAGCGCTCCGGACAATCGTTTCGGCTGGCGTTATCCGCCTTTACGCGCGGGGTGAACGCCGCGTATGAGGCCGCGTCGCGTGGCCGATTCCGCATCCACCCGGCTTTCAAAGCGCTTGGCCTGACGTTTCGTCCGTTTACCGAACTCGAGGTGCTCGAGATCTTTGCCGGCACCATGGCCTGCCGCTATAACGACTTCACGCAGGAACTCGACAACCAGAAGCTGCTTTCCGAGCTGGTGAAACGTCTCGGAGCACGCAGTGCGTCGCGGATCTTCGATGACGTCGTACCGTTCGTCGACCCGGGCGTGTATGCCACCCTGGGAAAACGTGATCATTTCATTCCCGCGTTGCCCGGCACGATGCGTCTGGGGCCGCACCCGCAGGACATGCCGGCCGGAGAGTCGCCGACGCTGCGCCGGCTCAAACGCAACCGCGATCTGAAGACCATCGGCATTCCGGACAAGTCGGGCAGCTATGCTGCGGTGCTGTCGCTGCGCGCGCAGGGACGCCCCGAAGCGCTGCTGCTGGGCGGCCCTCAGATGGGATACTTCACCCCTTCGGCGGTCTATGAGATCGGCTTGCACACCCCGGATTTCGATCTGGTCGGCGCGACGCCGGTCGGCTATTTCGTCATTCTGTTCGGGGCGAATCGGCATCTCGGCTTTACGGCAACGGCCGGCGTGGCCAATCAGGTTGACGTGCTGATGTTCACCCGCGATGCGTCAGAGACCACGCGCCTGGTGGGCGATCGCTGCGAAACCGCTGTGCAGAAACGAAACGAGCACTTCCTGATCAAAGGTCGACCACAGGCTGAGGAACGTGTCATCGAAACGACCGATCTCGGCCCGATCATTGGCGGCAAGAATCAAGTGTGCTATGTGAAGCATCGCGGCTGGAAAAATCGGGTGATCGACTCGTACGAAGGCTGGTTCGAATCGAATCATGCGACAACCCTTGAACAGTGGTTGACGGCTTCGGACCGCATGGCGCTGTCGATCAACTGGCTCGGGGCCGATCGGCAGGGGCACCTGGCCTATGTGTACTGCGGGCTGGGAAAAAGCCGGCACAGTTTTGGCGACGATCGTCTGCCGGCACGCCGACCGGCGATGTTCCCATTCCCTGATGCGCGACTGTGCGGCACTGATCCGACAACCGGCTTCTACGCGAACTGGAACTGCCCGCCCGTGACCGGATTCCGAAACGGCGATATGCAGACCGGCTGGAGCGCTGATCAGCGCAGTCGCTTCCTGGCCGATCGCATCGAGTCGGGGCGCGGCACGTGGTCCGTTGAGTTTCTGAAACGACTCGATCGTGAAATCGCCTTTACCGATCAGCGAGCCTATTTCTTCAAAGATGATCTTGTACAGTTGCTTCGAAAAGATTATGCTGATCAACGGCTGGCAAAGGCGGTGCAGGAACTGCGGAACTGGGATGGAACTCGAAGCGATCTCGATGATGACGGTCGCTTTGATCGGGTCGGACCGCGCCTGTTCGACGCCTGGTGGAACCGCATTTTTGCCTCGCTGTTCGGTGACATCCTCGGGGAAATGGCCTGGATCGTTGGTTCAGACCCGACCTGGACGCAATCGATTCTGCTGAAGCGGGCGTTGTTCGGACAGTCATCGTTCGATTATCTGCGCGGGCGATCGGCCGAAGCCGTGGTCACCGAAGCGCTGGCTTCGGCGGTTGCCGATATCGCCTCTGCCGGTCGCGAACTCGACCCCGGCCCGGCTCCGAGCATGGAGTTCTCCGGTGTGAACCACGCCGGAGTGCCGAGCCAGTGCCCGCCGGCAACCTTCACCCCGTATCTGAATCGTGGCAGTGACGTGCAGATCATGCATCTGACCCCTGACGGCATCAGCATTCTCGGCGTGTTGCCGCCCGGCAACGCCGAGATCGGGCCGCACGCCGTCGATCAGATCGAACCGTTTCGCACCTTTGCCTGGCGCGAACGGCCTCTGATGTATCGCGATGTGCGACGTGTCTGTCAGGATCTCGTACAGGTGCGGGTGAGGCCGTGAACCCGGTGACCGTGCGAGCGACCGTTCCCGTCGCATGGGACGAAAGTGCGGTGGTGTCGCGGTGAGCGAGACGCGCCGACCTCTGCTGCACCTGATTCTGGCTGCCCTGCTCTGGAGCACGGGGGGCGTCTTCATCAAGGGGGTCGACCTCTCGCCGTTCGCTATCTCCGGGGTGCGCAGCCTGTTTGCCCTGGTGACGCTGCTGATCCTGGTCGGCCGTCCGCGGCGGGCCGCCTGGGGGACTGGTTCCTATGCGCTGTGGCTGGGAGCGCTTTTCTACACGCTGACCCTCTTCTGCTTCGTGACGGCGACCAAGCTGACAACGGCGGCCAATGCCATTCTTCTGCAGTACACCGCGCCGGTCTACGTGGCGCTGATGAGCGGCTTCTTCCTCGGCGAGCCGATTCGCCGCTCTGACTGGACGGCCGTGATCATTGTCATGATCGGCATGACCCTGTTCTTCGGCGATCGTCTCGACGCGGGCGGACTGGTCGGCAACCTGCTCGGCCTGATCAGCGGCGTCTTTCTGGCATCGATGGTCGTCTGTCTGCGCACTCAGAAAGACCAGTCGACTCACGATTCGATCATCTGGGGAAATGTCCTGGTGGCTGTTATCGGAACCCCTTTTCTGATGCAGGGTCTGCCGACAATGAAAGGAACGGCGGCGCTGGCGTTTCTCGGCATCTTTCAGATCGGCTGCGCCTACTACTTCTACGGCAAGGCGATTCAGAAAGTACCCGCGCTCGAGTCGATTCTGATACCGACGCTCGAACCGCTGCTGAACCCCGTCTGGGTCTGGATCTTCATCGGTGAACGCCCCGGCCCGTGGGCACTGACCGGCGGCGCGATCATTCTGACTACACTGGTCGTTCACGGCTTCACCTCTGCCCCCAAACGCTCGCTGTCAGCACCTGATTCGGTCTCGTCGTCTTCAGAGCCGGCCGTGTAAACCTCTTATTCGCTCATCGAGTCGCTTCTCGAAGTTGCCGAAGTGTTTGGTGCGAAGCGTCAGGGGATCAAGGTGGGCTGACCAGGCACGTTTGGTTCATCCAGAGTCATTTTGTTCTCCTTCGTTTTTCTGTTGGCAATGGCGAATCGTTGAGCGATGTCGGCGGAAATACAGAGTTTCGAGAGAACAAAATGACCCTGTGGTTCACCGAGAATTGCTGTACTCCCGCCAGTTTCGTTGCCTGTCTCGGAGGGGGTGTGGTATGATGCGGCGCATGCTCTACTACTACGTCGTGCCCTGCTATCTTACCGGGGTTTTCATGGCCGCGTATCTGGTCGTTCGCCTCATTCTCGGCGTCTTCGACCTCGCCAACCCCTTCTGGGATGCCTGGGACCGCTGGAAGAAAGCGTTCCCCCTGCTTTGGGTGCTTGAATACCTCATTCTCGGTGCTTTTATCTACTACATCGTGTACTACGAGCTGTCCGGGGCTCCTGAACCGAATCAGAAAGAGAGCCTGTGGCAGGTCATCAAGTCGTATTTCTGATGACTTCGAGGTTTGTTGAGCTTCGCCGTTTGTGACCAGCATATCGCCATGGAAAGGAAAAGTCTGACATGAAGGAACAACTGCTCAAGCTTATTCCCGAGTTCAATGAGATCAAGAATGCCGATCTGCGCGAGAAGACGATCAAGGCGTTTGAGATGGCCCTCGAGCGCGGCGGCTGGACGACCGACGATCTGACCAAAATTCCGTTTACCCTGCTGATCAAGGATACGACGGTATCATTTATGGAACACACGCGCGCGGTGACGCAGGTGTGCATGGGCATGGCCCGCGCTCTGACCCCGATTTACGGTCAGCGCATGCCCATCGATTGGGATGTCCTGGTTTCCGGTGCCATTCTGCACGATGTCGGCAAACTGCTTGAATACAAGCGCGAGAATGGACAATACGTAAAAAGCGCTTCCGGAAAACTGCTGCGGCACCCCTTCAGCGGCGTGCAGATGGCGACGCTGGCCGGGTTGCCCGACACGGTGGTACACATCATTGCCGTGCATGCGCACGAAGGCGATTCGGGAAAACGCACCACCGAAGGTATTCTGCTGCATCACGCCGATTTCACGACCTTTGAACCGCTGAAGCCGTAAGCATGACCGTTGTTGCTGACTCGGACGTTCGAGTCGGCGAAGCCGGTCGCGACAACGCGCTTGCTGCGTTTGCCTGAACAAAAACGCCTCTGAACCTCGAGGCATGATGAAGAATCGATAGAACGGAAAGGAGTGCGCACATGGGAAAAACCATGGCCGAAAAGATTCTGGCCCGCGCGGCCAGAGCCAAAGACGTGTCACCGGGAGACCTGCTCGATGTCTACCCGCACGTCGCCATGTCACACGAGAATGCCGGACTCGTGTCGAAAGTCTTCAAGTCGATCGGTGTGAACCGGGTCTGGGATGCCGACCGCATCGTGATCATCTTCGACCACCGGGTCCCGGCTGAGAGTGCCAAGACGGCCGAAGGCCACAAGAATGTCCGCGATTTCGTCAAGGCGCAGGGCATCAAGAACTTTTTTGACATCAATACCGGCATCTGTCATCAGGTGCTGCCCGAGAAGGGCTTCTGCCGCCCCGGCGAAGTGCTGGTCGGAACCGACTCACACACCACGACCCACGGCGCGTTCGGCGTCTTCTCGACCGGCATCGGGGCTACCGAGATGGCCGCAGTCTGGGCCACCGGCAAACTCTGGATGATGGTGCCGGAAACGTACAAGGTCGTCGTGAAGGGAACGCTGCCTCCGGGCGTGTATTCCAAAGATCTGATTCTCCACCTGATCGGTATGCTGCGTGCCGATGGAGCCGACTACAAGTCGGTCGAGTTCTGCGGCGATACCATCGACCGCATGAGCATTGCCTCGCGCATGGTTCTGACCAACCTCTCAATGGAAATGGGTGCGAAAGCCGCGATGATCGCCCCTGACCAGAAAACCATCGATTACGTGAAGTCGGTGACCGACGTGAAATTCGATCCGGTCTTCCCCGACCCGCATGCGGTCTACGCTCGCACTATCGAGATCGATGCGGCGAAGCTGACGCCGCAGGTGGCCTGCCCGCACATGGTCGATAACGTCAAGCCGGTCAGCGAGATCGCCGGTCTGCCGATTCATCAGGCCCTGCTCGGGTCCTGCACCAACGGCCGTCTCGAAGATCTCGAGATCGGGGCGAAGCTGTTGCAGGGGCGCAAGATCAGCCCCGACGTGCGCCTGATCGTCATTCCGGCCTCGTGGCAGGTCTATCGCGAAGCCATGGAAAAGGGCTATCTGCGCACCTACATCGATGCCGGAGCCGTCATCGTGAACCCAGGCTGCGGCCCGTGTCTCGGCGCGCATCAAGGGTTGCTGGCGCCGGGCGAGCGCTGTATCAGCTCGACCAACCGCAACTTCAAGGGTCGCATGGGAAGCACCGAAGCCGAAGTGTATCTGGCTTCGCCGGCCACGGTGGTCGCTTCTGCGATTGCCGGCCAGATCACCCGCCCGGAGGTGAAGTCATGAAATTCACCGGAAAAGTCTTCAAATACGGCGACGACATCAACACCGACGTCATCTTCCCCGGCCGCTATCTGAACGTGTTCGAACCGGCCGAAATGGCTAAACACGCCATGGAAGACCTCGACAAGGACTTCGTCAAGAACGTGAAGCCTGGCGACATCGTTGTGGCCGGCAAATACTTCGGCTGCGGCAGCTCGCGTGAGCAGGCGGCGACCTGTCTGAAAGCGGCAGGGGTCTCGGTCGTGATTGCCGAGAGCTTCGCGCGCATCTTCTATCGCAACGCCATCAACCTGGGCCTTGCGATCATGGTCTGCCCGGGTATCAGCAAGATCGTCGAGAACGGGGATCAACTTGAAGTGGAGCCTACGAGCGGCCTCGTCAGGAATCTGACCCGCAAGGGCGAAGCCAAAGCCAAGCCTCTGCCGCCATTCATTCTCGAAATTCTGGATAATGGCGGTCTGATTCCGCATCTGCAGAAGAGTCTGAAAAAGTAGAACTTGTACTCATTTACATAAACAGGGAAGGAGTTTACTGACAACATGGCCAAGTATCGTATTGCCTGGTTGCCCGGAGACGGCGTCGGCGTCGACGTCATGGATGCCGCCCGCAAGGTGCTCGATTTTCTCAAGGTCGACGCGGAATACATTCACGGCGACATCGGTTGGGAATTCTGGTGCAAGGAAGGCAACCCGCTGCCCGACCGGACTATTGAAGTGTTGAAGAAGACTGATGTGGCGCTCTTCGGCGCTATCACCTCGAAGAACAAGGAAGACGCGGTGAAGGAACTGGCCCCTGAGCTTCAGGGAAAAGGCCTGGTCTATCGCTCGCCCATCGTCGTCATGCGCCAGATGTTCGACTTGTACTCATGCGTGCGCCCCTGCAAGGCGTTCAAACGCAACCCGCTCAACTACAAGGAAAACATCGACATCACCGTGTTCCGTGAAAACACCGAAGGGCTGTATGCCGGCGTCGAGTTCTGCCCGATTCCGGAAGACGTGCGCGCGGCCATCGAGAAGAACAACAAGGCCTTCGCCCGCTTCGCCAAATTCCCGGCGAACGAGGTGGCCATGTCGACCCGCATCATGACCAAACAAGGCTGTGAGCGCATCATTCGCAAGGCGTTCGAGTATGCCGCCGCCAACAAGAAGCCCAAGGTCACCCTGGTCGAAAAGCCGAACGTGCTGCGTGAAACCGGCGGTCTGATGCTGGCGACCATGAAGCGCGTGGCCGAGGAATACAAGAGCAAGGGTATTGATTGGGAAGAAGCAAACATAGACGCCATGTGCATGTGGCTGCTGAAGAACCCGGACAAATATCACGTTCTGGTTTCCGAAAACATGTTCGGCGATATCATCAGCGACCTCTGCGCCCAGATGGTCGGCGGACTCGGTTTCGCCTACAGCGGCAATATCGGCGAAAAATACGCCGTCTTCGAACCCACCCATGGCTCGGCCCCGAAGTACCAGGGCATGAACAAGGTGAACCCTCTCGCGACCATTCTTGCGGCCATGATGATGCTTGATTGGCTTGGCGAAAAGGACAAGGCGGCGCAGATCTACGCCGCGGTCGGCAAAGTTATCGAGGAAGGCCAGGCCCGCACCTACGACATGGGCGGCAAGACCACCACGAGCGGCATGGCCGACGCCGTTGTCGAGGCTATCAAGCGACTCTGATCTCAGCTGTTGTAACGTCGGGGCGATAAGAATCGCCCCGACGACCCGAAAAAAAGGATCCGTTATGCCCAGAATCTCTCACGGACGCAATCATTTACCCGAGATTGTCACTGAACTCCCCGGGCCGAAAGCCAAGGCCCTGATTGCGCGTGATCACAAGGTTGTTTCTCCCAGCTATACGCGCGGTGATCCGGTGGTCGCCGTGAAAGGCTACGGGGCCATGTTGGAAGACCCCGACGGCAACCGCTTTCTCGACTTCTGTGCCGGTATCGCGGTGAATGCGGCCGGGCACTGTCATCCGAAAGTGGTCGATGCGATTCAGGAGCAGTCGTCGAAGCTGCTGCACATGTCCGGCACGGACTTTTACTACGAATCGCAGATCAAGCTGGCCGAGAAGCTGGCGCAGGTGGCACCGGGACGTTCCCCGAAAAAGGTGTTTTACTGCAACTCAGGTACCGAAGCACTCGAAGGTTCGATGAAACTCGCCCGGTATAAAACCCGCCGTCCGCGCTTCATCGCCTTTCACGGGGCCTTTCACGGCCGCACCTTCGGCGCGATGTCGCTGACCTGTTCGAAGGCCGTGCAGAAACGCTACTACGCGCCGCTGTTGCCGATGGTCGATCATGTGCCGTACGGCTACTGCTATCGCTGCCACTACGGCAAGACGTATCCGAAGTGTGAGTTGCACTGCATCAGCGTGATCGAGAAGCACTACTTCAAATCGCAGATTCCGGCTGACGAGGTTGCCGCCTTCATTGTCGAGGCGATTCAGGGGGAAGGCGGCTATGTCGTACCACCTCCCGATTATCATCAGAATCTCAAGAAGCTGGCCGAGAAATACGGCATTCTCTACGTTGTCGACGAGGTGCAGTCGGGTATGGGCCGCACCGGCAAGATGTTCGCCATCGAACACTGGGGTGTCGAGCCTGATATCGTCGCCACCGCCAAGGGCATCGCGTCCGGGTTGCCGCTGGGTGCGATCATTGCCAAAGCCGACGTCATGAACGCCTGGGAACCGGGCTGTCACGCCAGTACGTTCGGCGGGAACCCGGTTGCGTGCGCGGCCGCGAATGCCACTGTGGCATTGCTCGAAAGCGAACTCATGGACAACGCTCGCAAAATGGGTGACATCATCGTGAAGGGCCTCAAGTCGCTGCAAAAACGACTCACCTGTATCGGTGACGTGCGCGGCATGGGCCTGATGATCGGTGTCGAACTTGTACACGACCGTCGCACCAACGAACCCGATCCGAAGCTGCGCGACGCCCTGGTGACCGAAATGTACAAGCAGGGGGTCATTGTCCTCGGCTGCGGAACTCATACGCTGCGATTGTGTCCGCCGCTCATCGTGAACCGTGAACAGTGTGATTTCGTTGTCGAACTGATCGGCAAGTGCCTCGAGAAACTGACAGCAGGCCGTCAGCCCTGATTGATCGAATGACCGCAACGACCCGACTCCCTGATGGAAGTCGGGTCGTTTGATACCGGGAGGAAATGAATGAAAACGATGATGCGAAAAACCTTCGTCTGGTATGTGGTTGCGCTTGTTCTGACTTGTACTTGCGGCCGTGCGGAAACGCCTGCGGCACGCCGGCTGATCGATGTCGCCGCCCGTCAGAACCTTCAGTTGGTTGCGGTGATGCCGACAGGGTTGGGCAACCAGGTCGCGGGTGAGAACGCGTCAGGGCCGCAGACGATGTTCGACCTTGCGAAAACGATTGGTATGCATGTGTCTCTGAAGGGCAACCTGGCTATTTTCAGCACCAATGCCGGGGGAGATCCGAATCAACTCGGACAATCTCTGACTCTTCCGGCCGCGAAAGAGACGATTTCCTGTGAGTTCTTCGACGCGGACATTCGCGATCTGTTCCGGGTTGTTTATCGCCATACCGGGATGAATATGCTCTGGCACAAGTCGTTGCGTGGGCGCGTGATTGTCCGAGTTAGCGACATCGAAGCCGGCCTTCTGATTGAAGCCGTGGCGCAGAGCTTCGGCTTCGCGGTCAAACAGCAGGGGAACATCGTCTACATCGGAGAACCGGCTCGAATGGCCGAGATGCTGCCGCCGGCCGATCTCAAGGGCGACGGTGACGTGTCGCTCGATTTTCGTGATGCCGACATTCGTGATATCACGAAAATCATTGCTTCAAGGGCAAAGAATGATTTGGTGACTGGGACAAATGTGCGAGGCAACGTGACAGTATCGCTTCGTGATGTGAACGTCGCCGAAGCCATGGTCGGCATTGCTCGGGCCAACGGTTTTGATGCCGTACTGGTCGACGGACTCTGGATCGTCGCCGACCCGCGCGAACTGCCGGGCCTGATTGAAGCATGGAAGCAGCCTACGCCGACCCCGACCACAAACATCTCGCTTGATTTCAGAGATGTCGGCATTCAGGGACTCGTACAAATCGTCAGTGATAAAGGCGGCCTGCGCTATCCGGCCCTGCTCAACCCAGAGTCCCGCGTCACCGTCCGCTTCCAGGACCGCTCTGCCGATCGCATTCAGAACCTGCTCATCAAACTCGGCGGCGGCACCCTCTGACGTTCTCTGCGACGATCCAATAAAACAAAGCCCCCGACCACCGGCCGGAGGCTTTGTTCAGTTGGGCGGTTCATCGGGTAAAGGTTCCCCTCTGCCTCCCGTGCATCAAATAGAAAAGGGCTCAAGGCGGTGAAGAGGGATGGAAGTGTCAGAAAGGATGGGCGACGGCGGCTGCGAATCTTACAAAAATCTCCTGCGCCGGCAATCTTTCAACAGGGTAACAGATGGAGCAATTCAGTTCCATTGACAATTCAGTTCCATATGATTTGTACATCTGGACCAGTTTTTCACCTGGCTTCTTGCTTTCGCAGTGGGGGCGCCGCTACAATGGACCGATGATTCCGTTTCCCGACATGCTTTCGACCGTCGTGACGGCCCTGTTGGGCGGCATTCTGGGTTCGTTCGCCGCCCGCTGGTTTTCGGCTGCCGCTCGCGGTGTCGAAAGCGGTGGTCTGGTCGTGCTGGGGGCCGTGACCCTGGCTTTGCCGTTCGCACCGCTGGTCCCGGGGCCTGAAATTCTTGGTCTGGTGCTGGTTCTAGGGGGGCTCCTCATACTCGGCCGCCTGTATGATGAAGAGCGACTGCCGTTTTCGGTGCTGTTTCCGTATCTGCTGTTGCTGCTGATCATTGGGGCGTTGTGCGGTCTGCAGGTGCCCGCTGAAAATCGCTGGGTTCGGCTCTTGTTGAGTCTGCTCTGGCCGCTGAGCGTCATATTCTGTCTGAAGCTGGCTTCGGTCATCGAAGAGATGCCGCCGCTGCTGTGCCTCGGTTCGGGGCTGACCTTTCTGCTCTTCTTCCCAACCCAGCAGGCCACGCCGCCCTGGGCGGTGGTGCTGACTCTGGCTCTGGTGTCGGCCTCACTCGTATTCTTGTGGCGACGATATCGCGGTCATGTCAATCTTCTTGGTGAATCCGGCTTGTACGCACTCGGCTGGCTGCTGGCGGCGGTTTCGATGCTGGGCCGCTCGAAGAGTCTGCTGATGTTCGCCCTGCTGGTGCCGTCGATGGTCGTGGTCTTTCCGTTCGTGCTGATCTGCATGCTGATTCTGCTTTCCTACGTGGGGAACGAACTGTACATGCTCGAGGCGCGCGAGGAATCGGCCTATCGCTGGTCTTTGCCGCGCAAACGTCTGATTCTGCTGAGCGGCATCGTGTTTCTGGTTCTGAATTTCCTTTTACTGCTCTGGGATGCCGAGGCGGGTCCATTCGGGTATTTCGCCCTCGGGATGCTGCTGGTGCTGTCGCTGATCAGCTTCTGGCGAGCCTTTGCCGGGCGTGAACGCGTGCGCGTACCCGAGATCGGCAGTCGCATCAGCATTCTCGGGGTTCCGGTAAGTGTGCAGACCACTGAAGGCGTTGTGACCTGGCTCAAGGCCGAGATTGCCGAACGGAAGGGATTTCGGCATCTGGTTACCGCCGACTCGCTGGCCATTATGCGGGCGCGACGCGACGAACGCTTTCGCGCCATCATGGAGCGGGCATCGCTGGCGGTGGCTGACGGCGCTGGTTTGATCTGGGCGGCTGACTTCCTCGGCACGCCGCTGCCGGCCAGGGTCCCCGGCATCGGTCTGGTCAGCGAGATCTGTCGTGTGGCCGGTAACCTGGGCTGGAAGCTTTATATCGTCGGTTCGCGCCCCGGTGTGGCGGACAAGGCGGTCGAAGTCCTGCGTGGCCGCTTTCCCGATCTGAAGCCGGTCGGAGTGCATCACGGCTTCTTTCGTGAAGCATCGGCCGAGGAAGATGCGGTCATGGCCGACATACGCGCCCGGAATCCCGACATCATTCTCGTGGCGATGGGTGTTCCGCGCCAGGAATTGTTTATTTCCCGACTGCGCCCCCTTATGACAACCGGTGTGGCGATCGGGGTCGGCGGCAGCTTCGACGTGATCTCAGGGACCTTGCCGCGTGCCCCGGTGCTGATGCAGCGTTTTGCTCTCGAATGGCTCTTCCGTCTTTATAAAGAACCGCGTCGATTGCGCCGGATGATGGCGATTCCCGCCTTTGTTCTTGCCGTCCTGAGAGACAAGATGAAACAGACTGAGAAAGGGTTGTCACAGAAACGCGCCTGATTTCGTTTGATAGACGAGAGAGGCGATTGCCGGTAATGTTTCGAAAAAACGCAGGGACTGGAGGTCTGCTTATGAAGACGAACCGTTTGCGAAGTGTGCTGATGGCTTGCGTGCTCTTGTCGGCGCTCACCCTCGGCGCGGGGTCGGCATGGGCTGAAAGTCCTCTCCAGACGCTCCAGAACTTCGATCCGACGTCGGGGCAGGTGACCCCATCGGTGCGGGCTGCCGATGAAGGTACGCCGACCGGTCAGGTCGTCATCGGCACGGTGCACGTGCGCACCCGTCTGAACGTGCGTACCAGCCCCTGGGGCGCAATTGTCAGCAAGCTCTACGATGGTGATCAGGTGCGCATCATCGGTCGCCAGGGGGACTGGTTCAAGATCGAGTTCAACGGTCAGACGGCGTATGTGCATTCAGCCTATGTTTCTGCACCCGGCATGCCGTCAGCGGCCCCGCCTGACGGCTCATCTTCCGGTGCTTCGGCTTCCTCACCGCGCCCTGATGTCACGCCCGAAGGGGAAGTTCCGTCCGGGTCTCTGAGTGCGGCTGATTTCGGCTATGACTCCAAATACCAACCGATCTTCGATCTGGCCGAAAAATATGCGCAGGTCAATCGTAAATACACGTATGCCGCCGGTCACATGTGGAAAGGCTACCCGTCAGAGACCGACTGTTCCGGATTTACCTGCCATTTGTACCAGATGCTGGCGCAGATATCCGGCGTTCAGCCGGCGTTTCCGAAGAATCAATGGTTTCCCAATAGCGATGCGCTGCGTTCGAATCGCAACCTGACAACCAGGATCACGTCCGCCTTTCCGCCCCCGAATCCGCGGGATCTGATCAAGCCCGGTGACATCTTCGTGCTCGGGCATGGCAGCAGCGGTATCGGCCATGTCGGCGTGTTCATGGGCTACACGAAATCCGGAAACCCAGTCATCGCGCACTCTACCCCGTCGACCATCGGTTCGCAGGCGATTCGCGGCAACCGCGGCTGCAGCGGCGTGCGCATCGAGGTGATGCCTTCCAGCTACAACAGTTCGCGCTGGACCGGGATCTATCGCATCAACGGCACCGATCAGATGCTCGACAAACTGGCGAAAAAGTAGAAATCGACATTCATGCGCATGTTTTCACTTCGTGTTCGATGTTTCTCCCCATGGTGCGTGGTTTCATCGATTGTTGTCCTTGTACTCATTGTCGTCGGTCCTGGTTCGTCGATCGTGTCGGCCGCCGGGCCGGGACAGCCGTGGGCCGTGATTCAGAACGGCAGCGGCACCGGACAGGCTGCCTGGTCGCTGCGCAACGGCGGTCTGGTTCCCGGGCCGTTTCAGGGGCCGATGGCCATGGCTGCCGACCCCGCCGGCAATGTCTGGATAGCCGACACGCTGAATGCGCGTCTGCTGGTTTTGTCCGATCGCGGCCGTCTGACGAAAACCATTGATCTACAGCCGGTGCAGAAATCCGCCGGACTCGCTCAGCCGCCGCTGATCAGTGATATCACGTTCCCGGGGGACGAGAGCCTGGCTTTGGCCGATGAAGCCAATACGACGATTCTGATCCTTGATCTGAACGGCCGCTTTCTGCGTCGCTTCAGCGGCCCGGGCGGGCGCCCGGAAGATCTGCTGCAGATCAATCGTCTGCATGCGGATCGTGAAGGCAGAGTGTATGTGGAAGAGACGGCGCGGAATCGCATTGCCGTATTCTCGCCGGCCGGTGAGTGGTTGAGTGAACTCAAGGGACTGAGCGGTGTCGCGGTTCGTGCCGACGGGCGTGTGCTGCAACCGGTTTACGAGGGCAACCCTCGCGAAAGAACTCTTGAATGGTACGATTTGAGTGGAAGCAAAATCGGCGTTCTGTGCCGCTTTGCCGAAACCGAAGATATCCGTTTCATTCAGCCTCTTGGTTTCGATAAAGCCGGAAACCTGATTCTGCTCTACGACACGGCGAAAGAGCGCGTGATTCGACGAATCGCTGCCGACGGAACGGTGAACTCCGAGTTGCGCTCGACCTTCTTCGACTCCGGCCTGGAATTAACCACCCCGTGGTGGATTGCCCCGGATGGGTCTGTCTCCTGGATCGAAGTCACGGCAAGGCAGGCGACGATTCGCCGCATGACCTTTCCGTAACTATTCAGCGCAGGATGCTGAAAAGGATACTCAGAGACGAAAAGTATCGAGTGTGACTTGTACTTTTTGCCTGCCTGAGACTTCAGGAGTGATCGAACTTCAGAGGAAACAGCTCGCGCAGGCGCGGTTGTTTCAGATCTTTCGCCGACAATATCGGGTTCTGTACCGGCCACGCAATGCCGAGATCCGGGTCGTTCCATGAAAGCCCGCCCTCGAATTCCGGGGCATACAGTTCGGTGCAGCAATACACGACTTCGGCAAACTCCGAGGTCACACAGTAGCCGTGCGCAAACCCCGGGGGAATGTACAGCTGGTGCCGATTGTCGGCGCTCAGGAGTTCGCCGACCCACTTCGCGAAGGTGGGCGACTCGGGCCGAATGTCGACCGCGACATCGAAGACTTCACCTGCGATCACGCGAATCAGCTTCCCCTGGGCTTTCGGGTGCTGGTAGTGCAAGCCGCGCAGAATGCCTTTGGTTGAGCGAGCGTGATTATGCTGGATGAAGTGATCCCGGATTCCCGCGGCGGCGAACTTTGCCTGATGGAAGGTTTCCATGAAAAAGCCACGAGCGTCGGTGAAAACGTCAGGTTTGATCAGAATGACATCTGGAACAGTCGTGGGAGTGAACTTCATGGGTGATGGTTCTCGGCCAGTTCGATGAGATACCGCCCATACTCGTTTTTCGCCAGCGGTTCGGCCAGTCGCAGCAGCTGTTCGCGCCCGATGAACTTCTGACGGAAGGCGATTTCCTCGATGCAGCCGACCTTCAGGCCCTGACGCTCTTCGATAGTCTGAATGTAGTTCGAAGCCTGCAGCAGCGATTCGTGCGTCCCGGTGTCGAGCCACGCCATGCCGCGCTGAAAGCGGACTACCTGCAGTTCACCCGCTTCGAGATACCGCCGATTCAGGTCGGTGATCTCCAGTTCGCCTCGCTTCGAGGGTTTCAAGGTTGCGGCCAGATCGCAGACCCGACCGTCATAAAAGTACAACCCTGGTACCGCATAGTGTGATTTCGGCTGTGAGGGCTTCTCTTCGAGACTGATTGCCCTGCCGTGCGCATCGAACTCGACGACGCCGTATCGCTCCGGGTCGCGGACCCAGTACCCGAACACCCGCGCTCCCTTCGTCAGAGCGGCCGATTCGGCCAGGGTCGCGGTCAGACCCGCGCCGTGAAAGATGTTGTCGCCCAGAATCAGACAGCTGGGCTGTCCGGCGACGAACTCACGCCCGATCAGAAATGCCTGAGCCAATCCTTCCGGTTTCGGCTGTACCGCATACGAGAAGCGCATGCCCCACTGGGCGCCGTCCCCGAGCAGTCTCTGAAAGAGCGGCGTGTCTTCCGGGGTCGAGATGATCAGAATTTCGCGCATGCCGCCCAGCATCAGCGTTGACAGCGGATAATAGATCATCGGTTTATCGTAGATCGGCATGAGCTGCTTGCTCATGACGCGAGTAATCGGGTAAAGCCGGGTTCCTGAACCGCCGGCCAGAATGATGCCCTTCACGCTTGTGCTCCTGTGTTGATATGACGTGAGACTTTCCTGCCGTACAATTCCGCGAGGACTGTCCCGAGACTTTCCCGCCAGTGCGGCGGGGTCTGATCAAACGTGCGCGTGTACTTCGTCGTATCCAGAACGGAATAGGGCGGTCGGCGCGCCGGAAGCGGATATTGCTCGGTCGTGATCGGTACAATATCTCGCACCTTGAGAGGCTCGTGCTGCGAAGCTTGAGTAATGATCTCTTTCGCGAATCCGTACCAGCTGCATTCGCCGCGATTGCAGTAGTGATATGTGCCCCAGGGGATCGATTCCCGGCGCTGAACCCGTTTGGCAAGGTCGAGAGCGACGTACGCCAGATCT
Organism: uncultured bacterium; assembly: GCA_964472075.1. Classification (GTDB taxonomy): domain Bacteria; phylum Muiribacteriota; class Ozemobacteria; order Ozemobacterales; family Ozemobacteraceae; genus CAYYIY01. Next base: position 8,629 of record CAYYIY010000049.1, on the reverse strand, counting down.
TTCGCGGATGTCGGGCAGCCGAGCTGGTCATCGACCACGCGCAACGTATCCCGCTCGCGTGCCAGTCTGAGAATTGTCTTCACGAAGTTGTTGCCGTGGGCGCTGAACAGCCAGCTGGTACGAATGATGATATGGTTCGGCAGACGCTTCCGGACCTCCCGCTCACCCTCATCCTTGCTGGTCGCATAAACGCCCAGAGGATGTGTTGCGTCTGTCTCCCGATAGGGCGTGCGCTGATTGCCGTCGAAGACGTAATCGGTCGAAAAGTGAATCAGTGGAATACCGTGATGGGCGCAGATCTTCGCCAGATTGGCCGGTCCGTCGCGGTTAACGGCATAGGCCGAGTCGGGGTCGGCTTCGGCCTGATCGACGGCGGTGAACGCGGCGGTATTGATGACCAGATCAAAAGAGGGCGGCTTGAACAGATTCTCGATGGCTTCGAAATCCGTAATGTCCAGCTCGCGCTGGTCGGTGGCAATGATGGCGAACGGGGAAATTCCCGCGGCCTTTTGAAATTCGAGTCCCAGTTGTCCGTTGCAGCCCGTTAGAAGAATGTTCATGGCCTCTCCCTGCGCGCAAAAAACTCTGAAATCGCCGCATTTTCTCACGTCAGAACCCGCCAAGTCAAGCCGTATAAGCCCTTCTACAGGGTCATTTCGTGCGCCTTTGTTTTTCCGTTGGCAAGAGCGAAACTCTTCGGCAGGCTCGATCAACGGCTCAATTCGCGTCTTCGCAGAACCTCTTCGAATGCCCTGCCATGGGCGCAATCAGAATCCTGGCGTCGGCGGAAAAGAGAAACGGCGGCCTGATGGCTCAGACCGCCGTGTTTCGACTTGAAGATCAGTCTTTGCGTACCTGGGGCAGACGCCCGAAGACCCGGTTGAGATCATAGCGCTGCAACAGCTCCGACATGATGATGGCATCCATGAATCGCCGCCGGTTCCAGGCTGGTTTCCCTCTTGGGCGAGGAGTGAGAGACACGGGAGGCCTGGCGCTTGACAGCGGCAAAGCACCTAACGGCATCTTTTCGAGACTCATTCCCTCGAGAGTCTGAGCCTGATCCAGACACTCTCCTTCCGAGGAACGGTGCGGCTGCTGCCCATGCTGTGCCGGTTTGCCCTGTTTCTTGCCCCGCTTCTGCTTGCGCTTGCCGTCCTGTCGGCCGGACGACTCTTCGGCAGGAATCGGTGGCAAGCCGCCGGGAGATTGAAACTCTCCGATGCTCGCACGTTCGTTGTCGGGAAAACTCGTTTCTGAAGAGCCGAAACGTCCGCCTTGCACCGGTTCTTCGAGACTTTGAAACTCGCCAGATCGGCTTGAAACAGATGATTGTGTTTGAGCCGGCTCGGACGGTCGCTTTTTGAAGAAGTCTTCGAGCGACTCGAGGTCGACTTCCTCATCCTGCTTCTTGTCCTTGTTCTTCGACAGTTCCGAGAGAATGGAAATGACGATGAACACGGCGAAGACGATAAATTCGAACATGGGTCAGATCGTCAGTTGCGCGAAATAGGCTGTTCGCCGCTCATGCCGGAAAACGACTTGCGCATATCGGTGTCGGCATTGATGTTGCGCAAGGCATAGTAATCGAGAATACCGATGTTACCTTCGTTCAGCGCCTGAGCAATACCCTTCGGCACGTTTGCTTCGGCTTCGACCAGCTTCGCGCGCATTTCCTGCTCGAAAGCCTTCATTTCCTGTTCCTTGGCTTCAGCCATGGCCTTGCGTTCGGCCGCTTTTGCCTGGGCGATCTTCATATCGGCCTCGGCCTGATCTATCTGCAGCTTCGCGCCGATGTTGTTGCCGATATCGACGTCGGCGATGTCGATCGAGAGAATCTCGAACGCCGTCTTGGCATCGAGTCCCTTTTCCTGAATCGTCTTGGAAATGCTGTCGGGGTTTTCAAGGATTTCCTTGTGGGTTTCGGCCGAACCGATGGTGGTGACGATACCTTCGCCGACGCGGGCGATAATCGTCTCTTCGGTGGCACCGCCGATAAGCTTCGAGATGTCGGCCTTCACGGTGACGCGGGCGATGACCTTGACCTGAATACCGTCTTTGGCCATGGCGGCGACTTCAGGAGTAGCGATGACCTTGGGGCGCACGCACATCTTGACAGCTTCGAGCACGTCGCGGCCGGCCAGATCGATGGCGGTGGCCCGCTTGAAATCAAGAGGAATGCCGGCACGCTGAGCCGCGATCAGGGCCGAAACGACGCGAGAGACGTTGCCGCCCGCGAGGAAGTGCGATTCGAGAGCCTGCAAAAACACTTCGAGGCCGCCCTTCTTCGCCATGACCGCCGGGTTGATGATCAGATGCTGCGGTACACCGCGCAGGCGCATGCCGATGAGATCGAGCATGCCGACGCTGACGCCCGAAGCCAGAGCGCTGACCCACAGACCGAACGGAATGAAATAACTGAGCGTGAAGAAGCCGATCAGGCCTCCGATGATGATCAATACGATCATGCCTTCCATGTGCAGACCCTCCTGAGACGGAATTGATTCATGCGACACCGGTTCAGTACACTTGGTACTATCCCGGAAATTCCCGGCAAAGTCAAGCCGTGGTTACCTCGGCTGCCAGCAGTTCCCATGCGGAGGTGCGATCGTGCCCCGCTTTCAGGATTTCTCTTCCCAGGGCTTCCAGGTTTCGGGTGATGGTGCGTTCGTCTGGTGCGGCGGTCAGCGAACGACGGAGGTGATCGCTGACGGCAGTCACCAGTGCCGACTGTGAAGAGCCGCCGATCGTTCGTTCAAGGCTGCCGCGCATGGTGAGGCGGGCGACGAGGTGAAGATCGCAGCCGTTCTGAGTTCTGCCGGTGATGCGTTCGGTCGTGACCGTGGTCGGCTCGAGACAGCGCTTCATGACTTCGAAAGGGTTCTGCCCCGCCAGATCGATAGCCGATGCTGTGCGAAAATCCAGTGCCCGCCCGGCGCGTTTGGCTGCCAGCAGGGCAAGAGCGACATTCTGAATGTTGCCTCCGGCCAGAACCTGAGCTTCAAGCTGGTTCAAAGAGATCGGTATTCCCGCCTCAGCCAGGGTGACGGCCGCCGAGAGAATGGGACGGGGCGAGGTGCCTCGCAGGCGCATGGCAATCAGATCGGTAACGCTGACCGTCAGGCCGGCGCGATTGGCCTTGAAAAGCAGGTGCAACGGGAGAATTGAGCGAAGAAACCAGATCAGAAAAAGACCGGCGAAAGCCGCCGATAGAAGGACGACAATCAGAAACCCGGAGGGTGCCATGTTCAGGCGCTGGGGGATGGTTCTTCGGGTTGAACGCGAGCGACGACCAGGTTGGTTTGTTTGGCCTGAATGACTTTGATCTTCGTGCCGCGGGGAATGAAATCGCCGTCCGATACGACATCGAGCCGCTCGTCGCCGATGCGGGCGATACCGGAGGGCCGCAGGTCGCTTGCCGCGGTGCCTTCCTGCCCGACATACTTCTGCAGGTCGAGAGATGTCGTGTAGCCGTCTTCAACGCTGATGCGGGTTTCGAGAACGAACTTCTTGCCCGTCGCGGTGTGCGGAAAAATGTAGATTGCCCAGAGAATGAGACCGATCAGGGCCAGAATCGAAAGGATGGTGTAGATAATGGCCAGGCGCAGATCGAGTTTCCAGAACGACAGACCGAGTCCGGCACCGATGACGACGATGCCGGAAATGCCGGTCACGCCGAATCCGGGAATCAGAGCGACTTCAACGAATAGCAGCAACAATCCGCCGACCAGCATGCTGAGGATGACAACACTCAGCGAAAAGGGAGAAAGATCGTCGCCGGGCGTGGGTTGGGGCGTCGAACCAGGAGCTGATGTGACACCGGTCGTTTTAGTGGTTTGCGTTGATTCCGCTTCTGCTTTTTTAGGCAGAATTTCCGCGTCTCCGGAACCGGCCTGGGCAAGCAGAACGACCGGGGCGCCTACCGCCAGAATAACGACGAGTACGAGCGGCATGACGAAGAAATAGCGGTGATATGCAGAGTTCATGGGTGTTCCTCTCGCGGGTTCAGGCTTTCAGGGCACGCACCACGATTTTTTGACCTTCGACGCGGACCACGATCACGCGCTGATTGCGCTCGATGAAGTCACCCTCGGAGACAACGTCGACGCGCTCGGTGCCGATGCGGGCGATTCCGGCGGGGCGACACGGGCACTGCGTGATTCCCTCGAGGTTGAGCAGATGGGTGAACTGGGCGCTGTCGACGGCCACGAAACCGGCTTCCGTTGTCAATTCCTGTTTCAGAACGAAGCCGTCGAACAGTTTCAGGCGTGGAGCGAAATAGTACAAGGCAACGATCATTAAAATCGAGATGGCCATGATCTTTCCGATAGCGTAGACGGCCGAATAGATGCCGCCGAAGACCATGATGATGCTTACGCACAGAGAGAGAATGCCGGCGATACCGGTCAGGCCGAACCCGGGAATGATGAAGATCTCGATCAGCAGCAGCACCATGCCGAAGACAAACAGCAGCACGGCCTCGAGACCGGCAAGATAGGCGAACAGATGACCGCCGAAGAACAGGGCCAGCAGCAGCAGGCCCAGCCAGCCGAGGATGCCCCACCCGAAAACGGCGAATTCCAGGATGATGAGCCAGACTCCGGCCGAAAACAGCAGCACCGAGATGTTCGGGTTGGTGAGCCAGCGCGCGATCCATTCGCCGGAGGTCGGCTCAACCCGTTCGAGCGGGTTCGCTTCAATCTTGAGCTGGCGCAGCCCGCTTTCGATTGATGAGACGATGAAATCGCAGTAGCCGTGATTGGCGGCCTTTTCTGTGGTCAGGGTGAGGATTTCGCCACGTTTCACCAGGCCGGGAATCTCGTCATGATTCTTGTCGACCATGGCTCCGGCCAGGTTGGTGGGGCGCCGGTTTTTCTCGGCGGCGGACTCGAATTCGGCTCGAAACGCCGAAACGAACTTTTCTTCTGCGGCACGCACCCCGTCGCCCATGAGTTGGAACGGAGTCGCGGCTCCCATTTCCGAGCCGGGTTCCATCAGAATCTTCTGGCAGGAAATCGCGATGAGCGCCGCGGCCGAAAGTGCCCGCCCTTTGACGTAGGCGATGGTTTTGACCCGACTTTCAAGCAGGGCGGTCTTGATTTCCTGCGCAGCCGTGACGAGGCCGCCGTTGGAGTTGATCTCGAGCACCAGGGCGACGGCCTGCTCCTGTTAGGCACGCCGCAGCATGCGTTGAATGAAAAACGACACGCCTGACTCGATGTCGCCGTGAACCTTGACGACGAGCACCTTGCCGTGTGTCATCTCGGCAGCGGCATCCGTTGTCTGGCCGGCAAGTGAGAACGGCAGCAGCAGAAGGCAGGCAAAAAGGAAAAAACACCCCGTCGCGAACAGACTGTGTCGGACGGGGTGTTTCATAATTCGAACCTCAGTGGGGGACTTAGCGGCCACCACGGCGGCGCTGCTTGCGACGAGCTTCAGCGGTCTTCCGCTTTGCTTTCTCGCTGGGTTTTTCATAGGCCCGGCGGCGCTTGATTTCCTTGATGATGCCAGCCTCCTGGCACTTCTTCTGGAAGCGCTTCAGAGCTTTCTCGATCGGTTCTTCTTTCATCACGCGAACTTCTGCCATACTATCACCCCCCTCCCGGCATGGTCTTCACAGAGACATGGAACGATCAGCCCGGAGGCCAAGCCATTCTCCGGCGGCCCAGAAGGTGAAAGTGCAGATGTGCTACCGACTGTCCGCCTTCTTCTCCGCAGTTGACGACAACCCGAAAGCCCTTGTCGAGCTCGAGTTGATCGGCCAGTTTCTGTACGGTGCGAAACACGGGTTCCAGGATCTTGCCGGTCGATGCCGCCGATTCGCGCAGGTGGGCGATATGCGTTGTCGGGACCACCAGAACGTGAACCGGTGCCTGCGGCTGGATATCGCGAAAGGCCACGACGTGTTCGTCGCGGTACACGATATCCGACGGGATCTTCCCGGCGATGATCTTGCAGAATAGACATGTTTCGCTCATGTGTGAAGTTCCTATAGTAGAGGTGTTTGTTCTTCATGTCAAGTTTTTCCGCGCATGGTCAGGCCGATGGGCGGCGGGATCTGGTTGCGGGCGACCCGGGCGAATACCCTCTCATCCTGGCGATGGGTGCGGGTTTGCCTGGTTTGTACAGATGAGCCGGGTACATTTTTTAACAAGATGCTTGACTTTTGTTTCGGCCTCTGGTAACCTTGCACTTACGTTGCTGCGGTGCCCGTTTGCGGGGTGTGGCTCAGTTGGTAGAGCGCTTGGTTTGGGACCAAGATGTCGCTGGTTCGAGTCCAGTCACCCCGACTGGCAACGACGTGATGTGGTGTGCGGGAATAGCTCAGTTGGTAGAGCGCCACCTTGCCAAGGTGGATGTCGCGGGTTCAAGTCCCGTTTCCCGCTTTCCGGTCCCCTCCGATGTTGCGCCTGTAGCTCAGGTGGATAGAGCAACAGCCTTCTAAGCTGTGGGCCAGAGGTTCGAGTCCTCTCAGGCGCGTCCGCTGCGATCGGCAGGGTTATGGAGAAAGTAGCTCAATGGCGGAGCACAAGATTGTGGATCTTGTGGTTGCGGGTTCGAGTCCCGTCTTTCTCCCTGTCCGTTCGTTCTAGACTGCAAGAGCCGCGCCTGTAGCTCAATTGGATAGAGCAACGGACTTCGGATCCGTAGGCTGAGGGTTCGAATCCTTCCAGGCGCATGCGGGCCGCTAGCTCAGTGGTAGAGCACCTGCCTTTTAAGCAGGGAGTCGTTGGTTCAATTCCAACGCGGCTCAGTGGGATACGATGGTGTGTCAGAGCTTTATGGACCATTAGCTCAATCGGTAGAGCAACTGACTCTTAATCAGTAGGTTGAAGGTTCGAGTCCTTCATGGTCCACTCGAAAACCCCGGGGTTCAGAAATAGAACCCCGGGGTTTTCGTCTGTCCGACGATTGTGATATTCTGCCGATAGAACATGCATACCACCCCCTCAGAATCTTGAGGTTCTTTCATGCCAATGACGCCTTTCATTCGACGAACGCTCGTTCTGCTTGCCCTGCTGATCATGGGTACGACCCTGGTTGAGGCTTCCGTAAAGCTGCATATCGACGTCGGACTCAACCATTTCTACAAGAAGCGCTATCTCGAGGCCTTTCGTGAGTTCAAGGCTGCCGCCGAACTCGATCCGCGCAATGCCGACGCTCACTACAACCTCGGCCGGGTTTATAAAATTCAGGGGTTTCTCAAGGAAGCCGTCGCGGAGTTTCAGCTGGCGCTCGCCCTCAACCCGAACCTGACCGCGGCCCGTCGAGAACTGTCGGAAATTCAGGGAGTTATCAGGAACGACGTCACCACGCAGCTGAAGATCCAGGGTCAGGAAGAAGCCCTCAAGCAACGCCTGAATGACGTCGGCAGCAACACGGCCCTGAAACGCGGCCAGGATCTGCTGAACCGAGGCGATATCGCTCGCGCGATTCCGGAATTCGAACAGGCCGTGCAGGCCGATCCCTACAATGCCAAAATTCTCAAAGTGCTCGGCTTTCTGTATTTTCGCTCTAACCGGTATGCAAACGCGCTCAGCGCCTATGAGCGTGCGCAGCGGCTTGCGCCCAACGATGCCGAAATCCTGTATGACATCGGGTTGATTCACCTGCGCAGCGATAACGCGCGCAATGCGGTTGATGCATTTCAGAGAGCGATCTCGCTCGACAGCAGCCTCGTTAAAGCCCAGTACGGCCTTGGGGAAGCGTATGAAACGCTCGGACAGTTTGAAGATGCCGCCTTTCAGTATCGCAAATGCCTCGAGTTGAATCCGGGGTTGAAGCAGGCGGAAGATCGGGTTCGGGAGCTTTCCGGCAAGTTGGGCTACATGTATTTCACCCGTGGGTCGTTCTACTATCAGCAGGGCGATTTCGAGAAAGCCGAGGCGTTGCTGACGCTGTCTGCGAAGTATGGGGCACTGACTGATGCCCAGAAGAAGCAGGTCGATGACATGCTCGGCGCGGCCCGCTACTGGGTTGGCAAGAAGCAGGCCGAACAAAAAGTAAGCCAGGAGCGGAAAACCGTTAAAGTCGACTCGTACATTAACAAGACGTTGACGGTCGACCGCGTCGTCGACAGCCCTTCGACCTTCATCGGACAGGCGGTCGACTGGGAGGGAAAAGCCGTCTGTATCACCTCCAGCAAGGGCGATTCGGTCTACGTTGTGAATGCAAACCCGAACGTGAATTCCGACAACGATCTGTCTGCGTCATTCGGGGTGATTTTCCCGAAAGATCTGCCGAATGACCCGCGCATTTCGGATGCCTATTCGACGATTCGCGTAAAGGGGAAAATCGTTCGGGTCGAAAAAGTCATGAACACCTGGACCTCCTTCCTGAGCCGCGATCGCCAGCCGATTCTCGAGGCGAGCGAAGCGACCTTCACGCGCGAAAACTACCCTGATCCGCTGGTGATTCGCTTTTACTGAATTCCGTCAGAGAAGGGGCTTGCCAGACGGTACATAATCTGCTATCCTTCCTTGCGTTCATTTCAGATCCACACGCGAGGGTGGCGAAACTGGCAGACGCGCGAGACTTAGGATCTCGTGGTTTACACCGTGCGGGTTCGAGTCCCGCCCTTCGCACAGGAAATGTGATGCGGGAGTAGCTCAGTTGGTAGAGCTCCTGCCTT
>CAYYIY010000048.1:0-45302 GCA_964472075.1 uncultured bacterium | reverse complement strand
AATCGATCTCATCGTCCCGTACAGATCGAGCTCCAAAAACAGACTGTATGAAGACGGAAGAAAGCTGCGGCGATACAGAAAGCGATTCAAAGTGGAAAGAACAATCTCGTGGTTTGGAAATTACCGCCGACTTCTGAATCGTTTCGAGCATAATATCGTTTCCTTCTCCGCTTTCTTTCATGTTGCTTGCATCATGATTGTTGCAAGGTGGTTTTGAAATGACTTCTAGGAGGGAACCAGCCCTGTGACTGAAAATCATCGAATTCCGTACGGGAAGGAGCGTAGTCGTTTATCTCGATGCCTAAATCAAGCAATCTCTGCTCAATCTGTATCAACTCTACAGGCGTCGGGTTCTCATAAACCGGCGCATTGCGGTGTCTCCACTTCCAGTATCCAAACTTGAGTTTACTCAGCACAACTTTCAACCAGCCACGAAGACTATGCCGTCTGACATATTCGACAACATTCATGGCATTATCCTTTTCTTATCGTCGCTAATCCCGATAAAACGCCTCTTGTCGGCCTCCCCAACGTAGGGGCCTTGCTTAACCTCGATTATTTCACTTGCGTCTATCATTTCAAAACCATGCCCACCGAAGGCCAATAAAATGACATCGCCCTGGTTCAGGATTCGGCTTTCCAGATAGGTTTGATCGTTGTCGTAGAAGTCCACACGCACCTTGCCCGACTTGATAAACAACACTTCTTTGGTGTATTGCACTGCACGCGGAACAGGATTGTGAACATGTGGGGCAATAACAAACCCTTGAGGTCGGTTCATGTAGGCCAACTGTTGCGAGAAGTCGTTCGGTGTGAAAAACTGGATACCCTCTGTTTTATATGTTGTGCGCAGGAGGTATGCTAGGATTCGACCTTCGTGCGTGACCAGCTCAATCATAAGTTCGTTCCCCTTAATAGTAAATTGGGCGATGAACCCACTCGTGCACTTCGGGGTCAGATCGGTAAGCCGCTTGGTGGAATGCAAAGCCTTCTCTCCAACCCAGTCTCCGCAATTCGAAAGCTTTTTTTGTCTCAGCGCTATCAAACATGTTTATGGTCTTGTGTAGAACAAGACTAATTAAGCGTTTCGCTAAATTCCACGTTGTTAAAACGTGTCTCTCCCTGTATTGCCGTCGAAGTTGAGTATAAGAATCTGAGACTCCTTGATGAAAGCCCCGTTTTCGAAAGTACGCGTGCGTCATACGTTCCGGAGTTATTTTATGATAAACTGATGCGCCAGGATGGAAAACACAATTCAAGCCTGATTCAGCCACAAATCGAGAAACATGCGTCTCACCATCACCCCGAAAGCGAATCAGCTCAATGGGCATTCCATCGGGGTGAAACCCACCTGCATCAAGCAACACATTTTTCCGTATCGAAAAGTTGCAACCAAAAACAAGCAAGGGGGATAAATTCTTGGTTGTGCGAGTGAATTCGAGCACACTCAAGTCTTGATTAACTCTGTAATCGCGAAATGTCGGTCGGCACAATAATCGTCGCAACCATTCCGGAGGAGTTTGCATAAACATAGGGTAGTTATTTCCTCCCACCATGACCACGGAAGGATCCTTAAACGCTTCATCGATGCTCGTCAGCCAGGTTGGTAGCGCCTCGATATCATCATCAGCAAATACCAACACTTCACCCCGTGCGGCCTTCATCCCTTCGTGACGACCGACATGAAGCCCAGGCTCGGGTGCGAATAATCCAGTTAACGTCGGAAGCTCTGATTGGAAACTCTTGATGACCTCTTGCGTCGCATCGGTAGAGCCATTGTCGACGACCAAAACTTCAAACTCGACTTTTGAAGTCTGCCGGCAAAGAGAAAGCAAGCATGCCTCAAGCATTTTCGCACGATTCCGAGTCGGAATGATTACTGAGATCATGGTTATTTGGCCAATTTCCCCCACCACATGTTCGGCAATTGGTTATGACTTGAAACCCAAGGTATGACGTCTTCATGAACGACGCGCCTGACCCCTTCTGCCCAACCATAATCATGAAAAACTACAATTGAGCCTGCTCTTAAAAAGGTTTTATAAGTCTCCCAGTCCAACTTAACACCTGCGTAAGAGTGGTCACCATCTATAAACAGTAAATCCAAAATAGGAGCAATATTCCGCACCTTCTCCACCACTTTTGAACTTAGCCCTCGAATAGGGGTAAGGAACTGCCTGAACGGAGCAGTATTCGTCTCGAAATCTTTCCAAGTGTCTCGCTTCCCTTCAGTCATTGCATCATTATCCCATGTATCTATGCAAATAATTGTATTGTTCATTGTTACCTTGCGCATAGCGCAAAAGCAACACGCGGAGGCTCCTAAGAAGGAACCTATCTCAGCAATAGTGGTTGCTTTTCTGCTAAGTTCATAAAGTGTGACTCGCTCCACTGAGGACAAGTGAGAGCTTATTTTGAACGCATGCCTAAGGTATGGATACCGTAACCATAAAACAGCATCACATATTTCTTTTCGCACTGCACCGATTATGCGGCTAAATGTTAACATTCCGTACCTCTTCCCCCTATCTTCCGTACGGGCAATCCGGGTCAGACTTGCTTCGGCAAAGCAACCTGATGAACGGCTACAAGTGAAGTTCTCTAATGTTAAGTTTGAACATCTCTTGATTAGACTATTTAACTTTATGACTCTTCGCTGTTTCAAGTGGGTAACCCAAAATGAAGATTACCAGCAATCAAGTAGGCCATGGCGACAAAGTTCTCAACACTACGATATCCTCGGGCGCGGCATTTTGCTGCCTGGATGAGATTATTGATGCCCTCAAGCAGGCCATTGTTGATCTTGCTGTCGAACCAACTCAATACACCGTCCCAGTGGCGTTTGATCGTCTTTGCGGCTTCCACCATCGGCTTGAGTCTGCTATGAGTTGCCCAAAAGTACCAGGCTTTCAGAAACGTCTCACCGGACTGACTAGAGGGCTGAGAAAACAGTTCCTGGAAATTCAATCGAATGTGATAGGCGCGGACCGTTTTCAAATTGAGGAGAGAGAGGTTGTTCACACTGCTGCGCTGTTTTCGCGTGAGGCTCTTCGGGTTCCGAAGCCACAGATACCGGGTAGCCTTAAGCCATCCACAGGTCGCCGCCTCTTCCCTAAGCACTTTGTCGACGGCGTCGCTGACGATTTTCGTCAGGTGAAACCGATCGAATGTGATTTCGGCCTGAGGAAAGTTCTCGGCCACTCCCTTGATAAACGCAGGAGAAAGGTCGCAGCAAACCCGCTGTATGTTGGCGGCAGAGCCACTGTGATCTTTCAGCGCCGCCGCGCATTGTCTCAAAGTGTCCGAGTCTTTGCCAGCGGTGGCAAAGATCTGTTGCCGAGTTTCGAGATCGAAAAACAGGCTCACATACTGATGGCCTTTTCGGCGCGAGGTCTCATCCACCCCCATGAAACGAACACCAGACAGATCACGCTTATTCAGACTTTCGACCACATAGTGTCGAATTGTCCGCCACAGGCGAGTGTCGTGCTCTCCAATCATCTTCGCAATAGCCAGAACTGGCATCTCACGCGCCATAGCCATGACCAGGGCCTCAAACAACAGAGTGAAGCCGGAGCCCGGCCGTGCCCAGGGGACATCGACCTTCTTAACGGACTTGCAGTTGCTGCAATCAATCCGGGGCACACGGGCATGAAGAAAAGCCGAGTGCTGAAAGAAGTTCAGGTGCCGCCAATTTTCCTCCGCAGTATCGTACGCTTTGCCGGTGCCACCGCACGCGGGGCAAGTGAACAAAGCCCCCTTCTCAAAATCGATGTAGATGTCCAGTTGCCGCTTCTCACGAGAAAACTCCGTGCGAACAACAAACCACGGGGGCAACAAACCAAGAGCAGCATCAAACAAAGACGACTCAGTCATCGATTTCATCCTGAAAGATTTGAGGTGAGTTCATGGTAACTTACCCAAACGTTTTAGCGAAGAGCCAACTTCGTTAAGCTTATCACGAATGTAAATCCAGAATGTACGAAATGGTTGTTTGAAAATCTGGATTGCATGCATTCATTATGCTCCCTTTCTCACAGCATGAAGTATCCACACCTCCAAATTTTCTCTCTCAAATTCGTAAATCAAAAACCCGAGAATTAGCGAGGAAACTAATCCACTCACAAGAAACGAACCCGCCACATCCTTAATCATCAAACCAATGATGAACTTCGTTAAGTACACAGTCAATACAGAAACTCCGGTTACCAACAAAATCCGCCTAACAATGGTGAACATGTCTATGTCGATGAAAAACCCAAACAAAGCGAGGTGCAAAAATAAAGCACCTATTCCAAGACAAAATCTTGCCCACACAAATGATTCCAGCCCCTTATTAACGACACACAAATAAACCCAAAGATAGATAAACAACATAATGACCATAATTATGGCTTCAAAGTTTGGTCTGCCCATTGCTCGATAAAACTCCCCATTCATGCCCACAATCCATGAATATCCATGCAGTAATGCCATCGCGGCAATCACTGTATCAATCCCATACCACTTCGCACCAAACAGTATTTGCTGTATTTCTGTCGAATATAGCGCTAAAGAAATGCCTAACGGGACAGACACGGTCACAAGATTATTTAACAACTTATCTGCTGCCGATTGGAGATTTTTAGGGCTGCCACCGTGTTTCGAAAGATAACTGAATAGTACAGAGGTTAACGGACCAAAAATAGTAATAAAACAGACCGAGACAAGCTGCGAACCCATTCGAAACAGGCCCAAATCACCGGGTCTTAAATAATGTCCTACTATTAATGAATCAACCCAACTGTAGAACCATGATAACAACCCGGTCAGCATTACCCATACACTAAACCGTAAGATTTCCCTCGTGACACCAATATTGACCCTTAGACTGGGACGCCAAGTGTTTATACGCCAAAGCATTATTGCTTGTACCAACTGCGAAACTAAAATTCCAGCAACAATCGCCCAATAACCGAACCCATACCAAGCCAATGGAATTGAGGTTAAACTCGGGAGAGAGACTGTCGCAAATCTTACCCAGAAAAGATTCTTGAATGACATTTCCTTCTGTAATAGTGCCGTTTGAACTGACGATAAAGCCCCAAGAAGCAGATGGAGGACCATAACTTGAAGGACAGCGGTGACACGGTTGTCTCGAAAGAAGGTTTGCGCAATGGGTTGAGCGAACAAGTAGAGCAGGGTAGCTATGAAAACCGCTAAGAGTATATTGATCAAAAAGGCGGCGTTGGCGGCCTCAACAATGTCGGTCTGACGTTGAATCAGAGCCTTGCCCATACCAGCTTCCCAAAAGATCTGGGAGAAAGCGATGACCATCATGGCAGCCGTAATAACGCCAAAGTCTTCGGGAGTGAGCAACCGGGAGAGGACGATAAAGACCACCGGTTGGATGACTTTTCCAGCCAACTCTGCGGCAAATGACCACTTGAGCGCATACGCGAAACTCATGACTGCATATAGTCCTTATACCGGCATGTCAAACGGGCGGTGCCTTCGCTAATTCGGTCTTGATCACAAAAACGACTGCATTGAACGGAGCGACATCACTGCATAGGCGTCAAGGCTCGCGACAAATGATACGAAAAAGAGACGTAACTCCTCGTGGATGTTTAAGCTGAGAAAGTTTCGGGAAACTAACACGAGCAACCCAACTGAAAATCGAATCGTTCGAGTTTCTGAAAGAAGTCACAATCGAAAAAACACCGGTCGAGAATACCGACGGAATCGTGGCAATCGATGGCGGCGACGACTTTGTTGCCGGTGTCTTTGATGGCCTGCAAGTGCCTCGGGGCGATATACCCGCCAGCACCAATCAATGCAAAGTTCTTACTCATTCGCGAACCTCCTCGATAGCGTCGAGAGTCGACACTTCGGACTTCAACGTCTGAATTTCGTGTCGCAGGTTCTCATACTCGGCCATCTTGTGTTTCAGAAACCGCAAGGTCACGGCGGCCTTTTCGCGCATTCCTTCGGGGGTCAACTTGTACAGATACCCCTTCTTGTTCGAACTGCGACGAAAGTTCTCAATCTTCACCAAGCCTTTGTTCAGCAGAGCCTTAAGGCAGTAGTTCGCCTTGCCAAGGCTCACGCCGAGGGTTTCGGCAAGCTCACGCTGGCCGGTGAGCGGCTTGGTTTCGAGGATCTTAAACAATCGATAGTTGGTTTCGTCGTTCATGGCAGAATATCTCGCCCTACGGGAACCTGAGCTTTCGTTCAATGATTGAACGGAGCGTGAGAATAGCATGAACGAACCGGGATGGCAAGGGAAAAGACGGTCGACACTCCCCGTTGAACCTATCAGCGTTTTCGCGATTTTACCGGTGGTTTTCGAGAGGTGTTTTTTGCAGCAACTCGATATTCGGGAGATGGCGCCCCGCGCAACAAGCCTTCTGTAGAAAGGTCTTCATCAAGGTCCGGCCAATTGATTCCATACCCACCGCCACACACACGCCAGTTTTTCAGTTGTTCAGGCGTACCGGCCACTAACCTCGGGAACCAGGTCAAAGGCACGGTGATCGTTCTGCCGTCCATCAGAGCAACACTCAACGTATCACGCCCACAACGAACATCAACAACCCGTTCGTCAGCCGCTAGTGCCAAAATACCCATTCCATTTCTCCCGCAACATCAACTGATTCCGCAAAACTATCTTCTGCAACTTCGATAGCTCACTGGACTGAAACCCAATGTTTCTCGCGAGACACACAGGAGACAACCAGAATTTCGCCGAACAATCGTCGCGATCAACATGCACGTGAGCCGGTTCGTTGGTTTCATGGCTATAGAAATAGAATCTGTACGGCCCGACACGCAAGACAACCGGCATGCATTCACCTCGCCATCCCGTCCATCCTACAACAAAGCTCTCTACAAGCGCCAGTAGTGGAAGCCGGCTTTGCGGGCTTGATCCTGGCTCCAGAGGCCGCGGACGTCGATGAGGACAGGGGCTTTTTCGCCGCGACCGCACCTGGCGACGAGCTTCTTCAGCGACAGTTCGCGATACTGATCGTGAGCGACGCCGAGAATAATGACATCGACGGGGGGAATCTTCTTCAGGGCGGTGTGCAAGTGAAGGCCATATTCTTCTTCGGCTTCGTGCCGGTCGGCGAGCGGGTCATGCACGTAAGAATGAACGCCGTATTCCTTGAGTTCAGCGATGATGTCGACGATGCGTGTGTTGCGCAGATCGGGAACGTTCTCTTTGAACGTCAGGCCAAGAATCAGCACCCGAGCCCCGCGAACGTGCTTGCCGACACGGATCATCTCTTTCACGGTGTTCTCGGCCACGAACTTGCCCATGCCGTCGTTGATGCGGCGGCCGGCCAGAATGACCTCGGGGTGATAGCCCAGCTCTTCGGCCTTGAAGGTCAGGTAATACGGGTCGACACCGATACAGTGACCGCCAACGAGACCCGGGAAGAACTTCAGGAAGTTCCATTTTGTACCAGCTGCCGCCAGAACTTCTCTGGTATCGATGCCCATTTTGTGAAAGATGATCGACAGTTCGTTCATCAGTGCGATGTTCAGATCGCGCTGGGTGTTCTCGATGACCTTGGCAGCTTCAGCAACCTTGATGCTCGATGCGCGATGCACACCCGCCTTGATGATGGTTTCATAGACCTGGGCGACCTGTTCCAGGGTTTCGTCATCAGACCCGGAAACGACCTTGACGATGGTCTCGAGGCGATGGTCTTTGTCACCGGGGTTGATGCGTTCAGGACTGTAGCCGATCGCAAAATCACGGCCATACTTCAGACCGGAATGCTTTTCGAGCAGGGGCAGGCAGTCGTCTTCGGTGACACCCGGGTAGACCGTCGACTCATACACGACAACCGAACCCTTCTGCAGGTGCTTGCCGACGGTCGTCGACGAGGCGATCAACGGGTACAAATCAGGGCGCTTGTTCTTGTCGACCGGGGTTGGCACCGCAATAACGATGAAACGCGCTTCAGAAATGCGCGACGGGTCGTCGGTGAACTCGATCTTCACATCTTTCAACCCGCCCTCGGGCACTTCACCGGTCGGGTCAATGCCCTTCTTCAGCAGGGCGATCTTCTCTTTGTTGACATCGAACCCGATGACACGGAATTTCTTCGCAAACGCATGCGCCAGCGGCAGGCCGACATAGCCCTGACCAACCACGCACAGAGCGGTTTTCTTTGATTTGAGATCGTTCAAAAGGTTCTTCATGGGTCATATTCTCCTGCTGAGGTGGCGCGATGATACCACAACCGCTCGCAAAACCCAATCTCCCCAGCTGTTCCGCTCAGCGATTCGTGAGGTCACAACGAGAAGGACAGCGGGTCAGTCGGGTTTGACGGCATACCGTGAAGGAGGTTCTCTGACGCTCTTCGGGAGCGGCGGGAAGACGGTGGAAAAGTCAATATCGAGACCAGGCACGCTCGCGACAGCAATCCTGCCCGGTTCTTCGTGAAAGCTTCCTTCGGGATACCGACCGGTAATCGAGTCCAGGAGATACACGGTCAAAGAGCGACTGCCAGGATCAACAACCCAGTATTCCTTCACTCCGGCGCATTCGTACAAGTGCTTCTTCTTGATATGATCATAGGATGCCGACGACGGGGAAATGATTTCGATGACAAAGTCGGGAGCGCCACGCACGCGATTATCAACGATCTTCTCTGGATCGCACACAACCGAGATGTCGGGCCTGACCACGGTGTGGATCTCGTTATCGCCTTCTGAACATCTCGGTAGAAGAACATCCAGCTCGGGGAACACCCGGCAGGTTTTTCCCCGAAGGAACGAGCGAAGTTGTGCGCCAAGATCGAGAAGAGCTTCCTGATGCACCGGTGTCGGTGACGGCGACATGTTGTAAGCCACGCCGTCAATGATCTCCCAGCGTTCGTCATCAGACCAGGTCAGATAGTCGGCATACGTGTAGCCGCCGTTTCGCTCAACCGATGGATGTGCCATACCCACTCCTCAGGTGCGTTGCAGACATGATACCACAGTTCGAGATCATGCCTTCGCTCACGGCTGTCCGCATAAATTCTCGGTGAGAAACACGTGCCTATCAGCCGCCGATGACGGTGATGGGGCTTCCCGTCGGCGCAGGGCGGATTTCCCAGGTGAGGCGTTCTTCCCAGGGTTGCTGTCGGGCTTCGGGGCGGCGGTCGAAGACGAGGAGATAGGATTCGACGGCCCCGACGGAGTCGCGATAGCGGGCGACTTGTACAAGTCCCTCTTCAATCGTTCCTTCGCGGCCATCGGCCGGGTGTACAAGTTTGATCTCAATGACGTACCAGATTCCATGCCACTCGACGGCCAGATCGACCCGGCCGCGACCTGCAGCATAGTCGCGTTCAATGCGGCCACCGCCGTTGAGCACGCGCTGTAAGAAAGCCATAACGAGCAGGTGCGGGAAGGCTTCGGGGTAGTCGGATTTGCGCTCCCACTCGTCGGAATGGCGGCGCCAGAACTTCTGGAACTCGCGGAGAAGAGCGGCGAGATCAAGCCTGCCATCAGGGGTCTGCCACGGAAACTCGGGTTGCGGGATCGCATACTGCATGCCCTGAGTAAGAACCCTCGGCACGACCTCACGATAGATCGGGTTGGCAATCTGCGGGGTTCCGCGCTCGACGATGACCAGCCCCAGGTCGAGACACAACCTGAAGTCATCACCTTCGGCCATGGTCGGGTCGATCGTTCCGGCAAGAATCGTCTCGATAACACGCTTCACTCGCGGGTCTTTGAGCCGCTCGGCCAGACTATCGAGATGGACTGCGCGTTCCTGGATCAGCAGTTCTTTCGCCTGCCTGATATGGTCGACGGTGACGAGCGCTTTCGTTTCTTCGGGAACCAGCCTCCAGACACACTTTTGTGCTATGGCGTTCGTGAGCCACGGCTGGCCGCGGGTGAGATCGTAGATCAGATCGATCGCCTCAGACTCAAAGGGCTGCCCCTTTTCGACGACATGCTGAGCAATCAGCCGACCGACGTCGTCACGGGAGAAGTTGCCGAGAGAGACGGAATCCTGCTTGATGTTAAAAGGACTGCCCGGGTTCACCGGTGTTCCGTCTTTGGCTTTCACCAGGTAATCGCGCAGATCGCGCATGCCGACGAGCGCAACCGAAACAGGGAACTTGCCCACGCCGCGGGCGGCAAAGCCCGAACGTAACTGGCGCAGGAAGCTGATCATCGGCTGGTCTTGCAGGGTGTCGACCTCGTCGAACAGAACGACCAGGGGGCGCGGATCGACCTGCTTCGCCCAGGCCCGAAGCATTGCCGAGAGCCGACTGCCGGGTTCAGAGGTCGGAATCGATGGTATCAGTTCGGGGAGAAGCCAGGTTTCAGCAAACTCTCGTATGGCTTCGCAGACAAGGGGCAATGCCTGATTCATGTCAGTAACACCCTGACAGCGTTCGATGCTGACATAACAGGAAACAACATCGCCGGGACCGTTCAGTTCACGCATCCAGTTTTGCAGAAAGGTGGTTTTGCCCGACTGCCGCGGCGCATGCAGAACCCAGTAGAGTTTGTTCGCAATGTAACGATTCAGCTGTGCGCCGATGAGTCGGTCGCCGGGCGGCAGAAGGTAGTGCTCCTGTGCGTTACATGGGCCAGTCGTGTTGAAAAACCGCGAACGTGGTTTGCTCGCGACGCGGTATTCCGCTTCAGGGCAACGCATGACCGAGAATCGCGCCGGTTCTGTCATGGTCGTTCTCCGTGATTTTCCGGGATGAGATCGATAGCATCGTCGAGTTCTTCAAGAGTGCTGTCATCAACCTTTTCTCGCCTCATTCCGCGTCATCTTCTGTTGCAAAAAGACGGTGAAACTGTTGTTGAAGCCTGGCGACAAAGCCTACTTTTTCGAGTTGCCCGTCTTTCAGAAGGCCGTGTTCCGGGTCGATCTGAGCAATCATATCCAGGTAGACTTTGGCTGCGGTCGCCCCTTTTTCAGCGCAAAAATACTGATACATTACCCGAGCAAATCCAATTGCCTCCGAGGTATGAAAGTACTTTCGGCCAGGGTATATGGCAGCCAGATGATATTGATTGTTGAAGACAGCCGGGACTTCATCCGATCTTTTCCGGTCCAATAACACTTGTGCCCAGTCGATTTTCGCGAACAGATAGTCCGGGTGACGTTCGAAGTTTTTTCGGGCCAAATGCGCAACTTCATCATCGTCTTTGCGAACCTTGGCAATCTGAACCAGGAAATGGACCAACACCGGATTGTCGGGGTGTCGCCGCAACAGTTCGGTAATCGTTTCGTGCGCACGGTCAGGTTCTTCCACGATCTGGTCGAGCAACTCGGGGTGGCTTTTCAGCTCGTCCGGGCCCAGGCGAGGCATTCCTTCAACTTGATCCGGGTCATCAGAAATGATCATTTCAAGAAGGCGAACTTTGCTCGCATCGACTTCTTTTCCTTGAGGGTCAAAGTATTTCATGCGAGGAGATTGCGACGCCACTTCGTGCGCAGATGCAGGCTCGGAATCGTAAGCAGGCTTTTCACAGTCACATTCATCGTCGGTCTCGTCATCATCGTATTTCGGAAAGAATTCTGAGACAAACCGCAGATAGGCCCGATCATCCTTCGGATCGTAATGATCGATCACCGACAGAAGAATCCGCTGGAAGGCCCGTGACAACTGAGGATTCGGCGTCATGGGCGAGACAAGGCGGAACTCCTCGTTCAGAGCAACCTCAAGCGTTTGTTCCGCGTGCGAACCGGAATAGTGCCAATTCTGAAGATGTGTATGAGACGGGTCAAGTTTCGCGGCCAGTGCGTGCAACACCCGACCGGCCACTCGATCGTTCACATCGGCATGACTGTCCCAGGTTTCGAGAATTGTTCTCTCGATGCGGCTGAGAAGCTCCTCCATCTCGGCTTCACGCCGCATATATCGAGCCAGATGAGGACGCAGTTTATTCCAAGCCTCGTATTCATCTCGCTCCTGCCGGTAGTCAGCCACGGTCAGATGGCGGCAGGTCGGTGGGCAGTTCGAGCCGCGAACGCCGGCGCAACAGGATGGGCAGACCTCCGCATCGCGTGCAACGCAGAAACGCTTGCCTCGTTTCTTCAGACAAATCGGGCACTTTTCAGTGTGGGCCATATCCGCTCCTCAGGGGCATTTCACACATTGTAACACAGGTTGGGTCATTCAAACTGATGGGTTCAGGCTCACTTTCGGAGTCTTCAAAGTGGAGAAGAGCACGAAGCCCGGTCCAACAGTGAATGCACTTCGAAACATCGTTCTTCAGTCCTCGTTGAGCTTCAAGCCATTCGCAAGGCCGAGGAGATCGGTGTGATTCAAGCACCGATGACGGTGATGGGTCCTTTTTCCGTGGAACGGGTTTCCCAGGTGAGGCGGGATTCCCAGGGTTGTTGTTTGGCTTCGGGGCGGCGGTCGAAGACGAGGAGATAGGATTCGACGGCTCCAACAGAATCACGATAGCGGGCGACTTGTACAAGTCCCTCTTCGATCGTTGCTTCTCGACCGTCCTGTGGGTGAACCAGCTTGATCTCGATGACGTACCAGACGCCCTGCCATTCGACGGCCAGATCGACCCGGCCGCGACCGGAGGCATACTCGCGCTCGATACGGCCACCGCCGTTGATGATGCGCTGAAGGAAGGCCATGACCAGCAGGTGCGGAAAAGCTTCGGTGTATTCGGTGCCGCGCTCCCAGGTTTCGGCGTGACGACGCCAGAATTTCTGGAACTCGCGAAGCAGGGCTTCAAGATCGAGGGAACCATCAGGTTTCTGCCAGCGGAACTCAGGTTCGGGCAGATTGTCCTGAAAGTTCTGATTCAGCATGCGCGGAATGACTTCCTGATAGATCGGGTTCGCGATGCGAAAGCCTTTCTCGAACGTGATCAGGCCGAGATCGAGGCAGAGCTCGACGTCGCGATCATTCCGCCCGAGGGTCACGTCGCTGATTCCGGTGAGAATCGGCTGAACCACCCGCCGCACTCGAGGGTCCTTCAAACGTTCCATGAGGCTGTCGAGATGAACCGCTCTTTCCTGGATCAGCAGTTCTTTCGCCTGCCTGATATGATCGACGGTGACGGGCGCTTTCGTTTCTTCGGGAACCAGCTTCCAGACGCACTTCTTGGCAAGGGCGTTGACCAGCCACGGCTGGCCACGGGTAAGGTCGTAGACGAGGTCTATGGCCGCAGGCTCAAACGGTTGCCCCTTTTCGGCGACATGCTGAGCAATCAGCCGACCGACGTCGTCGCGGGAGAAGTTGCCCAGGGAAGCTGAATCTTCCTTGATGTTAAACGGACTGCCCGGATTCACGGGCGTGCCATCTTTGGCTTTCACCAGGTAATCGCGCAGATCGCGCATGCCGACGAGCGCGACCGAAACAGGGAACTTGCCCACGCCGCGGGCGGCAAAGCCCGAACGTAACTGGCGCAGGAAGCTGATCATCGGCTGGTCTTGCAGGGTGTCGACCTCGTCGAACAGAACGACCAGGGGGCGCGGATCGACCTGCTTCGCCCAGGCCCGAAGCATTGCCGAGAGCCGACTGCCGGGTTCAGAGGTCGGAATCGATGGTATCAGTTCGGGGAGAAGCCAGGTTTCAGCAAACTCTCGTATGGCTTCGCAGACAAGGGGCAATGCCTGATTCATGTCAGTAACACCCTGACAGCGTTCGATGCTGACATAACAGGAAACAACATCGCCGGGACCGTTCAGTTCACGCATCCAGTTTTGCAGAAAGGTGGTTTTGCCCGACTGCCGCGGCGCATGCAGAACCCAGTAGAGTTTGTTCGCAATGTAACGATTCAGCTGTGCGCCGATGAGTCGGTCGCCGGGCGGCAGAAGGTAGTGCTCCTGTGCGTTACATGGGCCAGTCGTGTTGAAAAACCGCGAACGTGGTTTGCTCGTGGCACAGTATTCCGCTTCAGGGCAACGCATGACCGGCGATCGCGACGGTTCTGTCATGGTCGTTCTCCGTATATGCTGATGATGATCTGAGCTTACCACAAACATCTCGGCTGGTTCTGCCGCCAAAATCGCGGCCTCGGGAAAAACGATCTTTCTCCACCTCCCCGATTGGAATACCGTAAACGGGGCAATCATCGTCGCCAAGCGAAGTTCATCCGTGAAGAAAGAGTACTTTCCCGCAAAACCTTCCAGGAGCAGGTCATGCACATTCTTGCCGATGTAACGCGAAAAGATTTGTACAACCTCATTGTGAGCCAGACCGATTCCAAAAGCACTTTGAACAGGATCGAATTCTTACGAAATTGCAGGACTCGATTGGCGAGTCCGGACCACAGGCTGAAGCTGGGCAGGGCCCTTGCGAAACCTCTTCAGTAAGCGGGGTTCATTTCGGAGACCAGAGACGGGCTGCTGGGAAGATTGATGAGCGAATCCTCGATGGCCTCGGAGAAAGAGAGGTCCATCGCCGGGCACGCGGTAAACATGGGCAGTCTGTGCATCAGCGTCCAGGCCGGGCGAGCGAGGATACCCTCCGCATGCAGGTTTTCCAGGATCAGATCCCGAGTTTTTCGTGATGGGGTTTCAAGAAGGAACAGATTCAGCCAGAAGTTGCTTGACGCATACCGCGGTTCGGGAAAGAAACGAACTCCGGGAACATCCGCGAGTGCTTTCTGGTATTGCATGGCCAGATGCCGCTTTTTTGCAAGAAAGGTCTGTATGTTTTCCAACTGCGCGCACCCTAACGCGGCATTCAGATTCGGCAGACGAAAGTTGTACCCCGGCTGGTCATGTTCAAACGCCCATTTATGGGGTTTCTTCGCTGTCGTCGTCAGATGTTTTGCCAGGTTCCCCAGCTGGTGATCATTCGTGAGTATCGCTCCGCCGCCGCCGGTCGTGACGATTTTGTTCCCGTTGAAGCTCAGCGCACCGACCCGGCCGAAGGTTCCCGTATGTTTGCCTTTGTAATAGGAACCGAGAGACTCGGCCGCATCTTCGACGAACTCGAGCTGGTATTTTCGACAGACCTCTGCCAACGAATCAATGTCGCACGGATGCCCGAACGCGTGCATCGCCACCAAAGCTCTCAGCCGGCGTCCGGTCGTTCGGTTGTAGCACGTGCCGTCACGCAATTCGGCGATTTTTTCAAGATGGGTCTGAAGTTTCGCCGGACAGACTCCAAGCGTTCCCGGGTCGACATCGACAAAGTGCGGCACCGCTCCGCAGTACACCACCGCATTGGCCGTCGCTACGAAGGTCAACGCAGGCACAAAAACTTCGTCTTCGGCCTCGACTCCGCACAGACGCAGGCACACATGCAAAGCCGCCGTGCCATTCACGGTGACAACCGCCCTGGCTGATCCGGTAAACCGTGCCAGGTCCTGCTCAAATCGATCGACAAACGGCCCGACCGAGGAGACCCACCCCGTGTCGATGCATTCGTCAACATATCTTCGTTCGTTGCCGCAGAAACAAGGCTCATGCAACGGATACGGTTCGTTGCGCTTCGGCAGAACTCGCCTGAGGACTGCGATCAATTGAGCGATGTCAACTGAGTTCACCTGATCGACTCTCATGAAATCAGTATTACACACCCACACAGGAGAGTCAAAAAACCGGCAGCTGACTGCGGAAGTTCACGGGGAACAACGGGTGCAGGCTCAGGGCGCGCGGAATGCGCTTGCTCACGAAGAGGGTGAACGAGCGAACAGGAGAATCGTGATATCGTCTTCCTGGCACGAGGCGATATTCTGTTCTTTTGCCCACTGGTACATTCGCCGACACGAGGTCGGGAGATCGGCGTCGAACAAGGTCGGAACAGCCTGCTGAACAGCCGGGAAACCGATCTGTCCGTTCTCGGTGCGCGTCTCAACCAGACCGTCGGAATAGAAGACGATACGGTCTCCGGGGTTCACAGCCAGCGTCGTAGTCGCATAGACTGCCTGCGCTCTGATGCCAAGCATGTGACTGCGGTTCACGATGAATTCGACGGTGCCGTCTGCCCTGATCAAGATCGGGTCACAATGTCCGGCATTGCAGAAACACAGTTCATGGCGTCGGGTATCGAGAACGGCAAGGAAGCAGGACATCAGGCGCTTGCGACGAACTGAGCCGACGAGTGCCCGATTCATCGCGCCGAGAATTTCGCTCGGGTCGGCATTCTTTTCGCACTGAACATCGGCCGCGCCCTTTGCCAGGGCCATGACCAGAGCCGCCGGAACACCATGCCCACTCACATCGCCAATGACGATCAGGACGCGATCTTCGGGAAGAATTCGCAGGTCGAGATAATCGCCACCCAGTTCCGTCGCGGGAAAGGATCTGCCGAACAATCGATACTCGCCGACGCTGATTTCATCCTTCGGGAAAAGGTTCTCCTGCACGATTCGCGCAACTTCAAGGTCGGACAATCCTTCCATGACGCGATTGAATGTCATGGCCAGTCGTCCGAGTTCATCGGCATGATACATCGGCAATCGATGCTGAAAATCACGCTGGTCAATCGCCTGCACAGCAAGGGAAAGGTCACGAACAGGGGTGAGAAATCGCCGTGCCAGCATGTTCCCGAGCACCCACGCCAATGCCGCCAGCATGACGGTAAAGAGAAGGTAGAAACGCTTCCAGAGATTCACCTCGTCGGCGATCGGCTCTGCGGAACGCGCCCCGCACAGATAGTAATCGCCCAGTTCACGCGGTTTCATGGCGCACGCCAGCCAGGTTCGGCTTGCCACCGCAATCGGCCGGAACACGCTTGCATCGCGCTGCCGCTGTTCGAGCATCACAGGCAACGCCGGTTGAATGAACGGATGAAAAGAGGGAGTGAAACTGCGCACCGGGCCTTGCGCGTTGTAGGCCAGCAACCGTAATCCCTGCCATTCCCTTTCGGCGCTCAGTATCGATCGTTCGAGATAGTACTTTTCGAGGTCGGTTTTTCGCCAGTTGAACATGACCATGTGCCCGATATGCCCGGGACGGTCGTTGAACCTGGCCAGAAACACCCAGGCCTTTTCCACGCCCGAGGAAAACTCGGTGATGGTTCCGAGCGTGCTTGCCAGTTGCTTGATGATATCGAGACCGCCGCCGAACTCCTGCAGCGTGTCAAGCAAGAGTCCGGAAGCGACGTTTTTCCCGCCCTCTTCATCGCCGTTCAGAATACTGCAGAGTCGCCCCGTCACTTCACCAAGTAGTTTCGAGGCGGCCTCCTTCTGCAAATGAAAACGCTCGGGGTAGCGCCACTGCAGCTTGCCACGGTGATCGAAAAGCATGACATCGGTTGTGTCGAACTCAGCAGAAAGGGTTCTGATGATCTCGAAACTCGCTTCACATTCAACGGGGGTCCGGAACGAGCACCGTTCCATGGCCTTTGCCAATCGACGCTCGAGGTGGTGACGCATCTGACGAAATCGTGCATCAAACGCCCAGAGCTGCCTCTCGACTTCGTCGTAGGTCTCGCGTGTTCGCACGCGTTCGAGGTGGTCGAGATAGTCCCAGCCGGTGATCCAGAGAACACATAACGGAAGCCCGGCACAGAAGCCAAACAAGAGAATCAGACGCCGGCGAATCGACAAGGTCAGCGGGTCGGGGCCGAAAGTCAGGCGAGACGCCACAATAAGATACAAGGCGAAGCCGATGATCACCAGCAGCGCCAGTCTCAATCGCCGCAGACGAAACCGTTCAGAAATACGATCAGGGAGCGACGCCCAGAGTGCCGAACCGTCAGGCAGACGGTGGAATGCGTACCATGTGCCGTCAGATCTTTGGTGTGTCTGGAGATTGATTTCGAAGGCATCGAACGCACTCTGCAATCGTTTCGAGCCGGCAGCGGGCGCTGCCGACTGTATCAAGCCGGCCTCAAGACCGGACGATCGCCGCAGCAGGCGGAAGCGACGCAACTGATCTCTGAGGGGCAGCAAACGCCAGTCCGAGGTTCGATTGACATGGACGAAAAGCGCGCCGCCCTCGTCGACAGCGGGGAAAAAGAACGTCCTGCGATCGCCATGATGAGCCAGTCGCAGTGAGGGGCGGCTCGAGATGATATCGGTCATGACGGCATGCGGCCCGACAAAGCTTTGCAGCACCGGCCAGGCGGCCCTGGCCTCTTCAGGTTTCAACTCGCCGCGCTTCTCGCGCAAGAGAGTGAAAAACAACCGCCTGGCCACCGCGCGAGAGATGACGCCGTCGGTGAGCGCATCGACGACTTCGCCATTCGCATCGACGACAACAACGCTCAGCATGCCGGGAAAGCGACGTCGCAGGTCGGACAACCCACGTTGCAGAATCTTTTCTCGCGGTTCTGTCGCCGCAGCAGCCCAGCTTCTGCCTTGAAGCGCTGAGAGCAGTTCGGCCAGATACCGTTCGGGTTCTTCGCGGCGGCGCAGCAGGAGTAGTACTCGCTCAAGCCGTTGCCGCACCTGTTCAAGCGCAGATCGTTCGGCGCGGTCCCAGAAGCGATTGCAGGCAACCGTGATCAAAAGCAGGGGTAAAGCAACGAAAATCAGGGCGTTCAGAGCGAAGTGCAGTCGGCGCTGAAACCGGCTTTCCGCCACGTCTCTCACTCCCGTGATAAAGCTCTATTGAGTGTACCGTATCACACTTTCCCTGCGACTTCAAACCATCTGTTTTTCGCACTGCAATTCTCGGTGAACCAAACGTGCCTGGTCAGGACGCCTTGATCCACTGTCGCTTCGCACGAACCACTTCGGCAACTTCGATCATCCACTCATCTTGCTTCTTCGTCGAACCTCTTCGAGCGCCCATCCATGGGCGCGCTCAGATGGCTCGCTCCATCGTGGGGCGAGCCGACGAAGAATCGGATGACTCGACGATCTCATACGCCGGGTGTTTCGGATACACGCCAGTAGGTATCCGCGTTCGGCCTGTCCAGGCCCCTCACCGAGAATTGCTGTTTTTCGCAGGACAAAGGCACGCATTTTCCGCGCAGAGCGGAACTTTGAAAAACTTCAGGAGCGGCTGTTCAGTGGGGAGCAGAGAAAGTCGACGATCGTTTGATAGTCTCTCGAGCGTACAAGTTCAAGAATGCGATTCATATCGAGATTCATGTAATCGTGAACAATACGGTTGCGCAGACCGATGAATCCGTTCCAAAGAGACAAAACAGAAGAATCCGTCCGCTCAACCCTCGCCCAGGCGGCGAACGCGTCGTAGGCAGACACGGGAACCACCTCACCGCGTGCTTTCAGGATCTGTTTTACACGACCGATCGAGTTTTCAATCAGAATCTGCAGAGCATGCAGCACTCCGTTTTGCTCTAACCGAGTGAGAGTCCTTTCGGCAAGAAGGGCATCGCGAGCCTCGTCGAGCATAAACCCCTGTTCTCGCGCGATATGAGCCGTTTCAATCAGATACTGTTCAAGCCGCATGCGTTTTTTCCCACTCGACGTCTTCCAGTTCCCGCCATGTCTGCTGCAAAAATCGAAACCAGCGCGAGGTGTCGTCACCCTTGAGTACGAGTCCGTCATCTGCCACAAGGGCTTTCATTGCCAGGCGAGCACGTGACAGATCTATCAAATCAATTTTTTCCGGAATCACACCCAGGACTTCGGCGATCTGACATCGGATGTGTTCAACACGCTGCAGTTCCTGCAAAGCGTCTTCAGATCGACGGCGGAAAAAGCAGGCGATATCCCAGTCGCTGTTGGGACGCGCGGTCCCCTGCCGGCGACTGCCGACAAGCACAGCAATCTCGACCTCGGTGTTGCCGTGCAATGCGGCTCTCAATCGATCGCACAGCTCAGGATCAACCACGGTCAAATGGTTCGTTTCTCTCATGGATTCAGTATGTCACAGCAACACCCGAGTGTCAAAAAACCTGGGTTCAAAGGCAAACGGGAAATTATTCCGGCGGCAATTCTCGGTGAACCAAACGTGCCAAGCCAGACTGCCTTGATCTACCGGCGCCTTACCAGGAATCGCCGGGGTTTCAAGAAATCACGGAAAGCGGGGTGACGGGGAGCGTTTGGTCCCCTTTGTGACGCGACGGGTTTTGAAACGGACCAGTGATCGATAGGCGCTTGTGTAGATGCCGACGAAGGAGAGAACCAACGCGACTTGCACCCAGGTCTGTTTGAGAAACAGCAGGCCGAGACCGCACAGAATGCCGTTAGCGGCGAGAATCAGCGCGGTCGAGGCGGAGTTCGACAAGGCGGTGCGTTTGAAGAGAAGCGTGTGAAAATGAAGTTTGTCGGGTGACATCATCGGTACGCCCTTGCGGTACCGGCGATGCATCGAGAACAGCACCTCGAACACTGGGTAGAAGAGCACCAGAAACGGAAAATACGAAGAGACGGAGGGATTATGCGAAATCAGTATGACACCGCTGACAACGAGCAGAAAGCCGAGCAGATACGCACCGCTATCGCCGAGAAAAATATACGGCTTTGGAAAGTTGAGCACAAAGAAGGCCAGGGTAGCCAAACCGAACTTGCAGAACAAGAGCGCAAGAACGGGGTCGCCGGATGAATAGGCGGCGATCGAGAAAAAGACCAGCGCAAGAATCGAGAATCCGGAAGCCAGGCCGTTGAGACCATCGATGATGTTGATCGCATTCGTGATGCCGGAAATCATAAGCAGGGTGAATACGGCTGCAAGCGACCACGGAATCTGAGCAAACTCAAAGTCGACCACGACGGCATTCAGCAGACCGATAGCCAGTACTCCCGAGAGACTGATGACGGCCAAACGAATCTTCGGCGAGATATTCGAAAGCAGGTCTTCGAAAAACCCGGCCAGAAACGCGGGCATGGCCGCAATCAGCATCTTGCGCCCCAACGAGTCGTCGACGACACAGACGAGAGCCAGCAGAATACCAAGCCCACCGATGCGTGGTACAATGCGGGTATGAACCTTCTGCCGCTTTTCCTGATCATCGAGGAAAAGGCCCTTTTTCTTCGAGAACCAGATGATTCCGAGATGAAAAAAATACGAGATGAAAAAAGCGGCGAGCAGGTTCAATGCAGGCTCACTCGAAGTAGTCGAACGTGGTAAACCCGCCGGCTTTGAGGTATTCGTCGCGCTCACTTTCCTTCATATCTTTGGCGACCATGTCCTTCACCAGTTCCGCCAGGTTGGTCTTCGGCTTCCAGCCAAGTTTCGCTTGGGCTTTGGTCGCATCACCAAGTAACAATTCAACTTCGGTCGGTCTGAAGTAGCGCGGGTCAACCTCGACGAGAGTCTCACCGGTCTTTGCATTGATGCCCTTTTCATGGACACCCTGCCCTTTCCAGGTGATGTCGATGCCGACTTCACGAAAGGCCATCTCGACGAATTCGCGCACGGTGACGGTCACTCCGGTGGCAATCACGAAATCTTCGGGTTTCGGCTGCTGCAGCATGAGATACATGGCTTCGACATAATCTCGGGCATGGCCCCAATCGCGCTTGGATGACAAGTTGCCGAGATACAGCTTCTTCTGAAGGCCCTGCCTGATGCGGCACACCGCGCGGGTGATCTTACGCGTAACGAAGGTCTCGCCGCGCAGCGGGCTTTCGTGGTTAAAGAGAATGCCGTTACAGGCATACATGCCGTAGGCTTCACGATAGTTCACGGTGATCCAATAGGCGTATAACTTCGCGGCAGCATACGGGCTGCGCGGATAGAACGGGGTGGTTTCCTTCTGCGGGGTCTCCTGTACAAGTCCGTAGAGTTCGCTGGTCGAAGCCTGGTAGAAGCGGGTCTTTTTCTCGAGTTTGAGAATGCGAATCGCTTCGAGCAGACGCAGCACTCCAAGGCCGTCGGCGTTCGCCGTGTATTCAGGAGTCTCGAAGCTGACCTGCACGTGGCTCTGAGCGGCCAGGTTGTAGATCTCGTCCGGCTGAACCTCCTGAATGATGCGGATCAGATTGGTCGAATCGGTCATGTCGCCGTAATGCAGGCGGTAGTCATGCCCTGTCTCGTGCGGGTCGGTGTACAGGTGATCGATGCGATCGGTATTGAACAGCGAAGAGCGGCGCTTGATACCGTGAACGGCATATCCCTTTCTCAACAGGAACTCGCTCAGGTAAGCGCCGTCCTGTCCGGTTACACCGGTGATCAACGCGACTTTCTTGGCCATGGGTTCACCTCTAGGGGAAGTTTTCCGAAAAGTTTGAGGATTGTACCACAGTCACCGACCAACGCAAAGAACCAGGCAAACAGGCAGCAATTCTCGGCGAACCAAACGTGCCTGGTCAGACCACTTTGATCCCGAGACGCCTCGTATGAACCACTTCGGCAACTTCGATCATCGACTGATGAAGAGGTCGATCTCGTCTCGAAAAGCCCTGAGATCGCCGAGATGATTGGTCAGAATATCAAACAAAACCACCGGGTCGACCTCGGCATACTGATGCACAATAAGATTTCGCAGGCGCACGATGCGGGAATAGGGGGCATCAGATTTGAGAATACCCAATTGCACCAGTTTCTGGATGGCTTCGCTTGAGGTCGCAGCCGGACCGGCATTTTTCAAGGCCAGCAAACGCTCCGCAATATCGATGATGATTTCAGCGGCGACCTGAAGCCCCCTTTCGGCCGCCGCAACATGCAACCAGTCGTTGCTGAAGTCCTGCAGAGTTTTTCCTGCTGCCAGTGACTCCAGCTTCAGAACCTGATTATCCAGAAGAGCCAGTTTGCGCTGTATCACTCCGTTAACGACCATGACGCCCGTCCAATCGGTGAAACAATTGTCGACGGTATGAAACCATAGCACTTTCATACTCACGACAGGTTATCGAGAAAAAGCGCACGTATGTCTCAGCATCACGATGAAACAACATCCGCCCTTTCAATGCTTCGAATCGATACACCGGCTCTGCATCATTGAGAATGCCAAGATCCACCCGGACGGATGGCATAAGCCGATGAAAGACATCGTATACCCGAGTCATGAAAGACGAACGGTCAGCTGATGAGGTCAGCAAAAATGCGACATCCAGATCAGAACCGGGTCTCACAGCGCCATTCCGCGCCGAACCCAAAAGATAGGCGCACTCGACTTCCGGAAACTCACTTTTCAATGTGTCTCCCAGTTGGGCAACATCGAAACAGACAGTCGTCTGGTTCTCACTCAAATGTTTCTTCGACAGTCCCACAGTCACACCTGTTTGATTTGCCTTATCTCCATGTTACCACGGGAATACCACATCAATGGTTGGTCATGATGTCGATCATGCCGGTAACACCCCATGATCGAAACCGGGCGGCCTCGGCAGCCGGGTCGGACGGGTTGAAGGTCTGAGGCGAGTTCCAGATGGCGACTTTTCCGTGCGGTTCGAGATTTTGTACAATCTGCCGCGTGATCCATTCCGCTCGCAGAGGGAACATGACGGGTTGTCCAGCCGCTTTCGCGTAGCGAATCATCTGCTGCACCTGCGCATCAGAGTAGTGTCCGTAAACGATACCGCCTCCGGGGCTAAGGTTGATGACGGCCCCGGGAAACGCTGCGCGAATTTTCTTCAGGCGGTCGTCGGACACCGGTTTTGTCAGATCGGTTTCGCCAGGTTTGGGGTCGGGAATACCAATGTTGAGGATAAGCCGCTGATCAGGCACGTCGGCCTTCTTCAAAAGATCGAGCACCTGATCGAGCGCTTTGCTGTCCTTGAAATCGACCTTGATGCCGCGCCCCGACTCTTTCGCTATCTTGACCCAGTCCTCGAACAGCAGGCCGTTCGTCTGAAATGAGTCGTGCGCCGTGATCGGACGACGCTCGCTGAGCGGCACTCCCACATGGTCGCGCAGCGGCCCTTCGAGACGAACATCGCACTCGAGCCAGTTATAGTCGCCTTTCAGTGAATCGCGCAGTTCCTCGAAGGTATTGGTGCGATGAGCGTTGCGAGCATCGGCGATGTTGCCGGTCAGCGGCCAGGCAAGGCTGGGGCGAGCGCGAGCAAGGTTTTCCAGCTCTTTGCGTTTGTTCTCAGCGAGAGGCCCCTGACGAAGCCATCCGGGAATATTCTTCACTTCGTCCCAGATGTCGCCGAGGGTGTCGAAAATATCACGAGTTTTCGAGACTGCATGTGAAGCCTTATCAACTGCTGAGCTGAAAGGGATCTTCACCCGATCGAGCCAGGACGGTTTCTTCGTCTGATTTGTCCGGCCCGCGGTATCGGCCGAGGGAACGACCTGTGGAGTCAACGGTGCATCCTGATACGGAGTATCAGCAAACAAGGACACCGGTACAGACGTTACAAAAACAATAACCGACACCAGAAGAGCAGATTTTCGATACATGATGCACTCCTTTTCGCCGACACTACCGAGATTCTTGTCTTATCTATTCGGACAATCGCATCATCGACCGAGCCAGACGGAAGCCAATCACCCGAATGTGAGCAGAAAAATCAAGTCCCAGTTCACACACCGAGAAACTCAATCAAGATCAGTTCGATGGCCAGTTAAAACCGGAAGCCTGCTTGTTGGAGGGATGATTCGGGCAAGCCAGCAGACGTTCAAGAACAAAGTTCTCGACCCCGTCCATGTCTTTGATGGTGCTGGTGTTGAGTTTCACCCAGAACCCGATGCGGTTGCCCGGCAGACCGACATGCGCGAACGCAGGCACCACGGGAAACCCGCGACAGTATTCATGTTCACCAGCTGTTCCACCCGTCGGATCGTGTCGGCGAATGATTCCGGTACCAGACGGGCCGGCCTGATACGTAATGGTCGAAGTGGCCAGTACTCCGGCAGAGGTGCGTTCGAGAATCTCGATGCGCGCGGTCGGGTCTTTGGCGTTCAGGGCAGGAAAATCGATGACAACAGCCCGCTTCAGATCTTCATCCAGCTGTGTCATCAGGATCGACGTTGCCTGAATGATGCTCAGATGCGAACTTCCCTTCGTCGACGAACGCAATCCGCCTGAAAGCAACTTGGTCGCGGCAAGAATGACAATCGAACCGACCAGAACGCCGATGGCAACTTCAATCAGGGTAAAGGCTCGACGTCGTTTCATGGCTTCCCCTTGTAGACCATAGCGGTCATTTGCTGACTGCGCGCAATGCCGTTGCTGTGCCAGTCAACTTCGGCGATGAGAACCTTGTAGGTATACGGTACGTCAGCCCCGGCACTCAGTTCCTTGACCGTAAAGTACCTTTTGAATCTCGTGTCCATCGGCTTGCCAAGGTCTTCTCCCCCGATCGTAGGTAACGGCAGCTTCGCGCACGGTGATTTCACTTTCGGGGCAAGAAAGGCATCGTCATACGGCAGACTTTGAGCCAGAGCCAGAAGTTCTGTCACATACCCCGTACCCGTCACTTCGTCCCGCGTCTGAACCGTACCAGCCGACCCTTTCGAAAACACCATGAACAGGGGCAGCATGGCCAACCCAAGCACAATGGTGGCCATCAACACTTCGGTGATCGTGAACGCTCGTCGGGTCATCATTGAATCAATATCGGCTGCGGCTCGAACGCGATACCGAGCAGATCTTCCTCGTTGGGGTCCGAGCCGGCGGCGTTCGGCACGGCTGCCAGCTTGCGATCGTATTCGACGCGCACTTCCTGCTGACAGTTCGACAAAGGGAACTTGCCGCTTGCGACGGCACCCTTGATTACGGCTTTGGCGTTCTGAGTCAGCACAGACCCTTTGGCGACCAGCGCCGCATCCACCTGTCCGCTGAAATCGATGACGACATCGCCGCCCGCCGCAACCAGCTGCAGGGTTTTCCCGTTGCCGATGATCGCACGCGAAATCGTGATGTTGCCGTTTTCGAGATAGATGCCGCCGTTACTGGCCAGATCGAGGTTCTGATCGATCTTCACCTGACCGTTGCCGCGCACCACCACCCAACCGTTCAGATCGAGCTTGCCGTTCTTCAGCAAACCGCGCGCAGCGATCGCCTTCATGACATCGGCTTCCTGAGCCGCATCGATGACCCAGACGGCGCGATCGCCCACAGCACCGGATTTGAGCAGCCCTGCCCCCTCAATCAGCATCTGCATCGACGTCAGCGCGGTCACGCCGTCGATCGCCTTGAACGGATCAGGAATCGTGTTGACGAGCGCCGGGTCAGGGTCGGCCGGCTCATTCTTGACGAACCCGAGAATCGGATCGCTGCCGAAATGATGCCAGGGGGCCGCATCGCGGTTGTTGGTGAACATGAAACCCAGCGACGAGTTATACGGCATGTACCCGATGCCGCTCGCCCACTTTTTCTGATAGTCCGAGATGCCTGAGGGCTGCACCCCGGCCGTATTGGTAAAACAGCCGATCCAGGGCGTGTCGTCCGTCGGCGGAGTGGTGCCCGCCGCCTGCGCATACTCGTTCGGGTCGGAAAGATACGGCAGAAAGTTGGGTGAGTACAACGGCAGATTGGTCGTCGAATCGACCATCAGACACTTGTACGCTCGCGCACAGATCGTCGCGCGATACACCTGGCCGAAGACCAGGGTCGGCGACAACGAGGTTCCGGTGCCGAACAGCTTCAGGACCGAGCTGTGACGCGCACGTTTTTTCGTCTCGATATCCGGATCCTGGCGCACGAAATCCCACCATTCAGCAGCACCAGGCGTGGCGGCGGTGATGTCTTCCGTCATGCCCTGTTCCCAGCCACAGTAGGCCCAATCACGTTGGCCATCGTTCGGTATCCATTTGTCGACGAACAATCCGTCGCCGTCGCCGTTCAGCCCCTGAAACATCAGCAGCTCTTCCGAGTATTCGCCGACCCCGCCGCCGGACTGCTTCCAGCCGCGGGTCAGATTGAGGTGCACCTTGCCGCCGCCCAGAAACACCAAGCCGCGCTGACTTTTCACCATGTCGGTGAGTTTCGGAATCGGGGTCTTGTCGCCATGATCGAACACCCACGGCCAGTTGCCGCCGGTACGCGCGCCATTGACCGAGTTGGCAACGGTGTTGAGCCGCGCCGAATCACCTTCACAGGCATTCTCGACATACAGGGTAAACTTTGACAGCACCGGCATGATGGCCGCGGTGACCTTGACCCGGCAGAGGAAATTGAAATCTTCGACGACCGGGGCCCTGGTATCGTTGAACTTGCGAAAGCGAGTCGTCACCTGCACGCGCACCAGGCCGCGCTTCTCTCGCGGGTAATATTTGTTCAAACCGCATGGTTTGAAATCCGCCCCCAGCGCACCGATCTTCACTTCATACTTTACGTCGCCGAAGCCGGCAAGCGGCTTCATCAGTTCATCGACGATCGCCGTGAAGTTTGGTGTTCCGGTTTTGAGATCAAGGGGAACCATCGCCATATCGCCCATGCTGCCGCCGGCAGGCAGAGGCTTGATCAGGTATTTATACAAGGCGCTGTTGGGGTCGCGAATGGTTTCGAGCTGAATCTTATGCACGGCAAGGGTCGCCAGCGCCTGAGCGGCCATGCCGGTAAAGCGTTGTTCACTCTGACGATGCGCCTGTTTGCTGGTCGAAAGCAGATACTGAATAAACCCGCCCGCGAACAGCAGCAGCACGAACAGAATCACGCCGACGACGATCATCACGGAGCCGTGCCGGCGGCGCATGCGCAGCAGCAACACCTCAGGCATGCAGCATCAGTTTCCTCGGCTGGGCTTGACCGGCGAGCTTTGAATATTCACGCCGGGCTTCTTCGCATCAAAGGTCGACAGGGTTCCGTGCGGGTTTCGAGGAGCCTCGCCCGGTTCGAGTTCTTTGGTCTCGGTGACTTCGATATAGCCGGAATAGCAGTATTTTCCGGTGTATGAGCCGTAATTCACTTTGTACCAGCTGCCGGCCGTGCCGACGATGTCGACCACGCTGCCTTGCGGCATGACCGTCAAACTGGTGTAACTGGTGCTCGGCCCCTCACGCAGATGCAGACCGGCGCTGGTGGTCACCTTCCCTTTCGACGGAACCGTGGTCGCGGCCCACAGGCAGGCCGCGCAGGCAACAAGCAGAGCAAGCGTCAACCATCGCTGCTTTGTGATCATGGCATTCCCTCCTCGGGTCAGATGACCCTATCCGTACAACGGCGGATCACCCTGATCTGTGACACTCACATCTCAGTTTACCATGATCAGAGTCGGAAGGTTTCAGGAAGTTTTCGCCGGCGTCGTCGAATCGACATCTCGCAGCATCTGAGCGGCATCTTCGGGCGGAGTCGGGTTGATGTAAAAACCGGAACCCCACTCGAACCCGGCGACCTGCGTCAGTTTCGGAATGATTTCGAGATGCCAGTGGTAAAACTCGCGATATGAGTCCGAACACGGCGACGTATGCAGAATGAAGTTGTAGGGAAGGTCGGGAAGCAGGCTCTGCAGCTTCTTCAAACAGACCTGCAGCGCGTGAGCGAACCCGTGCACCTGGTCGTTATCGAGGTTTTCGAAGAACGGCTGGTGCTGCTTCGGAATGATGAACAGCTCGAACGGAAAGCGGGACGCGAACGGGCAAAACGCCAGAAACTGCTGATCTTCGAAGACGATGCGCGTGTTTTCCTCGCGCTCCTGACGAATGATGTCGCAGAAAATGCAGCGATCGTGATAATGAAAGTATTCGCGGGCCCCGTCGATTTCCTCTTCAATGCGCTTTGGAATGATCGGCGTCGCCACGATATGCGAGTGCGAGTGCGAGAAGCTCGACACGCCGCGACCGCTGTTCTTCACGATCATGAAGTGCTTGAAACGCGGATTCTTCTTGATCTCGAGCACGCGCTGCTTGAACGCCCAGATGACCTCGCGCACCTGTTCGAGCGGCACGTTCTGCAGGTTCTGATCGTGACGCGGCACCTCGACGACGACCTCATGAATGCCGATCGAGTTCATGGCGTCGAACATGCCGATGCCTTCTTTGCCGCTGTCGCCGGAGGGCACGAGAATCGGCTCACGATCAGGAATCACACGAACCCACCAGCCTTCCTGGTTGGCGGCCGATCCGTTGCGCCGAAACGCCATGACCTCTTCGGGAGTCATGGATTCATGGCCCTCGCAGAACGGGCACTTCTTCGCGCTGTCCTCGGGAAGACCGTTTTCGTTCTTGTAGTGAATCGGACGCTTGCCCCGTTCGGGCGAAATAATGACCCACTGTTTGAGAACCGGATCTTTTCGTAACTGCGGCATGATATGGTTTCCTTTGGTGGGCTGACAGGGCTAGCTGCCGGGCTGCTGCAGGTATTTCGCCGCGCTCTCGGGCGGCACATGATTCACGTAAAACCCCGACCCCCACTCGAAACCCGCCACCTTCGACAGGCGAGGCATGATTTCGAGATGCCAGTGGAAGTATTCCGCGCAGTGCTCATCACAGGGCGAAGTATGCAGAATGTAGTTGAACGGTGGATCACCGAGCACTTTGATCAGGCGCGACAACGTGCGGTGCAGAATCTCGGCAAAGCCTTCCATTTCGTGGTCTTCGATATCGCCGAACGAAGCCTTGTGGTCTTTCGGCGCGATCCAGGTTTCAAACGGAAAACGCGAGGCAAACGGGGCAAACGCGACAAAGAACTCGTTTTCCATGATGATGCGCTGACCACCGCTCAGCTCCTGGCGAATCACGTCGCAGAACACGCATCGCTCTTTGTAGTAGTAGTACTGGCGCGCGCCCTCGACTTCCTCCATGACGCGCTTGGGAATGATCGGCGTCGCAATCAGCTGCGAATGCGGATGATCAAGACTGGCACCGGCCGCCCCCCCCTTGTTCTTGAACAGCAGAATGTAGCGGAAGCGTCGGTCGCGGCGCAGATCACGGTACCGGTCGGCATACGCGTTGATGATCTTCAGAACCTGCTCGTAGGAGTACGCTTCGAACCCCTGATCGTGGTCGGGGGTCTCGATAATCACTTCGTGAGCCCCGACGCCGTTCATCATGTCGTAGATGCCGATGCCGGTTCGATCGAGATCTCCTTCGATCTGCAACGCCGGAAACTTGTTGGGAATGACGCGTACCTTCCAGCCGGGCTGGTTGGGAAGCGTATTCGGCTCTCGATACGACATGACCTCAGGCGGCGTGTTCGCTTCGGCGCCGGCACAGAACGGGCACTTGCCCGCTTGTTTGACGTCCTTCTTCCACGTAAAGTCACCGGGTTTGCGTGCCTGTTCGTGTACAATAATCACCCAGCGTTTGGTGACGGGATCTTTGCGTAGTTGCGGCATGGGGACTCCTGGAGTCGAGGACTTGGGCGCTGCGGAATTATACTCTTTCCTGCCGCGATGCGCAACGCTTGCGCAAGAACGTTCTGCAAGCTGTTTTCCGCTGCCGAAGCGGCAGAGAACGGGTGCTCGGTACAGGAGTTTCTTCGTGCCTGCAGCAAAGCGTCATGCGACGACATCTCCCGGGCCGCCGGGCGTGCATTGGCCCGCAAACAAGGGCACGTCATTCACACCGGGAGCGTTGTTCCTACAGTGCAGAAAAAAGTTTGACAACAGCGAAACACCTTCAGTAAACTACGCTCGGCTCGTGAAGGTACGGGAAACCGTGCCCCATGTATCAGAAACAGAAGCAGTTGAGGGAGACCATGGTTAGAAAACGCACGTGTGAACTTCCTTTTTGTCATGGTCTGGTTGAGGGCACCCGCAATAAGCGGCGCTGCGACAAAGATCGCAACATCCACCTGCACCAGATCATCTCGAAGAACGTGAAGAAGATCATGCGCTACATCGAGTCGCATCGTGAATTCACGGCGAATGATGTGGCACGCGACCTCTTCAAGAACAAGCTCGACAAGAACGAGAAGGGGTCGATGTATCGGCTCTTTCAGGCCATGGTGCGCGAAAGCTACCTGACCGAGCACGGCAAACTCGATGGACTGAAGGTGTACTGTTTCGCCGGCGCCGAAGACATCTACGCTCCGATCACCCCCGAACCGGCCGGGCAGATTCCCGCTGCGACGTATCAGCAGCCCCCCGTTGCCGCTCCGGCGCCGGTCGAAGTGCCGCTGACCCCAATCGAGTTGCTCACCGCCAAGCTTCGCGAGTTCATCTTTCTGAAGAATGGCGAATACCATCACGAAGACTGGCTCTGGTTGATCAATCGACCTGATATCCGAGAACTGTCGCAGAAGCTGAACATGGATGAAGGCCAGATCGGCATTCTGCTGCAGGGCGAAAAAGATCGCTACTGGGCCCGACGCTGAAACCGTAGTCGACCGACAACAACCGCAACGCCCGCCACACTGATATCCAAGGTGTGGCGGGCGTTGCGGCTCCAGCCGTTTTCCCGCACCAGATCACCTGCCTGCTGAAAACAGCTCTGCGTTGAACAAAAGTCGTTCGCGTCTACCGCCCCCCTGTTCGCGTTTCGGCCTCGCCTCTTACGCTCAGACTGGAGCAGTCTCGCTTCCAAACACGGAGAACACGGACAGACACCGCAAAGTCCTCGTTCGCGGGTGAAACCGAATGATCCGGACAACACAACGCCCCGCGTGAGCGGGGCGTTGGAACCGGCGTCAGATCAGCGAGTGAAGATTACTCTTCGTCTTCCTCGTCTTCGTCGTCATCTTCGAAGTCATCGTCGTCGTCAAGGTCTTCGTCGTCGTCATCTTCGAAGTCGTCGTCATCATCGAAGTCTTCGTCGTCATCTTCAAAGTCTTCGTCGTCTTCGTCTTCGAGATCTTCTTCGTCTTCATCGAAGTCTTCGAAGTCATCATCTTCGTCATCGAATTCCTCGTCGTCGAGGTCATCGTCGCCTTCTTCGTCGTCGTCCTCGATCTCTTCGTCGTCGTCGAGCTCTTCTTCTTCCTCGTCTTCGTCCTCTGCGTCGTCGGCCATATCTTCCCACTTCTTTTTCGGAAGAAGTTCGAGCTCTTCAACAAGGTACCATTCTTTGGTCGGCATCTGGATGGACCCCTTTCGGTGGAATCAAAGGTTCAAAAGTCGATCAGATATTTACACATTTCACCCCTCCTGTCAACAGGAAATTTTTCGAGCATGAGAATGGCCACGGCAGCGCATGAGCGACCCCACCCCGCCGAGCTGATGGAAAGGTTTTGTACCAATGCTTTTCCTTGACTTCGCATCTGCACTGGAGTATACTAGCCGAATCTCTCTGTGTACCCGAGAGCAAATTCGCGTCTATTTCGAGGTTGAGCGTGTTTCAGAATCTTTCAGAAAAGCTGTCCGGAATCTTCGAGAAGCTGCGCCGTTCAGGCAAGTTGACCGAAGCGGATATCGACGCGGCTCTGAATGAAGTGAAAATGGCTCTGCTCGAGGCCGACGTCAACTTCAAGGTCGTCAAGAACTTCACCAAGCGCGTCAAGGAAAAGGCAGTCGGGGCCGAGATCTTCAAGAGCCTGACGCCCACCCAGATGGTCGTGAAGTTCGTCATGGAAGAACTGACCACGTTGCTCGGCGGCACCCAGGCCAAACTGACGGTTTCGCCCAGGAAGCCCACCGTCATTCTGATGGCCGGTCTGCAGGGTTCAGGCAAGACGACCACCACCGCCAAACTGGCGCTGCACCTTCGCAAAGAAGAAAAGAAGATCCCGATTCTGGTGGCCTGCGACGTTTATCGCCCGGCCGCGATCAAGCAGCTCGAAGTGCTCGGCAACCAGCTCGGCGTGCCGGTGTTTTCGAAGCCCACCGGAGCACGCCCCGCCGAGATCGCCCGCGAGGCCATCGAGCACGCACGTGAACAGAACCTCGACACGGTCATCATCGATACTGCGGGTCGCCTGCACATCGATGAAGACATGATGAACGAGATCAAAGAACTGCGCGACACCGCCCAACCGCATGAAGTGCTGCTCGTCGTCGATGCCATGACCGGCCAGGAAGCCGTGACCATCGCCAAGACCTTCAACGAAACCCTTGAACTGACGGGCATCGTTCTGACCAAGCTCGACGGCGACGCCCGCGGCGGTGCGGCCCTCTCGATTCGTGAGGTCACCGGCAAGCCGATCAAGTTCGTCGGTATCGGTGAAAAGGCCTCGGCGCTCGAGCCGTTCCACCCCGAGCGCATGGCGCAGCGCATTCTCGGCATGGGTGACGTCCTCACACTGATCGAGAAGGCTCAGGCCCACATGGACGAAGAGAAGATGAAAGAACTCGAGACCCGCATGCGGCAGGCCGAGTTCAATTTCAATGACTTTCTCGACCAGCTCAATCAGATCAAGAAGATGGGGCCGCTCGACCAGCTTCTTTCCATGATTCCCGGCTTTTCAAGCATCGTGCCGAAAATGGACGGCGTTTCGTTCGACAGCAAGAATTTCAAGCGTTTCGAAGCCATCATTCTCTCGATGACTCCCGAAGAACGAGCCACTCCCGACCTGATCGACGGCGGGCGCCGCAAGCGCATCGCCAAGGGCAGCGGCAACGGAATTCAAGAGGTGAACCAGCTGTTGAAGCAGTTCAACCAGATGCGCACGATGATGAAGAATCTCGGTGCGATGGCCAAGAAGTCGCGACTGGGGTCGATGTTCTCACGACTCCCGAAGATGTGAATTCGCCCGGAGTTTCCAGGCTTTATTTCTGAAAGGTATCGAAAGGAAGTATCACAATGGGTCTCACAATCAGACTGAAGCGCATGGGGACGAAAAACACCCCCAATTTCCGCATTGTCGCCGTTGATCGCCGCGCCGCGCGCGATGGTCGCTGCCTGGTGAACCTGGGCTACTACAACCCGGTCGGCAATCCGCACACCGTCGTTCTCGAAGAAGAAGCGACGATGAAGCACCTGCAGAACGGCGCCCAGCCGACGGATGCGGTCGTTCCTCTCCTGCGCGAGAAGGGCATTATCCGCACCAACACCGGCACCTGGGTCAAGAAATCCTAACCGGGAACCCCACCTTGGAACTGGATTCCATTCAACAGGTTGTTCTGAACATCGTTCAGACGTTGGTTCAATACCCCGATCAGGTGAACATCAAGCCGATCGAGGGTGAAAGCACCATCGTCTTCGAGGTACAGGTCCACCCGGAAGACGCCGGCAAGGTCATCGGCAAGAAAGGCCGCACCATCAACGCGTTGCGCACGATTCTGCGCGCTTCGACGCTGCTGGAAGGCAAGAAAGTCATGATGGAGCTGGTCTGACAAGCGTCTTATGTGGCTGACCCGTCATCACCCCGAGCTGCGCACCGCAAAGCGGCCTCTGAGCAAGAGTCCCGCGAAGTC
Organism: uncultured bacterium; assembly: GCA_964472075.1. GTDB lineage: Bacteria > Muiribacteriota > Ozemobacteria > Ozemobacterales > Ozemobacteraceae > CAYYIY01. The sequence goes on along the minus strand of CAYYIY010000048.1, from coordinate 11,390 downwards.
GGCGCGCGCCGCATCTCCGGTCGCACCGACGACAAAACCGACGAGCGTCCGAGGTCGCGACTTGTCCGATTCTGAATTGATCAGAATCGGACAGGCAAAGAAGCCGAAGGAAGATGGATGGGTTCGCCTGAAGATGTTCACCGATCACCCCGAGCGTTTCGAGGTCGGCAGCGAACTGCTGGCCGAGATCGAGCCGGGACGCGGCGTTGCCGTCAAGGTGATTGAAGCGCGAGATTCAGGTCCGGCTGACGAGGTCGAGATCCGCATTGCCGAAATCGGGACCGGTACTCCGTGTCTGGTCAACCCGCCGGGGCGCTTCTTCATCGAGAAGCGAGAACGCAAACCCGCACCACGCGGGTCTTTCTACCCCGACGAACTGGAAGGCATGTCGGTCGAAGACTGTCGCGGCACGGTCGTCGGCACGGTCGTGAGACTCGTATCGGAAGTCCCGGCCCCATACCTGGTTGTGAAGAGCGACCGGTACGGCGAGCTGCTGATTCCCTATCACCGTCAGGTTTTGCGCGAGATCTCACGTGACAAACGACGCGTCAAGCTGATCGGAACCGCCGAAGAGCAGGTGCCCGAGTCATGATCATCGATCTGGTCACCTTGATTCCGGGCATCTTCGATCGGGTGTTCGACGAGAGTATTCTCGGGGCGGCAAAAGAGTCGGGGTTGCTCGACATTCGCTGCCACAACTTTCGCGAATTCAGTACCGATCGGCACAAGACCGTTGACGACGCACCGTTCGGCGGCGGCCCGGGCATGCTGATCAAGCCGGCTCCTCTGACCGAGTGCCTGCGATCGGTGCGGCGACAGGGGCCGACCGGCCCGGTCATCGGCCTGACCCCGCAGGGGGTGCCGCTCAACCAGAACATCGTGAGACGTTTGGCTCAGTATCCGCGTCTGATCATTGTTTGTGGGCGTTATGAAGGCTTTGACGCGCGGCGGTTGCCGGTGTTCGGTCTGGAGCGTTCGGTGGGCGACTACGTGGTGACAGGCGGCGAGTTTCCCGCCATGACCCTGGTCGATGCCGTCTCCCGCATGATTCCCGGCACGGTTGGGCAAACCGCCTCAGTGGAGCAGGATTCCTTCTTCGCCGGCATGCTCGACCACCCGCATTACACACGCCCCGCCGTCTGGGAAGGCCACGGCATTCCCGAGGTATTGCGGCAGGGTCATCATGAAAAGATCGAAACCTGGCGTCGGAACCAGGCGCTCTTGCGCACGGCAACCCGCCGCCCGGATGTCTTTGCCCGGTTAACCGTCGACCGCGACGAAGCCGCGGCATTTCAGCAGGTGTTCGGCCCTGCGGCCGTCACCCATCACTCAGGCAAGTAACTCAGGAAGGAGTCACGATATGAACCCCATCATCGAAAGTATTGAGCGCGAGTACCAGAAGAACGCGAAGGCCCTGCCCGCTTTCCGGCCCGGCGACACTCTTCGCATCTCCCTCAAGGTCAAGGAAGGCGACAAAGAGCGTCTTCAGGCGTTTGAAGGCGTGGTCATCGCCAAGGCCTATGCCGGTTTGCGCGCCAACTTCACGGTTCGCAAGATCTCTTACGGCGTCGGCGTCGAGCGCAAGTTCATGCTTCACTCGCCCAGTATCGCCGAGATTCAGGTCATGCGCCGCGGCGTGGTTGCCCGCTCGAAGCTGTACTACCTGCGCGGCCGCGTCGGCAAGAAGACCCGCGTGAAGGACAAGTACATCGCCAAAAAGGAAGCGTAAGGCCGACCGTTGTCTGCCCACGTTTCTTCCACGACGACTCAAGGGCAGTCGCCGGTGGTACGCAATCTGACGATTCGTGTCGGCCAGGGAACCATCGTTCCCCTGGAGGGCCTCTCACCCGATGAGGTGTTGAGCGAACCTTCCATCTGGCTTTCGGGTCATCTTTCCGCGAACCTGCTGGCGTCGGCTTCCCTTGAGTTGTGTCGTGTCCGGCGAAACGGCGCGGTCAACGCCGTTGCCGTCACGCCCGAGCGGCATCAGGTCGGTGTCGAACTGGCACTGACCAATGGTCCGAACGAGTTTTATTTTCGGCTGACGGACACAGACGGGGCGAAAGAGATTTCGCCCCGCTATTGCCTTTTCTACAAATCCTCGTTTCGTGAGTGGAACGAGACGGTCTTTATCGCCTTCGTGCTGGCGCTCATTATTCGCAGCCTCGTGGTTCAAGCCTTCTGGATTCCCACAGGCAGCATGAAGCCGACGCTTCTGGGCGAGGAACAAGACCCGGTGACCCGTCAGCGCACCCAGTCGGGTGATCGCATTCTGGTGAACAAGTTCGCCTATGTCGCCGATCTGTCGCTCGACGGGCGTCTGAAGTTTTTGCCCAAACTGTGGCTGCGGTTTCCCAAACGCGGTGACATCGTGGTCTTCAAGTATCCCGACCCCGATCCGAAAGCCGCCCCCCGCGATTTCATCAAGCGCGTCATCGGTCTGCCGGGTGATCGTATTCGCATCATCGAGGGCACGGTTTTCGTCAACGACACGGCCCTCGAAGAACCGTATATCGCCGAGCCGCCCTGGCAGGACTGGGAAACCACCGTCCCCCTGGACAGTCTGTTCGTGCTCGGCGACAACCGCAACAACAGCGCCGACAGTCGCTACTGGGGGCCGATGCCGCTGGCGAATCTCAAGGGACAGGCGGTCTTTCTGTACTGGCCGTTCAAGCGTATCGGGCCGATCAGAAGCTATGCTCATCCGCCTCTCATGCGCAAATCCGGTGATCCGGCCGGCTTCGAGTTTCCCGGGCCGTTCACTCCGGTGCAACCGCGCATCGGTCAGTCGCGGGTTGCCGAGGACGGCGCGCCGGCATCGACGGGCCAGTGAAAAAGTCTCTTCCAGGTCACATTCTCAAAGCCTTCCGTTCGATCGAGCGGTTCGTTCCTGTCGTGGATCTGATTATCGAACTCGTAGACTCGCGTCTTCCGCAGGCTTCTCGCATCGATGGGCTGGTACGCAGACTGAACAAACCATCGTTGATCGTCCTGGGGAAGGCCGATCTTGCCGATCCTGAACAGACGCGCACCTGGCTCGAGCATTTCGAGGGACTCGGACAACCGGCGACAGCGTTGAACGCCAGACAGGCGGCGTCCATCAAGCATCTTTCGTCGCGCATTCGTCAGGTGGCGACTGCCGTGACGACTCGTCTTTCGAAATGTCGGCGCCTGATGGTCATCGGTATTCCGAACGTTGGCAAATCCACGCTGATCAACGCCCTTGCCGGTCGCAAGGCGGCGCGGGTCGCTAATCTGCCCGGAGTCACCCGCAGTATTCAGTGGGTCAAGCTTCACGGAGAGCTTGAACTGCTCGACCTGCCCGGAGTTCTCGATTTCAAACTGCTGCGACAGGGAGAAATTCTGCGTCTCATCAACACCCTCCCCGGACAAACCGACGACATCGAACAAGATGCCGCGCATCTGCTCGAAACCTTGCGGCGTTGCAACAAGGCGGCCATGGTTCCCGGTTTCGCGGCGTGTACCGGTTCGGCACGCGATTTTCTGCCGACGTATGCCGCGGCGATGAACTTCCGCATCGGCGGCGGAGCTCCTGATCTGAATCGCGCCGCGACCGACCTGATCAAACGTTTTCAAAGCGGCGGTTTCGGGTGTGTGACGCTCGAAACCCCCGATCATCCCCTGCGCAGCAGTGATTTCGAGGCGGAAGCATGACCCAGCGTGCTGAAGTCCAGATCGAGCTGAGCGAGGCTCTCTCGCGTTATCTGCACTCCGCTGGGCACAAGCCGAGCGGTCTCGAACTGATACGCAGCCTGCCAGGCATCCAGGCGCACGCTCGCGGAAATCGCCTGTCATTGAGCGGCACTGACGACAGTCTTGAGCGAAGTCGACGTTTTCTCACCATTCTTGCCGACAGATTGAGTTCAGGCCAGGATCTCGACCAACAGGAACTCGGACATCTGTTTGCCGAATTCGCCGGGCCGCACAGCCAGGAACAGCACCAGGATCGACAAACCGGATTTCACGATATTCTGATCACCCATTCAGGGCGCAAGGTCAGGCCGAAAACCAGTCGCCAGAACGAGTATGTCGAAGCCATTCGCACGCATGATGCCGTGGTCTCGATCGGACCGGCCGGCACGGGTAAGACCTATCTGGCCGTCGCCATGGCGGTCAAGGCGCTGCGCGAGAAGCAGGTTTCGCGTATCATCCTGTCGCGACCCACGATCGAAGCAGGGGAAAAACTCGGTTTTCTCCCCGGTGATCTGCTCGAGAAGGTTGATCCGCACTTTCGTCCGCTGTATGATGCCTTGCATGAGTTCCTCGGCATTTCAAGATTTCAACAGCTGCTTCGCCAGGGAGTCATCGAAATCACTCCGCTCGCCTACATGCGCGGCCGCACGTTCAACGAGGCCTTCATCGTTCTCGACGAGGCCCAGAACACCACCGTTCAACAGATGCGCATGTTCCTTACCCGCATGGGATACGGCTCACGCGTGGTGGTCACCGGTGACCGCACGCAGATCGATCTGCCGAACCGCCGCGATTCATCGCTGCTCACACTTCCCGAGGTCCTGCATGAGGTCGAGCGCGTGGCTTTCATCGCCCTCGAAGAACGCGACGTGGTGCGGCATGAACTGGTGCGCGAGATCATCAGGGCCTACGAAGCCTACTACGGCGACGAAACCGGCGAACCTGAAGCGGCCGCACGAACCCCTCGCGGCAATCGCCGCTCTGAGAGGTCGGAAGCGTGATTGATCGTCCCGGCACATATCTGAACACGCTGTTCGAACATCTCGAAATTCCCGAGAAGAATCGACGCACGTTTCTGATTCATGTCGGGGTCTTTTTCGCGCTGGTGGTGGGCATTCTGTATTTCGATCCGAGCGGCTTCAATCCTGAAGTTTCCGAGGGTTCGCTGTGTCGCAAAGCGATTGTCAGCCCGAAGAACATCAGTTTCGTCGACGAGCGCAAAACCGAAGAAATTCGGCGTCTCGAAGAAGAAAAGGTCGAGCCGATCGTCACGCACATCGAGAACTCCGAGCAGGAGGTCATGGCCAAACTCGACCGTTTCCTGAACAACGCCGGCCAATTGTACAACGACTGGAAAGACAAAGAGCTGACGGAGTGGACGGACACCGTGGTTGCCAGCTACTTTCCTCAAGATCGCCTGCTTGAACCCGACTCGCTGAAAGAGCTGGTCGCCCTGTCACGCACCGACTTCGACCGGGTCAAGACCAACACGCGCAAGATTCTGCAGAACTTTGCCCAGCGCACCATCACCGCGCGCAATCTCGACACGATGAAGGCGTCGGTTGCCAAGGAAGTGCGTTTGCCGAACGAGTGGACCACCAAACTCGTGGTCGAAGCGGTGCGCAACAGTCTGGTCACCAATGCCATCGAAGACGAGAAGCTGACCCGCCAGAAACGCGAACTGGCGCGTGAGTCCGTGACCCCGGTCAAACGCTCGTTCACGAAAGGGCAGAAGATCATCGATCAGGGTGTGATCATCACTGCCGACGACATTTACGTTCTGCGAGCGATCGAGAAGCAGATTCAGAAGAATCGCCTTCTGGGTTTCGTCGGAAACCTGCTGTTGTCGGGGCTGCTGGTCGGAGCGCTTCTGGCTCATCTGCGCCTCACCCGCCACAGTCTGCTGAAAGATCTCGGGTTGTTTCGTCTGCAGGGTGGGCTGCTGCTGGTCACGCTCTTTCTGTGCCGCTTCGTCTACTCATTGGGAAGCGCTATCGATCAGCCGGGGCTGGCGATTCTGCTCTCGACCCTTCCTTCCACCGGTCTGTTGACCGCGGTACTCATCGACGGACAGCTGGCGCTCTTCCAGCAGATGCTGCTCGGCATTCTGCTGTTCGTGATTTCTGAATCGAACGCACGGTTCGCGATCGTCAGTCTGATCGGCAGCATCACGGGCGTGCTGTTCTGGCTGGGTTCGAGCCGCACCGCCAACCTGCGCGGCAACCTGGGCTGGACCGGCCTGAAGATCGGCGCGGTCAATGCGATCGCGATGAATGCGCTGATGATGCTTGACGTGGAAAGCTCCAGCATCATCAACGTACAGGAAATGTTGATGGTGACAGCCTTCGGCCTCGGCAACGGCATCTTTACGGGGATTCTGGTCAACGGCACCCTGCCGTATCTCGAGAATGCCTTCGCCCTGGCCTCGGGGTCGCGCCTGCTCGAACTCACCGATCTGTCGCAGCCGCTGTTGCGCCGCATGGCCGAAGAAGCGCCCGGCACCTACCAGCACAGTATCGCAGTCGCGACGCTTTCTGAAGCTGCTGCCGCGGAAATCAATGCTGATGCACTTCTGGCGAAAATCGGCGGGTACTTTCACGATATCGGCAAACTGAAACGCCCGATGTACTTCGCCGAGAACCAGAAAAAAGGCGAGAATCAGCATGATCACCTGACACCGTACATGTCGAGCCTGATTCTGGTCGGCCACATTCGCGACGGGATCGATCTGGGACGAGAGTACGGGTTGCCGGAGTCGGTGATCAACTTCATCGGCCAACATCACGGCACCAGTCTGATCAGCTATTTTTACGACCAGGCCAAGAACAGCGCCACGGACGGCCAGGTCAGCCAGGACCGCTTCCGCTATGGTGGGCCGAAGCCGCAGACCAAGGAAACCGCCATCGTCATGCTGGCCGATTCCGTCGAGGCGTCGGCCCGAACTCTGCCGCAACATACGCACAACCGGGTTGAAGCCCTCGTGAAGAAGATCGTCCGCGGCAAGATGGAAGACGATCAGCAGCTTGATCAGAGCGAGCTGACGCTGAAAGACATCGAGACGATCGAGCAGACCTTTGTAAAGGTCATTCTTTCCATGTATCATGGCAGAATCGAATACCCGGGCAAGTATGCCAATCAGCCCGGCGAAAAGGGAGAAACGGATGGAGGTTCTCATCAGCAACCGCCAAAAGAAGGTTAAGCTGAATCTCAAACAGATTCGCCTTCTGGCCGAAGAGATCCTGCGATTCGAGGGGGTTCCGGACAACGCCGAGCTTTCCCTGATGTTCTGCGACGACGATGAGATGCAGAAACTGAATCATCAGTACATGGGTAAGGACCGCCCCACCGACGTGCTGTCATTTCCGCTCGAGGAAGATGATTTCGCTGGAGACGTGCGCCTGCTCGGCGATGTGGTCATCGATGCCGAAACCGCCAGTCGACAGGCGGAGAAAATCGGCCATTCGGTCGGTCTCGAGATCGCGTTTCTCTTGACACACGGTATTCTGCACCTGCTGCGCTACGACCACATGACGCGCACCGAAATGGCACGCATGAAGGAACGGGAAGAAACCATCTGTCGGCATCTTTCCGACAAGAAGATGTTGAAAGGTCTTGGCGGCGGCAGCAGTAAGGGTCCGTTGATCAAGCGTTCGGTACCCCCACCTCGGAAAACGGATGCCCATTGATCCAACGTGAGTTTCGCTTTTCCGCCATCTTCTCACTCTGCCGGTGTGGGACACTCAGCACCTGGATCAGGCTTTGACGTCGATGAATGACACTCTGGAACTGTTTGTTTTTATCGGGCTGCTCGGTTTCTCGGCTTTCTTTACTGCAAGTGAGGCCGCGTTTTTTTCGCTGTCGCCCCTGCGACTGAAGAAGCTCGAAGAGGAAGGCGACCCCTGCGCCGCCGAGGTGCTCAAGCTGCTCGACAACCGCCGCAAGCTGCTCATCACCCTGTTGCTCGGTTCTACCATGGCCAATGTCACGGCGACGGCCATGGCCACCCACGCGCTGCTGCGCCTCATTCAGAGCCGATCTGACAGTCTTGTCGGTTTCTCGAGTCTGAGCCCGATCGCGACCGGAGTCGCTCTGGCTTCGCTGATCATGACACTGTTGCTGGTCGTCGGCGGCGGTCTGATTCCACGTCTCATCGCGCAGTCTTCAGCGCAGAAAACCGCCTGCCGTCTGATGCGCCCGGTTCGTGCCTGCATGATTCTGCTGTCGCCGCTCACATGGGTGATCGCACGACTGGTACAGCCATTCGTGCCATCACTTGAATCGCGACCATCCCCAAACGGAACCAGAGCCTCTCTCGACGAGATCGACTCGTACTTTTCATTGGGCGAGGAAGTGGGCATCATCGAACGTGATGAAAAGGAGCTGATTTCCTCCGTTTTCGAGTTCGGCGACACGCTCGTCCGCGAAGTCATGGTCCCCAGGCCCGATATTGTTTCCGTACCGATCACGATCAAGCTCGATGATCTGTTAAAGCTCGTCAGAGATGATGGTCATTCGCGTTTTCCCGTATACGAGGGGTCTCTCGACAAGGTTCTCGGGGTGCTGTATGTCAAAGACCTGCTGATGCGTTACGACGAGATTCAGGCGAGCTTCGATCTGCACAAACTGCTGCGCACGGTGTACTTCGTGCCCGAAACCAAGAAGCTCGACGACCTGTTGCGCGAGTTTCAGAAGCGCAAGAGCCACATGGCGATGGTTGTCGACGAGTTCGGCGGCATTTCCGGATTAGTGACAATCGAAGATCTGCTCGAGGAAATCGTAGGCGAGATTGTCGACGAGTACGATTGTGATGAACAGGCGCAGTTCGTGCGTCTCAACGATAATACCTTCACCGTCGATGCCCGCATGAGCATCAGCGATCTCGAAAACGAGCTGCAGATTCAGTTATCCTATGAAGACTCGGAAACCGTGGGCGGATTCGTGCTCGAAAAGCTCGGTCACATTCCCCGCAAGGATGAGCGTGTCGATGAAGACCAGGCTTCGTTCATTGTTTCCGAAATCAAGGGAAATCGTATTCTCCGCGTGCAGGTCGTGCGCCGGCAACCAATTCCGGCCATTGACACGCAGACGGTGGAAGGGTAAGAAACACTCATGCCGGATCGCACCAGTCTCGACTCGTGGTGGAGCAGCCTTTCGAAAGCAACTTCGAGCTTTCTCGAGGTTTTGCGCAACGCTTTCATTACCGGTGTTATCGTCGCGGTGCCCATTGCGATCACCGTCTATATCGCCTTCCTGCTCTTTCTGTTTGCCGACGGCATTCTCGGCGATATCGTCACCGAGTTCATGGGCAGAAGAATTCCCGGCGTCGGCCTGATCATGACCGCTCTCTGTTTCATCGGGGCGGGGTTCGTCGCCCAGAACGTGATCGGCAACCGGTTGGTGCGATGGCTCGACGCTTCTCTGGAAATGGTACCATTCGTCAGACCTCTCTATGTAGGTGTGAAGCAGGTTTCGGATATTCTGTTCAAGAAAAAGCAGTGGGATTTCCAACGCGTGGTCATGGTCGAATATCCGAAGAGCAACAGCTACGCGCTCGGCTTCATCACCGGCGACTTTTCCCGCGATCTGCTCGACCGGGCTCCCGGTCACGAAGAACTGGTGTGCGTCTTCGTCCCGACCACACCGAATCCGACCTCCGGATTCATGCTGTTGGTACCCAAGGATCGCATCTATGAAACCCGACTGTCGATCGAGGAAGCGATGAAACTGATCATCTCCGGCGGACTCGTGAAGCCGGGATACGAACATCCGCCGGCCAACACCATTTTTGAAGATTTCACGATTCCCCACTGATCAAAGGTATGTCGATGAACCACTGCCGCCCCACTCTCGCCGCCGTCGCCGCATATACTTTCTTCATCGCTTTCTTTCTAACTTCCTTGCAAGCGCCGTCATTCGCTCAGAATGTCTCGAAGATGCGCGATTACCTGCATCTGCGTGATGCGCTCGAAGAACGCAAAACCCGTATCCAGAACGAGTTAACCCGGACTCCCGACGTCGGGCCGCTGGACGCCAGACTCGATATCCGACGGGTACAGGAAGAACTTGTCCGAGTTGAAGACTGGTTAAACAAGCTTGAAGAAGACTCAGAAGGACTGACCGGATATTATCGTGATCGTATCAACCGTCTGATCACCGAGATTCGCTACCTGCTGCCCGCGTTGGAAAAGCGCGAAGCCAGCCTCACGGCCCTGCATCAGGGAGGTTCGATCATCGCCGTCACTCCCGCGCCACTGCCGGCCTCAGCCACCGTGCTGCCGGCACCCGGTTCTTCGGCCGCACCCGCCGTCGCGACGGCTTCGATCCCCGAACCGACCTCTGATCTGGCACCGGCGAAAGCGCCGCCGCCACCGCCGCAACTGACACCGGCTCAGGTGAAAAAACAGCGAAAAGCCTATTTCGCTTCGATGGGCGTCCGGCTGCTGCGCACTCCCACCCTGAAGAAGCCGAGTACTACGCCCATCATGGCCGTGACGGCCACAGCGACGGTTCCGGTCGCTGTTACGCCGGTACCGGCATCGGCGGCCCCGGCGCTGCAGGTACCAACCGTGCCGACCCCGGTCACCGCCGCCGGAACTGAACTGACAACGGTTTCAGCCGCTGCCGGAGACGACCCGCAAACACACCAGCGCAAGGGCATGCGGCCGCTGGCCATCATGATCGAGAACCACAATCAGGCAAGGCCGCAGACGGCGCTCGACGAAGCCGAAGTCGTGTACGAGATTCCGGTCGAGGGCGGCATCACCCGCTTCATGGCCCTCTTCTACCACGTCGCCGGCATCATCGGGCCCATTCGCAGCTGCCGAGATTATTTCGTCGACCGCGCCCTCGAGGTGAACGCCTTGTACGTTCACTGCGGCGGCAGTCCGCAGGGGTACGAGTATATTCAGAAGGTGAAAGCCCTCGCCATCGATGAGATCTCGAGCGGCGACCCGTTCTTCCGCGACAAAGTCCGCAAGGCCCCACACAATCTCTATGCGCGCATGCAGGACATCATCGACTACGTGGCGAAAAAGTTCCCGATGGAACTGCCCTATCAGAAAATGCCGTTTCTGTATTCCGAACAACCGAGTGCCGGGTCAGTACCGTGCCGCGGTATTTCCATCAAATATCACGGGAACTACACGCTCGTGTACAAGTTCAACGCTCGACACAACCGGTACGATCGCTACATGAACGGTATTCAGCACCTCGATCGCATCACCTCGAAACCTGTCTCACCCGGCACCGTGATCGTCCAGGTTGCTTTCATGAAAACCATCGACGACAAAGGGCGCCAGGACATCTCGTTCATTGGTAAGGGCAAAGCCTTCATTCTCTACGGCGGAGTTATTCTGCCGGTAACCTGGGAAAAGACAGGGCCGCGCGAGTTTACCCGATGGCTCGACGCCCAAGGCCGGCCGGTACGCTTCGATCAGAAAAAACCCATCTGGGTGCAGGTCGTTGCCCCGAAAACCCCTTTAGCATTCGATCCGCCGTTGCCGGCCGATATCGCGATCATCCCCCCCAGCCCGCCGAACCGCCCGTCACGGCAGGCACAGCCGCTCAGCCAACCGCATCAGCACCCGCCGCAGCCCCGGCAGCCGCCGCCGAACCTCAGCACGGCGCTACCGCCATCGACCACGTCGATCAGGCTGCCCTGGCCGCCGTGGCTGGCC
>CAYYIY010000047.1:27924-47934 GCA_964472075.1 uncultured bacterium | reverse complement strand
AGGGTCCCCGCTCGCGCGTCGGCGCTGTCTGCCTGTTCGCGGACAGCGCACCCGCACCAACTCGCGCACCCGCAAGGGTCCCCGCTCGCGCGTCGGCGCTCGCAAGCGCGAGAAATAGGCCCCAGCACTGAAGGAGTAATGAGATATGGCAAAGACCCAACAGCAACCCACCGCTAAAGGCAAACCCCGCGGCAAACGCCGGGAAAAGAAGATCGTTCCTCGAGGTCAGGCTCACATTCGGGCGACCTTCAACAACACCATCATCACGATGACCGACACGCAGGGCAACGTGCTGTGCTGGTCGACCGCCGGTGCCAACGGGTTCCACGGCTCACGCAAGAGCACCCCGTACGCCGCGCAGGTCGCCGCCGAGAATGTCGGCCGCAAAGCGGCTGAATTCGGTATGCGCGAAGTCGAAGTGTTCGTCGCCGGTCCGGGCATGAGCCGCGAGTCAGCGGTTCGCGCTCTGCAGGCCGTCGGCCTTTCTGTCGTCATGATCAAGGACGTTTCGGGCATTCCGCACAATGGCTGCCGGCCCCCGAAGCGCCGCCGCGTGTAAGAGGAGAAGATTCGTATGGCAAGATATACTGACAGCGTTTGCCGGCAGTGCCGCCGCGAAGGCGATGCCCTTTTTCTGAAGGGCGCCCGCTGCTACACTGACAAGTGCGCAATCAAGCGCCGGGCCCAGATTCCTGGACAGCACGGCGCCGAGCGCATGAACAAGAAACCGACCAACTATTCCGTTCAGCTGCGCGCCAAACAGCGCGTTCGCCGCACCTACGGCGTGCTCGAACGCCAGTTCCAGCGCTACTACGGTCTCGCGATTCGCATGACCGGCAACACCGGAACCAACCTGCTCCAGCTGCTCGAACGCCGCCTGGACAACGTTCTGTACCGGATGGGTTTTGGCAACAGCCGCGCCCAGTGCCGCATGTGGGTGGTGCACAATCACTTCGAAGTGAACGGGCACGCGGTGAACATTCCCAGCTTCTCAGTGAAGCCGGGTGACGTCGTCGCCGTTCGCAAGAAGAGTTCGCTGCGCAAGACCTTCAAGGATATGTTCGAAGCGGGTGGCCGTGAGAAGAGCCCTTGGGTCGAGGTCGACACGGAAGCCCTCAAGGGCAAACTCGTCGCTCTGCCCGAGCGCACGCAACTCGATCCGAAGATCCAGGAAAACCTGATCGTCGAATACTACTCTCGGTAAACCCCACGGAGGCATACCCGGTGATCGAAATCAACAAACCCAAGATCAAATACACTGAAGGTCCTGAACTGAACCACGGCGTTCTGGTCATGGAACCGCTCGAACGCGGCTACGGCACAACGCTGGGCAACGCGTTTCGCCGCGTGCTTCTGGCCTCACTGCCCGGTTCAGCAGTCTCTTCCGTGAAGATCGACGGGGTTCTGCATGAATTCTGCAGTATTCCCGGTGTGGTCGAAGATGTGACCGAGATTATCCTCAACCTCAAGAAGCTCATTGTCAGCCTGAAGCAGGACGAACCTTTGACCGTCCGTCTCGACGTCAAGGGCCCCTGCCAGGTGACCGCCGCCGACCTCGGCTCGCATCCGACGCTGCAGATCGTTGATCCGTCCGTGCACATTTGTCACGTGACCGGCGACATCAACTTCGGCATGGACATCACGTTCAAGCGCGGCCGCGGCTACGTTCTGGCGGAAGGCCACAAGGAAAACGGTCAGCCTCTGGGGCTGATTCTGGTCGATTCGCAGTATTCGCCCGTGACGAAGGTCAACTTCAACGTGGAAGACGCTCGCGTCGGTCAGGAAATCAACTTCGACAAATTGACCCTTCAGGTCTGGACGAACGGCAGCATGAAACCTCATGACGCCGTTGAGCTGGCGGCCAAATTCCTGCGCACGCACGTAGATCTCTTCGCCAACCTCCAGGAAGACGAAGAATCGGTGGACGAAGAAGTCGTCACCAAGTCCGAAGATCTGGTCATGGTGTCGCAGCAGAAGAAAGAACCCGCTCAGAAGAGCTACACCGATGTGCTCATCAAAGACCTCGAGTTCTCGGTTCGCTCACGCAACTGTCTCAAGAAGGCCGGCATCCACAACCTGGCTGACCTGGTCAACAAGAAGGCTTCCGAACTCCTCGAGATCAAGAACTTCGGCAAGAAGTCTCTCAAAGAAGTTCGTGAGAAGCTGGTACAATTCAATCTTACCCTGCCCGGTGACGAAAACGGCGGAGGAGACGTATGAAACACCAGAAAATCGGACGGAAATTCGGACGTGAGTCCCATCAGCGCGTTGCTCTGATTCGCTCGCTGTGCACCTCTTTGATCAAGTATGAGCGCATCCAGACCACGTTGCATAAAGCCAAGGACCTGCGCCGCGTGATCGAGCGCGCCGTGACCATGGCCAAGAAGGAAAACGCTCAGAAGAATCCTGAGCTGGCGAACTTCTTCCATGCTTATGGCGACAAGGAAATCATCGGTCGCGACGATATCAAGCGGTATCTGTCGAACCTCAAGAAAGAAGTTCGCGAGAAGGTCGAAAAATACCTGGAAGATCCGGCGAAGAACGAGAAGCCCGAGTTCGTGCTCGAGTATCTCGCGGCCACCGGTGATCGCGCCAAAGGCCCCCGCATCCTGCGCCTCGAAGGCGTGCTGACCAAGCTGGTTAAGCGCATCGCCCCGCGGTTCAAGGATACCAACGGTGGCTACACCCGCATCTACAAGCTCGGAGCGCGCCGCGGCGACAGCGCCGAGATGGCGGTCATCGAATTCACCAAGTGAAAACGATGAGATGATCCGCTTCAACCGGGTCACCTTCCGGTACGGAACGCAACAGGAAACCTCCTCGATTCTCGAGGAGGTTTCTTTTTCAGTCTCATCGGGAGAGTCCGTCTTTCTTCTTGGTCGCAACGGCTCGGGAAAGTCGACGCTGGCGATGCTGGCCGCCGGAATGTTGAAGCCGATCGCCGGTGAGGTCGTCATCGAGAATGGGACGGCCGAGGCAAACGACGAACGACGTCGTCTGGTGGGCATTGCCTTTCAGGATCCGGACACGCAGATCATCGGTACAACGGTCGAAGAAGACGTCGTCTTCGGCATGGAAAATCTGGCACTGGAACGCGGTGAGATGGAGAGCCGACTTGTACGGATTCTCGAATGGTTTCATCTAACGGGCGATCGCCACACCCCCGTGTATCGATTGTCGGGAGGGCAGCGGCAGAAGCTGGCTCTCGCTTCCGTCCTCGTCATGCAACCGCGCTTTTTGATCCTTGATGAGCCGACCTCGCAGCTCGACCCGTGGTCCCGTGAAGAGTTCTGGGCACTGGTGGAGCGCATGAAAACAGAATTCAAGCTTGGTCTTCTCGTCATTTCTCAACGCAGCGAAGAGGCTCATCGTTTTGCGCGTTGCCTGGTGCTGCATCAGGGAAGAATCGCTTATGATGGCGATGTCGAGGACCTGTGGAAGAATCAGAACCTGGACGATTGGGGAGTGTCGGTTCCCGAGGACGTCGCTTTCGAGCGACTGATGCGCGCTTCATGAAAACGCTCTCGATACACGCCCTTCGCTTCGCCTATGACGGGCGAGCTTTGCTGAACGATCTGACAGCCGATCTGGCGGTCGGTGCATATCATCTGGTTCTTGGTCGAGCCGGTTCGGGCAAGACGACCCTTCTCATGCTGCTGGCCGGTTTTCTTCGGCCGCAGGCCGGGGAGATCCGGTCTGACGCTCAGCCCTGGAAGCCTGAAGGGGACGTCTGTCTGGCTTTTCAAAACCCTGAAGTTCTGTTTTTCCAGCCGACGGTCGGCGAGGAGATCGAGTATGCGCTTCTGCAGCGAGGAATGAAGAGCGCGGAAGCGCGGCCGCGAGCGATGGACTGGGCGCGAGCCTGGGGAATCGATGCTGAGGCGTTCTGGGGGAGACACCCGAGTCGCCTTTCCGGAGGGGAAAAGCGCCGGGTGGCTCTGGCAGCCTGCACCGTGTTCCAGCCGTCACTGTTGTTGCTTGATGAACCGACAGCCGGTCTCGACGTATCAGGAAGGCAGTCGCTCAAGCAGAGACTTGTACAATTGTCGCGCGAACATGTCGTGGTGGTCGTGACTCATGACCCGTCTGAATTGTTGAGCGAGGCCGGAAGCGTTCTCGTGCTGGGCGAGGGGAAGTCGAACTGGTACGCAACCGCGGGGGAGTTTCTGGCAGCCGCATGGCTTGATCAGGAGGTGTATCCGCTCCCGGAGTGGTATCGTCGGGCCGTCGAGATGCGCCCTGAACGCGGAAAAACCTTGCCGGCCCTGAGTGCGCACGCCGTTGCGGCATGGGTGAAAGGGGCCTGATGCCATGAAACCGTTGTTTGCGTTCGAGCCGGGAGAGGGGTTCTGGTTTCGGGCGCACCCCATGGCGAAAGGGGGGGCGGTGGCGGCGACCATTCTGATGGTGTCGCTTCATCAGGGAGGGCTTCTCACGGCCGCCGCACTGTGCCTGGTGATTCTGCTCGCGGGCGGCCTCGGCGGTCTGAGGGTCGGCGAGGCGCTGTCAGGAGTGCGCAGCCTGACGGTTCTGTTGCTGGTCATCGCGGCGTTTCATCTGCTGCAACCGGATGGGAGCTGGCAACGGGCACTGGAAAGCTGTTTCCGCCTGATCGGGGTGTTTCTCGTTTCGGTTTTTTTCGTGATGAGCTCTTCGCAGAGTGAACTCACGTTTTTCTGGGAAGGGTGCTTTCGACCGTTGGGTCTGATCGGTCTGCCCAGTCGTGAGCTGGCTCTGGTCATGGTGATCGCCGTGCGCTTTCTGCCCGTATTTTTTGCGGAGATCGAACGGATTCGCATGGCCCAGTCGGCGCGCGGCGCGAATTTTGCCGCGAGCGGCTGGACGGGGGCGGCCAGGCGTTATCTGCCGCTGTTGATTCCGGTGCTGGAATTGAGCATTCGCCGTTCAGAAGAATTGGCGGTTGCCATGGAAGCCCGGGGGTACTGCCTGCACTCGCCGCGCACCCGCTTCAAGGTGTACCAACTGTCGATCATGGATATGTTGATGGTGACCGGGATCGCCTGCGGGGCGATCCTTCTGGCCTGGGGTCCGACTTTTTTCCGATTACGCTGATGAAATGAGGGGAAACACTTGACTTTGCGCCGGAGAAATCTTAAAATGGTCGTTACCTACGACGGTAGTGCCTTTTTCGGCTTTCAGTTTCAGCCAGGGGTCCCCACGATCCAGGGCGAACTTGAGAGTGTCGCCGGTAGAGTTCTCGGTGAAAAGGTGCGCTGTATCGGGTCTGGAAGGACAGACACCGGGGTGCATGCGATGGCCCAGGTGGTTGGTGTGAAAACCAGTTGTCCGATTCCGGTTGAAAAGTTCTATCTGGCCATGAACCGTTCGTTACCCGGCTCGATTCGGGTTCGTTCGGTCGAAGAGGCTGATCTTGGGTTTCACCCGAGGTTTTCCGCCACAGGCAAGCAGTATCGCTATCTGATACGACCGGTGACCGAGCCGAGTCCGTTTCTCGAGCGCTACGTCTGGCAGGTGACCGAACCTCTCGATCTCGAACGCATGAGACAGGCAGCGACTGTCTTTGTCGGCACGCACGACTTCTCGTCGTTTGCGCGGTCTCCCGATCGGTTCGAAGACCCCCGCCGGACGATCATCTCTTCCGAAATGCATCGCGAAGGTGAAGTCCTCATCTACGATGTGATCGGCACGGGGTTTCTGCACAACATGGTTCGAAACATGGCGAAAGCTCTGTTTCTTGCCGGCTGTAACAGGCTTCAGATAGAAGAATTGGTCGAACTGCTCCGCCATCAGGATCGGCGACGCTTGGGACCCCCAGCCCCCCCGGCCGGCCTGTATCTGATGGAGGTACGGTATTCATAATCAGGAGGAAAGTACGTGAAGACGTTCATGCCCAAAGCCGCTGACATCAAGCGGGATTGGTTGTTGGTGGACGCCAAGGGGAAGGTTTTGGGGCGACTGGCCACCCAGATTGCCACCCTGCTCCGCGGTAAACACAAGACAACCTTCGCGCCTCATGCCGATACCGGCGATTTCGTCGTCGTCATCAATGCCGGAGAGATCGTTCTCACCGGTGCCAAGCACACTGACAAGGTGCATCACTGGTTTACGGGGTATCCGGGTGGTCTCAAGACCATCACCTATGGTGAAATGCTTCAGAAAGACCCGGCTCGCATGTTGACCCTGGCTGTGAAGCGCATGCTTCCCAATACCCACAGCCGCCACAACCTGCTGACCCGTCTGAAGGTCTATCCAGGCAACGAGCATCCGCACAAAGCGCAGCAGCCCAAAGAACACAAGCCGCTGCACAAAAGCTGAGGAGATATAACCAATGGCAGATATCAAATTCTGGGGCACCGGCCGCCGCAAGGAAGCCACTGCTCGCGTTCGCCTGTCGAAGGGTGAAGGCAAAATCGTTGTCAACGAACGCCCGTTCGAGGAATACTTCCCGATCGAGCTGACCCGCAAGATCATCATGCAGCCGTTTTCGGTCACCGAGACCACCGGCAAGTTTGATGTGCACGCCAACATCGGCGGCGGCGGCAGTTCCGGCCAGGCCGGAGCGCTGCGCCACGGTATTGCCCGCGCGCTCTGCAAGTTCAATGAAGAATTCCGTTCTCCGCTTCGCAAGAACGGTCTGCTCACCCGCGACCCGCGCATGCGCGAACGCAAGAAGTACGGTCTGCGCCGTGCTCGCCGCCGCCCGCAGTTCTCCAAGCGCTGATCGTTTTTCGGATTTCGGAAATGGGGCCGTTTATCGGCCCCTTTTTCATCTCCTGCAGATAGCTTAAAGGAAGAAGGAATGAACAAGGAAGCAAAACTGATTGAGGCGGCCATTGAAGCGAGCAAGCGGGCCTACGCACCCTATTCGAAATTCTTCGTCGGAGCTGCGCTCGAAACGACAGACGGTGAGATCATCAGCGGCTGCAACGTCGAGAATGCCAGCTACGGCCTGACCAACTGCGCTGAGCGGACAGCCCTCTTTGCGGCGTTCGCTCAAGGCAAGCGGAAGTTCAAGCGCATGGCCCTGTTTGTCGATCATCACGAATTCATTTTCCCCTGCGGCGCGTGTCGACAAGTACTGATCGAATTGGCGCCGAAGATTGAATTGATCGTCGTGAAAGGGGATCGCGAAGTAAAAAAAGTGAAGCCGACCGATCTGATGCCTTTCAGCTTCACCGCTGACCAGCTCGACGACCGCTGAGCGAGAACCCGGGCGAGTGAGCGGGAGAGAAATCGGAAAACAGAAAAAAGCAGAAACAGTAATAAAGCCAAACACGAAAGGGTACAAGAGCCGCTTCCTTCGACACTTCGAGAAATCAGGAATCCTGATCGCAGCAGTGTTTGCCTGTCGAAGCAGCAGACGGTGAGAACATCGCCGATCACAGCCTCCGCCGACAACGTTCCGTCGCGGGGGCTGTGTTTTTTCAGCTCTGATTTTTCAGAAAGTCCGGGTCGGGTTGCCAGCCTTCGGGCGGTTGAAGCGGGTCGAAGGGGAAGACATCCGTAGGATCATACGGCGTGGGGCAGAACTCGACGAAGACGGCTTCGGTCAGTGCCTTGAAAGCGTGTGCCAGCCCGGGCCGCAGGGTCAGACGGTCACCTGGAGACAGTTCGAGTCGGCCGTGGCTGCCGGTTTCGAGATCGCGCCAGAAGAAGGCGAGGGTACCGGAAAGAACGAAAAACTCCTCGTGCTTGCGACGATGGGCGTGTCGTCCGCGGTAGCCGTCGGGAACCACGGGGCATTGTACGATGCCGAGATGGCGGAAGGTTTCGCCGCTGACGAGCTGCAGCAGCACGCCGCGCGGGTCGGCACAGCGGCGTTCCCACGGCCGGTCGGGGTCTGAAGCCAGTTTCCAGAGTCGAAATTTGTCGGTGGTCATGTGTACCGGAAGTATATCATGAAAACTCGCCCCGCATCATTCGTTGCATCGTCTGAAAGCGCGTGATACCATACAACCATGGCAGTTCAGAAGAAGGTGCAGACTCGGCAGGAGATCCAGGTCGTCGGCTTCTACCTCGGAACCGACGAATACGCGATCAACATCAACAACGTCCGTGAAATCGTGGCGATGATGGAGATCCGCAAGATTCCGAAGGCGCCGCCCTTTGTCGAAGGGGTCATCGTGCTGCGCGGGCACGTCATTCCGATCATCGATCTGCGCAAGCGCTTCGAAATGGCGGCGATTGCCGACATTCAGTCTGCGAAGATTCTGATCGTCGAATTTCACAGCCATCAGCTGGGCATGATCGTCGACAACGTGTCCGAGGTGTTCCGCCTGAATCAGTCTCAGATCGAGCCGGCTCCGCCGCTGTTTCACGGCAATGTCAGCTCACAGTACATTCAGGGGGTCGGCAAGCTCGAAGACCGCATCATCGTGCTGCTCGACGTCGAAAAGCTGCTCTCGGGCGAAGAACGCACTCAGCTGGCAAGTCTGAAAGGCTGAAATGGCCGACACCGCGAAGGGAAAAAGCGGGTCAGGCTGCCTGCCGTCCTGTGGTTGCTTCTTCGGCTGTGCCGCGATGGTTCTGGGTATTCTGACCCTGACCGCCGGGCTGTTTGTCTACGCTCTCGCGTGGCCGTTCTGGAAGGCGTTGAAAACTCCGCCTCAGTTCCCGGAGATGCCGCGCATTGAAGCTGCTGATCGCGATTCCTTTGAAGAAAAACTCGGACAATGGCAACAGGCAACCGGTGTGACCACGGCGGAATTTACGCCGGGCGAGATCAACACCTGGCTGGCTCGCTTCCGACCGCCGCCGGCAAGCGGTCTGTTTGTCGAGCGAGTCTGGGTTGTCCCGCAGGAAGGGCGCCTCAGCGTGCTGGCTGAAGGTTCGGGCTTTTTCTGCAAACGTTTGTCAATGGCCTGCGAATTTGATACCTTTGCGAGCAGTAGTGGTGATTGGCCCTTGCGCGGTTGGCAATTGAACTCGTGGGTCGAGAAGTCGGCGACCGGGTTGCGATTGGGGCAATGGTTTGTGAACCGCTATCTGCAGACGGTGACGGGGCGCGGCCTCATGGAGCTGTTAACCGGCATCAACAGGATCGAATTCTCGACTGACCGCATCCGGATCGAGGGCGCTATTCCCGAAGCATGGAAGAAGCGCCAGGGGGAAGAGAAATGACCACAGTGACCCTGCCTCGCAAGGTAACGGAAAAACTCAGCGAAGCTGCGCTGCGCGGCGAGATATCGTTCTCGTTCGCCAGCTCGTCTTCGGGCGAGGGCATGATCGGCGAATCGTGGCTGTTGATGACGCAGACGCAGATTGTCGTGATCGTGCAGCCTCTGGTCGAAGATCTCAAGGTCGCCGGTCTCTTTAAAATCCAGGAATTGGCCGCGATCGCGGTGCGGCGAACCTTTTTGGGCGACATCCGCTTCACCTTCCAGAATTCGGCCGAGTCCGTACTAGCCGAGTTCGAAGTTCCGTCGCTGCAGAAGGATGAAGGCGAAGAGCTGATTCAGATGCTGGAAAAACGCTTCCCCGGCAAGGTGCGACAGACGCGGGAAGACGTGCTCGATGCCGTCGATGTGATGGGCGATCGGATGATGACCGTGCGGGTCGATACGATGAAGAGTATCGCCGACACGTCGTCAGGAGTCCAGGTTGATACGCTTTCCATCGACCATCACATGAGCCTGCCGGGCCTTGATGAAGTTCAGGGTCCTCTCGGCGAAGGAATCGAACAGACGGTGGTTATCGATGTCCCCGTCAGCCAGACGGTTGAGGTGAATACCGACAGCACGGTGTCCGATCCGTTGGCGTCGGCGCGCGACCATGTTCCGTCGAAATCGCATGTATCGCCTTCGGTGAACTTGAAAGGGCAGCCGAAGAAGCCGAAAAAGTCCGGCCAGACGATACCTCCGCCGGCACCATCCGCGTCAGAAGAAGACGATGCCGCCGTCGATTGCACGAAGTGCGGCCGCACCAATCGGCAGAGTTTTCAATACTGCCTGGCGTGCGGGCATCAGTTGCCTGCGCCGCCCGACAAATCGCGTCGCCGCCGCCCGACCAATGTGGTGGTGGGGGCTTCGACCGGGGAAACCGCGAGTGATGAAGGCGGGTGCGGTTCTTGCCTGGGACAATTGATCGGCTTCATCTTCTTCCTGGTGATCTTTCAGGCGGTCCTGTCAGCGATTTTCAAGTAGAGCGGCGTTCCTGCTTTTTGATTAACGGTTCCGTACTCGTTTCCGTAGCGAGAAATACCGGCCCGGTGCGGACTCGATCGGCAACGAATTGGCGCAACACCGGCTCGGGCCAGTTTGCCGGCCCCACCGCCGATTCACTGCTTCCCCCGAGCAGGGTGACTCTCCAGGGCGATGGGGTCTCAGGGCGATGTGTTGTTGAAACCAGACTGCTGTGAGACTGTAGGCGAAAAACCCGACCCGGCAGCCCTTCGACCAATACCGGTATGTCGGTGTCGGACGGCATACCCTGAAAGATTCCAAGGTCGATTGCGATAAGAAGCTGATCGGCGTCATATCCAACTGGTACTCCGCGCGCTTCCACCGTGAAGGTCGCGGGTTGGCTGGAACTTTCCTGAAAGCTCAGAAAACCATCGTCGATCAGGGGTTGCAGGGTCACGCGACTCGGACATTCACCGATCTCGTGAGCCAGCAGTCGAGGGGTCGACGATTCGAGGCCGGCCCGCGCGATGGCGCGACGAAAGGCATCTGCCTGATGCCGGGACGCGAACGGCGTTTCACAGAGAAACCCCTGCAACGAGATCATCGGCAACCCCGGAATCGCTTCAAGCAGAGGCAGAAAGCCGAAGGGGCCGGAATCAGCCATCGGGTCGCCGCCTCGCCAGCGAATCAGCAGCGGCAGTTCCTCGCCGCGCTGCTGCGCAATGTTCGACCAGATGATCGCTTCAGGAACCTGTGAAACGATCGGAGTTACGCCGAACTGTGCGGCGATTGCCAAGGCCGAAGACTGAAACGGAGGGACAAGATATCCAGACCAATTGCTGCAGAACGTCGCCGGCAACTCGGACAAACCCAAAGCGGAGACAAGAAACCCGCTCACTCCGAGTCGGCGCCAGTCATCTTCGAGATGAGGCGCGAGAGCGGCAAGAATCGGTGAACGCAAGTCGAGCAGAGCACCCGCATTTCCCAGACGTGCCGCGAGATTCGCCTGCATCGCGGCGCGATCAAACACCATCCAGGAAGCGGCATCCCAGGGCGGGGTGAACTCACGATCATGCAGAAAAGACATTGATGGTCAGCCTCCGGAAAGGTCGTCGGGGAGAGCGGTCGCCGCGGTGGCCGTTGACAGAGCGACGGACGAGGGGTGATCAGGGGTCGAGCAAGCGCGAAAACAGGCCCAGGACAGGAGATACCCAGCCGAAGCGAGGAGCAGCACCAGGGTGAAACCGCCTTTCATCGCGGTCACAATCGCGAGAACTGAACCGAGTACGGTTGCACCGCCGTTGACACCCCAGGCCCAGGGAACCAGGTCAGGGGCGCGCATACCCATTTCCCGCAAGCCGAGCGGAAAAGGCATGCCCATGAAGAAGCCCAGAGGTGCCACAAGGGCGATGACGCCGAGAATTCGTGCCGGCAGCGAACAAGGCAAGAGATATTCCATGAGACTGGGGTAGCACCAGGCCGCACACAGTCCGAGTGCCGTGATCGCCCCGAAGCTCAGGCGACCGAGTATCGCGAAACGACCGGCCATCATGCTTCCGATACCTGAAAAAAGCAGCAGAGAGCCGAGAGTTGTCGTCAGTGAGTAGGACGGATGTCCGAGTAGCAGGGAAAATCTCTGCATCAGAGAAATCTCGATGAAGATGAACGAGATGCCCAGCAGACAAAAGTAAGCGATGGCGGCGCGATTGGCATGGACGAATTCGGGTGCGGATGACATATACAACGGCACGAAAATGAAGAGTGTGGTCAGTAGTCCTGACAGAATCAGAAGGGACAGCAGAATCAACGACGGCCACTGTCCGTGCGAGAGAGCGCCGAGATTCAGGCTCATCAGAGCCGGAAGCAGTTCGGACCAGCGTTCGCTGTTGAAGCAGAAGGGGCTGTCGTCGGTTGCGGGGGCCAGTTCAAACGGGAGTTCGGCGAAGTACTGGGCGGATTTGCCGGCCGACCTGACGGCCGCGAAATTCTCGAAGATCTCCGGTGTTCCGGATGCTCCCGGGGCGGGATACAGCATGAATCCCCCGTGATGTCGAAGGTGCGCGCGCAGCTTTTCGCGCTCGGCGTCAGTGAAAGGCGAGCGTTTGACCAGTAAGCCCATCCAGGCATTGTATTGTCTCTCGCCGGTCTCCGGGTCACTGATGTCGTGCGTCTCCATGTGCAACAGAACGTGACGGGCGGGGTCGCTTATGCCAAAAGTCTGCAATGCTTCGAAAACCAGAATGAACAGACGCAGCGACTCGGGAATGGCGAACCAACGTGAGACTGCGAGCATGCCGTCGGGTGTGAGATGGGCGAGATACTCCTGAAACGCTTCGAGGGTGTAGAGATAGTTTTCCGATAACACATACGCGCCGGAATTCATGGCGGAAAAAGTATCGATCGAGTTCAGCAGAATCACATCCCACGTGCGGCCTGAGCGCCGCAGAAAGCTGCGCCCCTCGTCACAGGTCAGGCTGACGCCGGGTCGGTAAAACAGGTCGTTGGTCAGATGACGAAAGTCGTGCTGAACCAGACGACAGATCGTCGAATTGATCTCGACCGCATCAATCGTGCGCGCCCCGGCTCGCAGAGCGTGGTAGGTGTCGAGTCCGCCGCCCGAGCCGATGATTAGTACCGATTGCGGTTGCTTGACAAAAAGATAGGGAGCCTTCTTGAGGAGAAGGGAATCATGCTGTTCGTTAAACGGAGGAATCGTGTCTGGAATGTTTTCCTTGAGAGGCTGTATGGCATCTCCGTCGATGAAAATATGACGAGAGTGCGATGCCATCCGCCCGACAACCAGGTCGACACGGGAAACGGCATTCCATTCGGATCGCTCGACCAGCGGGATGTCGCCAGGCGGCAGATACTGCTGCAGCCGTCGAATTGACTTGGTCGGCTCAGAGACGACGAGAGACTCTGCGGCCTGGTGAAAGTACCAGAAAGCGGTAACGGGAATAACCATCAGAAGGGCGAAGTGACGCGTCGAAGATGCCGGTGTGTCTGAGAGGGCGGGAAGCAGTCCGGCCAGGGCGCAGAGTGCCGCCAGCCGCATCAGGCCGAGAGGGCTGATCAGAAGAGCAAAGGCCAGACAACCCAGGGCGGCTCCGATCAGGTCGGCGAAGTACAGGCTGTGAATCTGATCTGAAAACTCCTGAAACCATCGGCCCAGCATCCAGCCGGCAAAGAAGTGGGGCAGTACCGCCAGGATGTAGGTTGCCGCCAGCATCAGTGATGGAAAACCGCCGGTGAGCAGTTCTTCCTGAGAGACCATCAGAAGCGGGGCAGCGAGAAAAAACGCAATGGTCGAAAGGCAGAACAGAGCAGCGGCGCGATCTCGACTCAGGTGCTGGTACAGCCGGGTTTGAGGGCCGAAAGAAAGCCAGGTGCCGCTGATGCCGAATCCGAGCAGGGCGATCGTGACGATGAAGTAGACGACGTGGTTCCAGTAGATGACGCCGAGCAGACGTGTTTGAAGCAGCTGCAACAAAAGGACGGCAGCTGAGACGAGAGCGACGTGAACGTGGCGTTGCATCGACGATAGTATATCCAATCGCACGGCTTCCTGCCTCGGTCACGAAAAAAGAATTCAGCCACAGGCAGGCTGAAAGAAAAAGCCTCTCTGCCGTCGGAAGGCAGAGAGGCTCGCGGCTCGCGTGTCTTGTCAGTCGAACAGGGTTCCCTGATGGCGTTCGGGGTAGAGGCGATCGAGAATCTCGCTCATCAGTGCCGTGCGCGTGTCTTCGCCCGAGACGGCCTCGAAGCGGAAGCCGAGATACACGGCTGAATACGTCTTGTTGCCGGCGCCTTGCGCGTTGACGGCGATGCCTGCGCCTCGACCGTCGGACAGAGTGACAAACAGCTTCGCGGGGGCCGTTGCCTTCATGATCGTGATGTCGCTCGCGGTTTTCGCCGAGTCGTCCCCGTTCAGGGTGAAGCTGTTCTTCTGGCCGTTGCGGCCGACCCAGGTCAGCTCGTCGAGATCTTTTTCGTCATCGACATAGGTGAATCGGAAGTAGTCTTTCAGCAGCTTCTGATGCACGTTCACGCGCTCGAACGACTGGGCGGCGACCAGCAGGCTGCCGCCCTGATCGAGATACTCGATCAGATCGGCTGAACTGGGTGAGAGCTGGCCCATGCTCGACGATGACATGCTGTCGGTAATGACAGCACCGCTGCGCACGAACTGACTGAGAATCTTCTTGTAGTCGTAACCGAAGACCGATGGATCCCACAGGATTTGGAACTTGACCTTGTTGGCCTTAAGCGCTTTGGCGAGCAGGGGCAGCGTCATCGGGTCTTCGACCATCTGACCGGTGAGCAGAATATCGGCTTTGCGGCGGAAGGTCGGGATCTTGCCGATGAATTCAGCCCACTTGGTCTCGCGGGCAAAGCGGGTGGCGCGATAGGCGTTATCGAATTTGAGCGGTGCCGGATAGTAGATCGAGAGACCGCGGCTGTCACCCATACCCTGGGTGTGACCTTCGATCACCATCGGCGATTCTTTCGGGAAACGCGACACGATCAGATATTCCTTGCCTTGCTTGACGCTGCGCTTTTCGCCGGCTTTGCCGCTCTGCGTGTAGATCTGATAGTCGATCTGATCGACCCAGACCTTTTTCTCAAGCGCTTCGTCGATAACCGGCTGGAAGGGACCGATTACGCAGTAGTAACCGCCGTTCGGGCCTTTGCGCAGCGGGGTCATGGCCAGACGTGATCGGAACACGCGGGTTCCGGAAGGCCACAGATCTTTGGGTGGCATGCGCCAGTCATTGTAGCCCCAGACCACGACTCCGGGTTCCGGACTGGAGATGGTGACCGGTTTCGCCAGTTTGTCGTTGGCGACGGGATACCCGATGAGTTTGACGATATCGTCGCAGGTTTCCTTGATGGCTTTCGGCAGATCTTCTATTTCACCGAGTTTCAGCGCGAAATCGACGATGTCGACCAGGGTTTCGTCGCTGTAGCGGCGAACGCTTGCCAGTTGCCCGGCCTCGTTGACCAGTAGTTCTGCGTACAAGTCATGATTGTCGAGAAGTTGCTTCCCGAGCTTGTTGAACAGCTTAACCAGACCTTCGAGTTTGTTGAGATCGATGGCCGATTTCGTGACCGCCGACCCCTGAATGACCGGGTTGGTCGCCGAGCCGCCGCGGGCATACGAATACACATAGGTGCCGACCATGCGTTTGGTGACCTCGGCCGGAGAAAGAGCGGGATTGCGGGTGATCGGTTCGAGGTAATCGGCATAAGGCATCCCGGTTCCCGGTTCGGTCTCTTCCGAGGCGACCATGTAATCAGCCATCTCGGCAAGCTCGTAAGCGACTTCGATGGTGCCCATCAGACAGGCGTCGAAATCGACGATGGCGAACTTCGACTTCTTGCCATTTACGTCGGAAAGCGCTTTCTGGCCTTCACGCAGGGCCCACGAAACGTCCTGCAGGCGCAGCATGTTTCCGGATTCTTCATCAGAGGCGACCCCGAGCCAGCCGGCCCCGTGGTTCCAGATGACGACGGCGACGTTCTCGGCGGGGTAGGTCGTGACGCCCCACTTCAGAAAGTCGGCCAGCGTGTGTTTGTTGCCCATGTCGACTTCGCCCAGATTCTGCACCATCGGGCTGTGCACCTTCTTGACATCGTTGTCTTTTTCGACAAAGTAACGTCGCGTTCCGACCCAGTTGCCGTCGGCGATCGAGTCTCCCTTGCCGCCCTTCATGCGATCGATCTGCACGACGATGTTCACTTTGTCCGAGCTGCCGACCTTCTCCATCTCGTTGACGTCCTGCAGACCGAAGCGTTCAAGGTCGTTATCGGCGCAGATGTACATCAGGAACGTCCAAATTTTTTTCTTCGTGGGGGCCGGGGGAGTCGGCGTGTCGCCTTCGGTTTCGAAGGTGGTATCGTGCTGCGCGTCGTCATACCAGTGCAGCGGGAACTCCTTGATCGAAACTTTGGCATAGAGTTCCTGCACTCCGGCATAGCGATCTTTTTTCGCGTCAGCCAGCAGGTCGTCGCTGTGCTTTTTCCAGAACTCGGCGAGTTTCTGATACGCCTCTTTGGTCTTGGCGTCGTTCGCATTCGCCGCCTGAAACACGCGTCGTTCGCTGATCTGCCTCACTAACGGCTGGTACGCCAGATTGAGCGGAAAACTCGACTGTTTGAGCACCGCGGCGAGCAGCGCGTCATTCGCCGGCTTGTCGGCGATCGCCTTGAACGATTGCTTGATCAGCTCATCGCTCTTGTCGGCATAGTTCGCGAAGAACTCGGCGCGGTAGTTGCCTTTGATGTTCTCACGAAAATTGGCCTGCAGCTTCTTGGGGAAGTCGGCGATCAGTTTCTCGAAATAGTCTGCGGTGCGCTTGTCGGCAAGATACTCAAGCGTGATCTTGCGTTGCCAGACCTCGCGCAGCAATGACAGCTTTTCGAGCAACTGCTGCTGATCGGGGGTGAGCTTCGTTTCGGCCGCCCAGACGGCGGTGAGCCCGAGAATCTGAAAAACCAGAACCAATGCCAGGATGACTCGATGCTTCATACTCTTCTCCTGTGGCTGAAATGTATGCCGATAGTATACATGAAACGGCTGATACTGGCCAATCGAGGCGGACGAATCTTTTTTCAGTCTGAGTGTGGGTTTTGCTCAAATGCGGGCGTGTTGGAGCGTGTTACGACGGCAGAATCCTGCCTGTTCTGCAGATGCCGAAGATTCCGAGAAAAAGTCCCGACGCATTTACCGAGACTGCCCGGCCGGGGATTCCCGGCGTTCATAGACAATGAGATCGGCGTTCTCAAAGACCGGTCGCACGTCGGCGCGCCGGGTCACCGACGCGATGGCACGATGCAGGTCGTCAGCCGAAAGTTCAGGATACCCAGGCAGAAACTTGGGAATCACGACCACGTCTGCGATACCGCTCCCCTGCGGAAAAAACCACAAGCCGCTTTTATACCAGAACCGCGAGGCAATGGCCGGAGGCGCCGAGAGGGTTGATTCGGGCTTGATCAGCGCTTCGAGCGGCCGGCACGACGCACGAAGCTCCAGAGAACGCGCGTCGGGGCCGTCAAGCAGCCACGCGAGCGACGGATACCAGGTGACGGACAGAATCAGGCTGCAGGCGACCAACATCGCGAGCACTCGGTTGCGCCAGGCGGATGTCATGGTGGCCAGTCCGAACAGGGTGGCAATAAAGAGGGTGACCGAAAGGGGAGTTGAGTAGTGGTGACCGATCATCCGGGTGTCGTTCATCACGCTCAGCAGGTTTTGTGCGGCAAACGGAATGGCGGGCAGCAGCCAGAGTCCAGGTTTCCAAATCGGAAGAAACGCCATTGGAGCGAGAAGTTCGAACAGGTATTTTGCATTATCCGTCGTGAATAGTACTGCTGTCGTGGCGGAGAAGCCCTGGGTGAGATGAGCGTAACGAGGCAGATAGTGAAGGTGAAATCCGGGGGCGATGAATGACGGAATGATGAAAAGAATCGCGACCGGAACGTACAGGCAGAATACCGTTCCCCATGCGGCGAACCACGCGCGTTGCCCTGGCTGTTGCAGCGAAAACGTGAAGCAGAGAAAGCCGGCGATCAGACTCAGATTTTCTTCCGCGGCCGCCAGCAGCAACAGCGGGATCATGACCGTGAGGCGCGACGCGAACATCGATAGCCAGACGGCAAGCGGAATGAAGAGCAGACTCCAGTGACGAAAGGCGAAATCGAAGCGCGTCTGTGCCAGCGCCTGTGCTGGCACAAGCAGATACAGAAGGGCTGAGCCGATCGCGGCTTTTTCATCGCCGAAAAGACGCCAGGCGATCAGGCCGATCAAGAGGGCTCCGAAAGCATGTGCGACATGGACGCTCGCATAGAGGACCAGCGGATGGGGCCACAGTCGATACAGCAGGCCGAGCCAGGGGGTGAGCCAGAACGAGTGTGCCGAAAAGGTCGAACGGGCGTCGGTGCGATCAAGACGGTCGGGGTAGCAGGTGAAGAGCCAGCCGCGCCCATGGCTGCCGTGATGCGCGATTTGTCCCCACGAAGCGGTATCGATGCCGATATCCCAACAGTCCCAGCGAATCTGGTCAATACGCAGGCACGCAGCCAGCCAGAGAAGGCTCACGATCGCAAGGACGGCCGACAGGCGTCGTGGCGGCAAAGAGCCTTCCCCGTCGGGTGCGGCGCGCAGGACCATCATGTCAGAAGCCTGCAAAGCTGCCGACCCGTCTTAAATGGTGTTTGCGAGTAGGTCGCCCGAAGTTTGTTTCCTGATTCCTGCTGCTGTAACGAAGACCCATTGTCGGCTTGCCTACTTGATCTCCATGACCCAGACGCCGTCCCAGTCGGGTGGGGGAGGGGCGGCGAGGAAATGGCGACAACGTTCGAGATAGACGCGTGACAACTGGTCGCCGGGGTGCAACGCAAGCGCCTGTTGAAACTTCTTTTCAGCTTCAGACCATCTCTGTTTGCGGTATTCCTGTAACCCTGACTGGTACCATCCGATTGTTTCTTCCAGATGCGGGAAGGTCGTGCGGTCGTGGTGGTCGAGAATCTCGAAGATCGTCGCGGGTTGGAGCTTGCCCTTGACGCGCAGCAGATCGACTTCGCGATGCAGGTGTCGATACTTCAGCTGTCTCATGGTATTTTCGCTGACCAGAATGTTCGTCCCGAAGTATTTGTTGGCGCCTTCGAGCCGCGAGGCAAGGTTGACGCCGTCACCAATGACCGTGTAGTCCATGCGTTTGATCGAGCCGATGTTGCCGACCAGCACCTGATCGGTGTTGATGCCGACGCCGATTTCGATGGGTTCGAGACCTTTATCGACCCTGGTTTTGTTAAAGTCTTTCAGAGCTTTGATCATTTCGATGGCTGTCGTGACCGCTCGGTCCGCGTCTTCGCCTGAAGAGAACGGGGCGCCGAACACGGCCAGCATGGCGTCACCGATGAATTTGTCCAGGATGCCGCCGTGATGAAACACGATGTCAACCATGCTCGAGAAGTATTCATTCAGAAGACTGACGGTTGCCTGCGGTCCGAGTTTTTCCGAGATGGTGGTGAAATGCCGAATGTCACTGAACAAGACCGTCAGTTCCTGCATCTTGCCGCCGAGCATGGCATCGTCCGTCGTCAACAGCTGATCCGCGACTTCCTTGGTCATATACCGCGCCAGCGTGCTTTTCATGCGCTTTTCGGTCGTAAGATCTTCGAAGACCAGCAGACCGCCCATGGGCTTGCTTTGCGAATCGTGCAGAGGCGCGATGGCCATGTTGACGGAAACACGCTTTCCTTGTGCGTTGACGATCTCGGCATCGATAAAGTTGTCCGGTTCCTGTGTCGCGACAACCCGGCGTAGACTGTCGACGATCCAGTGATTGTCGCCGGTAAAATAGATGTCGGCGAACTTGCCGGTAATCTGCTCGGGGGTGACGCCGAAGGTTTTCAAGGCTACGGCGTTGCACTTCTCGATGCGACGAATGGCGTTTACCGTGATGACGCCGTTACTGAGGCTCTCGAGAATGCTCTCGCTGTAGTTCTTCATGTTCAGCACTTCGTCGAACAATTTGGCGTTCTCGATGGCAATGGCCGCCTGTGCCGAGAAGGCCCGCAGCTTCTTTTCGTCGAGCCGGGTGAACACCCCGCTTTTCTTGTTGAGCACCTGCGTAACGCCGATCGTCTTGCCGGCACGGTTGATCACCGGCATGCACAGAATGTTGCGCGTCACGTAGCCGGTTTTGCGGTCGATTTCCTTGTTGAAGCGTTCATCGGCGTAGGCTTCGGGAATATTGATCGTTTCGCCTTTGGTGAAGACGCGCCCGGCAATACCGAGGTGCGCGGGAAACCTGATCTCCTGGTCCTGCAGGCCGAGCGCGACCTGCGACCACAGTTCGTTGGTTTTTTCATCGTGCAGAAACAGGGTGGAGCGGTCGGCGTA
>CAYYIY010000047.1:0-27911 GCA_964472075.1 uncultured bacterium | reverse complement strand
CACGGCCTGCATGATCTTCTCGAGCAGAGGTTTCAGCTTGAGTTCTGAAGAGATGGCGGTCGTGACTTCCTGCAGGCGAATCTCGCTTTCGCGAGCCTGCTGGCTGCATTCAAGATCACGCGCGTTGCGCAGCGCGATGGCCGCCTGTGAGGTAATCATCTCGAGCAGCGTCAGGTCGTCGGCGGTAAAGGTTCCCTCGGTGCGGTTGAGCAGTTCAAGCACGCCGATTGTCTCGTGTTGCGGGCTGATGCGAATCGGCGCGCCGAGAATGTCACGCGTGCGAAAGCCCGTCTGCTTGTCGATCTCTGCATTGAAGCGCGGGTCGGCATAGGCATTCGGAATGATCACCGGCCGCCCCTGTGTGACGATGGCACCGGCGATGCCCGTGTTGAGCGGAATTCTTATCTCATGCACTTCGTCGCCCTGTGCGACCCGGGAAAACAGTTCGCCGGTTTCCTGGTCGATGAGAAAGAGCGTGCCGCGCTCGGCGCCGATGAGTTTCGTCGTGACGCCCAGCACGAGCATCAGCAGATTGTCGAGCAGCTGGTGCGAAACCTCGAGCAGCGAGGCGACCTGATGAAAGAACGCACGAATGGTTTCAAGTGACTTCTTGCGATCGGCGTGTTCGAGATCGGTCAGAAAATGCTTCAGTTCATTTTCTTTGAGCCGCCTGGTCAGAATCGCCTGAATGAAATCAATCATCAGATGAGGCTCGAGCCACAGTATAACTTGTACATATAAACAGGAATAATCTCTACTCCCTCGCGGTGACGGAGACCGGAGCGGCGGTCCGATCCGGTTCGTCCGGCTCCTCGGCCGAATGGTCCTCGACGTCGCCGCCGGTCAGTTCACGACCCAGGGCGCAGACTCTCTCATACAGGATCTTCAGCATGTCTTCTTCGGTTTTGCCCTCTTCAAGCAGCTTTTTGGTGTCGAGCGGTTCCCCGAACTTCAGCGAGATCGGCACCGGGCGGGGCAGCCATGTGCCATCGGGCATGATGCGATGCGTGTTGGCCAGAAAGGCCGGAACAATCGGTGCCTTCTGCTTGAGCGCCAGTCGAATCGCACCGGGCTTGAACGGTCTGATCAGGCCTTTGCGATTGCGCGTGCCTTCGGGAAACAAGCCGAGCACCATGCCCTGTTGCAGCACTTTGAGACAGTAGCGCAACGTGGCCGGGTCGGGGTTCTGCCGATCGACGGGAAACGCACAGACCTTACGCAGAAACCAGCCGGTGATCGGGTTCGCGAAAGCCTCTTTCTTGACCATGATGTAGACGGTTAACCGGTTACCGGTACCGAGCAGAAAGCCGTCGAGCATGCTGGCGTGGTTCCCGACCACCACGTAAGGCCCTTGAGCGGGCAGATGTTCGGTGCCCGAGATCTGCAGACGATGATAGATCTTGCCGTAGATCCAGGTTCCCAACAGGGCGATACGATACCAGAACTCGGACGGAGTCGCCTTGGCGATGCTGCCTTCGTTCCCGCCGGTACGACCGAACAGGTAGCGAAATACCCGCCACATCAGCCAGAAGAAAGCAAGAATGGCAAGGGGCCAGAGGAACAGGGAGACGAGCGTGCCGACCACGGCGGCAATTTCTTCAACGAAGCTGATGACCGGATTCAGGATGCCGCCTGTGGCTGCGGTTGATCCGACTCGTACTGACGCTTTGGCGGAATGGACGGTGAGGGCGGTGCCGCTGCCGATGGCGGCTCCGATCAACGTCAGCATCCAGCCCGCGTGTTCAGGCGGAACCAGAAAGGCGACGAGCAGCCCGGCGAACCCCATCTTGATCGGCACCTGCACGACGTCAAGGGCGTGGTCGACCCACGGAATCTTGTCGCCGAGAAACTCGATGACCACCGCGAATGCCAGCGCGGCCAACACGATGGGGTTCGACAGCAGCGCGGCGGTTTCGCCCAACGGCACCCAGGTCGGGGCGAACCGATGGGTCAGGCCGAGAATGAGCGGCGGCACGAAGGCGCGAAAACCGGTGCAGGCAGAGAGACACAGGCCGGTGAAGAAAGCAAACAGCAGAGCGGTCGCGGTCATACGAGACACCTCAGATGGGTCTGGTGAAAAACCGCTTCCACCCTACACCAGAACGTCATCTCAGGCAACTGTCAGGGCACATGCACCATCTAGTCAGCGTAGGACGGGCTTTGGGGTTCACTCGCGTCAGATCGCTCCATGCCCTCTTCCTTCGAGTGAGCCCACAAGCCCTATAGATCAAGCGAAATTTTGCATTTGCCCTGCGGCAACAGTCACCTGGCAGGCAGCAAAAGCAGTTCTCGGTGAACAAACCATACCTGGTCAGGCAGCGTTTGGCTTGCTCAAGCACTTCACCGAGACTTGCTGCTCGGCTGCGAAACCGAGAACTTTTTCCGCGAGGGTGAAACTCGCTGAGCCGTCGATCAGTCGAGGGGCAGACCGAACGCCTTCAGGGCATCGCGGGCCATGGAACGGGCCTGTTCGGCCTGGGTTGCGTCACCCGTCTCGGCGGCGTTCGCAGAGATTCCGGCAATCAGGCCGCTGATCATGATCATGACATCGTAAGCCTGGGTTTTCTGCTCGGCTGTCATCTTCGCCACGTTCCCCACGGCCACAACCTCGTTGTTCAACCACTGAATCAGGGCATCGGTCTCTTCGTCGCTGACTTCCTTTTCCATCAACACCTGTATGCTGACCCCGATGAGCACGGCCATTGCCCCTGCAAGGTTGTTCCGGCGAAACCCCTGGGTGTTTTCAATTGTCGTGTGAATCTGTCGGCAGATCTCGATGACCTGTTTGCGTTCTTCGGGGTTGTCGATGTTTGCGGCAATCTGCTCGGCGGCCTGTCTCGGCCCGGCGGGTTCGAAATCTGTTGCCGTGAGCGGAGCGGACGCCGTGGATGGCGGCAGCATCTTGGTGATACTGGTCGGTTCTCTCGAAGCTCCAGGCGATTGCTGCGTCGATTTTTTCAGAGCGGCGTTCATCATGTTCCATTGTGACTGTTGAATCATCTGCGACAGGGTGAAATCCGCCATGGCGCCGTACATGTTCGTGAAGTTGCTGCCGGGGCGCATGATGTTCGTATATTGAGCCTCGCTCATCTGGGCTGCGCCGAGCAGCAAGCAGGCGGCAAGGATCAGGCTGGACAAACGGAGATCGTTCGCGCGAGTGGGTTTCATCGACAAAAACTCCCTTGGGAAAAATTCTCGTGGTCTGAGGTTACAAAGATCGTGAACGACCTATTCTACCATGCAAGCGTCGAATATGATAGAAATATGGTACTAGTATAGATCGGCTCAGCCGACCTTGATGGGGTCGCAGAAACGCATGTTTGACCAGGTTTCGCGACTGAAGAACACGGCAAGGGCGATGATCTCGAGGCGGCCGGCCCACATCAGCACCGTGAAGAGCAGTTTGGTGGCAGACTGCAGGGTGCCGAACGATCCCATCGGGCCGATCAGACCGAACCCGGGGCCGATGTTGCCAAGTGTGGCGATGGCTCCCGTGTAGCCGACGATCAGATCGTTCTCGATCAGAGACGCAACGGTGCCCCCCACGGCGAAAAAGCAGAAGTACAAGAAGATAAACGAAAGAATCGGCTGTAATTCAGACTCAGAGAATACCTTCTTCCCCAATTTGATCGTGATGATCGCCTTGGGGTGAATGGCGCGAATGATGGCGCGGCCGATGTAACGCAGCAGCAGCAAAAGGCGAATGACCTTGATACCGCCGCCCGCCGACCCTGAACAGCCGCCGATGAACATCAGCACGAGCAGAACCGTCTTGGCACTGTCGCTCCAGAGATTGAAATCGTGGGTGGCGAAGCCGGTCGTGGTCAGAATACTGAGGTTTTGAAAGAGAGCCGCTCGCCATGAATCGATCGACCATGACATGGGCGTGGAGCGCGACAGAATCACGGTCAGCAGGACGGTCGACCAGGTGATGATGGCGAGGTAGAAGCGCAGTTCGGCGTTATCCCAGAGGGCGCGCAGATTGCCGCGCAACGCTCGCACCTGCAGCGTGAAGTTCGCGCCGGCGAGAAACATGAAGATGATGACGATCCACTCAATCGTCGGGTTGGCATAGCCCATGATGCTCTGCGGGTGCGGCGAGAAGCCCCCGGCAGCCATGGTGGTGAAGGAATTGGCGAACGAGTCGTTCCACGGCATGCCGACGTAGCGCATCAGAACCGTCTGCAGCAGCGTCAGCAGCAGATACCAGCCCCACAGCCGGCGCGCGGTGTCGCTGATACGCGGCGTCAGCTTGTCTTTCGAGGCCGACGACGTTTCGGCAAAGAAGAGCTGACGTCCTGAAACGGCCAGGTGGGGCAAAACCGCGACAAACAGCACCAGAATGCCGACGCCGCCGAGCCACTGGGTATAGCCGCGATAGAAATACAGTGCGGGCGGATAGAGAGAGAAATCCTGAAACACGGTCGCGCCGGTGGTCGTGAAGCCGCTCATCGACTCGAACAGTGCATCAATCGGCCCGAGCTTGAAAAACAGGTAGGGAATGGCTCCGCAGAACGCGACGGCGAGCCAGCCGAACGAGACGACGCCCATGCCTTCCATGCGTCCGAGGTCATCGAAGTTGGTGTCCGGGTGACAACGCATGGCCAGCCGCCCGACGGCGGCCGAGAAGAGGAAGCAGGTCGCGAAGGCCAGAAACGTCTGTCGCTCACCGTAGAAGATCGAGACCAGCAGGGGAATGCACATCAGGGCGGCAAAACCCTGCATGACCAGTCCGACGACCGAAACGATGTATCCGAAGCGTATCATGAGGCCGAATCAGGAATCATGGCTGTCCGGCGGAGCCTGGTGTCTGGCTTCGGTCAGATAGTCGACGAGGGTCTCGCCGCGCTCGCTGGTACAGAACACACGCAGGCGGTCTTTGGGTTTGATCTTGTCACTTCCATGAGGCACGATCGTATGCGAGCTGCGACGTATCGCTGCGATAATGACGCCCTCCGGCAGATGCAGATCCATCAGGCGGCGCGGCTGAAAGTCGGCCGGAACGACGATCTCAACGATGTCCGCCTTTCCTTTTTCGATGATGGTCAGCACGTCGACGCCTTCGCTGTCGATGCGGCGCACGACGCTCTTGATGGCGTTGTAGTGGGCGCTCAGTGCGACATCGACCCCGACTTTTTCGAAGAAGCCGACATTGCCGGGCTTCATGGTCTGGGTCACGACGTTCGGCACCTTGAGCTGCTTGGCCAGAAGCGAGACCAGCAGGTTTCGTTCATCGGTGCCGGTCAGCGCGACGAGACAGTGGCACGACTGCACCTGCTGCGAGGTCAGAAACTCGACATCGGTTCCGTCTGCCTGCAGCACGAGCACGCGATCGGGAAGATGGGCGGCCAGAAACTTGCAGCGCTCGGCCGCTTTTTCGACGACCTTGAGTTTGACCTGACTCAGCTCGGCCAGTTGTTCCGCCAGCATGAATCCGACGTTGCCGCCGCCGACGATGATGACGTCCAATCGACCGCCCATTTTCGGATTGTACCGGTGCTCGAGCTTGCGCATCCCTGATTCGAGGCCCATGAAGATGACCTTGTCTCCGGCCGCGAGAGTCGTCGCGCCGCTCGGAATGATGACCTGGTCTTCCCGAATGATCGCGGTCACCAGCGTCTCTTTCGGCAGATTGAGATCTTTCAACGCGCTGCCGACGCCGGGATCAGTCGGTTTCAACCGGTACTCGAGCAGCTTGAGATCATCTTTCTCGAAAACCTTCACGTCGGTCGCCCCTGGAACGGTGATGATCTGAGCGATATTTTCGGCGAGAAGTTTTTCCGGCCAGACCAGATTGTCGATCACCAGATGTTCGCCCAGCTCGCCGAGAAAGGTTTCGAAGTAGTGGGCTTTGTTGACGAAGCAGAACGTTTTTGCCTTGCCCAGCTGCTTCACGGCGAGCGCCGAGATGATGTTCACTTCGTCGGAATGGGCGCAGGCGATGAAGAAGTCGGCTTCAGCCACCTGGGCCTCGCGCAGAATCTCCAGGCTGGTCGGCGTTCCCGAGACGATCTGCACGTCGAGCTGCTCGAGTCTTTCGAGCAGCGCCGCATTCTGCTCGATGACGAACAGATCGTGGTGGGGGGCGAGCTCGCGGGCACACATGTACCCGATGTCTCCCCCACCTGAAATGACCACCTTCATATCGTCCGGTTCCCCTGGTCGGAATGGTACGCGTGTCGTTCACACCCGCTGCCGTGAGGCGCACCGATTATACACGGGAAGCCCCATGTTGGCGAGTCATCATGCGATAGCTTTCGAGGCCGTTCGGGTTTATACTGCGAACATGGTTCGCGAAGCGCCCCTGCACCACTATCGCATCTGCCCCCGCTGCAAAAGGGATGTCGGCAGTGCTCAGCGTTTCTGCCCCGACTGCTATCTGTGGCTGGCTCGGCCGGTCCACGAACCGCTGCGCCCGCTGCAACTGGAATCGGGCGGCTGGCGCGACTGGGTTGATCGGGTCTGGTTTCCGACCCGGGTGTTTCAGTTTTTCCTGCATCATCTGCTGGTCGGGCTGATCGTCGGTGTGATTCTGGCGACGACTTTGGTCATCTATATTCTGACGCTTCTTCCCACCTGGAACGCCTTCGGCCCGCGCACGCACCAGCGCGCATGTTACGCCAACCTACGGGTGATCCAGACCGGAATCGAGCAGTTCGTGATGGAACAGCGCTTCTCACCGGCGTTAGCCAGCGACCCGGTCAAGGTGCTGTATGAGGTCGGCATCCTGTCGAACAAGCCGCAGTGCCCGATTCCCGGAAACGTGTACAAGATTCCGCGCGGCTCGAGCCTGCAGTGCATCGGGTCGGCCGGCCACGGTCTGCCCTGACTTTGGCAGAAATCGACGTGTTGTTCCATCTGTCTGTGATGGACCGGGTCGTGACGCTCTCGAGAATCAGATGGTACGAATTGCTTGCCTCGATGTTTCCGTATTTCCGTGTCTGCGTCTTGTCAGCCTGCGTTCCAGGGCGTAGAATGCAGGCACATCGCAAGGGAGAAGATACATGAGTTCAGAAGCCTGCCCTATGACACCGAAAGCCGAGTTTGAGCGGCAGCTGCAGATGCTGCGCCAGGTGAAGCGCATTGCCGTTATCGGGATGTCCCCGAACACCGATCGTCCGAGTCACGAGGTCGGCGTGTATCTGCACGAACACGGATACGACGTCATTCCGGTGCATCCGGCGGCGAAAACGATTGCCGGTCTGACCGTGCAACCGACGCTCACCGCGGCTGCCGCGACCGGTACGATTGATCTCGTCGATCTGTTTGTATCCGGTGAACGCACGCTGCCGATCGTGCGCGAGGCTCACCAGCTGGGTATCAGGCGCATCTGGTTTCAGCCGGGCGCCGAAAACGCCGAAGCCGAAAAAACAGCACGGGAACTGGGACTCGAAGTCGTGAGCCATGCCTGCACCATGGCCGTGCTCAAGCGCGCCGACGGCTGAGCGATTTCTCACGGCCGACCCATGTCGCGACTGCAGCGAGAACAACAGACCATTGAGGCAATGATCAAGCTGTACTGTCGCGTTCGCCATGGCACGGCCTGGGGCTTCTGCGGTGAGTGCGGCCCTCTGCTCGAGTATGCGCAGAAACGCCTCGATAAATGTCCGTTTCAGGAAGGCAAGCCGGTCTGCTCGCACTGTGCCGTTCACTGCTATCAGGCAGAGATGCGCGAAAAGATTCGCGAAGTCATGCGGTTTTCCGGCCCGCGCCTGATCTGGCGCCACCCGTGGCTGTCGATCATGCACCTGATCGACACGCTCAAGACGAAACTGCTGGGTGCGCCCAGCCTGAAGAAAGGAAGCTGACCGATGCAAAACTCTCTGTTTCCCGAGGCGATCGACCTGTCGCGCGGAAAGAAGTGGACCCACTACAACACCCCGATCCGTGAGCTGCCTTTCATTCTGCTCGATACCGAAACGACCGGATATGCACCACCGCAGGCGCGCATCACCGAGATCGCCATGATTCCGTTCGGGGGAAAACGCGGTGAGGTTTTTACGACCCTGATCAATCCCGAAGTGCCGATTCCAGCTGCGACAGTGGCTCTCAACGGCATCGATGAGGCTCTGGTTCGCGATCAGCCTGTGCTGGCGCAGGTGTTTCCGCGCATCGAAGAGCTGCTGCGCAACGCGATCTTCGTCGCTCATAACGTGCCGTTCGATTACGCCTTTCTCAATCAGGCGTTTCGCGACCATGCGGCGCAGCGCCTGCAAATGCCCTGGATCTGCACCCTGCGTCTGTCGCGCAAGCTGCTGGGGCTGCCGTCAAACGCGCTCGGCAACGTGGCCAGACACCTGCGTATCGATTTGCGCCATGCTCACCGTGCGTATGCCGATACCCTGGCGGTGAAAGGCATTCTCGAACACCTCTTTACCCTGTTCGAGCGCGACGGCCTGAAGACGGGCGGCGACCTGGTCGAAAAGAAGTACATCCACTTCGATCCGCCCTGCTGAACCGGCGGCGCATCCGGCACCGAAGTTGCTTTTTGGTCCAGGCGGCCGGGCGAAGTGCGACAAAGTTGTCGCATGGCTGGGACAAGCGCGACCGGCATAGGGGTTGCGATAGCAGCAAACCCGCATGAAATCAAACTTTTCAAACCTGGCACGAATGATGCGGTGACCTGCTGCACCCGTTCACCGGAGGCAGGTCATGCAGGAACGCAAGGTTCGCACCAACGTCAGCACGGAACTTATTTCATTATTGATTATTCTGCCGGCGCGTTTCCTCTTTGGGAACATCAGTGGTGAACATTGCGCAACCGCCCGACCGTCGCGATTGAACGGGAATCTGCGAACGGAGGGAAGGCTTATGACACGGTACTTTTTTGCTCTCGTCCTCTGCGTCGTCGTCCTGTTCCCCGCACCGGCCGCATCCTACGAGCTGTATTCGGATGCCGGTGCTTTCACGCTGCTGCAGCAGCGCGTCGAGGTCACCATCGACAATCAGGTCGCGGTGACGAAGCTGATCCAGACCTTTATCAACCCGACC
Organism: uncultured bacterium; assembly: GCA_964472075.1. Lineage (GTDB taxonomy): Bacteria > Muiribacteriota > Ozemobacteria > Ozemobacterales > Ozemobacteraceae > CAYYIY01. The sequence continues at coordinate 18,920 of CAYYIY010000047.1, read as the reverse complement.
GATCAGACATCCGAGGTCAGCTACCGGTTCCCGCTCGGGGAAAAGGCCTCGGTGCAGGAGTTCGGGCTGACGGGGCCTGATGGCAAGCGCCGGGTCGGCGCCATCGAAGAGAAGCACGAAGCGCAGCAGATCTATCAGAACGCCCAGTCCCAGGGAGCCATGCCGGCCATCGCTCGGTCGACCGATACGAACTCGTTCGAAACCCGCATCGGAAGTGTTCCGGCTCGGGCCAGAGCGACGGTCGATCTGACCTACAGTGAGATTCTTACCTACAAGAACGGCAAGATCTTTTTCACGCTGCCGATGAATGTCCGAAAAGTGCAGGACCGGAGTCTTGATCTGACGACGGTTCAGATCACCATCAAAGATCAGAAGGAGATCGTCAGCGTCGTGTCACCCAGTCACAAGGCCGGCGTGACGAAGATCGACGACCATAGCTGGAAGATGGTCTACGAAATGAATTCGCATCTTCCTGACTCGGACTTTTCGCTTGAGTATGAAGTGAAAGCGCAGCAGATGGGATTCAATTTTCTGTCGACCCGCCCCGTTGCCGGCGAAGACGGCTACTTCATGATGCTGCTCGCCCCCCAGGAAATCATCAGCGCCAGGGATGTGGCGGCCCGTGACATCGTCTTCGTCATGGACGTTTCGGGCAGCATGGACGGGTATAAACTGGAGCAGACGAAAGCCGCGTTCAACTACTTCGTGACCAAACTGAACAGTGACGATCGGTTCAACGTCACGGTGTTTTCCGACGAGGTGAAGCGGTTCAGCGACGTGATGATTCCGGCGACGGTTGAAAATCGCGAGCGTGCCCGTCAGTTCATCGACGGCGTGCAGGCCATGGGCGGCACGAACATTCACGAAGCGCTCACCGATGCTCGCCGTCTCTTCTACGGCACGACCGGCAATTCGACCAAGGCGATCATCTTCCTGACTGACGGCCAGCCGACCGTGGGTATGACTGACATTGATCAGATTGCCGCCAGCATCAAGGCCGGCAACGACATTGGTCTGCGCCTGTTCATCCTCGGCGTCGGTGCTGATGTCAGCACGCGCCTGCTCGACAAAATGGCGCTCGAAAATCGCGGCGAGAGCCTCTACGTGCATCAGAATGAAAACATCGAAGGCAAGCTGACCGCTTTCTACGAAACGATCTCGAAGCCTCTTCTGGTGGATGTCGCCATCGATTGGAACGGGAAGAGAGTATCAGAACTGTATCCGAAGACTCTGCCCAACTTGTACAAAGGCTCGCAGGTCGTACTCGCCGGCCGCTATTCCACGACCGGACCGGCTCGTCTGACCGTGCGCGGCGATCTGAACGGCCGCCGTATGGAATTTCCGCTCGAAGTGAACTTCGCCGATAAGGCGACCGCGAATGGTTTCGTGTCGCGCATCTGGGCGAAATCGAAAGCGGACACTCTGATTCAGGAAATGAATGCATACGGCGAAAACGCCGAAATGAAGGCCGAAGTCATTCGTCTGAGCAAGCAGTTCCAGTTCACGACCCCGTTCACCTCGTTCATCTCTGTGGCTCCGCAGCAGGTGGCTGCCGCTCCGTCGGCTCACAACCAGTTCCGCACTGTCTGGAATCAGCCGCAGGTTCAGCCGTATGCCGCTCCGGCTCCGGCGGCCCAGCCGTATATTCCGCCGACCCCGGTCGTGACCGGCCCGCCCCAGACCGTGACCGTCGTGCGCAAGACCGAAGCCAAGGAAGTGAAGATGTGGGGTCAATACAGTTTCTTTCCGCTTGCCCCGTTGCTGGTGCCCAATTTCCGCAAGGCTCGCGAACAGGGTCGTGAGAAGGCGTGTTATGCGAACCAGCGCGTGCTGCTCGGGGCAATCGAAATGTACAACATGGATCATTCGGTGATGCTCACCGCGTATAACCCCTCAGTCGAGCCGTTGCTGGTTCAGGGGCAGTATCTCAAGACGGCGATCACGAAGCCTGAGCAGGGGTGTGCCTACTACGGCGTGAATCTGAACGACAAGAACGGCGGCATGTGCTGCGCCATGCATGGCGGTGTCGAGTCCGACAACATGCTGACCGTTGATCCGAAGACTCAACAGGTCTGTCCGGTTGTGGTCCAGTATCAGGATGTGAAAGACTGGAAGGTCGATCTCTGGAATATGCTGGCTCCGTTGCTCGAAATCCTGATCAACGTGCCGATCGCGCTTCTGGGGCTGTGGTTCACCTGGACTTGTTTCAGGATCTTCATCTGGTCCCCGGTGACGGCTCTGTTCGGTCTCCTGGATCCCAGCAAGTCGTGAAAGTGATGGCGACCGGGTCGGCGAACTGCGTTCGGCCCGGTCTTTCTCGAACCACCCCGGAGGACACAACCATGACAACCCTGCAGCGCACACTGGTGACGTTCGCGGCTTTCCTGGTCAATTACGGTCTGGTCATTTCCGTGCACCCGTCGGGCATTGAGCCGCTCGAATGGGTCGTGGTCTGGCTGATCTGCCTGCTGATGGGCGCTGTCTCATTTCTGCAGTGGGATGCCGGCTACTTCTTCGGGTCATACGTCTACACCTACGGCGTGATGATTGCCGCCAAGGGCATTCTGACCTGGCAGACCGGTGTGTCACTGCTGGTCATGATCATCATGACGCTCAGTCTCGGCGGGTTCACCTGGCTGGCTCGGTTGGGGGAATCGCTGTCGCATGCCTGGGCCGCCGTGCGTGATCGATTGTCCGGGTTATCGACTCGCTTCTTCGGCGGTTGGAGCCGGTCACGGCAGATCAAGCAGTTGCGCCTGCGTGCCCAGGTGAAAGCCGGCGGCGAACGGCTGACCGCGGAGGAACTGGCCGAGTTTCAGGCCGTCGATGATGACGGCGCCCGGGTGCGCCGGTTCTTTGACGGCTCTGACCCGACGCTGGAACGCGGCCTGGCGAGCGTGTTGCCGCAGGTCGAGTCTCTGCAGCGCGACCATGCCCGGCTGCTGCTGCGCGGGGAGCATCTCGCCCACCTGCTCGAATCTGAGCCGCGCGGTCCGATCGAAGAAGGGATCAGGCAGCTGAAGGCACGCGCCGAGGCACTGACTGACCCGGTTTCGCGTGCCCAGGTCGAAAAGGCGATCGCCATCAAGAGCCGTCGTATCGACGAACTTGAGACTCTGAAAGTCTGTCTCGACCGCGTGCAGACCCAGCGCCTGCAGATCTGTGAGACCGTACACGGCCTGTTCAACCGCCTCAACGCCCTCAAGTTCTCGGACATTCAAACCCTCGAAGCGACCCGCAACGCTATCTCGGAAGAAGTGCGCGAACTTTCTGAAGGAATCGATTCTCTGCAAAACGGCTTGCTTGCCGCCTATCGCTCGTAGATACCCCGTACAATAAAGACATGGCGGGCCGCAATCGGCCCGTCTTTTGTTTTCTGCCGATGGGGGAGAAATACCCTCTTCTTTGTGCTGGAATATTCACCCACAGTCAAAAATACTCGCGAGTAATTTTGACTATGGGTGAAAATCATGGTAGAGTGCGAGGAGGAGAAAAAAATGCGATGAAACGCTATCTTGAAGCTCAAATCCGACAGGACCTCAGAAGGAAAATGGTGTTTCTCGGCGGTCCGCGTCAGGTTGGCAAAACAACGGTGGCCATGCACCTGCTGAAAGATCGCCACGGGTATCTGAACTGGGATATCCCTGAAGATAGAGAAGCGATCGTTCGTCGCGAGATTCCGGCCGGCCCGTTGATCGTCTTTGACGAGATTCACAAGTTCCGCAACTGGAGAGTCTACCTGAAAGGACTGTATGACCGAGACTCTCGATCTCGAAAAATACTGGTTACCGGGAGTGCCAGACTCGATTACTATCGATTCGGCGGAGACTCGCTGCAGGGGCGCTACCATTATCTTCGCCTCTTTCCACTCTCAGCGCGTGAGTTGAAGATGAAGAGTTCGGCAGATCTCGACCTTCTGATGCGCCTCGGTGGTTTTCCCGAACCATTTCTCGGGGGATCTGAAACGCAGGCGCGCCGCTGGTCGAGAGAGTATCGAAGTCGATTGGTGCGCGAGGATGTCATGGTGCTCGAACCGCTTCATCATATCTCTCTGCTTGAGCAGTTGATGATCCGATTACCTGATCTGGTTGCCTCTCCGCTTTCGATCAATTCCCTGCGCGAAGATCTTCAGGTCAGCCACAAGACGGTGTCTTCCTGGCTTGATATTCTTGAGCGGTTCTATGCCATTTTTCGCCTGCCGCCATTCGGAGCCCCTCGCATTCGGGCCGTCAAGAAAGAGCAGAAACACTACCATTTCGATTGGACGCTCGTTTCGGATCCGTCCGGACGCTACGAGAATCTGATCGCGTTGCATTTACTGAAGTATTGTGCTTTTCGGCAAGACGTGGAAGGTCTGGACACCGAGTTGCGATACTTCCGCGATGTCGACGGTCGTGAAGTGGACTTTGTCGTTGTGACGGACGGGCATCCGGAAATGTTTGTCGAGTGCAAGCTCAGCGACATGGAAGTGTCAAAAGGGTTGAAGTATCTCAACGCAAGATTTCCAAAGGTTCCGGCATATCAGGTGTCGCTACAAGGGCAGAAAGACTTTGAAACACCCGAAGGAATTCGTGTGTGCCCAGCCATAACCCTGCTCAACCAACTCGTGTAATCAGCAGTCGCCTCAAACAAAAACCGGGCGGGCAGCAATCGGCTCGCCCGGTTTTGAGATGAGCGGGTTACTCGGCCTGGGTGACGGTGTACTCGATGATGACGGTGCCGTTTTCGGTTTCGAGATCCTGGCCGAAGGTCGCGCCGGGTTTGACCACATAGGTCGATTCGCCCTGGCGTTTGGTTTCCTTGATTCCCTTGGCGTCTTTCGATTTCAGCTCAATGAAGAACCCGGTCTTGAATCGGACCATGCCGTCCGGCAGGGGCATCAGATCGGCGGTCAGGTTGATCTTGTGAAAGCGTGAATTCTGGTCGGTGTCGTCAGAGTCTGAATTGATCGAGATGTTGGCGGGCGCTCCCGGCAGGGTGATGATGCGCGGGCGGGCGATGACGCGCGCCACGGCCAGCTTCTTCTCTTCGCTCAGGGTGATGAACTCGTCTGCCTTCAGACGCGTGCCGTCGATGCTTTCCCAGATGCGAAAATCGGTCGTGAAGGGCTTGGCGGGTTTATCGAGCTCGGACAAAATCTTCGCGGCGCGGTCGAGTGCGTCGGGGTTGCCGCGCAGGTGCAGTTTGCGATCACCGGCGACTTCGGCGTTGCAGGTGGTCTGCTGCTGCACGATCTCGAGCGCCTTGTCCGCATTCAGATACTGAAGTCTGACGGTGCGCATGTCCGACTTTCCGATCACCTGATACATTTTATCGCGCGGCAGCGCGAACAGGTAGTTGCCGTCTTCCTCGAGGTGCAGATCATTGGCCTTGGCCAGCATGCGCAGCGCGTCGAGCGGCTTGACCGCTTTCAACTGCACCGTGACCACGCCGGCGATCGACTGGTGCAGCACGAGGTTGATATTGGCGCGTTTGGCGACCAGACGCATCGCGTCGCGAATCGAGACATCCTTGAAGTCGAGCGAGATCAGGTTGTCCGCGGTTTCGGCGGTGGCACTGGCGGCAAAATCCTTCGGGCTGATCACCAGCAGATTATCGAGCTTTTCGATCTTGCACGAACCCATGTCGGCAAGAATCTGCAGCACTTTGTCGAACTCGACTTCCGGCAGGAACAACGAGATCTTTTTTTCCGGAATGTCGCCGTGAATGATCACGGCTCGGTTGGCTGAGCGGGCGATGATGCGCATCGCCTCCGGAATCAGCACGTCACGCAGATCGACCTTCATCAGGCGCTTCTGCCCGGCAGGTTCAAGAAGGCGGGAAAGATCTCCGAAGCCGCCCTGCTGGTTTTTGAATCCTTCGAGCTTCTTCAGAGTTTCCGCTTCCAGAGCGGCATCGCCTTTCATGCGGGCGAGGCACCCGAGCTGCACCAGAGCGCGAGCGGCGATCGAGTCAGTCGCGTTGGCCAGTTCCTGCAACTGCTTCTCATGAGCCGCCGTCGGGCCGTCGACCCACATCTGCACCAGGGTCTGTTGCAGCTGCGATTCGCGCGCGGCGTCAGTTGTCTGTCCGAACCCGGGCACGAGACAAACGGCACTGAGAGCGAAGATCAGGGCAATGATTCTGAGAGGCATACGTAAACTCCTTCGCGTGTTTTTCTTCGGACAGTTTCAGTATCGCCCACCCGGGTCACGGTTCCATGACGATCATGTAACGATTCTGTAACAATCCGTCATGACGTCTTGTCGAGGCGGTAGCCCAGCCCGCGCACGGTATGCAGCAGCGGGGCCGACCCGGCTGGTTCGAGTTTGCGGCGCAGGCGACTGATGTGCACGTCGACGGCACGCGAGTCTTCGAGTTCGTCGACGCCCCAGACATGATTCATGATCTGCTCACGGCTGACCACCTGCCCGGCGTTGCGCGACAGATACTCGAGCAGGGTCCACTCGGTGGCGGTCAGCGCCAGCGGTTCGCCGTTACGGCGTGCTTCACGGGCCGAGAAGTTGACCTCGTTCGGCCCGACTCGGGTGAGCGGCGTGAGTACCGGTTGATGTCGCCGTAATACAGCTTTGATGCGGGCGATCAGCTCGCGAATGCGAAACGGCTTGGTGACATAATCATCGGCACCGGCCTCGAGCGCACGCACCACATCGATCTCGCGATCGCGCACGGTGCAGACGACCACCGGAACCGTGACTCCGACGGCACGCCATTCCTGAAGCTGATGAATCCCGTCGCCGTCCGGCAGGTTCACGTCGAGCAATACCAGATCGGGGTTCGTGCTCTGCGCGCGGCGACCTTGAGCCAGATCGGACGCTTCGACGACGTCAAAGCCTTCAAAGTCCAGGTTGTCGCGCAGCAGTTCTCTGATGACCGGCTCATCTTCGATGATCAAAATGCGAGACATGGTTATTCCTCTCTGACCGGCCAGAGCGTGACGGCTTCGGTGCCGCCTCCCGGGCGAGGTCGTAACTCGAATGTGCCTCCGTGCAGGGTCATGATACGGCGTACCAGACCAATGCCGAAACGCGAGCTGCCGCGCACCAGCGATTCCTGCACCGTGGTTGACGCCGCGTCGACCGCGGCGGGGCCGGGGCCTCGGTCGGCGACGCTCAGCGCGAGACGGGGTGGGGTGCCGTCAGCGACACGGGTCTCGATCAGCAGCTCTTTTCCGGCGTAGGCGTGGCGAACAACGTTCTCGATGAGATTGGCCAGAACCCTCTTGAGCAGCGAGACGTCGGCATGCACGACCGGTACGGTCGTCAGTCGGGTCTCGGTCTTCCAGCCATCCAGCCGCGGGCCGAACGATTTCAGCAGATCGGCGACCAGCGGTTCGAGCGCTATCGGTTCGAAGCGAGGTTCAACCGAACCGGCCTCGATGCGGGCGGCCAGCAGCATGCCGTCGACGACACGCTCGGCCTGATCGACTTCGCGTACCAGCGACTGCAGATATCGGTCCTGTTGTTCGATATCGCGTGTGCGGTGCAGGGCCAGCGTTTCGGCCAGGGCGCGCAGCGTGGTCAACGGCGTTTTCAGATCGTGAGCCGCCTGACGATACAGCTCTTCGCGGCTGGCGCGCATCTCGGCCTGTTGTTCGCGCCGGGTAGACAGAAACAGCATCGAGAGCAGTCCGCCCAGAGCCAATGCCGCGCCGGCCATCAGAAACACATATCGACGACTTGTACTAACGGCGTCTGATGGAAGCTCCTTGAATTCGAGAAACAAACCTGAATCGCCGGCCAGGCTGACACTGTTTTTTGTGCCGTTCCATGACCAGGAGAGGGTTTTGTGAAATCCGGGGCCGACCTCCGCGAGTATCTGATTGTACAAGTCAAAAAAGCGGCGACGAGCTGAGACGGCGTATGTGCGTCCGTTTGATTCGATATTGATCCAGGCAAGCTTCGAGCCGATGAAGTCGATGAACTCACGACTGTCAGACTTCGGCAACGAGGGCCACGGAGGCGTTTCCCGACTCAGGTGCCAGCCGCGATACGGTATGTACGGTTTCGGTGCGCGGTGCAACAGGTCGGCCAGCGCGAACAGATCGACCCACTCGTCGGGCACGGGGGCGGTTCCCCAGAATTGCCTCAGATCGAACCGGTGCGGCAGCGGCGCGCACTGAGCCGTGCGTTGCAGCCAGGCCGAGGCGCTGCCGAGGTTACCCCGCAGGGCGAAGCTGCGGGCGAGACGCAACGAAGCCAGCGTGAACGCGCTGGGTTGTCCCGGCGTCGCCCAGTCCCGGCCGCTCGCGATCAGTCGCCGCGCCCATGGCTCGACTTGCTCCGGGTCGAGATCGACCTGGTGCAGCACCGCCAGAAGCCACCAGAACGGTTGCGCGTCTTCAGAGGCACTGACGGCCGTTTCGAGCATGGCCGTGAGTCGTGCGGTGCGCTCGGCGGCCGCGAGACGCAGAAAGGTTGCCGATTGCTCGGGTCGGGAAAACACCGCCGGGGGCGGCGGCAGCTCCGGAGCCTTCAGCAGCAGAGCCGGCGTTCGCGGCAGCTCTTCGACCAGCGAGCGCGAAAAGGCAAGGGCGATCTGTCCGGCTCGGGTGATCGCGTTGCCGCGGCTGATGTCGGCTTCGACCTCGGCCTGCCGCCTGAGCGCAAGCACGGTGAGCGCCACGAGCAGGGCCAACCCGGCAAACGTAATCAGCGTAAAGAGCTGAAACAGGCGTGATGAGTGAAAACGGGACCGAGGGACGTTTGCCGGTTCGATGATACCCATGTCCTTCACGCGACTATGATCAGGCTGTTCTTCGAGAGTCTCGTCGCTCCGGGTTCCACGCGTTTACCGCCGGCAACGGGTTCGCCGGGTTTGAAGCGCAGCCGGACAAGGTGCTCGCCTGCTTCACCCCGTGAAGAAGCGCATGGCGATGATGGTAAGAATGATGAGCCAGAGCGAAATGGCAATGACCCAGATGGCGAGGGTGACCTTGGCGCGCGTGGGAACGACCTGGCCCGGCTGCGCGGTTTCGCCCGGGCCTGCTTTGCCTTTCGCCGCGGTTGCCACGGGCGCGGCAGGCTGCTTTTCCACGGCCGGAGCAGCTTTCCAGGCTTTTTCCTCGCCGTCGAGCAGCTCTTTGGCCGGAGTTGTTTTGCCGAGCGCGATCGACAGGTTTTCCGCCAGCTGGGTCAGAATGTTCTGGCGCTTGTCGCGCACCTCATTCGACGGGGCCGTTCTGACGGAGCGAAACACCGCGCGCAGGGTTTCGCGATCGGGGTTTGAGCACAGCACCAGACCGAGTTTCTCGATAATCTCCGGGGTGGTTTCCTTGTCGAAGGCCTTGACGACCTCGTCTTTCACCAGTGAAAAATCGACCAGCAGAATCGGCGGCATGGCATTGAGTCGAATGCGCGAGCTGGTCGAACTGAGCATGCCGGCGATCAGGCTTTTGATCTGATTCTTGTCGATCGAAGAGAACGCTTTTGTGGCAAACATGCGGATCTTGCCGTTCCGGTTCTGCATCAGTTGCGGCAGATAGATGGCCAGATACTCGGCGTCGAGCTTCGAGAGAGCATCGATTGCGGCCGAGACGGCGTCGGGCTGATCGGTGCCGAGAAAGGGTTTGATCTGCGTGGCGTCGTCCGAGCTGCCGAAGCGCCCGACCAGCTTGATCAGCGCGGCCTGCTCTTTGGTCTTGGTCGATTTCATCAACTGCATGATGCGGGCCTTGAACCGTCCGAAGTCTTCGCGGCTCAGACGCGAGATCAGTTGAATGCGGCTCGAAGTGTCGAGCGTATCGTAGTCTTCGAACGTCGCGGTCGGTGAGAGCACCGTCGGTTTGTGTTCGTGAGCCGTCGGCTTGATCTCTGCCAGGGCTTCCTGCGTGTTGCCGGCTTCGGTTTCGCCGAGTGCGGCAGCAGCCAGCAGCGACTCGCGCAGCAATCGTTCTTCCTCTTCCTTGACGCGTGCTTTCAGTTTTTCCAGAAAATCCTGTACCGAGCCTTGCACGACCTTCTTTTCCGAGAGCGCGCGCACGACGCCGAGCACCAGCCCTTTGACGAGGTTCTGATGCTGCTCTTTCAGGCTGCGGCACAGCCAGTACAGTTTGAAGGGAAGTTCCGGGTGCGCGTTCTTCTGCATCACCTGGCTGACGAGGCGCAGCAGCTTCGGGTCTGAGACTTCCGAGATCATTTTGATCAGGTGCGGTTCGACTTCCTGAAACGGGAAAAACGTGGTGTGGTGCAGGGCCAGCGCCTGCTCGGTGGTGTTTTTCGAGAACAGCAGCAGCTTCAGATGCTGCAGTGCCGCGGCCTTGTCGCTGCGATAGAGCGCTTGAATCGCCTGGGCGCGGATGGTCGGGTTCGGGTTGGTCAGCAGAGGCGTGACCAGACTTTGAATGTTCGACGGATCGATGACTTCGAGCGCGTTGAGCGCCGTCGTCAACACGGTCGGGTCGGGGTGCCGGCACAGCTCGATCAGCGCCGGGGCATCGGCGATGCTGCCGAACTTCTTGACGAACTGACAGAGAGTGGGCAGAACCGGCGACGGAAGATCCTGCCAGTTGGCCGCTCGCAGTGCTTCAGGCGCCAGGACGGCATCGGCCGGCGTGAGCGTCGAAACAGCGATGGCGATCTCTTCGAAGCGATCGGGTTGCTGCAGAATCTGCTGCAGGGTCTCGACGGTGCAGGGAGACAAGCGGTTCTGCAGCTTGAGAGCCAGCAGTCGCAGAGTTTTGCGGGCCTGAAACGAGAGCACCGTATCGGTGATTTTAGGAACGGCAGAGTTCAGCAATTGTGCCAATTGCTGTGAAGGCGGAGCCGCCTCGATCTCGGATAACGCGTTGAGAATGAGGGTCCCGTCACCGCTGCCGAGGGCCGCGGCCAGTTGGTCAGGTGAGGGCACCTTGGTGGTCGCCATGGTCTCTTATCTTATCACATATCCGCCGAAACAAACCAGGTTTTCGTCGAGGCGGGCAGCATCGGCCGACTCAGCTCTGATGCCGGTCGTCGAGGGAACGATTCCATGGGGTGTATCGGACTTCACCATCGATAAACACGCGAGATCCCCCGTACACAAGTCGGCTGGGGGAGTGGTCGCCTGGCGTGCGATCTGCAGGAGATCTGGTGAAGAAGGGGCTTCAGTAGCCGACGTTGAGGCCGATGACGGCGCGGGGGTCCTGGTTCAGGCTCAGGCCGAGCACTTCGAGGTTCATGTTCTTCGCGCCGAAGCGCAGACCGGCATTGAACGAGTAGCGGTCGGAATTCTTGACCATCAGATCGCGATAGTTGAAGAACTGGGTCTCGATGAAGGCGGACGACCCGGTGCCGTTGTCGAGTTCGAGCGCCAGCGCGCTGACCAGAAAGTCTTTGCGGGTGACCCGGAAAGAAGAGCCGTCGTTCAGCTTCACATCCTGATCGCGGGTCGAGCAGGTCTTGACGTTCAGATACCCGTGCAGGTTCGGCGTGATGTCTTCAGAGACGGTCATGTACACATTGCGCAGATACTCGATCTGCTGCAGGTCGGCGAGGTTGAGTTCAGTCGCGGTCATGGGGGCGAAGTTGAAGCCGAGCGCGAACCCCTGGCGACCGTGGTCGGTCGAGTACTTCATGCCGAACGCGGTCGAGTCTTCGTGGTAATCGAACCCGGCCAGATATGGGTTGCTCGAGCGCTTGTAGTTGAGATGGTTCACCGAAAACTCGAGCTTCGAGTCGAAATTGTGCACCACCGACACATACTGTTCGTTCTTCGCCATACGGAACTTGGTATTCTGCACAATCGCGTCGCGTTTGTACGAGCCGGTTTTGTAGGAAACCACGGTGCGAGCGTCTTTTCGATCGTAGTCGTAGTAGTCTGGTGTTGCGACCGTCGCCAGCCCGCGCGCCCCGCTGAGCGTCGTGCCCACATGAATCGGCCGCTCGATCGGCGTCCCAGCCTCTTCCCGGTCCACTTCAAGAACCTGCGCCGGTAGCGGCTGCGCGAGCATCGGAACCAATGCTGCGGTGACCAGCAATTTCTTTAAGAGTGATTTCATATCAGTCTCTCGGCGGATCGTAGTTTGAAAGCCATGTTGTCGTGTTCGAAGAGACGGAGACATTTGGCCAAACCTGGACAGAGCCTATGTCACTGGGAACCCACCATGAAAACGTAACAGCTTCATCTTTGATACGTTGAGTGCGCGTAAGAAGTGTCGGAATGAGCGATCCAGGGCCAATATACACAACGTATTTCTTGGTTTCCGTTGTTGGAGCCAAATGTGTGACTTTGTAGCCGCCAAGGAACTGTTGGCCAATGCCTGCATCTGATCCAACACTTGTTAATGTGGATTTAACAATAGGGAGACTTGTTACTGATTCAAACGCAAACTGAGAATCTGTAAAAACAGTTCCTGACGCAGTGGTGATGGTCTGCGTTCTAAGTTCAATACTATATACTATTACGTTGAGACCACCTGTATAAGTCGCATTAATTGCGTCATAACATCGTCCAGCGATGGCACCAAGACCTGCTTCTTGCGTGAAGATCATGTAATAGTCGAGAACAGTTGGAAAAAAGTTCCCGTCTTGATCAATTGAGAAGTTAACAGTCATTTTGCTGAATCCGTCTTTTGACAACTCAAGATCATAAACGGCGTTTGGAATCAGATCTTTGAACGTGAACCTGCCATTGAAGTCTGTAAGGATGTTTCCCTGATTCTTCAGGAGACAGGTTACATATTCCAGTGGGGCGCCTGAAAATGCGTCATAGATAGTCCCTGAAGCGGTATATACGCGGCTGCCAGAAGTTCCGGGTGGGACACGCGACAATGGAATTTTTATTTCGGAAGGGGAGACACTGCCGTCAGATAACACGCGAACAGTATACAAAGTTTCGCGAAAACCACCTTGTGATCCAGAAGCAATAACGAGTGTGTAGAGTAAGCTGGAGATATTGTCTGAGAAGAAAAACTCCCCCGATCCAGTCGTTTGAGTCCTTGCAACAATTGTCCCATCCTCTTTTTGAAGGATGACCGAGATGTTGGCTAGAGGTTCATTGGATGTATTTAGTACAACCGTTCCCTGAATTTTCGGGTAGACAGGCGATGAAACCTTTTTAAGTGTTACCAAGATTGTTTCAGGTGACATGCTTCCGTCCGAGAAAATCTGAACGGGATAGGTTTGAGAAATATAATCAGGTGAACCTACAGCAACCTCAAGCAAGTATAGACCCGATGTCGGTTTCTCGAAAAAGAACTTGCCTTCACCGGTTGTCAAAGTTGAACTTAACTGAGTTCCACCTGAAGCAACTTTTAACACAACGGTAATATTGGGAATGCCAGTTGATGAATCGCTCACAACCGTCCCGGTCAATTTTCCGAGGGTTGCAAAGGTGACGCCGCTAACATCACTAGTCGAACCAATACTTGAAAGGGGGATATTCGTGCTGTTTTCCTTGCAGCCCTGAAAACCAATTGCTCCAGACAAAATGAGAATACCGAACACCAGGACTTTGAAGATCGGGCTTGGTCGTTTCATGGGCTGCCCCCCAGCGATAGTTTTTCACGTCATCTATCGGCATGGTTCATGAAAAGCATGATGACTTTGGCCTGAGTATTCAATTCATTAATATTCGGATGGTTCCCGTCCCGACCTTGCATACCAAGACAAAACGAGGAACTTGATTAGCTTCATCAAAGCGAAGCGTTGCTGGTCAGCCCGCTTTTGTTTCTTTTAGTTAAAGTTGTTATGAGGGACGTGTTGCGTTTTCCTTGCCCGCATTGGTACAAGTGTACGAGTTGCATCGGTAGACCTTCTCGTATGTCCGAGCTGCCCCCGACGGAGATGTTCTGCCGGGGGCTTTTTCACGAGGCTCGTTTTCGATGATTTCTGAGAGTTGGTTGGTTTGTCGTTCAAGTGTAAGTTTCGAAAATTTCAAACACTCGGCACCCATCGATCGGAAACGGTTCGACCAGGGTGTGCATTCAATCGTTCCAACGGTGTCAATGAGGGGTGTTATGGTGCCACTTCGTGATTGTCAATGAGCGGTGTTATGGTGCCACTTCGTGATCGCCTTAATGGAGCCAGTCGTCCAATTGTCAGGTCTGTGAGTCTCAACAATCCAACTCCTGCCGATGAGCGGACGCCGAACGTAGTGAGGGAATTTGGGGTGGGCGCATGCGTTGCGTCAGCAAGGCATGTGACCAGCCCAAACGTTCCGCTTGATCGCTCCGGTTACAACATTCAGAAGATTTCATCTTCTGGTTCTGGTTTGTTGTTTGGAACCTTTTTCATGATTCTCAAAAAATCCTGCCGATTACCTTTCTCTGCCCTCTTCTCTAAATAATCTTCAGTCGAAAGAGCCGATACTTTTTCAGCCACGGCAATAGAAATAAACTGGTTAATAGATACGCCATCTTTTTCTGCGAGTCTACGAACGAATTCATGCAGTGAGTTGGGAAGTCGAAGACTGATGTTGCTCATTTTTTTACCTCCAAAATCTTGAGGAACTCATTTGGATTTAAAACGATGATGCCAAACCTGGCTGCACTTGAAAAATCACGTTTGTTAAAAGTAACAATATATTCAACTCGCGATGAGACAGCTACCTCAAGCACCATTTCATCATTTGGATCATTCATTGCAGGACGCCAAAGAAAGTAGACTCTTCTTCGGTTCGAAATAGTGCAAAGATAATCAATGAACTTCTCAATCTCAGACTCAGAAAGAGCGATATCGTTTTTTTGTCGTTTCAGTGTCGCTTCATACTCAAGCACCAAAGGCGTGGATACATTGTTTTCGTATCGACCCGCATCAAGCAGCATGAGCAATCGATGAGAAGCGCCGGAATTGCTATTTAGGGCTGAAAAGATCACATTGGTATCTAATACAACTTGAAACTTTCGCATATATAATATTATAGGCGATACTGCTTATGTTGGCAAGGTGGTATCTAATGCGCTAGCATTTTCAGTATAACGCTCATCGATCGGAAGCGATTCAACGACCTGTATGCAGGCGGGCTGGGTGACGAACCTCACTCCGTCATCGATGTCGGCTGCTTGATTGCAGCCGAGGGGTTCGGCAGGGTCAGCGGCCTTTCAGTTTCTCAGAGAGCTGTGCCTGGCGCATGCCCAGCGAGGTCACCTGCGGGGCGTAGACCTGCATGTCTTCTTTGTCGGCTTTGGCTGCCGCCGCGCCCCACTTGATCTGCCAGGCACCAAGCTCGTTGTTGAGATCTTTGTAAAGTTTGTCGAGTTGTTCGCGATTTCCGGCTGCCTGATTGGCCGCCACTTCATACTTGGTCAGCATGGCCGCATACTCGTTAAACAACGGCGCCAGTGTGCTTGGTTGTTTTGCGCCGCACCCAACGATGATCGTCATGCAAACGACGGCACAGATGATCAAGAACCGCGTGCTGTTCCTCAACATGTCAGAGCCTCCTGAACGGTGGTTGTATTCTTTAAGAACCGGCGCCATGATATCACAAACGTGTTCCCGGCAAGATCCGACTCCCTGACGAAAAGTCAGAGTGCGCTGATGGAAACGTTGTTTCTGTTTCTACAGCATGGCACTTTCGTCAAAGTCGTTTCTTATGAAGTCGTTGCGCAGAGTGTTTCGCTCTCGTTGATCGCTTTGCCGCGGTTTTTGTTTTTGAAGCGGTGAATGGCGCCGGCTGTTCCTGCACTTTGTTGCCCTCGAGAGCTTTGACCTCTTCAATCGACAACCGGGTCAGTCGGGCAACGCGCTCGACAGGTACGCCGTCACGGAGTAGCTCCACTGCCATTTCGCGCATGGCTTCATTTCGACCTTCCTTTCGACCTTCAGCACGTCCCTCAGCACGTCCCTCAGCGCGCCCCTCGTCGCGGCCGAGGCCGCGGATGGAGGCGATGTCGTGCAGACCCTTTTCGCGAAGCTCATACAGGCGGCGTTCACGGTCGCTCTGCGTAAAGATTTCCTCGATCGTCAGTGCTTTCTGAATGGCGGGTTCGCTCATGGCAATCTTCTCCAGTACTTTTCCCTCGATGTTGCTCAGATAGGTGAGCCATTTGTCCAGTTTCGATCTGGGTGAACGAATCTGCCGACGGAACTTCGGCAGCTCGAGAAAGTGAATTTCGCAATCTCGAGTCAATGGCATTCCCGACTTGCGCTCGAGCAGCTGAAAGGTTTGATGAAAGCGTGTCGGGTCGGGCAGAAACACGAAATTGACGACGTTGATGGCGATGACCGGCGACAGTGTTTTGTATTCCGAACCAGAAGCCAATTGCGAACAATAGAGGCGTGACCAGTAGTACAGGGTGCGACGCTCGGGTCCGCCCAGATTGACCACCTGAACCTCGATGTTGATGCGAGCTCCGTTCTGCGCGGTGGCAAGAATGTCGAGACGCGACGCCTTGTCGCCGAAAAACTCGGGGTCGAGCTCACGATCGTCGAGTTCGAGGTCGACCAGTGGGCCGGTGACATCGGTGAGAATGATCGAGTTGAGAAAGTCGATCAGAATATCCTTGTTCTCAGGCACCCCGAAGATGCGCTTGAATGCATAGTCATTGAGCCGGTTGATCATACGGGAAGACCCTTCGTTGTTCACTTCGCTGTGTGGATTTACGCCGATGTCAGGTTACCATTCTGACTCATCACCCGCCACTTTACGCGAGTTCCGCTTGCAGGCTTGCTCTCCTCAGCGAAAACATAATGGATGCGGTCGTTGGCGCGCGCTGACAAAGCCGATTTGGTTGTGGAGGTGCGCCATATCTCTACTGTAACGGGTTCAATGACCGGATGCAAGCCGCGCGGGATGCGGAGATGCAGGGCTTGATGCATGTCGCGAGGCGGAGGCTGCCGAGCGTTGCCTCGAGCGATGCGAGAGGCGTGCTCAGGGGGTCAGCACGGCGACGGTCATGTCGTCCTGGTGACCGGTGCAGCTGACGTCATCGAGAATGGCTTCGGGAAGGCGATACAACGGCAGGCCACCGTGTGGGGCCAGTAAGGTCTGCATGCGTTCTGGAGTTTCAAAAGGAGTCCAGGCGCCGTCAGTCATCAGGAACAATCGGTCGCCGGCCTCGAGATGACACCAGAAGTCAAAGCCGCGAGCACGCCCGGTGCCGAGACGGATCTTGTTCGGCATCTTGGTCAGCAGCTCGACACCCGAGCCTGAGCGTTGAACATACGCGCGTGAATCGCCGACACAGACGCCGACGAAGAGTCTGTCGATCAACGCGCCGCCGATGAACGTGCTCTCGCCGATGCCGATCAGATGGGCGTCGAGAATCGGCAACCACCCGAGCCACGTGTCGGGCTTGGCGGCTTCTTCCCGAGAGGCGGATGACAGCAGGCGCTGCAGCAGTTGGCAGGCGCGTCGCGCGGCTCCGTCCGCTTTTCCCGCTCCGTCGCAGACGACCGCGTGCGGCACCGGGTGCGTGCCGAACAGCAGGCAGTCTTCGTTGCCGCGGCACCCCGGCGACGGTCTTGTCATTCCGTGAATTTCGGGCATACAATGAAGCTACTCGAATTGCGCGTTGAGGGCAAGAGATACGGTGTGACTTCTCCGGTCGGCGGGTACCGGTCGGGTAGAAAGGAAACGATGAATGGAAGCCGATCTTGAGTTTATGGAACAGATGCTGTCGCGGTTGGTGCAGCTCGAGCCGGGGCGGCGGATTCATCTCGAACCCTTTGAGACCGAATGGCTGGTGCGTCTGGGCGACGGGCAGCAGATGACCGAACTCGCGCGACTCACGCACCAGCAGGGCGTTATGCTGGCGCAGTTCCTGCTGAAGGGCGCGGATATTTTCGAGCAGGCCAGGAAGCTGCCGGCCGACGGCGTGTTCAAACTTTCGGTCGATGACCGCGAACAGTGGCTCTCGGTCAGCAGCACTCCCGTTGTCTGGGGGGCCAAACTCGTGGTCGGCGTTCTGCGAACTCAGTTGCCGGTGCTGACTCTGCCTGAACTGGGGTTGGATAAGACGGCCCTGAGTCTGGTCAAAGCACTGCCTGCCTCTGGAAAGGGACTTGTCGTGGTCGGCGGCCGCTCGCGGTCCGGGCGTTCGACGACCGAACGCGCGATTCTGGCCGCCGCTGCGCGGGCCGGCCGGCGTACGACCCTGATCGGATACGCTGACCAGGGGAAAATCGACGGAGTGGAGCAGATCATGGTCGGCGGCCCAAAGCGGCCGGCCGATGTCATGCCGTCGCTGATCGAGTCCCCGGTCGAGGTGATCGGCACGTATCTCGACTGCCGTGAAGATATGATGCCGGCGCTGCAGGCCGCATCCTCGAAGCTGGTGGTCGGCATCATGAATGCGCCGGGTGCGATCAATGCGGTGTTCCGTTTTCTGCTGAACGAGGTGCCGCCGGG
This sequence comes from uncultured bacterium, assembly GCA_964472075.1. GTDB lineage: Bacteria > Muiribacteriota > Ozemobacteria > Ozemobacterales > Ozemobacteraceae > CAYYIY01. The sequence continues at coordinate 650 of CAYYIY010000047.1, read as the reverse complement.
TGCGGTGGCTCTGGGCTTGCGTCTGGTGCTGGTGCAGCGCCTGCGGCCGCGTCTGTGCGCTGATTGCCGCGTGGCGAAACCCGCCGGCCCGGCGATGTTGAAAAGTCTGGGCATCGATGCGTCGTTGCTTGATGTCGCGGGCCTGACGGCAGGTTCCGCGTCGCCGTGCTTCTTTCAGAAAGCCGGCTGTCCCCGCTGCAACGGAAAGGGATACGACGGAAACCAGTTGCTGGTCGAGGCTCTGAACATGAACGACGAGCTGCGACAGCTGGTACAAGAGCCGACACTCACCCCTGAAGAGTTCGAGGTCGCTGCCGCACGCCACGGCTGGGTGTCGTTTCGCCGTCGGGCGCTCGAATACGCCCTCCGCGGCCTGATCCGCGTCGAAGACGCCGTTCTGGATTGAGCGATCTCGCCTGGCAGTGCCGCAGTACCGCCCGTGTCGTTCTACTTCTTGGTTTTCCCGGGGCGCGACGTTCTACGTGACCTACTGAGTGTCGTACTGCGTGACGATTGATAATTGCCCGTCGCAGATTCACTGACCGTGCGTTTTTCTGACGACGGATCGCCGACCGGGAACGCGCTCGACGGACTGGCAGCCGAAAAAAAAAAAAAAACAAAAAACAAAATTTAATTAAAAAAAATATTTT
>CAYYIY010000046.1:0-49043 GCA_964472075.1 uncultured bacterium | reverse complement strand
GCCCCTTCACCCAGACGCGCTTGGGCTTCTTGCCGGTGATGCAGGCTTTGGCCTTTACGGCGCTGTCCATGACCTTGTTCTGAATCGCGGCTCCGGTGCGAACGATGGCGCGCTTGGTCTTTTTGCAGACACGCTTGATGGTGCGCTTGACCTTGCGAGCGCAGCGCTTGAAGAACCCAACCTTCTTCTTGTGGCACTTTCCTTTGGCTTCGGCGCTGGTGTTTTCGCCACCACCCAGGAACAAGCCGAGGGAGAGAAGGGCTACGCCGGCAATTTTACTGATCGAGTTCACCATAAGTATGTTCCTCCGTTATTTGGTTCACGTTTAACGATCTTGAAGAATCTTTAAGGATAATTCGATTGTACTCACCGAACGCCCAACCCGGAAGGGGTACCGACGAAATTTCTTTCAACCTGACGAAACTCTGCTCGAAGAGGCGCTCCCACGCGAGATAAGAGTGTGGTTCTCTTCGGCGACATGACCTCTAACTGACTCTGTGATAAGCTGGTTTCGAAAGACGAGAGGCGTCGAGGCTGTCTCGTCATCATGAAATCACAGAGGAGGATCAAAGATGAATGTGCTGACAGCGGTGGAGTCGCGCCGAGCGGTAAAGCACTTCGATGCCGGGCATCGCATGCCGGAAGATGTCGAGCGACGGTTGCTGGAGGCGGCGATTTTGTCCCCGACGGCGTTCAACATTCAAAACTGGCGTCTGGTGGTGGTGAAAGACACTGAACTGCGCAAGCAGATTCGGGCCGTCGCCTGGGATCAGGCGCAGGTTACGGACGCGTCCTTGCTGGTGGTGCTGTGTGCTGATCTTCGAGCCTGGCAAAAGCAGCCCGAACGCTATTGGCGCAATGCTCCCAAACCGGTTCAGGATTTTCTTTTGCCGGCGATCAAGGCTTATTATGAAGGGAAAGATCAGACCCAGCGCGATGAGGCCATGCGCTCGTGCGGGATTCTGGCCCAAACGCTCATGCTGAGTGCGAAGGAACTGGGGTATGATTCGTGTCCGATGGATGGCTTCGATTTCCCGGCGGTGGCGAAGTTGATCAATCTGCCTTCAGATCACGTCGTTGCCATGTTTGTCGCCATCGGGAAGGGAATCAAGGAGGCCTGGCCGCGCGGAGGCCAGTTGCCACTCAATGAGGTCGTGATTCAAAATCACTTTTAAACGACTCTCCTGATCAGAACCTAAAGGCCAGGGCAAATGCATCCTTGATTCTGCACGTGAAACGAACGCCCGCCATAGTATGCGAACGTTTGCATTTGCTATGACCTAAAAGAAATCACCCCCGCCTGAGCGGGGGTGATTGGTTTGACGGGTTGTTACTGGGGCAGAGCCGGGTCAGCGGGTGCCGGAGCCGGCGCCGGGGGGAGTGAACCGCCACCGCTGTGAGCCGGCTTCTTGCTGCGATTCACGCGGCGGAAGTGGCCGTTGGTGAGGGTCTTCTGGCCCTTCTTGTAGTGGCCCTTCACGAAGGTGCTCTTGGGTTTCTTGCCGGTAACGGCAGCCTTGGCCTTCACGGCGCTGTCCATGACCTTGTTCTGGACGGCGGCACCGGTCTTGACGACGGCGCGCTTGGTCTTCTTGCAGACACGCTTAACGGTGCGCTTGACCTTGCGAGTGACGCGTTTGAAGAAACCAACCTTCTTCTTGCCCTTCTTGGCCGCTTCAGCTTTCGGGGTTACCGCGGGGCACAACAGGCCAAGGGCGATGAGGCCGCTCAACACGATCTTGCTGGTGGTTTTCAACATAACGTCCCTCCGAATTTCGCAATGGTGATTTCCGAATACATTCCAATTATACACGCGCAACCGGGGGTACGGTGAAAAAACAAAAAAAATTATGTACCAGCCTTCAGAACATGCCTCACAGCCGCAGCCAGTGTGGGGACCAAGGTGAAGGGAAGATCGGAATCCGGGCGGATTTCTCCGATCAGAACGGCGGGAATTCCGGCTCCGGCCGCCATTTTCACGTCGGTGATGCGGTCGCCGATGACAAAACATTTCTTCGGAGCCAGCTTGAGTTCTCGAATCGCCTTGAGAGCGAGTCCGGGAGAAGGTTTCCGGCAATCGCAGGACGGAGAGCCTGCCGCGGCCGGTGCGTGCGGGCAGACAAAGATGCGATCGAACTCGGCGTTGTGTTCACGCAGCTGGTTCTGCATCTTGCGATGAATCAGACAGAGGTTTCCAGGCTTGATCAGGCCCCGACCGACTCCTGACTGGTTCGTCACGAGAACCAGCAGGTAACCGGCCTTCTTCAACTGAGCCAGCAGCCGGGGGACTTCCGGATACAGTTGGAAATCGTCCGGATTATTGATGTAGCCGGGATCCGGATTGATGGTTCCGTCTCGGTCGAACAGAATGGCTTTATACCGTTTCATGCGCATGTGAAGAACAGGGGATACTTTCTGGTGATACGCTGCCAGACGATATCGGGAGTGAGTTCGGTCATGCAGCGCCCATCGTTGCACACTTCTTTATGGCATTCCAGGCACGGCAGTGTTTCATGATGCAGAATCAGGTGCTCATCGCCCTTGGGAGCAACCGCCCGCCGGGTCGTGGGTCCGAACAGGGCGACAGTGCGGGTTCCAAGGGCCCAGGCGAGGTTCATGGGGCCGGTGTCTCCGGTGAGAAACAGGTCGGGTTGCGCCAACAAGGCCGACAGCCGAGGCAGCGATATCGGTGGGTGGCTGAAGACGGAATTCGCCGGCAGACGGTCGACAAGACCTCGAGCGGCCGTTTCCTCACCCGGGCCGTGAAACACCAGAGCCGATCCGCCGGTAGAGCGGTTCCAGCGTTCGATGATCTCTTTGTAATAATCCATGGGCCAGCATTTCGAGGGGTAGGTCGTGTGCGGATTCACCCCGAGCAGCGGACGGCGCACCGGTTGCTGTCGAAGCCAGGACTCGACCCAGGTGCGCTCTGCCGGCAACACATCAAGGTGTGCAGGGGTAAGTGGGCCGGAAAAACCGAAATGATCAAGGAATTCGCCGAACAGTTCCGTGAGATGCCGGTTTGGGTCTGCCGGGCGAAAGGTTTCATGATACGCGTGGCGGCGCACATGGTAGTCGAATCCGCACCGCCGCGGAATTCCGGATAGAAAGCAGATTAGAGCGGTGCGAGGATTTCCGAAGAAGTCGAGAGCTGTCGAAAAATGCCGTGAACGAATCTGACGCACCAGAGCAAGGGTTTCCCAGAATGAGGCTTTTGCCGGCAAATGGAAAATGGTGATGCCGAGTCGCCAGGGAACAATATCTCCGAATGGGGTCTGACACACCAGCCCGATTGTCTGTTGTGGCTCCAGGAGCCGAAGTCTCTCAAGTGATGGAATGAGATGAACAATATCTCCCATTCCCTTGAGTCTCAGAGCGAGGATTCCCGACATGAACGGCACAATAACAGAAGCGACGATGGGTTGCAATTTTGCTTGATTCCGCCTATACTGACCCCCGCCCCGAAGACCTTGGCAAGGAGCTCTGTTCATGCCCATCAAGAAAGAATTGCTCGACATTCTGGCCTGCCCCGCCTGTCACGGCAATATCGTGCACGATGAAGCCAAGGACACCCTGAACTGCGTCTCGTGCCGGCGTCGGTATCCCATTCGCAATGATATTCCGGTCATGCTGATCGATGAAGCGACCATTCCACCAGAAGACGCACCATCAGATAAGCAGGGGGCGTCACGGTGAGTCACCCCAACCCGGAAATCCACGTCAACATTGCTTTCAAATACATGAAGGCCGAAGATTTCGAGTTTCTCGGCCTGCAGCACCTGCATCCCGAGCTCTATTTTTCCGGAGACGATGCGGACTCGGTTGCCACGGAAAGACTCGATCAGATCAAGGAAGAAATGACGCGAAGAGCGTTTCGACCGACGTTTCACGCCCCGTTCTACGACCTGAATCCGGGCGCACATGATGCAAAAGTTCGTCAGGTCGCGCTTGAGAGATATCTCTGGGCCCTCGAGATGGGAAAGAAGTTCGGTGCTCGGCACGTGATCCTGCATCCGGGGTATGGTCCGTGGGTTCTGAAAAAGGATTTCGGCGGTTGGCTGAACCGAGCGCGCGCTGTCCTCGACAAGGTGGTTGAAAAAGCTCGCGCGCTGGAACTCAAAATCGCCTTTGAGAACATCTACGATGATTCCTGGACAGAGCTTGCTGAATTGATCGGGGGCTACCCGGCCGAGATGGTCGGCATCTGCTTCGATGTCGGTCATTTCAACATTTTCTCGGAAAAACCCATGGCCAAGTGGCTCGAGGCCCTCGGTTCACGTATTTTCGAACTGCATCTGCACGACAACATGGGCACCGAAGATCTGCACATCGCCATCGGCGACGGTTCGGTCAAGTTCACTCCGTTGATTCAGTGGCTGCGGTCACTCGATCACATGCCGGTTCTCGGCCTCGAAATGGAACAGAAGACGCATGTCATCAAATCCGTCAGTCGTCTGCGGCAATGGTTCGAGGAGAATCGCGAATCCTGATTGTTGAGATGATACGATGTTTTATCGGCCCCCGGATGGTACTTCCGGGGGCTTTTCACTTGTCGACATCTCTGAGTTGCATTACAATACGCTCATGAGAGGGCAAAAGCGCCGAGGTATCATTCTGGGCATCGTCGTGCTGACATCAGCATTGCTGGCGGTGTTCCTGTTTGCCTACAACTACACGGTTCGCCGTCAGAACATTCGCGCGCACTACGAACAGATTGGTGAAGTCGCGGCGACGCTGGCCAAGACCGGGGTGAACATGCTGTTCGAAGAGGTCAGCTCGGGGTTTGACGCCATGATTCTGGCGGCGGCGCCCACACTGGTCGGCAGCGTCTTGACGACGAATTCGCTGACCATCGAGGATTCAGATGTTTCCGGAAGCATCTGCCGCAAGGTTCGCGATGATTTCGATCAGTATCTTTCGCAACTGACGAACCTCTCAGGCGGAGCATACTCTCACACCCCTCGCTGCATCAAAATGGAAGTGGCCTTCGATGATATCCAGCAGCTGAATCCGATTCTCCCGACCGATTCGGCTGACGAAGTGCGTTTGAGGCTGCAGGCGGGGCGTGATCCAGTCGAGAAGTCCGGTGAGGCGGTGGTCTCGTGTACGGTAGAGTACCAGCATCTGCGACGGAAAGCCCAGATTCGACGCCAGTTCCGCGTGGTCAGTATGGTGCCGGGGCCATTCGCTCGTTTCTCGCTGTTTGTGCCGTATACGCCTTACGCGAACTCATACAATGCCCTCGGTGTGTTTTTCAACGGAACGGTCGACGGCAGTTATCAGCACCCTCACCCGAATCCACAGCATTTTTCCGGGGCGCTCAAGCTGATCAACGGAACCGATTCATATATCGTGGGCACGATGCCGGATCCGAAAACCGACCTCCAGAATCGAGGCTGGGTCTTCCTCGGACCCGCTTATGATCCGCCCACCAATGCCACCAGCGCGGTCATTCTTCGAATCCCGTCGGGATACGATCCGATTGCAGGTGGACATTTTCAATTCTCGCAGCCGAAGGTGCAGAACGGGCTATCTATCGTTAACACGGAACAGATCGACACTTCGTTGTATAACACCGCGCCGAATGCGACCACGACTTCGGTCATGCTGGGCGGAACCTTTCAAGGCTTCTATACCAACTCGCACAATGCCGGTGTTCCAACCGGGGTTGGCGCGGCCGGTCAGGGGTTGTGGGCGGATCTCGATTCGTCTCGGCCGTGGGAATGTGCGTCTTCGTGGCTGATGCCTTACGGAGATCGTACTTCGCCGTCACGAACCTTGATCATCGGGCCTGTTCTGGCGGGTTTTCTCAAGTATTACTTTCTCAAGGAAGGCGGTTCGAGTCCGTCCTGGGGGTTCATTCTGAAAGGGCTGTCCGAATCGGTCTATGATCCTGTCATGCCGGTACAGGCGGCCGACAAGCCGACCCCGTCCTTTTCTCCGTGGTACCAGGAGCTGTTCAAGCCGACGGGCGGCGAGACCAAGGTTGGTTTTCGCAACTTCATCAAGGTGATGCCGTTCAACTCCGTGCCGCATGTCACGACGGTGCCGTTGGCCGAAGGGGTCGCTTTCAATGCGTTCTTCGACTTCATGGAATACAACGTCGGGCACTACCCGCTGTACCATGAAGGCAGCCTGGTCATGCAGGCCGGCGTGGCCAACGAGTTTTACGTGCCGGCCTTTGCGCGCATGAGTGTGCCGACGCCTCCGGCGAGTGTCAAAGGAGTCCACCCCTGGGACGACGTGAAGATCAAGTTCAATGAAACCGATGGGTCGATTCCGCAAGACAACATCTATTTTCAGGGTGACCTGGCGAACTTCGAACTCAACGATCTGAATCTGCTTGGGCGCATCACGCATGTGATCGATCTGATCGCGGCAACCAACGCGGCAGACGAGAACAACATGTTTCGCGATCTGATGTTTGCGAAAAGCTCGCCGTCGGGCACTCCCGGTGCCGGGTGGTGGGTGCCGCGCAAACCGGGCATTTTTCTGGTGCGTCGACGGGCCGGTTTCGTTTCCTCCGAAAAGCTGAAGCTTCCAGGCAAGATCTTTCTTGATAAAGATTTGATCATCATTGTCGCGGCCGGTGATCTCTCGATTCCCGATATCATTCGCAGCACGCCTATGCCGATGCCGTCAGACAAATGTCCTGAGCATCTGTTGAGTCTCGTGGCTCTCGATGGCAACATTTACCTCGGCACCGGCAGCGAGATTCACGCCTACCTGGTTGCCTTGAAGCGTCCCCCGCTCTCAGGTCACACCGGCGGAAAACTGCTTTCGGAAAACGGTGTCGTCAGCATGAATATCTTCGGGGGCCTCGCCATTGCAGAAATGGGCTTGTACCCAACTGGTACAGATGCCACAACCATGAACAACTTCCCTTTCGGCGGTGTCATCAGATACAACCCGCGCTTCAATCCGAGTTCGCCGCTGTATGCTGCGTCGCGTCGGTTTATCCTCGAGGACAAGCATAGTTCGATTGTGGTTTCGGGGGCTGATTGATGACGACTCTGCGGGTGCGACACGCCATGACGTTGATCGAGGTGCTGGTCACGATTGCCGTGCTGTCGCTGGCGCTTGGCCCGCTGGTACAGGTTCTCAGCTCATCGAACCGCATGAGTAATGCTTCCGTCTATGAGGTTATGGCCGTGCATTACGCCGCGGAGATCAATGAGCAGTTGCAGTGGCTGGCGCAGAACAATACGATCGCCATGGTGCGGGCGGCGACCGGACGTGATCTCGAAGACCTGCTGACAGACCCGTTGTTGCAGGCCCAGATGGAAAACCTGACTCCCGGCCTCGGGCCTTATCTTGCGAAGTTCCCTGGCACCGAAATCAGCCTGCTGCTGTCGCCGCTGCACCCGAACTTCACCAGTCGCCGTCTGTATGTGAAACGGCTTGATAGTACCAGTGCCACGGTCTTGAACACCGGCACCTACTGGGATGTGACGGTAGGCATTTCCTGGAAACTGAGTCAGTCGGATACCAATGAACATGCTGCTTCGTTCAGCACCATTCTCCGTGAGTAGTGCCGTGAGGATCATGCTGACACCTCGATCGAATCAGAGAAGTTTCCGCGGCCGATGCGTTTCAGCAGCGGGACCAAATGGGTTCACCCTGGTCGAGATGCTGGTGGTCATAGTGGTCTCGATGATGGTGTTATTTGCCATGTACGCCTTCTTTCGTTCCGGTGTGCGAAGCACCGTCAAAGGCCAGGACACCCTTGACTCGATACGTGCGGCCAGTGTCCTGTTCTCTCAATTGCGCAAGGATCTGCTGGCCTGCAAGAACATCGATACCGGTGCCGCCTCACTGACGATCGGCGTAGGCGTAGGGTTGCCGCCGACGCTGCCCTTTGCCGATAACATCACTTTTTCGCATCGAAATGCGACCATGACCTATAAATATATGGTCAGTGACGGTCGCGGGTTTGTGCAGCGCGAGGAATACCGCCCCAATGCATTGCCGCTGATTCGCGCTTTTGCGGTTCCACGCATGAAAAAGTTTGAGGCGATGCAGATCTGGAAGAAACACAAGCCGACGGCTTTGAGTGTTCATTACATGGTGTCCAATCAGGTACTGATCCGCATCGAGATTGACTCCCAGGATCCCCGCTTCCCGACGAAATCGGTTCACCTCAGTTCTTTTTTCACTTCGAACCAGAAAACCTCGAGTGACTGGTGGAACTACTTTTATGATTGAAACTTTTTTCATGATAATCTCATATGCAGAGATAAGTTCGAACAGACAGGAGGTGAGATCGAACGTTTTTCGCGCTGCGTTCCAATGAGAAAAAGTCCGCGTTTCACATAGAAATCAATAACGAGGAGGAGTTAGACGTATGGTAAAAGCCCGTTCTCTGATTGTTCTTTGTCTCCTGGCAGCTGTGAGTCTCTTCACGGCTTCCGCTTGGGCCGATGTCAACTTTGTCGGCGTCGTGAATCCGCTGGAAAAGCTGATCAAGGATGCTGAAGCGAAGGGTGACTGGAAGAATGTGGAAGTGTACACCACCCGATTGATCAGTTATCTGCGCGCAAACGGCGGCCACAAGTATGACGCCCAGATCGTGGGCTGGTATGAAAAGCGCGCCCAGGCTGAAGCCAAGCAGGGCAAGTACAATGAAGCCGCGAATACGGTTCGCGAGTCGCACGCCTGGAAAGCGGATGCCGGCAACATTGACAAGGTCATGAAGTTCGAAAAGAACGACATGGATCAGCGCGATTATTACAACAAGACTCTCGAGTTCTACAACAAGCGCATGACCCTGAAGCAGGAAATCCTGAGCATGGCCCAGGAAAAAGAAAAGCTGGTCAAGGCCCTGCTGAAGCAGAAAGACGTCAAGAAAGAGGAACTCGAGAAGCTTCGCGCCGATCTCAAGGCGATCAACGAAAAGATTGCCGCCAAGCGCGAAGAGGTGAAGAAGGTTCACGAACAGTATCAGAAGGACGTTGAAGGTTACCGCAAGGACGGCATCGTATTCAACACCAATCAGAGCACGCTGCTGCAGGAAAAGGCTCGCAAGCTGCAGACGGTGAACGATCAGATTCAGCAGGCTCAGAACAATGCTCAGAAGGGGCTGCTCGAGATCGTTGAGAAGTACAAGGTCGGTTGGGATGGTCTCGAAGAACGTCTCGTGAAGATGCAGGACGTTCAGAACAAGATCATGGATCTGCACAAGAAGATGCTGGCTCTGCTCGACAAGAAGCCTTTCGGTGATGCCGAACGCAAAGAACTCGAGGCTCTCAAGGCCGAGCTTGAAAAGCTGATGCTCGAACATGACAAGCTGATGACCGAGATCGAAAATGCGTTCATGGACGCCAAGGTATTCAACAAGCTGACCATCGATCAGCAGAAGAAGTACATGGAGATCTTCGACGCGATCCGCAAGACCCAGACCGTCATCGCGGAAACCGCCAAGTTGATCGAAAAGAAGATGAAGGAAGTGCTCTTCGTATTCGGCGATCTCAATGGCGACGGCAAGGTTGACAAAGCCGATCTCGACAAGATGTGGCGTGATTATCTGGTCACCCCGATTTTTAAGTCATGGCCTCCGATCTGGCGTCCGGTGCCTTACAACAAGGCCGCTGACGTCGATGGCGACGGTCGCATCACCTGGGCTGATTATCAGCTGGTAAAGGAAGTCGTGAACGGTACGCGCAAGACGTTCCCGGTTGATCCGAACAATCTGCCCGGCGACATGGACGGTGACGGCGCGCTCGACAGCGATGACATCAACATGCTGGCTCGCGTCATGCTCAACCCCGGCAACTATGTTCGCACCGCGTTCCTGAAGATCGCTGATCTGAACGGCGACGGCAAGGTGAACTACGAAGATCTGGTTGCCCTGGTGAAGAAGATGGGCGAAAAGAAAGACGAACCTGTTGCCCCGGTAGACGGCTCGGCGAGTAGTGCTCCGGCAGCGACTGATGCGGCCACCGGCACCGGTGAAGCCAGCGGTCAGACGGATGCTACGGACGGCAGTTCGGGTGCGGCGGCAGACAACATCGGTTCGGCGTACTAAGTTCGGGTTGGAAATGTAAGTGAAGAACGGCGCCGGTCAGGCGACCGGCGCCGTTCATGCCCTGACCGTATCGATCAGAAGAAGTTTTCAGATGAGGAGAAATGCCATGAGCCGACATCAATACATCGCTCTCAGTCTCTTGGTCTGTGTGTGGCTGAGTTCCGGAGTGGCCGGAGCGCAAGCGAATCCGTTCTTTTTCAAGGGAACGGACTCTGGGTGCCAATATCGCGCCGCGCCCGAAGGTTCATGGCAGTCGGTCGATGCGCCGAAGCTGATCTGCGGTGCGCAGATGGCGCTGAAGACCGAAAAAGGATCCTGGGGAACCATTGTGTATCCGTTCGGCTCGATGACTCTGCATCCCGACTCTGAAGTGTTGTTTCAGCCGAACGGGCTGATTCTGAAGCAGGGAAAGTATCGGGCGTTTATTCACGCGTCACCGCGCGGTTTCCAGTTCCGAATTCCCCAGGCAACGATTGGAATTCGCGGCACGATTTTTACTGCGACGGGCGCCGGCGGAGTGGCGGTCGACACCGGCAAGGTCGAAGTGACTCCGGATGGCGAGGCCCCTCGTCCGGTCGAAGCCGGTAGTGCCTGGAACATGCCCGATGGTGACACCAACGAAGGCATGCCCAAGGTGCTCGAGACCATCGAAGCGGCTCTGAAAGCCGAACACGACAAAGAGTATGACGAAGCGGCGGCCTGCCTGCTCGATGTGCTGCAGAGCCCGGCGTTGGGAGACCTGCCCGGATATCGAGATCACCTGGCTCGCAAGGTGCTGTACAATCTGGCTGCCGCCGGTTCCGTCGGGAAAGACCTGTTGGAACGAGCCGGTCAGATCATCGGCTCGTCAAATGAAGCCTGGTATGGCGTCATGGAAGATTTTCTGCGGAATGGTGCCGTTGACTCGGTTAAAGCGCTTCTGGCTCTGGCGCCGATTGTCCGAGCCGGGCAACCGGGAGATCCGCGTGATGAGATTATCCGCGGCCTGGTCGAAGATTTTGACGGCAATCAGGCCGGCGTGCGTCAGGCAGCGGAAGCGGCTCGCAACTCGGCCGGACAGTCTGAGCAGTGGGGTCGCTTCTGGGGCCACTCACAGACGTATCTGCAGATTCGCGGCGGTCTGACGGATGTGGCTCCGGCCCGGATCACGCAGATGGTTTCACCGGCGGGCATGCTCGGTCTTTCCGCCGGTGTTGCCCGCAGAAGAGTTCAGGCCGTATCCGGTCTTCCCTACGGCGTTCTTGAGGCGCAGGGATTGTACTATCTGGTGCGTGCGTATGCGGCCGCCGGTGATCAGGAATCAGTGGACAAGGTCATGGCCTTCTTCGAAAAGAATTTCCCCGGCACTCCGTGGCTGGCGCGAGCGAGAGAGATGGCCGCCCGCATGGAAAAAGCTGCGGCGGTCAAGGCTGCGGCGAAACGCGACATGCTGAAAGCGGGTTCTATGTCGGGAACTCGTTCGAAGAGTCCGGACAGTCGTTCCGAGTCGGCTCCGCGGCCGCTCTTTGAAGGCCCTGCGGCCGGTGATGAAGCCTCAGGAAAAACAGCTTCTCCGTCGAAACCGATCAGATCGGATGGAGTTCCGGCGACGGCGGCTGATTCCATTCAGCAGGCGTATTGAAGTCGACGACCGACAGGCGGGTTGTGAACCCGGGGAGGCGAATCCATGAAAAACGTTCGGAAATACTGGGGTCTGGCGGCCCTGTTGCTGGCGTGCGGGGTGACGCTCGCGGCGGCTCCCGGTGCTCCGGGAACCGCAAATTCCCCGAATAATGTGGCAAGTCCGTCGAAAGACGTTTCCAAGCCGATGTCCGCAGGTATAACCTCGGCCGCGGCCACAGCTGCCGTGACCGGAAATACGCGATCGGGTCAGGAGAAGACGGACTACGTCTACAAAACGGATAGCGAGACCGACGAGTTGCAGAACGCCATCGCGGAGTTCAACCGTCGTTTCTGTCCGCCCCAAACGCCGATCACTGAGATCAATCGCGAATCGATCGGGATTCTGCAGAAGTATGAAGTGCTGAAGAAAGCTCCACAGCAGATTTCCGATCTGGTCATTCGCGACGGCAAAGTCTACCGTCGTGAAAAGCGAGATGCGCCGCCTCGGCAGGAGCTTGGCGAGAACCCCGGTTCTCTGTTCGGTTCTTTCGGCGCGACCGCCAAATCGCTGGATGACAAAGCACCGAAGAGTCAGGGAAACAAAGTGGTGGATAACCCGAATCTCGTCGAAAAGCGTGTCACCGTGCGGCAGAAATCGGGCGATTATGAAGAGATCAAATACACGGTGCCGCAGGTTCCCGGGCGTGCGAAAGAACCCCCGAAGAAAGTACCGGTGAAGACACGTTCAGATATCGTTCGCGGGCAGATTCTGGCTCCTCGATATCGAGCCACGGTGCCGATTCGTCCGACCGATGTGCCGGTAACGGCCAGCGGAACGGTCAAGAGCCAATAGTACTCATGAACCCGGGAGAACTGCTGCCCCAGGAGGTCGAAGCACGACTGGTCAAAGAAGTGCAGGCGGGGCGAACCGAGAGTTTTTCCGGGTTGGTTGAGAGCCACTGGCCCCGGGTGCGTGCCGTGGTTCGCCGCATGGTTCGCGATGAGAGCTCCGTAGAAGACCTCTGCCAGGAAACATTCCTGAGAGCGTACAGCAAAATCGAGCAGTTCGATGTCTCGCGACGTTTTTCGCCCTGGCTCATGAAGATCGCGGTGAACCTGGTTTCCGAACACTACCGACGCAGCGGCGGTGGCAAGATCAGTCTGCAGCCGCTCGATGATCTGCCGGTGACGGCTCCGAGTGCTTCTCCGGCGGAGCAGGCGATTGAGCGCTGGATGTGGGAAGAGTTTCTGAACCGGTTGCCGCTCGGATATCGGATTCTGTTCGTGCTGAGACATGGCTTGATGTTGAGTTACGAGGAAATATCGCAGGTACTCGATGAACCGATGGGAACGGTGAAAGTGAACTTGTTTCGTGCTCGTGAGATTCTCAGACAGACACTCGAGAAAACGGAACATGAACCAGGACGGAAGGAGGGAGCGGCGGTATGACGCAAGCATCGACGGGATGTCGTGAGACGTTCGATGTGCAGGGCTATCTTGATCAGCAGCTCACCCTTCCGGAGCGCATTCGCTTCGAACGGCATTTGAAGGATTGCCCGGACTGCGCCCGTAAAGTGGCGCGTATGGAAAAGCTGTTTCAGCATCTCGAACAGTCATGTGCCCCGACTGCTGAAGACCGTGTGGCACCGGAGACCCTGCGTCGGGTCATGGGCCGACTTGGAAAAACGCCGGTCGCGCCTGTGCAGGAAGAAGGCGGCAATCTCTTCGATCTGCTGAACGAGTTGCGGCGCCTGCAGAAGACCCTGCTGGCAGGGTTCGCCGTCTGTGCGGTACTCGTTCTGCTGGTTGTTGGGGCGCAGATGCGTTCAGTGACGGTTGTCGCTCCAGGGCCGGATGGTACTATTCAGATTGAGCGCTTTGCCTGTTCGCTGCTGACCAACGATGGCATAAGAAAACTCGGGGGTTCCGGTGAAACGCTGGAGTCGCCGCGTTTCATCGAGCCGTCGGTTTCGTATGAGTTGGGTCCGAAGAGTCGGCTGCAGGTGTCTCCGACAACGGCCCATCGTCTTGAATTTCTGGCTGCGGCACGCTTTTCCGTGACCCGGTCAGGCGTGGTGCTTGATGCCGGCGAAGTGGTCTGCGACCTTGATAAAGTACCGGGCTTCATGGTGACAACCCCGCATGGTACCGTCGTGACAGTCGGAACTATGTTTCGGGTTTCGGTGCGACCCGAAGGCTCACTGGTCACTCTCGAGCGTGGGGAGATTGTGGTCAAGACGACAAATCACACCTCGAAGTTGCAGGCTCCGACTCAGGTTCGGCTGGATGCGAATGGGACGATTGCCATGCTGACGGATGCCGCCGCCATGCCTTCCGGTGCCGTGGTCGCTTCGACGACTCAGCACCTGACGGGCGCTGTTGAGCCGGTGCCGGGAGTGACCTCGGTGCAGGCAACTTCCCCGGTGAAAGACGAGCCGGCGGCTTCATCGACCGAGATTCCGGTGCTGCCCGATGCCGGCTATCAGCCGGCTTCCGAGGCGGAGAATATCAACTCGGCGTATTGAACGTGTCTTTGCTGCGGCGCTGTTGAACGAGAAACAACAGCAGAAAGGCGGCCAGGCCCGCGAGAAGATGCTTGAGCGAATGTCCGCTGATCAAATGTCCGCTTGCCTGAAACAATTCACGATCGTATGACTCCGTATATTTGGCGATCGCGTACAAGGCGAGAGAGCCGAAGAGATACCATTGGTGAGTAAAACGGGCTGGAAAGAGCGCCGGAATGAGCAGCATGCAGGTGAGGGGGAAGAACTGCACCCAGAGATACGGCCGAAGATCGTCGACGGCGTACCAGTAAAACACCGTGCCGATGCCGACCAGCAGAAGAGGCGGCAGGACGTAGCCTTCGCGTGCGGTCGGAAACGCCTGTTCACACAGGAGAACAGAAAACAACCCCATGAAACTGATCGTCATGGGAAGGCGATCCCACAGAAGTGTCCAGTCTTCCGGTCGCCAATGGTAGTATCCGGAGCCGAAAGCGACCAGGGTAGAACCGAAAAAGAGGGCGCGCCAGGACCAGATTGCGCCGGGAACGGCTGTGCCGAAACAATGGCGAAGCCCGAGCAGGCCGGGAATGAAAAACATCAGATTGGTGAGAACGTCCATGGCATTCGGAATCCCGAGCCAGGCTCTGGTATCGGCGAAACGGTGATACTCCTGACTCTGCGGGATCGGACCACCTCGCATCAATAAGAACAGCACCCCAATGCCCGCAAGTGCCAGTGTTGTCTCGCGCCATGGATACTGCTTCATATATGCTCCTGTAAAGGTATCTTTAATGGCGCGATCTGGAAGAACGGCTCGGGGCTTGGGTTTTTTGAGCGAGGAGTTGGTCGGCATCGCCATCAGAAGCGAGATGCAGAGGAACGAGACCGACGCGGAAGTCGTGCACTCTATCGGCCGGGGTGGCAGCGACGGCAGATGTCGCGGTCAGCGTGGCAGGCTTCACATTTACGCGGGTTGGTCTGGGCGGTGAAGCCGTGGCGGCGGGCGATCCAGGCAGCGGTATGATCGCGGGGCTTCTTTGAATGGCACGCCACGCAGCTGCTGTCTTCATGGCACATGTGGCAGCGGCGCGGGTTCAGACGATAGTCGATGCCGTGCTTCTTTTCGTAGTTGCGCACATGGTCTTTGGGCCAGGGTGTCGGCTTGTGACACATCTTGCAGGTCTTTTTCGCCTTCACTCCGTTGTGGCAGACCAGACAGGTCGGCATGCGGGTGTCGATCTGTGACCCGTTCAGCGTGGCCCAGTTATTGATTCCGGTATGACAGACCTGGCAGGAATAGGTGTTGTGACGAGTGTGATCGAAGGTGACGCCCTTCATGAGACGTTTACGGGGTCGCTCGGTCGGGCCGGGTTTGCCCAGATGACAGAGGCCGCAATCGGACTTGGTGCGGGTCTCTCCGTGGCAGGTCAGGCAGAGCTTTTCGGGTGGGCGGCCGAACGGGTTTTCTGAATCCTTGCCGCCGGCACCGCCGCCTACCGGTTCGGCCGGCCGGTCAGCGACCCGCGACGGCTTCAGCGGTGCCCAGCCCGGCGGCAACTCGGATGGTTCGGGGCTGCGTTCCGGCAGCGCGGTCGGATGGCATTTTACACAGGCGACTTTCTGCTTGTGGTGCGTGTAATGCGAAAATCGCAGCGTTGCCTGATCGGTTTCGAAGGCAAGCGTCATGGGGCCGAGACAGAGGCAGATGATGAAGCCGGCGACCAGCAGCACGAGCGGCCGGGCGGACATCAGAACGAGACCTGGGTTTCCAGAAACAACGTGCTGTTTTTGTTGAACTGCCCGATCGGGCCGAGCGCATAGGTTGAGCGTCCATTCAGATGCACGCCGGCCAGAGCTTTGAAATAGTCCGAGCTCTGATACGAGACATTCGGCGTTAAGAGATATTCTCCGGTGGTGAAATTATTCACCCCATTGAACTCGATGAACAGACGTTCGCTCTTGAAACCCTTGCGCAGTTGCAGCGTGGCCGCATACTCCGTTTCCGCCAGTTGAAACGGGGTTTTTGACGGCATTTTCGCGACTTTTGACAACAGGGTTTGCACGTTCAGATACAGATTGTTCCGGTAGGTTTTGTCAGTTCCAAGTAACATATTATACATATCGCCGGCAAACGCGCGACCGATTCTCGCGCTTTGAAACGCGGAAAACCGCTTGTTTCTGGTGTAAGCCAGCTCAAAACGCATCAGAAAGTCTTTCGAGAAGGTGATATTGCCGTCGACAGCCCAGGTCTCATCCAGCGGATACGTCTGGTTGAAGGTTCCCTCGTTCACCTGGTCGACGATGGGCAGCCGCTCCTTGAACGAAAAGTAATGATATCGCAACTCGTACTTTTTGAAGCTTGAATTGAAGGCGAGGTGATACTGCGGATCGAGACTGGTGTCGTCTTCCTGCTTGAGAGTGCCGCCCTTCAGCAGACTGATCGCCAGGCTCTTCTGAAACTCTGAAGCCCACTTGCCATAGATGCTCGGCAGTTCACTGGCCTGGAACACCGGCAGATAATGCACGTCGAAGCTCATGCGTTTGTTGATGTAGTAAGTGGTCTTGAAGCAGGGAACTTCCTTCTTGTCGCGGTTGTAGTCGTTCGCTAGACCGGCGTAGTAGCGGCGCGAGTTCAGTTTGTCGACGAACGAAACCTTGTCGCCACTGCCCAATGTTTCGATCAGTTGTCCGAACTTGACGTCGAAGGGGCCGCGCTTGAATTTGTAGTAGGCTTCTCCAACCCATGTATTCCAGGCTTTGTTGTCATCTTCCTGGTACCGCAGACCGTTCACACTGACCAGAAACTTCTGACCCTTCGCGAATTCGCGGTCGAGCGTCAGGCGCAGCTGGTCATACGAGGAGAACTTATTATACTTCCAGTTATGCCAGCCGCTGAAATTTGGCCGTACAACCGGTTTTTCGCTCTCATCGGCTCGGACGGCCGGCGACATGAACGTGAAAACGATACAGAAAAGTCCGAGAACGAAACATGCCGCAAACCCGTTTGAAAAGGGTTTGCGGCATGGGTGATTCGCGTTGCGAACGGCGTCGTTTCCGGCGGGCATGCAACCTCTACTTCATTTCTGCATGTTCCTCTGGGAAAAAACATCGTCGGTGAGCGGGACTTCATACTCGATCTTCTTGATGGCCAGTACCGTCGAGGTACCCTTACGCAGATCTTTCATTGTGATTTCCATGGGGGTCCAGATTTCCTGAACCTTCTGCACGTTCTTGGCGTTCATTTCCTTGATCTGCTTGCCGGGGTCGCCCTTGTCGAACATGAGCGCTTTGAGAGGCACCATCTTGTCTTTCGAGACCTTCATGATCGTATGGGCATAGCTGGTCTTGCCATCTTTTTTCTGGCACTTGATCGAGTAGACAGCTTCACCGTCGAGCGTTTCTTCCTTGAGGTCCGAGCAGGTGTAGTCCGAGGCATGGATGTCTTCCATGTCTTCGTAGGTGAAATCACTCGACACGAAGGCCGAGCCGAAATCGTCGGCGAGAATCTTGCGCGTGTTCTTGAACGCGGAAAGATAGATCCATTTCTGCTTTTCGCGGTTCTTCTCGTTGACGAGATAGGTCGTATCCTTGATGTCGGGCGGGTTCAGAAAGTGAATGAAGTTATCCTTGTTGGCGTTATCGATCTTCCGGCGATAGACGAGCATCGTCCGGTTGCGCTCCTTATCTTCGGCGTCGATGAGTTTCATGGTGGTTTCGGCCTTCGAGGTCTTGCCGACATACCGATCTTCGACAGCCTGTAATACTTCATCGGCACTCATGGCTAAAAGATTTTGTCCGAACAGGAAAACAGCGGCCACTGCCAACAGATACCAGCGGATCTTCATGGACGGCTCCTTGGTTTGATGATGTATCCATTTCTAACATGGAAACCACCACAGTATACCTGTTTCAACGCATGTCAGGTATCAGGGATTTAGAAACCCGGCAATTCTCGGTGAGAAAAACATGCCTGGTCAGGCCGTCTTGATCCCCTGTCGCTTCGCACGAACCACTTCGGCAACTTCGATCATCGACTCATCTCGCTTCTTCGTCGAACCTCTTCGAGCGCCCATCCCTGGGCGCGCTCAGAGGGCTCGCCCCATCGTGGGGCGAGCCGACGAAGAATCGGATGACTCGACGATCTCATACGCCGAGTGTTTCGGCTGCACGCCGGCAGAGATCCGCGTTCGGCCTGTCCAGGCACCTCACCGAGAATTGCTGTTGGAAACCACTTCACTTGCCGGTCTCTCCGCCGGCCAGGTTTGCCGTTGTTTGTTTTTGTCTCCGGGCGTCTTGCATGAAAATCTGTCACCACCCGCGGCGAGGCTGCAGTGCACACGAGAATCGACCGCTCCGAAGCGGGGTGTGATAGAATTTGAACACATTTTCCTGCATGCAATTCTGGTGTGATGAGGTGCTGACGTGACCGAAAACCGCCTGGTGCTGATGGCTCCGCTGAGTGGCGTCATGATGCCGCTTGAACAGGTTCCTGACCCCGTGTTCGCGCAGAAGCTGGTGGGAGACGGCGTCTCGATCGACCCCACTTCGCAGGATCTGCTGGCGCCCTGTGATGGGCAGATTGTGCAGATTCATGCCTGCGGTCACGCCCTGACATTGCAGACGGAACAGGGCATCGAGATCATGATGCATATCGGACTTGATACCGTGCACCTCAAAGGCAAGGGGTTTACTCCGAAAGTGAAAAACGGAGACCAGGTGAAGACCGGTGATATCCTGATCACCTTCGATGCCGATGAAGTGGCAAGAAAAGCGCGCAGCCTGCTGACGCAGATTCTGGTGACCACCCCCGAACGTATTGCCTCATGGAAGCGCAACACCGGCGTTTTTGAAGCCGGCCGTCGGCCGTTGCTCGAAGTGACGCTGCAAAGTTCCGCCGCCGCCGCGACGACTGGTGAGGGGCGTCTTCTCACGTCAGAGGCCGTTGTCATTTCCAACCCGACCGGCCTGCATGCGCGCCCTGCTGCGGTGCTGGTGCAGTTGGCGCGACGGTTCAAGGCCGACATCCGCTTGCGAAAGGGCGATGCACAGGCGAACGCGCGCAGCGTGGTCTCGATCATGGCTCTCGACGTGCGGCATGGCGACAAGGTTCTGGTGACGGCTCAGGGTGCTGATGCCGAACAGGCGCTGGCATTGATTGTTCCCGAACTGAAAAACGGTCTTGGAGAAGGGGCAGCCACTGTCGGTGCGCCGCCGAGCGCCCCCGCCGAACGAGCGGCTCAGCCGGTTTCTCCGCCGGTGCGCGCGAAATCAGATGATCCGAACGTGTTGGTTGGTGTCTCTGCGTCGCCCGGTCTGGCTGTGGGTCGCATCTTTCGGTTGCAGCATCAGGAAATCGCGGTGGCCGAACAGGGCGATACCCCTGAGGTCGAGCGACGCCGTCTTGGTGAAGCCCTTGAGCAGGCCAAATTGCAGCTGACCTCCTTGCATGATCGCCTGGCGCAGACGGCCGATGCCGGCAAGGCGGCGATCTTTGCCGCGCATCAGGAGCTTCTCGAAGACCCTGATGTGCTGGAACTGGCCGAAAGTGCCATTGCCAAAGGGAAAAGTGCGGCTTTTGCCTGGAACAAGGCCTATGCGGTTCAGGCTGACCGTCTGGCGACCATGAAAAACGAGCTGCTGGCGGCTCGGGCAAACGATCTGCGCGATGTCGGCCGCAGGGTGCTGCGCATTCTGACCGGAACCACGGAAGAGAAGCGATCCTTCCCTGCGGAAACCATTCTGGTAGCCGAAGATCTCACGCCATCCGACACGGCGAATCTTGATCGGGCACGGGTGCTGGGGTTCTGCACCGTTGCCGGAGGTTCGACATCGCATGTGGCGATTCTGGCCCGCTCGCTGGGAATTCCGGCCATTGCCGGCATCGAGCCGCGAGTGCTCGAGACCGTCGATCAGACGCCTGCCGTGCTTGATGGCAGCAAAGGTATTCTGCGCCTGCATCCTAGTGAAGAAGAAATGACGAGGGTGCGAAAACAGCAGCAGGAGCAGGCGGCCCAGCGCGAGATCGAGCTGAAGAGCGCCGCTGAACCGGCGGTGACCCGCGACGGACATCGAGTGCTTGTCACGGCGAACGTCGGTGGTCTGGCGGACGCCGAACAGTCGGTGAAACTGGGTGGCGAGGGGGTCGGACTTCTGCGCTCCGAGTTTCTGTTCATCGATCGCAACAGCCCGCCCGACGAAAACGAACAAGCACAAACCTATCAAAACATGGCCAAAGCTCTGGGCACAGAGCGAACGCTGGTGATTCGCACGCTCGATGTCGGTGGCGACAAACCGCTCACGTATCTGCCCATTCCCCGCGAAGATAATCCGTTCCTTGGCGAACGCGGCATTCGAGTCAGTCTCGACCGACCCGAGATCTTTCGCACGCAGTTGCGGGCGATTTTGCGAGCGTCGGTGGGACATCGAATTCACGTCATGTTTCCGATGATCGCGAGTGTCGCCGAATGGCGTGCGGCACGCGGGCTGCTTGAGGCCGAAGCGCGAGCACTCGGTGTTCCCGTCGTACCGGCCGGTATCATGGTCGAAGTGCCCTCGGCTGCTCTGCTGGCTGAGCACTTCGCCGCCGAAGCCGACTTCTTTTCGCTGGGAACCAACGATCTGACCCAGTATACGTTAGCCATGGACCGCGGCCACCCGAAGCTGGCTCCGCATATCGACGGGCTGCACCCGGCGGTGCTCAGATTGATCAAAGCGACGGTCGACGGGGGCCGTGATCGAAAACGTTCGGTCAGCGTCTGCGGCGGTCTGGCGGGTGATGCGCGTGCCGTACCTGTTCTCATCGGCCTGGGTGTCGACAAACTCAGCGTCAGCGTGCCGTCGATTCCGACTGTCAAAGCGCAGATACGCCGCCTGACGCTTGAGGGTTGCCGAACACTGGCTCAGAAAGCTCTTGGGGCGGCCGATGCCGTTCAGGTGCGTCAGTTGGTCGATGAAGCCATGAAAGCTTGATGTAGAGAGAGGGAAACGATATGAATCTCTGGACGCAAACCTTTGCCCTTCTGCAAAAAATCGGAAAATCTCTCATGCTGCCGGTCTCGGTGCTTCCGGTCGCGGGTATTTTACTCGGCGTCGGCAGTGCGAACTTCAGCTGCTTGCCGGCCGTGGTCAGCCAGGTGATGGCTCAGGCCGGGGGGGCTATCTTCGGAAATCTGCCGTTGATCTTCACCATTGGAGTGTGCCTCGGCCTCACGAACAATGATGGGGTGGCGGCGCTGGCTGGTACGGTCGGGTATGCCGTTATGCTTGCTACCATGGGGGTGGCGGCCAAGCTGCTCGGCGTGACGACCAAGTCGGTGATGGGTTTTCAAAGTATCGATACCGGTGTCTTCAGCGGCATTCTGATCGGAGCCTGTGCGGCCTGGCTGTTCAATCGCTACTATCGCGTGCAGCTGCCTGCCTACCTGGGGTTCTTTGCCGGCAAACGTCTGGTGCCGATTTTAACCGCGTTTGCCGCGATCGGTGTCGGAGTATTGCTCAGCTTTATCTGGCCACCGATCGGAAGGGTAATCGCTCATTTCTCCACCTGGGCATCGGCCGGACAACCAGGCACGGCATTTGCCTTGTACGGCGTGGTGGAACGCTCTCTGATTCCGTTCGGACTTCACCACATCTGGAATGTTCCGTTCTTCTTCGAGGTGGGCGAGTATGTGAAGGTCAGCTCGGTAACTGCCGAGATCGGGAACCAGGTATCCGCGGCGGCCACGCACACCGTCGAGATTTTCCGCGGAGAGATCGGGCGGTTCACGGCCGGAGACCCGACCGCGGGCAATCTGGCCGGCGGCTATCTCTTCAAGATGTGGGGCTTGCCTGCCGCGGCCATTGCCATGTGGTTCTGCGCGAAGAAGGAGAACCAGGCCAGAGTCGGCGGCATCATGGTTTCTGCGGCTCTCACGTCATTTCTGACCGGCATCACCGAACCGATCGAGTTTTCGTTTCTGTTCGTGGCACCGATTCTCTACGCGCTGCACGCTCTGCTTGCCGCCGCGGCTTTTCCGTTGTGCATCGCTCTCGGCATCAAACACGGCACCACCTTTTCACATGGATTGATCGATTATGTGGTGTTGTTTCCCAATTCGCACAACGCGTTGTGGTTTCTGGTTATTGGTCCGATCTGGGCCGTTTTGTACTTTTTCCTGTTCCGTACCGTGATCATGACATTTGATCTGAAAACCCCGGGTCGAGAAGACGAGACGGAAGGTCCCGTTGTCGAGGGCGGCAGTGCTGTAGCGGCTGAATTCGCCCATCAACTGGTACTGGGCTTCGGTGGTCGCAGCAACATTCGCAGTCTCGATGCCTGCATTACGCGCCTGCGCGTTGAAGTGGTCGATATCGCGAAGGCTAACCCCGACAAGCTCAAGGCGCTCGGCGCGACGGGGGTGGTGGTGGTCGGCAATGGCCTGCAGGCCATCTTTGGAACCCGCTCGGAAAATCTGAAGACCGATATGGAAGAGTATCTGGCGACCGCCGGCCCCGAAGCGGAATTGTCCGAGTCAGATATGCCGGGAAATGTGACTGTCAAAGCACCTGCGGGTGTGCCGACGAAGCAGCGCGATGCGCAGGCCGCCGAAAAGGCTCGCGCTCTGGTGAAAGCTCTGGGTGGCGCGGAAAACGTGCTTCGATGCGACGTTTGTGCCGAAACGCGCCTGCGCGTGGAGCTGAAGCAGACCCGACTCGCCTCAGTGGATGCGCTGCGTGAGACCTGCGTCGCTGCCGTCATGCCGCAGCCCAATGGCGCCTGGCATCTCATCGTCGGTCTCAATGCCGACCAGTATGCGGTCGAGGTGCAGGCGCAGCTGGCCTCAGTCGTTCGCTGAGGCCATGCGTTCCATTTGATCGCGAAGACCTGTCGGAGCTGATGCTGATGTGGAAGAAACTGTTCCTGACATTCGTGGTGCTGTGCGTGGGTGCAAGTCTGCTGGCCGGCGGCTATGTCTGGAACTATCGACGCAAGGTTGATGAGTATGCGCGGGCGGTGCGCCGCGTCATGCCGTTCGGTGCGCTTGACCGTTCGTACGAGTTGTTTGTTCCCAGAAACAGCCTGGGAAGCGAACCGGTTCCGTTGCTGCTGGTGCTGCATGGCGGCGGGGGCACGGGAAAGGGAATGCAGTATCTCACCCTCGGAGCATTCAACGACCTGGCTGAACGTGAAGGTTTTCTGGTCGTGTATCCGGACGGCTACAAGAAGAACTGGAACGATGGACGTGTGGTTCCCACCTCTGAAGCGCATTCGACGAAGCTGGACGACGTCGGTTTCCTGAAGGCTGTGGTGACAAACGTGAAGTCCGAGTTCGCGATCGATGAAAATCGCATCTATGCCTGCGGCATATCGAATGGCGCCTTCATGTCGGCTCGACTGGCCATTGAAGCTTCTGATGTTTTTGCGGCAGTGGCACTGGTGACCGGCTCACTGCCGACGGCGAGCGGTGCTCGTGCTGTTCCTCAGCATCCCGTTTCGGTCATGATGATCAACGGCACCGAAGACGAATTGGTGCGGAACGCCGGTGGTGCGGTCGGGTTCAAACGCAGTCCGCGCGGAACCAGTGTTCCCGTTGCGGAGGCCGTGAAGTTCTGGGTTGAAGCCAACGGATGCGCCTCAGAGGCGGCGGCGGTCGAGGAACCCGACTCGGACCCGGCAGATGGCACGAAGGTGTGGAAACAGGTCTACGATCGCGGCAAAAATGGAACGGCCGTGGTCTATTACGAAATCCGCGGCGGCGGTCACACCTGGCCTGGCGGTGCCCAGTATGCGCCTGAGTTTCTCGTCGGCAAGACGTCGAAAGACCTGAATGCCTGCCAGGTTATCTGGCAGTTTTTCAAACAGCATCCGAAGAGTCCGAGTCGCTGGCCTTCAGAGAATTGATTGTTTCAATGTGTAGCGTGACAGATAACGACGCGATAACGGAGCCTGGCCGCGGCATGGGTTGACTGTCGCCTACGCGGGTTCATGGACAAACTCAGTCGACGATAAGTGTATTGGTGCGAGCGATGGTCTCGAACCAGAACGAGCTCTTCTTGCGTGTGCGGGCCAACGTCTGTCGGTCGACGTAGAGAAAACCGTACCGTTTCTTGTACCCGTTGATCCAGGAAAAATTGTCCATCAGAGACCACATGTAGTACCCGCTGACGTTGGCGCCGTCGCTGATGGCGCGATGAATGACGACCAGGTGATCACGCACGAACTCGATGCGGGCTGAATCGTCAACGGTGCCGTCGATAAGGGTATCCTGAAGCCCAATGCCGTTTTCCGTCACGTAGATCGGCATGCCGCGTTGATACTGGTGTGCGCGCATAATCAAATCGTACAAGCCGTCAGGATAGATTTCCCATCCCCAGTCTGTATAACGACCGTGTGGATTCCGAACAAATTGAAATAGCCCGGCGATGGAAAAACGACATGCTTCGTCGCGGTTGCCGGAAGCGTTGAGATGGAAATCCGTCGCGTCGGCTGCGGCCGAAGCATGATGCGGGTAATAGTAGTTGACCCCGATGAAATCGCATCCGGCTGAGAACAGGATGCGACGGTCACGATCGGAAACGTCGGGGAGAATGTCGCACGATTGATACAGTTTCAACGCCTCAGCGGGAAATGAACCGCATAAGACCGGATCAATAAACCACCGGTTGAGAACCGCGTCTGCGATGTTCGCAGCTTGTACATCCGCGACAGCTTCAGAAGCCGGATAAACAGTCGACATGTTGAGTACCAGACCGATTCGGCCGGGATACCCCCCGCTGCGAAATCGTTGCA
Organism: uncultured bacterium; assembly: GCA_964472075.1. Lineage (GTDB taxonomy): Bacteria > Muiribacteriota > Ozemobacteria > Ozemobacterales > Ozemobacteraceae > CAYYIY01. Next base: position 24,145 of record CAYYIY010000046.1, on the reverse strand, counting down.
CCGCTCGTGTGTGGGCGATCAACAGGTTGGTCGCGACCTGCACGGCGGCTTTGAAATCGCGGCGGCAGGGTGGGTGCAGTCCGGTGACCCATCCATTCAGGGTCATCCAGCCCGGTTCGTTCAGCGTGGCCCACAGAGGCACGCGATCACCGAATAGCGAGAAGCACGCGTCGGCATAGGCGACGAAAGCGTCGATGACGGCAGGGGTTTCCCAGCCACCCTGTTGCGCCAGGGCTTGCGGGAGATCCCAGTGATAGAGCGTCACGTTTGGAACAATACTGTTGGCCTTCAGCAGGTCGAGAAGCTCACGATAGAAACGAATGCCGTCCTGGTTCGGGTGGTCGGGGTTGCCGTCGGGGAACAGACGAGGCCACGAGAGCGAGAAACGATAGCCGTTATGACCCATGGCTTTGATCAGAGCAATGTCTTCGGTTAAACGATGGAAATGATCGCAGGCCGGTTCGGGAGAAGCACCTTCCCAGATGCGCTCGGGGTGCTCTTTACAGAAGACATCCCAGATCGATGGGCCGCGCCCGCCCTCGGCTGTCGCGCCCTCGATCTGCAGCGCGGCGGTGGCAGAACCCCAGATGAAACCTGTGGGAAAACGATATTGCATGTGATTGCCCTCTTCATGTTACACAATCACCCATCCGGAAAGATAGCCCTCGCCGAGATCGCCCGCGGAAGCCGACTCTTGCTCCTGGGGCGTTCATGGGCATTGCGCTTGTCTTCCTTCGTGTGAGTGCACAAGCCCGGTGGATCAAACGTAAAGTGTGCATTTTCCCAGCGTTTGTTCCAGCAATTCTCGGTGAGGTGCCTGGACAGGCCGAACGCTGATCCCTGCCGGCGTGTAGCCGAAACACTCGGCGTATGAGATCGTCGAATCATCCGATTCTTCGTCGGCTCGCTCCACGATGGAGCGAGTCCTCTGAGCGCGCCCAGGGATGGGCGCTCGAAGAGGTTCGACGAAGAAGCGAGATGAGTCGATGATCGAAGTTGCCGAAGTGGTTCGTGCGGAGCGACAGGGGATCAAAACGGCCTGACCAGGCACGTTCTTTTCACCGAGAATTGCTGCGTTTGTTCTGCAGTGTATGAAGGGAAATCGGGGATCTGGTATACTGGAATCACAGGGAATCAGCGCGAGGAGGGGGAGGCGCAGTGATGGCGATCGAGCGTTCCGGGGTCGCTTCGCGGCATCGAAAGATCGGCGGGCGAAGCCGTCTTTCCACAAGACCGGGATTCAGTCTCGTCGAGACGCTGATCGCTCTGACCATCTTCGGCCTGGTGATCGCCGGTTGCTTTCAACTGTTCCGCAACTTCAGCGGTCGAAATGCCGTGCGGCTGACGGCGAGACTCGAACTGCAGCTCGAAGTCCGCCGGGCGATGGTCAACCTGTATCGTGAGATTCAGGAAGGGATTGAGATCTTCAAGCCGGACCCAGGCTCAACCCTTCCGTTTCTGATGCTGCGTGATTATCTCAACAATCTGCACATGCTGTATCTCGAAAAGGACATTGCGGCTTCGAAGCGTGAAGGCTGTGATATTTTCAGGCTCAACTCGGTAACCTACGATGTCGAGTCCGGAGTCTCTTCACCGCCACATGAAGTGCTGGCGAACATTACCGCCATGAACTTCACCTCTCACGGTTTCGGAGGAGTCCTGGTCACCGGATACCTGCGCAAGGAGCAGGCGCACTTTTCCTTCGTGAACATGATTCGGTTGAAAAATGCGACGGCGGGTGACACATGATGCGGAAACCCGTGAGCCGACCAGTGATGCGTGCCGGGGTTGCGCTTGGAGTCGCGGTGGCGATTCTCGCGATCATGTTCATCATGGCTTTCAGTTACTTTACCTTGATGCGCGGCGTTGGTGCCGGTCTTGAAGGGTCGGACGCGCACATTCGCGCTCTGGCGATTGCCGAATCAGGGGTGCATGCGCTGACGGCACGAGTTTTCAGCAAGCCGTGGGATGCAAGATGGTTCAAGACCGGCCCGGATATCCAGGACAAGCCGATTTCCTATGGTGGTGGCTCGTACATATCCGTCGTGCAGGATACGCCTGGCGTGCCGTATTCTTTCGATCTCTGGGTGCGCTCGACCTATCGCGGCACGCGTCGACTGCTGTTTTACCGCATCTCGTACGAAGACTCAGTGTTTCATGGGCTGGTGAACCCGGCCGTCGACTTTACCGCAACGCTGGCTGAAGGCACCGGTTCAACTTCGCTGAACGGTGGCGATATCGACCCGTTGACGCAGAAAGTGAATCAGATGATCGGTCGTCGGGTGCAGACATCGGGCAATCTCGGAGAGGCGAGACAGCGTCTGGCGATCAAGATCGACCCGCTTGCAATCTTGCGCGATATCGGTGCCACGATTCCCCAGGCAGGAGTTCCTGCGGTCTCGTCTGCGCCGGCCGGCGTCTCGACAGCTGTTTCGCCGCCGTCACTTGTACCGGTTCCTGCGGGGGGCCAGAGCGCCGTGAAGAATGTCGACCGAGATCGCATCTTCAACTGGCTGGACAAACGTGGGTATGATTCCGATTATCTCGCCGCCTTGAAAAGCAGGGCCAATACAGAGTTCGGCCGGATCGAACAAGCCACCAAGGCGCTGAAGTTCCTTGAGGCGGAAATCATTCTGCGCAGGCTGATGCAGTATCTCTATGGTCGCACCGGCGTCGTGAACACCGAGGTGAACCTCGAAGTGGCACGGTATCGAGAGGCCCTGCAGGCTCTCGAGGCTCGAGCTGCCGCCGAGGGTTGGACGGCGGATCAGCTTGCCGCGGCAAAGCGCGATCTCGAGCTTGACCATCGCGCACGCCGACAACAGATCTATCAGAACGCCTGGAGCCAGGCGCCATGAAAAGATTTCCCCGCCGCGCCGTCACACTGATCGAGATTCTGATCGCTCTCGGGTTGCTGGCATTTTCCGTCGTGGTGCTGATTACCACGTTTCAGGGGGCCGGACGTGAGATGTCGTTTACCGCTGAGCATTACTCCGCCATGTTTCTGGCACAGAAGGTGCTTGAAGACGTGAACCAGCGTCTGCAGGAAAATCCTCACATGTTTACCGAGTTGATACAGGATGCCGGAGGGCAGGATCAGCCGGTCGTGGGCGGTGTCAGCAAGTACTTTCGCCTGCTCGAGAACACGACGAGGTTCGACCGACTGCTTCCGACAGAAGATCTTCCCATCGTTTCGGGCCCCCTCTATGATCAGTTGAAGGGTTTCACGGTGAAGGTGTCGACGCGTCTCGATCATCCGCTGGCAGCCGGACAGCGCAATCTGCTTGAGCTGGAGATCATCATCGGCTGGACGGCGCAGGACGGGTCGAAGCGTGAGTATCGATTGTCCCAGTTACTGCAGGGAACGGATGACGCCGTATTCGCTGAACCGTACGTTTCAGCAGCCCTGTCTCCCGAAACGCAAGCCCGCCTTGATCGCGGCGCACTCAAAGCTCTGGCAGACATGCTGGCTCCGATGCATCCGACATTGGCCGGCATTTCGGAAGATCAACTGCGACTGCAGAATATTCTGCAGGTCTGTCCGTCGGCGTCACAGGATGGAACCATGATGTTCGGGCGCGTGCTCTATCTGATCGACGATTGTCTGAACGTGGTCGATCGCGTGAATCAGGCGATTCGTCCGCTCGAACTGGAGCGAGATCAGCTGCAGGCAGTTCTGACCAAAGCGGGGAAAAACAGTGCCGATCATGCGGCCTGTCTGAAATTCACCGATCTGCAACGAAAGATCGCGGCTATGTACCAGCAGAAAGGCGTGGGAGTCGTTCAGCGGGTACTGCTGCTGATTCCGTTGCTGCCGCAGTTGAAGGGGGTGCTGATCGACCCGTCGGCGTCTCTCGGGCCACGGTTGTCTCTGTATACGCCGACACTCGTCGGCAAGCTGTTGATGGTGAATCAGGCGGTAGATATCGTGCAGCTGGCCTTCAGCAGCGCGGAAAAGTGTTATCTGTCGCTGACGGTCTCTCCGGTTCTTGAGTCGCTGCCGCGCCGACAGGAACCCGAGGTGCTGCGCCGCGTGCTTGATCTGCAGAAGATCGTGACGCTGATGATTCAGAGAGACTCTGATGCAGATAAAAACTGCAAGGGGTATCTGCAGAATCTGCGCCAGTTTCGAGCCAAATACAACGGCACGCATCCGAACTTCACGGCGTTTCTCGACCGCGAACTCGAGCGCGGCAAAGATCTGAAGACGCTCCGCCAGAACTTCACCGGTCTGCGCCAGGTGTTTCAAACGGTACAGGACCTTGCCGACCATGTTGATGATGTCGTGAAGACAGTACCAGCAAACTATCGATGATATCAGCATCTCATGCGAGTAAAAGGCTGATTGAAGAAGATTATCCGATGCTTGCTTCCGATGCCGTGGTGTCGTGTTGGGTGTCGATCACTTCGAACGCTTCCACTTCGCTCTTGCGCCCCTTCACTTTCAAAGCGCCGCACGAGCGCAACGAAAACCGGTGCGTCGGCAGATGATCCTTCACCCAGCCTGAAATCAGGATGCCGCCGTTCGTCGCCTGAGATTCGAGACGGGCGGCAACGTTCACTGCGTCGCCGAGCACCGTATACTCCTGGTACAAATCGCTGCCGACATTGCCGACGACGACCTCGCCGCCGTGAATCCCGATGCCGATGCGCCTGATTGGAAAATCTCCGTCGCGCGCATGTGACCGTTGCAGGTCGCGAAGGGCCTGCTGCATGGCGAGCGCCGCCTCAACGGCACGGCTGACCGTGTGGTCATGAAAGAGAGGAACGCCGAAGAAAGCCATGAGACCGTCACCCATGAACTTGTCGATGACACCCTCGAAGCGAAAGATGACATTGGTCATGGCGTTGAAATACGTATTCAAGAATGATATGACGTGTTCCGGACTGGACTCTTCGCAGATCGTCGTGAACCCGCGCACGTCGGCGAACAGAATGACAGCCTGGCGTCTGGCGCCGCCGCGGGCGATGCTCTCAGGGTGATCGAGAAGCTCCTGAAGCAGGTGGGGAGCCACATACTGTCGAAACAGCTTCGCAATCTGATTTTTCTCTTGACTCAATCTGTACGCATCGTGAACGGTGACGACCGCCCAGCTGACGGCGAAGGTGGCCCAGAGATCGAAGGGGTTGACGAAGATCATTCGGTTCACGAAGAGAAAGAGCGTCAGCGGCAGGCAGCCGGCGCCGATGACCGCCAGCATGATGCCGCCGTGTATCGCGCTGAAAAAGTGAACGATGGCCGCCGCCGCGGCCGCCAGAACGAGCAGGATTGTCCACCAGGATGGGCCGGAGATTTCGCGGAGGGTGACACCCGCGAAGAGATTTTCCAGCAGGTGACCGTGCAGTTCGACGCCCGGCAGATCGCCCAGCGGCGAGAACGGGGTGTGAAACGAGTCGCGATACTCGGCGGCGGTGCCCCCGACCAGAACGATGCGGTCGCGGATCGCTTCTGCCGGCACTTTACCGTCGAGCAGATCGGCAGCCGACCAGGTCGGCAGGCTGCGTGCGCCGCCCAGAAAGCCGACCAGCGAAAGCCCGCGGTAGTCAAGCGGCAGGCGAATCGATGACATTCCGCCCGGCCGGGGAAGGACGAGAGCGGTGCGCTCGTATTGAACATCGGCCGGCGTTCGTCCGATGTCTGCCAGGTACAAGGCGATGGCGAACGAGATGCGGCAGGGAAGCTCGCCGCGTGGATAATACAACCTGACGCGGCGAATGAACTTGTCCCGGTCCAGGTCGAGCGGGAAATCCGCGAAACCTTCCGCGCGTGCCAGATCGCGGAAGAACGCGCGCCCGGAGATCCAGATGCGCGAAAAATCCTCGTTGTTGGCAAGGTAGCAGTTGGTGACGACAATGCCGCTTCGCCGGGCTGATTCCGCGAGTTGCCGATCTTCAGCCGCATCACCGGGTTCGTCAAAGGTGACGTCGAAGCCGATCAGCCGTGCACCCATACGGGTCGCCTCATCGATGATACGGGCGTAGACATCGCGCGGCAGCCGCGAACGTTCGCCGCGATATCGACGCAGCGTGGCTTCGTCGATGGCGATGATCGCGACCTGATCGCCGATACCGGAAAAGGCTCCTGATTGAGACTTCAGAGGCCCGTTCAGGCGCCAGAACCAGTCAAGCGCCCAGGTTGAGAATACGCCGCCCGCTGAGATCAGCAGCAATAGCCCCGTTGCCAGAACGGCGAGTGCCAGTGTTCCGGGAATTGACTTGAGGGCGCGCATGAGAGAAGGTCAGGCGTGGGGGTGTGCGGTGCCAAGGCGCAAACCGAAAGGCACTCAGCGGGTTCCCTTCAGAATCTCTTCCGCGCCTGCCAGATCAGTATCCATGAGGGCGTTGAATTTCTCCGGCTCGCCGAGTCCCGAAGCATTGGCCGTGACTCGATACATTTCGGCAACATCGATGCTCTTGCTGTCAACCTTCGACCGAAAGGCTACCGTCCCTTCGCCCACCGACAGGGTGGTGATGGTGCCGTCGTCAGCCAGTTTGAACGTGGTGCCTTTGATGCTCGCCACGGCGCGTTCCGTTTCGACTTCGAACTTCCTGGCGGCTTCGGCATCCTTTGGCACGTAAAAGGCCGCGACCCCGTTCACCAGTCTTGTATAGACGACATTCTGGCCGGTAGCGGCCACTTTGCGTTCTTTCAACTGGTACTCTGACTTCGGCAGTACGCGAGCGACCGCGCCGGTTGAAAAACGAATGACCACTTCGGCGGTGTCACCGGTTTTCACGATGTCGCCTTCGCCGAGCGGCGCTTTCACGGCCGCCGCGGTAAAGGCTTGTTCACTGGGCTTTTTGATGAAAGCTTCGCCTTTCTCGATCTTTTCGATAAAGGCCAATGGATCAGCGTTGCTGGTGGTCGGCGCTCCGCCGCATCCGGTGAGCAGCAGGCTGAACAGGGCCATCAGAACGACGAGCGAACGAAAAACGGATCTCATCAGCAGAACCTCCGTGAACGAAATTTCCGGACGGCAACACTCTCTCTCATGAGGATAGCAGTCTCGACGGCCTTCTACAACCGATAAAACCAGGTGAAGACCGTTGCCTGCTCGGATTCAGTAGGGAGGCAGCATGCGGCGCACCACATGCAGGAAAATGATCGGCAGGGTCGCCAGATTTTTCGCCAGCAGACCGGGCGTGAAATACCAGGGAACGCGACTATGCTGCCCGGCATAAGCTTCCGCCATCGCGGCGCCGAGTTCCCAGTAGAAAGCGATCGAGCGGGGCCAGTCGATCAGATACATTTTCCAGGGGTTGGGAATTCCCGATGTTCCCGTCGTGCAGCCGGCGAGAGCTCCGGCGATGGCTGCCGTCGTATCGGTGTCGCCACCGCAGGCGATAATGCTTTCGATGGTACCGTGAAAGTCGTTGCGATGATGAAACCAGGCGTAGATGGCCATGATGACCGTGTGGTAGGCATAGCCGCTGATGCCGTGCCCGAGATCGAGAGCCTGGGCAAAGGCGGTCACCGTCAGGTTCTTCTCTAGTGCTCGCCCGACCTCGGTGACCAGGTGTTTCCACTCGATGACAGCTTCAGACTGTGGATCAATACCCTTGATATCGCAGACTCCATCGAGCTTCCAGATCAATGTTCCCGGATACAGATCGTGCGGTACGGCTTTGTCCATGATCCAGGCTGCCATTTCGGCGACCGCTTGGGCGGCGATGAGCGCTCGCGGATCCGTGTGGGTTATCTGGGTGCAGGCGCGCACGTAGGCTTCGCGCAGTTCGGGTTGCTGCGCGAAAAAGGCGCCGATGGGGGCAACCCGCATGGCCGGTCCGTTTCCGGCCGAGTACACCCCTGAAGTGGTCGGACCGAAGCCGCACCAGAGCTTGATAATGGAGCGCAGCGTGGCGAAGCCGATACCGGGCGGCAGACTGAGGATCCAGAGACGCAGATACCAGGCCAGTGAACGAGCAAAGGCCGCCGGATCGCGTGGATGCTTCAACAGCGCCCGGGCGACCATCAGCGTGTGGTCGGTATCGTCGCTGGTGACCCCATATCCCCAGAACATGCGGTGCCGAAAAGGTTCGGGAAACAGCTTTCTGGCTCGCGCCGGTTCAAGCCCCTCGCGCGGCAGGCCGAGCGCGTCACCCACCGCGGTGCCGAACAGCAGGCCCCGAAAACGCTCGGTCGGAGTGACGAGGGGGATGAGTGGTTGATTCATGCGGCCGGTCGCGTCAGTCGCAGTCTCCTTTGGCAACAGATGAATCGAAAATAGTTATGAACAGAACATTTTCTACGATACTAACTGGTACACATGAAAGCTTTCGTAGATGAACGAACGATCCTGTTCGAAAAGTTTCTGAGCCAGATCCGGTTCCGGTCGCAGGCGTTTTGAGTTCTCGGCATCGAGCGCTCGTGGGCGCGCCAGCGTGTAACGCCAGCAGAAACGTGCGTGCGGTCGAGCCAGATCGATCGCCTCGCGAATGACCCCGTTGAAGAATTCGTTGGTCATCCATTCGAAGATGTTCGACAGTTGCAGGCGGTCAAACGAGGCTTTGCCGTATTTGGCGAGTACGTCGGTCAGAACTCCCTTGAAGATTTCGAGTCGACCGATGTTTTCTTTCAACACCGGGAAGTTCTCGCGTAACAGGTAGGGAGACATGGCGTCCGGCTTGTAATGCTCACCCAGCAGCATCAGCGACATGAAGTAGTTGTCCGGGTTGAAAAACCGGGTCATGCCGCGATGGATCTTGCGGTTCAGGTTGGCGGCGAGGTCCGGGTCTTCGACCTGTTCGAACGAATGGCTGCCTTTCACCAGGCTCAGCACGAATTTGTTCAACAGACACTGGTTCAGGAACTTCCACTTGCGGCGGTTCATCCCGATATAGTAGTTCCTCTGTTCTTCGAGGGTTTCGAAGGAAAACAGCTTTTCGATATCGGACCAGTCATAGAAGAACTTGAGCATGCGACGATAGATCGCAAAGAACTTTTCGACCTTGCCGTCCATGAAGATCCCTTTGGCAATGCGCTCGCGGCGCCCTTCCCAGAAGGAGCGAGCCTCGGGGCTCATGTGCTTCTTGATGCGGTCGAACAACTGCACCCGATACTCCTGCGGATGGCGCGAGGGTTTGCCGTAAAAGGTGACGCCGAGCGACTCGAGGTAGTCGTCATAGTCCAGTTCCATAATTGCCGCGCGCTTGTATTCAAGCATGCCGAGCTGTGCCGGATTCAGATCGATCGAGACGACGCGCCCCGGATTCTCGAGCAGCAGACAGAGGGAATTGCAGCCGCCTGACGTAATCGACAGCACCGAGTCACCGGGTCTGACGTGCAAAGACCGGCGGTTCAGTTCCGGGTCTTCCCAGACGTTGGCGTATACGACTTCATCGGTAATCGGCATGAGATATCCTCCGTTGTGAGAATGCGAATAATAGCGGTTTTACGTGCGAGACAACCAGGACTTGAACGTGCAGACGAGCGCGGGCAGAATTGTGATTTCGCAGAGCATCGAGAAGATGATGGTCAGCGCCAGCAGACCGCCGAACAGAATGACCGACTTGATGCTGGCCAGAACCAGCGCAGAGAAACCGAGAGCGTAGATGATCGAGGTGACGATGACGGCCGGGCCGGCTTCGATCAGAGTTTCGCTGATCGATTCAACCGGATCGAGGTGCTGTCGATGAGGGTGATAGAACAGAAAGAGTTCGTGAATGGTGTCGTCGACAGCGATTCCGAGAGAGATCGAGGCGATGGTGACGGTGGCGATGTCCAGGCGAATGCCGAGAATTCCCATCATGCCCATCGTCATGATGATTGGGTACAAGTTCGGGATGATTCCCAGAAACATGGCCTGGATGCGCTTGAGCAGAAAGGCCATCGTGCCGAAGATGGTCAGCAGCGCCCAGCCGAAGCTGCTGACCTGGCTGACCGTCAGATACTCGATCAGACGTGAATACAACGGAACATACCCCCCGAACACGATTTTCACGTCCGTGCCGGCGAAGGTCTGCTCGAGAGCCAAACGCACCTTCTCTTCGTAGGCGCGCAGCCACGAAGCGCTGACCATGCGCAGTCGCACTGTCAGTCGGGCCTCTGAATACGATCGATTCACCATGTGCTCGAGATCATTGTCAGGATCGGATTCGTACATCATCAGAAGCTGACTGACCTGGTTGAATTCATCGGGCACTCGATATGATGAACTTGCGCCATCGGTCCAGACCTGGTTCAATCGGCAGATCACGTCAACGATCGAGGCCGCGCGCTCGACGCCGGAGATGGCTTCGAGTGTTCCGTGCGCTTTTTCTAGACGCTTGAGAAAGTCGGGTTGTTTGATCCCGTCCTCCTTGCCGGTCATCAGGCGCACTTCGAGAGGCAGATAGTTGCCGTAGGTCGACTCGATGGCGTCACTGTCTCGGCGCACCGGATTGTTCTCGTGCAGGAACCCCATGGAGTAGGTGTCCACTTGAAGAAGAGAGATTCCGTACAAGCCGGTACCGGTGGTCAGAACGAGAAGTAGCATGATCAGCCGGTTATAAGACGGAACTTTCTTTACCCAGCCGTCCATCCAGCCTTCAAATGGGCGCTGCAGCTTCATGTGGGGGTCTGGTGTCAGTCGGCCGAGGATATAGGCGGCAACGAACATGGAGATGAAGTATTCGAGAAAACAGCTTATGCCGGCCAGCAGTCCAAATCCGCGCAACACTTCCATTGGGCTGGCCATGATAGAGAAAAAGCCCATGCCGTTGGTGATCGAGGTGAACAGGCAGGGGGAAAGACAGTCGGCAAAAACTTCGATCAGTCCTTCCTCGCGGTCTTTTACGACCTTGTCGATGCGAAAACAGTAGATGTTGATGATGTAGGTGACGTCCGAGATGCTCAAAATCATCATCAGTGTCGGCAGTACGATCGTCACCATGTTGAAATTCTGTTCGCACAGGCCGAAGACGCCCATGAAGGAAGCACCGCCAAGGATCATGACCGTGACGACGATGCTGAAAAACACCCACGAACGATAAAGGACATAAATCAACACCGCGATGACGACATAGGAAACGCTGGAGAAAATTGCGCCATCGCGCAGACTCAGGCGATTCAATTCGTCATACATGACGCCCATGCCGGCAAGTTTGTACGAGTATGTCTGTAGATGTTTGCGGGCGGCTTCGATGATCTCGGGTCGCTTCTTGTCCATGTCGTCGCCGGCAACAGGCTCGATGATGAAGATGGCGTACCGTTCGGAAGGTTCAAGGAGAAGTTTCTTCCAGAGCGGGTTCTCGTAGAATCGTTTTCTGATCAGTTCGGCCTCAGCAAGGCTGGTGGGAGCAGTGGCCATCAGATCTTCGACGATGAGATCCTGCCCCTGCAGTCCGATATAGGGGGCAACGCCGACGCTGATGATGCGTTTGAAGTTTGCTTTGTCGGCTTCGAGAGCTTTCGAAGTCTCATACAGGCGTGCCAGCATCTCGGGTGAGAAAACCCCTCCCTGCTTTCCGCAATCAATCAGGGCAACGATGACCTCATCATTGCCGTACTGTTTCTTGAACTCTCGATACCCCGTCAGTGTCGGGTCGCCTTCGAGAAACCAGACCTCGAGGCTGTTGTCGATCTTGATGTTCTTGACGAAAAACAGCGAGGCGATGACGAGCACGACCATGAGGAAAAACAGGGGCCGGCGCCATCGCACCAGAAAACGCGCGGAGTGCAGGAAAAAGCCTTTCGGCGGCTCTTGAACTTGTTCTTCGCTCATGACTGATTACGCCTTTTGATCTGCCTCAATGCGTTCAATAACTCGGACTATTCCGGTGGACCCGTCCATCTCGACGATGTCGCCGGTTTTTACCCGCTTGGTGATGTCCGTGATCCCGACGATGGCAGGAAGCCCAAGCTCGCGGGCGACAATGACCGAATGCGACAACATACTGCCGCGTTCGATCAGCAATCCAGAGGCCGACGCATACAGCGGGACCCAGCCGGGGTCGGTGCGGGCGGCGACGAGAATCTCCCCGTTGAGGGTCATGTCGTCGCGAGGAGTCAGAATGACCTTGACCTGCTTGCGCACGATGCCGGGGCAGGCGGCCAGCCCCTTCAGCAGATTCGGATCGGTGCTTTCCTGAACCTTGAGCACACCCTGCGTCAGATCGTTGGTGTAGACCATCCCTTTCGTTTCGATGCGGTCGGGCAGTTCGTCCATGGCGCGATAGCCTTCGAACTCCTGCTTGCGAATCAGCGACAGGTCGCGCAACTTCTGACTGGTCGCCGTTCCGACGACATAGCCGATCACTTCCTGCTTGGTCAGATAAAACACGTCGTTGGCGTCGTCGAGCAGTCCGCGTTCCTGCATGCGTTTGCCGATACCCAGAAAGATGCGCCGGGCCAGACCGTACATCTTGGTGCGGGCAAATCGCTGATACTCACGTACGGCCATGGCTTTCTTCGCATACTTGGTCACGAAGGTGAGGATCGATAGTTTCGGAATGATGCCCCAGACTTTCTGTCCGGCGAGCATCTCGGCCACGCGCTTTTCAGCCGCTTCGCGCATCGCCGCTTCCTTGCTGCCCGAGTCTTCGTCGTTGCCGAGCGGCATCGAGAGATAGTTCTTGAGCATCTGGAAAATGAACTCGGGCTTTTCGTTCAGTGAAGGTTCTTCCAGTTTCAGTTCGTTCATCGAGCGATACCCGTACAAGCTCAGATACTCTTGAATGTCTCTGCAGAGCTTCTGCTGTTCGGCAGGATCGCTCGCACTCGGTGGTTTGCAGAATGTTCGGCAGAGGGTTGCGGGATCATGCTGTTTGAAGGCTTCAAGCAACGAAGGAGTGGTGACGATTTCACGGGCGATCTTCTGCAATGCCTTCAGCGGCAGGGTGCTTTCGACGTTCCCCTGACCGGCCAGCAGATTGTTGGCAAGAGCGCCGTCCTTGTCCAGATTCCATGATGAGACCAGACTGCGCAGAATGCCGTAGAAGATCATGGCCATGAAATCATTGATGATGGGGGCCTTCCAGTTGCGCAGCACCTTGAACTCGAGTTCGTTGTAGATCTCGACCAGTTTCTGTGCCGGAGCGTTGTCGAAGTCGAAATCCTTGTAATGATCGTACATGTTCTGGAAAATCGTCATGAATTCCTTGACCTGGGAATCCGTGGTGTAGAACTTCCAGGCCAGGTTGACACCGACCCAGGCGATGCGCGGCAGTTCGATGAAATACTTCTGAAAGAAGCCGCCGCTCGATTTCTTGATGGTTGGGTCGAAGTCGAATTTTACTTTAACCCCCATCATCCCTTCCATGAATCGAGCATTATACTGATACCCGGGTAGGACGGAAATCAGGTGATACCAGTTCTTGAGATTGTAATAGATGCGCCCGTTCAACAGGCCGAGCATGTTGCCGAAGTTGAAATCCTTTTCCAGAATGTCCTGTTTCGGCACACCCAGCACTTCGCAGAACTGAATGTAGACCTGATGATAGGCGTAGAGGGCAAACGAGAACGTCAGCGGCGTGGTGACACCGGAGTAGCTTTCGACGATATTCGAATTGTCCCAGACGGTGGTATGCGCACGATCAGAAGGGAACGGCTTGTCGATGGTCGTGATCGGTCGCGACTGAAGAATCCGCACGGTGCCGTCGGCGTCGATGGTCCATTCGATATCCTGAGGTTTGCCATTGTATGAACGTTCGATCTGATGACACACCTTCGCAATCTGTACGATCTGGTCGTCGGTGAGACATGCTTTGCTTCGCGATTCGATCGGCAGTTCTTCCTCGCGCGTGCCGAACCCTTTTTCGCGGTCGAAGACCACGCGACCGATTTTGTCGGCAACCGTTCGGGTGTCGATCGTGTAGCCGTCATTCTTCAGCACGACGAACTGGTCGGCATCCAGGCCGCCTGAGACCAGGCCTTCCCCGAGGCCGGGAACGGCTGAGATGAGGATCTCGTCTACATACTTGGTGTTGGGGTTGACCGTGAAAGTGACACCCGAGGCCGATCCATCGATCATCTTCTGCACGACGACGGCCATCGCGAGACCTTTCTGGCTGACGCCGCGCATGTGGCGGTAAGCCACGGCCCGGTCAGAATACAACGACGCCCAGCACTCAAGCACGGCTGACTTCACTTCTTCCGGGGTCTTGCGAAACAGATAGCTGTCGAGCATGCCGGCATACGAAAACTCTTTCGAGTCCTCACCGAGCGCGCTTGAACGAACCGCCAGAAAGTCGCCGGGTCCGGAAACATCCTTCAGACTTTCCAGGAGTTCCTGTTCGATGGCAGCGGGCAGGGATTGCCGGCACAGAAATTCGCGCACCTGTCGCGAGGTTTCGGCAACTCGAGCCGGAGACGAGCAGTCGAGTGCATCGACAACTTTATCGAAGTCGCGCTGAATTCCTGCGATGAACTCGGTGAAACACGGGCTGGCGAGAACCAGAAACGGTGGCACGGCTGCACCGCTCTGGGTCAGTCTGTACAGGTTGCTGCCCTTGCCGCCCATGGTGAGCGCGATTTCGGGGGTGATCTGGGAAGTTGCCTTGATGATGCGCATGCCGACCGACTCCTTGTGACGAAGGAATGACGTAAAACCGATGCAGGTCGTACAACCGGTTCAGCATATCAGAGAGCACTCTGCTTCTCAACCGAAGGCAAGCGCAAGCAGGGTCATTTCGTTCTCTCGAAACTCTGTTTTTCCGCCGGCACCGCTTAACGTTATGCTATTGTGACTGGACGCGCTCTCCTCATCTCTTACTGTTTGTCGAAATTTGTTCTTGACACAGGCGGTCATGCTGCATACATTCATTATGCTTTCACGTCGCGGAATCAACACAAAGGAGGCGCAGCCATGATGCCGATTGCTTATGAAGTGTTCACCAGACTGCGCTTCACCGAGAGATTCCGCTGACCGCGACCGGCACTTGATGCGGGGCTGCTCTGAGTGGGGCAGCCCCGTTTTTCATCTCCGCAGGCGCAGTCTCTTCGTCGGGTTTCTATTCCCTTTTTCTTCATGACACGAGGAGATAACCACACATGTCTTATGCGCATTCTTCCAGGCATTCTCGCGCCTGGATTTCCGATGAAGATGAACACTTCCCGCTGGTCGAAAAGATTCGTAAACCGACGACGCCGAAGCCGGTGCCGAAATACGGAGGTCCCAACCGCCGGCCCGATCCGACGCGCGAAGGAGTGGTCAAAGAGATCGGTCCAGGGCGCTGCCGCGCCTGGGTCGATGGGTCTGACTGGGACTGTCTGCTGCCCGCTCGTCTGCTTGCCACGCAGAAAGAGTCGCTGACCGTGGGCGATCGCGTGCGCGTGCGCCCGCTCGGTGGCGGTCAGGGGACGATTGACGAGGTGCTCCCGCGCCGAACCGTTCTCGACCGACCTGACCCGGGAAACCGGCATCGTCGAAATGTGATTGCCGCGAACCTTGATCTGGCAATCATCGTGGCGACGCTTGCCGATCCGCCCTTCCGCCCCGGTCTGGTTGATCGCTACCTGATCAGGTTGCAGAAGGCCGGCATCGATGCGATTCTCTGCCTGAACAAGCTTGATCTGTGGCGCGAGTTGCCCGAGCGAAGCCGGTACGAAACTGAGGTGCAGGCCTTTGTCGACCTCGGCTTGCCGGTCTTTCGCGTCTCGGCTGCGACGGGTGAGGGTATTGAGCAACTGCGTGAGACCATTCTCGGCCGAACGCTGGCCCTGATCGGTCATAGCGGAGTCGGGAAAAGCTCGCTGGTAAACGCTCTCGCACCAGGCGCCGGCCGCGAGGAGGGTCGTGTTCGTGACTATGACGGCAAAGGCCGTCACACGACGACCGGAGCGTGCCTGCTTGATCTCGGTCAGGGAACCTTGCTCATCGACACTCCAGGGGTTAAATCGTTTGGTCTGGGTGCTCTGCAATGGGAAGAGGTGCTCGAAGCATTCTCTGAAATCAAGCATCTCGGCAGGCCCTGCCGCTTCAGTGACTGTCGCCATCTCGAAGAACCCGAGTGCGCGGTTCGCGACGCGGTGACGAGCAATGAGATCAGCGCCGGGCGCTATGCCCGGTATCGGCGACTGGTCGAAAACCTGTGAACCTGGCGTCGCTTCAGCGACACATGGCTGAAGCGACGCTTTGTTCTTTGGCGTGGTCTCCTGCCTTGTCTCAGGGTCATTTCATCCTCGTTCGTTTCGCCGATGGCGGCGCCGAGCCGTTGAGCGATGCCCAGGAGAAGCAGATGCGAGAGAATGAAATGACCCGTGCGCCGTATTGCGAGAGTTGAACCACTTGCCTGGTGCGACTATACTGAATGGGAACGCAGCGAGTCTGAACACCATATCGACGGGGGAAAGCGTGACTCGTATCAGAGTGTACTTGGCGCTCTTGGTTCTGATCGTTTTCACGCTGGTGATGAATGCCCATTATCTGGGCTTTGCACCAGCCATGTTCCGCAAAGGGAACATGTACTTTTTCGGCAACGTCGGACACCCGCAGGACTTTGTAAAGGCGGTTGAATGGTTCACGAAATCGGCCGAAGCCGGATATCCCAAAGCGCAGAATAACCTTGGATTGATTTATCTCGACGGCCGGCCCGGAGTCCCCGCGGATATCAAGCTTGCACACAAGTATCTGAAGATGGCGGCGGAAAACGAGTATCAACCCGGCATGCACAATTTTGCCCGGTGTCTGCTGCGTGATAACAATCCGGAGCGTGATGAGAAAAAAGCCTTTTACTACTATCTCGCGGCAGCTGAACGACATTTTCCTCCAAGCATGGGCGAAGCGGGCCGATGCTATGAGTTGGGAATCGGCGTTGCGAGTGATTCTATTAAAGCGCGCCAGTGGTATGAAAACGGATCGCGCTGGGGAGATCAGCTGTCATGTCAGCGATACGGGCAGCTCCTGTTTGACGGAACGGGTGTCACGCAGGACAAAGCGCGCGGTCTGGCACTGTTGATTCTGGGCGGTGATCCGATTCAGGTGAAAGCCGCTCGCGAGCAAGCCGACGACCAGACACGACGTCAGGCGACCGTGATCTACCAGAAGCTGCGCGAGGAGCTTGACGCCCTTGAGCGTGAAGGGTGATCCGGCATTCCATGACGTTGAAGTCTTTTGATGAATTGGTCGAATCGGCCAAAGATGCTCTTTTTCCCCGCAAGCTGTCTGCGTTTGCTGAAGCCGGTGGAGTAGGCGCAGCGTTGTTGTCTGCCGACGGTCGGGTGTTTGCGGGCGTCTGTGTCGATACGACGAGTTCCATGGGGTTCTGTGCCGAGCATGCTGCTGCCGCTGCGATGATTACGGCTCGTGAAAGCCGCGTCATGCGCATGGTTGCCGTCAACCGGGATGGGACGATTTTGCCCCCGTGCGGTCGTTGCCGTGAGTTCATCAGTCAATTGCATGAGATGAATCGTGAAACCGAAGTGTTGGTCGCTGAAGGCAAGATTGTCAAATTGTACGAACTGTTGCCCTGCGACTGGAAGCAAGCCGTTCCTGATAGAAACCGTTCAGACAAGGTCGGTGAATCCTCGTAATCGCGGGAGACCCGTTTTCCCGAGGTGAATCACAAGGAGAAAGCTCGTGGTTGATTTCGTTTGTCTGCATGAGAAAGCAACGATCGTGGCATATCTGCGCCGCAATGTCGATCTGCACCTGTACGAAATCGGCGATCTTGATGCCTTCTTCTGGCCGCATACGCTCTGGTTCGCCGATCGCGTCGACAGGCCTTCCGCGCTGTGCCTGCTCTATGTCAGCCAGTCGCAGCCGAACCTGCTGGCTCTGGGTGAAATCGACCCGATGACGAACCTGCTGCGCGCCGTGTCACATCTGCTGCCGACCTGGTTTTTCACACACATTACGCCCGGAGTGGAGCTGGCGTTTGGCGAAGGCTTTCAGTTGAAACCGCACGGGGACCATCTGAAAATGAGTCTGCGCACGCCGGCAATGGTCGCTTCGGCCGGGCTCACCAAGGCCGTTCGCCTCGGCCCTGAGAATCTGGCGGAAGTCATCGAATTGTACAACACGAGTTACCCGGGGAACTGGTTTGACCCGCGCATGCTGGAAACCCGCGAATACTTCGGGTTGCGCGAAGAAGGAAAACTGGTCAGCATTGCCGGTGTTCACGTCTTCTCTGCGGAACAGAGAGTTGCCGCTCTGGGGAACATCACCACGCACCCGGCCCATCGCGGCAAGGGTCTGGCCCGTATCGTCACCCGCGAACTGTGCAGTTCCCTGCTCGAAAAAGTCGATCACATCGGCCTCAACGTGGCCGCTGACAATCAGGCGGCGATCGGAGTCTATCGCAAGCTGGGGTTCGAGGTCGTCGCGCCCTATCGAGAGTATGCGGTTGCCAAACTTCGCTGATTGACCGTCGCGGTACGAGTGAGAAAACTCTCTGGCAAGCCGTAAGGCTCAGGGAACACCATACAGCTGAAAAGCCGCCCAGTGTGACGGAGGTTCGTTCGTCATCGGACGAATCGCTTCCGTGAGTGCCTGAGAGACCGGAGTGCCGCCGAAGAGTTTCGTGTAGAAAGTTTTCATCAGGCGAGCGGTCGATTCATCCGAGACTTCCCACAGTGAGGCGAGAATGTCCGGCACGCCCGCGTCATGAAAGGCCTGCTGCAGACAAATCATCTCGTTGCCCCCGGAAATGCTTCCCATTGCCGTGTTGCAGGCTGACAACACGGCCGGACTGAATCGCCGCAGATCGAGTTCATTTGCGATCTCCAGGACTTCCAGTCGTCCGTCTTCGCCCTCGCCGGGACCGGCAAGCAGATACGAAAAGAGCGGGCCGGCCGAATCGAGGATCCCGTGAGTGGCGAAATGCAGCGATCCGCGTTCCGTCGACTCGGTCATGCGTTTGAACCAGATCTCTGTCGCCTCGCTGCCGACACGGGTTTCTGCCTGCCATCCGCCTGCCTTCGCCAATGCCTCGATATCGGAACCTTCAGTGCGCGCATGAGGGAGCGAACCGTCCGGGTCGGCGAGGATGAGAATCTTGCCTGGCTGCTGTGAAGAAGGCTTGGCTTTTCCAGTCGCGGCAGCGAGAAGGCGTGCAGCCAGATGAACCGTCGAACAGATACCGATGGTTCGATTTGCGATCAAAGGCTTTTCATCAGTGTCGATCAAGGCGGCAAATGGGACATACCACAAGCCGCCGTCCGGAATGAGCAGAATCTGCGTTTTTCCCTTCAATGGCTCGGTAAGCGGTTGCCAGATGAGTTTTGCCAGGGCGGCGCTCTTGTCCTTCCAATCCTCCTCACTTTCGACCACGGCCCGTCGAAATTTGGCAGCCGCGGCACGAATCTTGGCCCCGGAAACATTTAACGGAACGGCAATCGACGATCCGCCGCCCAGGACAAACGCCCAGCAAGGGTCGCGTCTGGTCTGGAAGATGACGGTCGCGACCGTCGCATGATCGATCAGGGTCGCGCATGCGTGGCTCTTTCCGTCGAGTAGCTCTCGGCTGGTTTTCCTGATGCTGCTCTCCGCCGCGACCTGGGTGGAGGCGCGAGCTTCCTGCAGAGCCTTCTCGAGACCTGCCTTGGCGCGTTGCCGATCTGCCCGTACCTGCTCACGCATCTCGCGAGTCGCTGCTCCGCGTTTATCTCCTGTGCTTTCAGAAGATTTATCACGAATATCCAACTCGTACAATTCTTTCCTGAATCGCCGAATCTTCTCGCGTGACTCGACACTCCACTGTCGAGGCTGGCTGTTCAGGGCATCGCCGAGAAGGTCGAGAACATCCTTGCCGTGAGACTCTTCGAGGCGCTCGAGGGCTTCGCGGGTTTTTCCCTGTTTGAGCAGCAGGCGCACGAGACGAGCGTACACGTCGTCACTGTCTTTCAGATACTCGCGACGAGTGTTCCCGGCGGCGAGCTTGTTATAAATCTCGCGAATCACTTCAATGGCTTCAAGGTAAGAACTCACTGCCGCGCTGGTGTTGCCTTCGGCTTCGAACAATTGTCCCAGCAGATAGCGGGGAACCCAACGCATGGCGGACATGAAGGCTCCCATATTCTTCGCCTTGTCCAGTCCATCGCGGGCCTCTTCCAGCATGGAACGGGCTTCAGCATACCGTCCAAGAGTCGTGCAGGCCTTCGCCTTGGTCATGAAAAAGCTGGCCAGGAAAGGAGCGGTGCGCGGACTCATGCCTTTGTCGAGCGGCGCTTTTTCAAGCACGCTGAGCGCTTCGGTCGCGTTGCCGGTTGCCAATAGCACCTCGCCGAGTTGCCAGGCGGTCATGCGCCGATAGTTCACCGCATGCATCTCCATGATGGCACCGCCTGTGCTCAGTTCATGAATAATCTGTGCTTGTGAGGCAAGCGCAGCGCGGGCGAGGGGCAGGTGCACGGCCGCTTCTTCTTCGCCGCGATTGCGCTTGATGGCTTCAAAGACGGGAGCGAGAATCTGACCAAACGTGATCGCAAATCCGCCGTTCACCGGGTTGCGGCTGTAGTGCTTCGTTTTCGGGTCGGTGTAGACCAGCCACAGGGCATTGACGGCCTGCACCATGTTGGCGACGGCGTCATCGACTTCGTCAAGATACGCGAACATCTGGGCTTTGGTGCGCAGCATTTGGCAACGCTGAAAATACACCCCGCCGTCGCCCGGCAGCACATCGACCGCTCCCGAAGCGATCAGACGATCACAAGCGTCCAGACCGACCTGGGCGATGCTGATGGCGCGGCGATAGTCGTGCAGATTGAAGCCGAAATGGCAGGCTGCCGTGTAAAAATTCGCGACATCCGAACCGCGAATGTCCGAGTTGTATAGACCCTCTTCGTAGTATCGAGCCAGTTTCTCGACATTGTCCTCCTTCATCCATTGGGTGATCTGGCGAAAGGTGTCGAGATCTCTTTGCTTTTTCTCACTGAAACCGAAAACCATACACTGCTGCACACAGAGCAGCAGGACCAAAGTTTTCAACATGACGGAATGAAGCGTGCGCATGGAATCCTCCTCTTTTGTCAGCCGCGTGCATGATTGTCGCAGTACTACCTACGGTGTTTATCCTACTTGTGGTCGAGCTTGATTTCACCTTTGAAACCTGCCGGCAGACCGGAAACCCGAAGTTCTCGGCAGAATTCAATATAGGCCGCGGCCGGTCCGTCATCTGGGAATGTCTTCAACACGTCCTGAAAAGCGACTTCGGCCTGGTCCAGGTTGCCGTTGATGAAGAAATCGAGAGCTCGATGAAAGCCTTCGATCAGTCTATCCAGACGTTGTGCCTCGGACGGAGGACAATCGGCCCGCAGATCGAGCAATTCATACACGGGTACGGGCATCGTTTTTCCCTTGACCGTCAACAGCGCCAGGCGGCGGGCGATGATGGCTTCGCGAGCGGCCATATACGTCGGTTCTCCGATCATGATCCATGAGCCGAAAATCTTGTTTGCGCCTTCGAAACGCGAGGCCTGGTTGACCACGTCTCCCATCACCGTATACTGAAATCGATCCTGAGAACCCATGTTACCGGCGCTGACGATGCCGGTATTAATGCCCATGCGAGCGGCAACTTGTACTCCGCAATGATTCTCGATCCACTTCGCGACCTCGGTCAGCCGACGACGCTGCAGAATCGCGGCCCGGCAAGCGTGCAGGGCGTGCTGCTCGTCGGGCATTGGAGCCCCGAATACGGCCATGATCGCGTCGCCGATGTATTTGTCGAGATATCCGCGCTCGGCCATAATGGTTTCGGTCATGGGCGTGAGATAGATGTTCATGACCTCTGAAAGCTGTTCGGGTGAGACTCCTTCAGAGATCGTCGTGAACCCGCGCAGATCCGAAAAGAAAACCGAGACTTCGCGTCGTTCTCCCTCGAGCCTGAGTCGCTCAGGATGATCCTGGACGAAGTGCAGAACTTCCTTCGACACGTAGGCCGAAAACATCTTGTTGATCAAAGCCCGGCGACTTTCAGAAACGATGAGGCGCAACCCCAGCAGCGGCACAAAGCCGCCCAGTGCCGCAAGCAGCGGTGAGGCGAGCGGCAGCCAGTAAAACGCCTGGTTGTAAAGGGCGATGCCCAGAACAGAAAAACCGACCATCAGAAGAACAAAAACAACAAGCCCGGCAAGCGGCTTTAACACGAGAGAAATGAGCACGCCGGCCAGGACAAACGCCGCGGCCAGCAGTTGCTCGCGACTCAATGACATGCGACGAATCTCGATTCCCTTGAGCAGGGTGTTCGCGACCATGGCGTGCAGATAGATCCCGGGAGTCGGCAGATCTGACTCGCGCCGACCCGTGAATGGGGTGAAGAAGAAGTCATGCGCTTCGGTGAAAGTGGGGCCGATCAGAACGACGCGCCCCTTAACTCTCTCGGCGAGGGCAGCCGACGCTTCAGCCGATTCCGAGGCAAGAAGGATCTGATGATAGAACAGCGAATGAGAGGCAATCATTTGCGGATCAGAGAAGGCGAAACAAACAGGTGCGGAACCGTTCAGACTTTCGGGGAGCGATGCCGGCAGCAGAGCGGCTTGTCGCAAGGCTTCGTGTGCCAGCGGCTTGATCGGAAACAGGCTGAGCCGTTTGTAAGCTGGAAGAAAACGCCTGATCGCTCCGTCCTGATCGAGCGGAAAATTGACATAGCCGATGGGAAACGCCTTGAACGTCGTGTGCGGCGTAGTCCAGGTTTCGCGTATCACCTGCTGTGTGCCGGCATGCTGTCGCATCTCATATCCGAGCCAGCTGTCGGCGCCGGCATGCAGAAACTTGGCGGCCAGAACGATACGGCCTGTGATAGAGGCCAGTTCGGCGAACTGCTGATCTTCAAAATTGTACAAATCACGACTGGGGTTGGCAAAACTGAGAAGATCGAAGGCGACAGCGGTCGCCCCCCAGGCCGATAACTTTCGTGCCACTTCTGCGTGCCACGCATTCGGAAAGGGCCACTTGGCATCATTTCGAGTCCGCTCGTTTCCCGCACAATGCTGAAAACAGGAGTCGTCTATGCCTATAACCAGCAGATGATCACTGTCATAGGGTATGCCGCCCTGGACACGAACACGCATGTCATAGCTTGCCAGTTCGAGACGTTCGATGAAATTCGAACACGGATTTCCGGAAAATCGAACGCCGAAGAACCCGCAACAAAGAGCCAGCAGACTGAAAAGCAACGTCTGCATCCTGGCTGCCCCTCGACGCCCGGTACGACAATCACGGAAACCGCTGACGGTTTCGGTTGAACGGGCAACCGGGCTTTGGGTGAGAAGCGTCGCTTCTCCTCGCGATGTCATTTCGGTTCTTGTCGCCTGCATTTCAAAGGGTGATCGAGAAATCGATTTGAAGGTGGTGGTCTGCGTGCCGGCGATGATTACGGCGTGGCGACACTGATGGCGCGAGCCTTGCCGACTTTTTTCCCGGCGGGAGTCGCCTGAGTTTTCACGATGATTTCATACTCGCCTTCCGGTAGTCCGCGTGTCGTTTCGAGACGAAAGTAACGATAGCCGAGCGTACCGGCTCCGAGTGCCGGGTTATCGCCAAGAGCAATCGAAGCCAGCTCGATCTCTTTCGGTTTTTCCGGGTTGGCGGCATCAATGGCCATGACTTTCAGGCCGTTGGTCGCTGAAAGATCAAGCGCGTCGATTTGTACACCGAACAACAGTGACAGGGGTTTTCCAGCCATGACCTGCTCGCCTTCACGCGGCAGAACAAACAGAACGCTGCGATCGCGAATCGCGGCGGCAGCCGCGCAGGCATTTTCGAGTGTTTCCTGTTTCGGATCGATCATCAGCAGTGTGTTGGCTGGAATGATGAACGTTTTACCCGATGGGAACTTCAGTTCCGCTTTGCCGTTCTCGAGCGTGATAAAGCGGCCGCTGGTAATCGTTGAACCTGGTTTCGCCGGTTCCGGTGCTTCGGTTCCGTCAGGCACGTGCAGCACTTCACCCTCGCACGAGACGATTTGAAACCCGGTCGGGGCTGGAGTGTCACCGCAGACCGGAACGATGGAAAGTATGGCCAGGCCTGATAACAGAACGAACCACCGCCGCAATGTTTTTTTCACAGAACCCTCCCTCACGTACGCGTTAAATGGAAGCTTCGGTGCGTTAGAACGACCCGCTATTGACGCTCGTTCAAGCGTTTCGCTCCCGCCAAACGGCATCTTACTCCGCTCATCGCAGGTACGTCCATGTTTCTTTCACGGCGTCATTGAAGATGCGGCGAACGGAATAACAGGGTCATTTCGTTCTCTCGAAACTCTGTTTTTCCGCCGGCATCGCTCAACG
>CAYYIY010000045.1:0-49273 GCA_964472075.1 uncultured bacterium | reverse complement strand
CTGCTCTGGGACTCCGTTCGCCTCTTGTCGAACGGCTCACAGGTTTCGCTCTTGCCAACGGAAAGACGAAGGAAAACGAAATGATCCTGGATTCTCGCGGCCGGTATTGTTCTTCAACCTTCGAATACGGTATCATCGCGACACAACTCAAACTATTCACGACAGGGAGCAGACATGCATACGGAATATCATCGCTGGTACAGTCCGAATCTTGGGCATGACATCGAGCTCAAGGTATACGGACATTGGGGAAAGCCGCTGCTGAACTTTCCGTGTGCGGGCGGAACCTGTCACGAGATGGGTGACTTCGGTCTGATTGATTCAATTCATCGATTCATCGATGACGGACGCGTGAAAGTCTATGCGGTTTCCAGCATCGATCATCAGAGTTGGCTGAATAACGGTGCTTCCGGTGAGGATCGTGCGCGACGTCATGACGACTACGATCGGGCCATCATCCACGAAGTGGTGCCCTTCATCCACAACCGTCAGGGTGGCGACCAGCGCATCATTGCTGCCGGTTGCAGTCTCGGGGCTTATCACGCGGTCAACTTCGCCCTGCGACACCCCGATGTGTTCTGGGCCACGATAGCTCTTTCCGGGGTCTACACCGTGAAACATCTCATTGGTGACTATCTCGGATCACATGCCTATCTGAACTCGCCGCTCGATTATCTGCCCAACTTGCACGAAGGCTGGTTTCTCGATCACCTGCGCAATAATCGGCTCATCGTCTGTTGCGGTCAGGGAGCCTGGGAAGAACCGGGTCTGACTGATACTCGCCGTCTGCAGCAACTGTTCGCGGAAAAGGGCATCGGGCACTGGGTTGATATCTGGGGTCATGATGTCGCACACGACTGGCCCTGGTGGTTGCGACAGATGCCGTACTTTCTCGAACACCTGGTCTGAAGAAGACATCGCGTGAATGTCCCATTTGTCGATACCGATGAGCGGCTTGACACGCTGGTCGGCACCGATCTCAAACTGATTCAGAAAATCGACGGCACGGCGTTTGCCATTGATACGCTGCTGCTGGCGAACTTCGTTGACTTGCCTCCGGCCGGTGCGCGCGTGGCCGACCTCGGTTCGGGCAGCGGCGTGCTCTCGTTCATGCTGCACTATCGCAAGCCCAGTCTTGAGATTGTCGGATTCGAGGTGCTCGAGGAGTTTCATCAGCTGTCGCAGCGCAATCTGCAGTTGAACCCGAACGTACAAAATCTCAGCTTTGAATGCTGTGATGTACGCGATATTCCAGCCCGGTATCTACCTGAATCGTTTGATTTGGTAGTCAGCAATCCTCCCTATTTCCCGAAGGGAATCGGCTTGCTGCCCCCCAACCCCGCTCGCGCCGCGGCTCGACACGAAATCATGGGGACGCTCACCGATTTTCTCGAGGCCGCCGCCTATCTGCTGCCGTATGGCGCAAAGATGGTCATGGTCATTCATACGAGTCGCTTCAACGAGACGGCGAAAACGCTGAAAGAACTGCATTTCGGCATGCGTCGTCTGCGCTTCATTCATCCGAAGGAAGGGCAGAATGCACATCTGGCCTTGATCGAAGCCGAGCGTTTCTACAACGGGCCGCACGAGCCGGTTCCATCTCTGACGATTCACCAGGCCGACGGCAGTCTTTGCGCCGAGGCGGCTGAGATCATGTCGCTCGGTCTGAAACGCGCGCGCTAGTCTCAGCAGCGAATCGTCCGTCTACATCAGTTTCGGACAGATATCCTCGATTTCGCAGTTTGTACAATCCGGCTTGCGTGCCGCGCAACGATTGCGGCCGTGCAGGATGAGAAGATGGGAAAATTCGATCCAGTGCTTCTTCGGCACGATTTTCAGCAGGTCTTGTTCGATCTTTTCGGGGTCATCCTGGGTGGTGAGTCCGAGCCGGTTTGACAGTCGCCGCACGTGCGTATCGACGACAATGCCCGAGGGAATGCCGAAAGCGGTTCCCAGGACGACGTTGGCGGTTTTCCGACCGACGCCGGGCAATGTTGTCAGCTCATCGAGGGTGTTCGGAACCTTGCCGCCGTGTTTCTCGACAATTTGTCTGGCACAGCCGAGAATGCTCTTCGCCTTGTTCTTATAAAACCCCGTTGATCGTACGAGTTCTTCGAGTTCTTCAATCGTTGCCTTTGCGTAATCTGCCGCCGTTGGAAACCGTTGGAAGAGTCTGGGGGTGACGAGATTGACACGTTCGTCGGTGCATTGTGCCGATAAAATGGTTGCCATCAGCAGCTCAAGTGGATTGCGGTGCGTCAGTGCGCAGGTAGCGCCTGGATACACCTGCTGCAGACGTTCGATCAGGGCGGAAACGCGTTGCGGGGAAGTCGAAGACCCGGATCGTGGACTCATGGGTGCCTCCGTGATTGGATGAACTGCAGAAGCTGTTCTGCCGTCAGAGTATTGATGAGATGAGCTGCTTCGAGCCCGCCCTTGCGCGCAACGTCGACGCCGAAACGCAGATCGTCCAGCCCTTCGGGGTTGTGAGCGTCGGGGGTAATGCAGAACATCAGGCCGCTGTCTCGGTATTGACGCACCTTGCGCCAGTCGAGATCAAGACGGTACGGGTTGGCGTTGATCTCGATGATGACGCGATGCTTGATACAGGCTTGTAAAACCGCGTCCAGATCGATGGCATACTCGTCGCGCTCGAGCAGAATCCGACCGGTAGGGTGTCCGAGAATATCGGTGAACGGATTGGCGACGGCCTTCAGGAAACGAGAAGTCATTTCGTCGCGTGACAGGGCGAAGTGTGAGTGTGCCGAAACGACGATGAAGTCGAACTTTGCCAGCACCTCGGGAGGGTAATCGAGCGAACCGTCGGTCAGCAGATCGCATTCAATACCGCGCAGCAGACGAATGTCCGAGCGACGTCGATTGAGTTCGTCGATCTGATGCCATTGTTCCTCGACTCGTTCGATCGAGAGACCGTTGACATATCCGGAAGAACGCGAGTGATCGCTGATGCCCAGCCACTGCAAACCCCGCTCTGCCGCGGCGTCAGCCATGCCCGCCAGAGTGGCGGTTCCGTCAGAGGCCGTGGTGTGGGCGTGCAGTGTGCCGCGCAGGTTGCTTCGGGTGATCAGTCGTGGCAGGCGCCGCTGCTGCGCCCATTCGATCTCGCCAAGGTCTTCGCGCAGTTCGGGTTCGATGAACGGCAGACCGAGCGCTTCGAATACTTCGCCTTCGGTGGTCATGGGTTCGGTAACCTCGCCGCGAAACACGCCGTACTCGTTGAGCTTGAGGCCGCGAGCCTGGGCGATCTGGCGCATGCGGATATTGTGCTCTTTCGACCCGGTGAAGTGGCAGAGAGCGGGGCCGTAGCTTTCGGGCGGCACCACGCGCAGATCGACTTGCAGGCCGTTGTCGAGAATGACGGCTGACTTGGTTTCGCCTTCCTGCAGCACCTGACGAATGCCCGGCAATCCAACGAATGCTTTCATGACCGGAATAGGCGCATCAGAGGCTGCCAGCAGATCGAGATCCCTGACGATTTCCTTGCGCCGTCTGAAGCTGCCCGCCACTTCGCACGGCATGCCGGGAAACTTCCTGGTCAGAGCTGTGACCATGGCCGCGGCAATGGGTTCGACTTCGAAACGGCGAAACTGCCCGCGGAACCGCTTGACGGCTTCGATACCTGCGAGAATCTTCTCTTCGGTTTTTGCGCCGAAGCCTTTCAATTCCTTGATCTGATGTGCGTGACAAGCCTTTTCGAGAGAGTCGAGATCAGCAATCTGCAGGGTTTCATACAGCTGCTTCACCTTCTTCGGCCCCAGGCCCTGCACCTTCAGCAGATCGAACAGTGTGGCGGGAAACCGCGATCTCAGTTCGTCCAGTTCGCTCAGCCGCTCGGTTTGAAGAAACTCACGTATCTTGTCGAGCAGGCCCTTGCCGAATCCAGCGGGTGGTTCGGCGAGCACCTGTCCGAGTGGAAGGTCGAGCGCCTGCAGTGTACGCGCCGCTTTGTCGAACGCACGTGCCTTGAACGGATTTTCCC
Source organism: uncultured bacterium (assembly GCA_964472075.1). GTDB lineage: Bacteria > Muiribacteriota > Ozemobacteria > Ozemobacterales > Ozemobacteraceae > CAYYIY01. The sequence continues at coordinate 45,273 of CAYYIY010000045.1, read as the reverse complement.
CAGCCAGTTCGCACAGCACGGCCATCTCTTCAAACATGCCGATCAGCTCCAATCGATCTTCCATCGGCGCGCCTCTTTTCTCTTCAGCGAAGGGTTTCTATACTCATGCTACCAGTATTCGCGCAACGGATGCAAAAAGTCCTGGAGACGCGGTAGAATGCGTGGGTCGCAGAAACGGAATACCGGTGTTGCCGGTGAAAGTTGAGGTCGCGCATGCTCGATTCGATCAAGAACGCGCTGGGTATCGGCAAGGTGCCTGAAGCGCCGACGAACCCGCGGGCAAAACCGACGTCGAAAGTCGGCAAAGCCCCTCTGACGCCGCTGGAATTCGACGTGGCCGAGCTGTATTCCGGTCCGGCGGGCGACGTGCAGCCCGCGACCGCCGGTGCGACCGGTTTGGATGAAAAACTGCGCCAGGCCTACTTCTGGATCATCAATCATGCCGTCATCAGTCCGTTCTACGACATCTCATACGAAGAGACACCTCCGTCTCAGTACAAGTTGGGCGACACCAACTGCCCGGTCATTCTGCCTACCGGCCAGAGCTATTCGAGCTTCGTTCTGTTGCCTCTGCTGACGCTGGCCCTGCGCCGCAAGTGTTTGTTGATCGGCGGCCCCGGCCGAGGAAAAACCCAGACGGCGATTCTCATGGGCATTCTCAGCGGTTATTCGCTGAAAGAAGTTCGACGCGGCATTCAGCATGGACAACCGCAGATGACCATCGCCGACCTGCTCGGGAACCCGCTGCCCGCGGATCTGGTCGGTGCTCGCAGCATGGATCAGATCACGATCGCCTGGCGCAAGTGGCTCGGCATGCGGGTGAAGATCATCGATGAGTATAACCGCATTCCGACCCGTACGCAGAGTGCCCTGCTGACCCTGATGGCGGATAACTACGCTGAGATTCTCGATCAGGTCTTCGAATGCCCTGAGTCAGCCTGGTACCTTACGGCGAATGACGATGCCGGCGGAGGCACGTATCAGGTCATTGAAGCGTTGCGTGACCGTATCGACGTGGTGGTGCGCGCGCTCCATTTCAATACCCGGTTTCTCGGCGACCTGTTGGTGCGTATCGAGCAGAAGGTGAAGCCCGAGGACATCGTTCCGCCTCAGATTATCTTTACCGAAGCCGAACTCGATGCCATGCAAAAGCAGATTCTCAAAGTGCGTATTCCCGACCCGTTGCGGCGTCGACTCGAATTCTTTGCGTCCCAGTTCGAGTTTCTCGAAGGCGGAGCCGTGATGCTCGAATACCGCACCAAAGATAACGCGGCGTGTTCCGGCGGCGATGTGAAGCTGATCATCAACCAGGAAACCGGAAAGGATCGGGTTCGGGAAATCGGCATGCAGACCGTGAACGGGTTGTCGGTGCGTGCGCTGATGACCGCGATGGCCTTCATGAAGGGCATGGCATTCTTTCACGGAGAAGACGAGGTGACCCTCGAAGACATGCGTCAGATGCTGCCTTTTGTGCTGCATGACAAACTGAGACCGAACCTCGACGCCCGCTTCTTCGAAGAACCAGGAAACGCATCGCTGCGCTATGATCGCATCGGCTGGATCAGACGCCTCTTCGATCAGGCCTGTGCCGAATACGATCGCTTGAATCTCGACCATGACGACCCCGTCGGCACGCTGCAGCAGGAACTCGATCGCGGTCTGGACGGCGTGCCCGAGACCGAGGTGCGAACGCGGTTGGCGAGAATCGAGCAGATTCTCGGCGGCTATCAGCGCGGCAAGAAGTTCCATGCGCACTTGTACGATGATGTTCTGATTCTGAAATACATGCACCAGCGTTACACGAACTATCTGCGCTGGCTGTTGACGAAGAGCTGATGTTTCCGCCACTGTCAGCTTTTCTGCAGGAGCGTCGCCACGCGCTGAACGAACAGTTTGCGCGTTTGCATAGCCGCTTTCCCCGCCTTGAGCGCGAGACGGGCTTTGAGTTGATTTGTACTGTTGTTGACCCGCTCTGGCAGGCGGTCAGTGATCGGGAAACGGAGGGCGCCGTGTGTCAGGCTGCTCAGATCTGGTATGAATTCGGTCTTGAGCTCGCCGGCAAGGGGTTCCTGCCGACCGGCCACACCCCACAGTTCTGGACGGCATTGCCGCGACTCGCCAAAGCTTTTCCGATGCTTGCGGTGCGACAGTCGCGCTCATTCATGGCGGGTATCGCCAATGCGCTCTGGCAGATGCAGTCGCTGGGGAAGTCCGCGATCGAGGCATGGATCACCACGCTCGAGCGAATTGACGGAACCGGTCTTGATCTTACGACCTGGATGCAGGCCGGCACCGTCACGGCCTGGCGCTGCGGCATGGCGGTTCAGCGCAAGAGAGCGCTCAGCGATGCTCGCGCCCTGGCTCCCGAAATCGGCCGTATCTGTCTCGGTCTTTCGCGCAAGATCGACTCGACACAATGGTCGCAATTGATCGACAAGCTGACAGGCGATCCATGGTACGATCCTGAATCTGAAACCAGTCGGAAGCAGGACGCTCCGATACTGATCGGCAGTGTCGGCAGTTATCGCGGTATGGGGGGCGAGTTTGCTCGTCCGCCGCGGGTACAAAACTGCAGCGGTATGATTGTGGCTGGGGTCGAACGAGATTGGTTTGTCGTTCATGCTGACGTATTCGGTTCGGGTCTGCAGCGCATTTCGACTGAACCGGCTCATGATGCTTCTGCCTTGCCCGAACCATGGCAGTTAATGGGTGGGGGTGTGGTTGTTCGACAGGGAAAGCAATCCGTCATTCCTGAACTAGGACAGTGTGTCACCGCGGCGGCGAATGACTTCCTTCTGGTTGCGACGTTGCATCACTCGCATCGATTGTTCCTGGTTGCGTAAGAACGATGACACCTTCGAGCGCACCTCGCGATACTTTGTCAAACGAAGATTCAGCCGGCAGTGAACCGAAGAACAGCCTGGTCGGTGTCGATCGTCTGAGACAGACGTGGCTGGCCGAGTGGCCCGAGGCCATGACAATCTGGAGCCGCTTTACGCGCCTGCGCGAGCCGATCTGGTGCACTTCAAAAAAGGCAGAACAAGCCGAGGGTTTGACCGACAGTTTTGCCATGATTCGACTGACCGATCATCTTGTGGTCATCAGTCTGCGTCAGATTCTGCAACTTCGTCTCGAAGCTTATGGACGCGAAATTCTGGCGCACGAGATCGGACATCACATGATGTGTCCGGCAAATCTGGCTGATCATGGACGACTGATCGCGCAGATCCGTCGCGGTCTTCCGAAAATCGAGCATCTGGCGCCGCAGGTGGCCAACCTGTATTCCGACCTGCTGATCAACCATCATCTGCAGCGACAGGCAGGGTTGAATATGGCAGGGGTGTATCAGACACTGGGAAACGACGGCAACAGCAGGCTCTGGAATTTGTACATGCGCATCTACGAGATTCTCTGGGGGTTGCCGAAACTTCAATTGGTACCAAGTGCCTTGCCGTTGGAAATGGAAGGCGACGCCTTGCTCGGAGCCAAGCTGATCAGGGTATTCTCGAAGAACTGGCTGGATGGTGCCGGGCGCTTTGCCTGTCTCCTGTTCCCCTACCTGTACGAAGATCAGGGCGTTTCGTTGTTCCAGAAAGCGAAAGTATGGGCAGACACCGAAAAGACGGCCGGCGATGGCGAAATGCCGGGTGGCCTGGCGGAATTGTCCGAAAACGAGGGAGAAGTACCGGTACATCCGTCTCAAGACCCTCTCTTGAACGAAACTTTAGGCGACAAGAACCCAGGTGAACAGAACGGAGTATCCGCGGCTGATCGTGAAGAGTTACTTGGTGAGATCGCCGGAAAGAGCAAGGGACGCGGACAGGCGCGCCAACCATTTGAATATGGCGAGATTCTCAGGGCGATCGGCATACAACTGACCCCTGAAGAGGTCGCGATTCGTTACTATCGCGAGATGGCGACCCCGCATCTGATTCCGTTCCCGACCAAAGAAATGCCGAAAGCGGCTGATCCGCTCCCGGAAGGACTCGATGTCTGGGATGTCGGTTCGCCTGTCGATGAAATTGATTGGCAAAGCACGACGATGATGAACCCGATCGTCATTCCGGGGGTGACGACGATGCGTCGTGTGATGGGCACAAGCGAAGGTGATCTTCCAGACAAAATTCCGATCGATCTCGACTTGTACGTGGATTCTTCCGGCTCGATGCCCGACCCGCGCCATCAGATCTCATATCTGACGCTGGCCGGTGCGATCATCACCCTGTCGGCTCTGCGGGTTGGCGCTCGAGTGCAGGCGACGCTCTGGAGCGGAAAACGCGAGTTTCTCACGACAAACGGGTTTGTGCGCGACGAAACGGAGATCATGAAGGTGCTGGTCGGCTTCTTCGGGGGTGGAACCGCTTTTCCCATCCATATTTTGCGTGATACGTATCAGGACAGAAAGCCGACCGACCGCAAGGTTCATATCATGGTGATTTCTGATGACGGTGTCGACACGATGTTTGATAAAGACGAGAAAGGCAACTCTGGTGTTGCCGTTTCCGCCGAAGCTTTGAAGAAGTGCGGTGCCGGCGGCAGTCTTGTGCTGAACCTCTATGGCGGCGCCGTCTCAAACCCGAAGATTCAGAGTATGGGAAAACATGGCTGGAACATCTATCCAATCTCCGACTGGGAGTCGCTGACAGGGTTCGCACGCAACTTCAGCCGCTCCGTCTATGCCGCCGAATCCACCTCAATCCCGCTCAAGCGCTGATGCAAGCGCCCGAGACCCTCATCTCAAAATCCCATCCGACTCTCAGCGAAACGATAAGAAGGTTTCACGTTGAATGACCCGCGTGCGCCCCGGTTCGCCTGGATAGACGTCGGGGCGCACTCGATTCAGGCAGGATGCCCCTACTCCGTGTAAGCTCGGTTTGTGCTCGGGTTCGCAGTCCGCTTCCGTCTTCTTCATCGTTCCCTCTGAGAAAGAACTCAGGAGACGTCAATGGTGGCGGCGGTTTTGCGGCCTTCCTGGATCTTCTGGGCGGCGACCTCGGGGCCGGCTCCAAGCATGGGCTGGGCGTTGATGAAGATCGGGTCGGAGATGCCGATGAAGCCGAGCACGACGCGCAGACTGGGTTCGAGCTGGTCGAACGCTTTGGCCGGACCTTCGCTGTAGTCGCCGCCGCGCGTGGTGACAACGATAACCTTCCTGCCACCTGCCAGGCCTACCGGGCCGTTTTCCGTGTACTTGAACAAATACCGAGGCTGCACGATGACGTCGATGTAGTGCTTGAGCACGTAGGGCATGCCGAAGTTCCACATCGGGGTGCTGATCACCACGATATCTGCGGCGAGAAAGCGCTTGATGTGCGCTTCGATCGGTGCCCAGGCCGGGCGGGTTTCATCATCGAGTTCTTTGCCGCTGAGCAGGCGATACTTGCCGTTCGTCTCAGTCAACGTCATCGATGGCAGCGGTTCGGCGAAGAGATCGAGCGTATCGATCCTCCCATCCGGATGCTGCTTTCGGAAGTTGTTCAGAATCTCTTCACTGATTTTGAGCGTTGAGGAAGCCGACCCACGCGGGGTAGCAATGATATGCAACAAGGTTTTCATGATGGTCCTCCGTGTCTTCTTGTGAGTTAAGGACAGAATTCAGAAAGCGTTCTTTCCGAGCTTGCGCAGAAGGTCGCACAGTTGCTCCTGCTCCTCATCTGACAGAACTCGAAAGAGTCGAGACAGATTTCGGGCATGTTTCGGGAACAGATGCTTCGCGAGATCGCGACCTTCGGCGGTCAAGGTAACCGGTCGTCGCCGCCGGTCGTCATTGGAAGTCAGACGTTCGATCAGCCCGGCCTTTTCCAGATTATCGACGACGAGCGTCAGGTTGCCGGCGGATTTCAGGATCTTGCGACCGAGTTCTCCGGGGGTGAGCGGGCCAAGGTGCAGCAGGGCTTCGAGAACACCGAACTGGCTGTCGGTCAGCCCGGCTTCGGCGTAGGTTCGTCTCGAGGCGGCAAGCACGGCTTCGGTGGCCCGCATCAGCTTGATGAAGGTGTCGAGAGCGCGGACTTCTTCAGCTGAACCTTGGTAGTGCGTGCTCATATTGCCATTCCTTTAATATCAAAATATATGATATTAAAACAATGTCAAGAAAAAAGTTAGAGTGCGCTAACTAATGGAGACAGTTTATCGCTTCCGGCTGCTTCTGTTGATGTCGAGATGAGTTTCAGTTCTTTCCTTAACGTCAAACGGGGCATCGCCGTTCACGGCGAAGCCCCGTCGAGCAGCGAACAGTCGTTTTCTTAAGGATACGCGGAAAGGAACTCAAAAGCCGGAAGTTTTACGGTTTGCCCCATCTCATTCAGAATGTCGTAACTCTTCCAATCGGTGACGCCGGTGAATGTGATGAGACTTCCCGGCTTCATGAACGACGGGAACCGGCCTTTATCGGCGACGAGAAGAAACAACGGCTGATTATTGAAGTTGGGGTTGAGTCTGTAGTCGTTCCGGTCTCTTCCCATGTTGTCCAGTTCGTCCTGGCTCAGTTCCTTGATCATGAGCAGAAAATCGCGACCATATCTCTGAAACGATCGGGCCACGTAGCCGCGCCACTCGACGGTGACGGGTTCCGTGAACTTGGTCTGAAAGGTCACATCATTCAACTGTGTGAACTTCAGATTGCGGGTGCCGTAGATTTTGCGCGTGGTCTGGAAGCCCTCGCGGGCAGGGCGGTTCTGTTCCTCGATCTGCGCGGCGCGCATGCGGGCGATTTCCAGCTTGCGTTCGGCATCTCGCCGATAGGTATCGTTGAGGCCGCCTGACACCAGAGCCTGCTGGTACAAACCGGCGGCGCCCTGAAAGTCGTTTTGCGTAAAGGCATGGTTGGCCCGGAGATACAGATTGTTTGCGGCTTCTCCCTGACTGGAGGTCAGCCTCGACTGAATCTGCGTGTTTCCCGGGTTCATGGCATTCGCTTTTCCGTAATACTCCTGGGCCAGATCGGTGCGACCCATGCGCTCGTAGACACGTGCCATCTCAACGGCAACGCCGGCCTGCGGCTTCACCCCGAAGTAGATCTGATAGTTTTTGATGGCATCGTCGAGCAGGTTGACGCGGGCGTAGTTCTGGGCCAGCAGGTAGTACGCGGCATAGTAGTGTTCATCAACCTTGATGGCTTCTTCCAGGTGCTTGATGGCGCCGAACAGATCGCTTTTCATGCCGAGCGCCTTGCCGAGCAGAAAGTGCAGGCGGGGGTTGTCCCCGTTGGTTTCGAGCAGCGACTGCGTCAGCTCGATGGTTTCACTGACCTTGCCGCGTTCGAGCAGGGCCTCGGCGCTTTCTTCGGCCGAAGACTTCGGCTGTTTGCGGGCGGTCTCGACCACCTTGGTGGGAAGAGGCGGCAGGCGCAGGTTATCGGTGGGCGGCAGTGCCGCGGTCGGCTTCATGGCGGGCAGAGCGATCGCTACCTGCGGAGGTTCGGGTTCGATCATGCGAGGCGGCGGTTCCGGCGTCCGGGTGACGACGGGCACATGGAAGCCGGTGCGCGGCACTTCGACGGCCCTGGGTTCCTTCGCGGCCTGGTCGAGCACCGCTCGCACTTCCATCGAACCCTGGCGCTTGATCTCGACCGCCACGCGGGCCATGCCGCGTCGCGCGGCGATCATCGTCGGGTCGAGCATGGCGGCAAGCTGGTATTCTTTCTGTGCTTCGGCGAAGTTTCCCGTGAGTTCGAACAATCGTGCGAGGTTGAAATGAACGCCGGGATGGCGCGGGGCCTGTTCATACGCTTTTTTCAGTGCTTCGTGCGCCTTATCGTAGCGTTTTTGATAGATATGATTGACCGCTGACTCGATGAGAACATTGGTGTTGTCATACACCTGCCCGCAGACCGGCGTCGGTGTAAGGCTGGGAATGACACCGCCGGCCAGAAGGCAGCCCAGAACGAGTTTGACGAAGAAACGATCGGGTGTGTGATGCTTCATTGGGACACTTCCTGCATGGGTTTTGACCCGGCCGGGTCTCTATGCTATGATACCATCGTATAACGAAATCACCGATGGGGAGAAGACCATGTCGATTTTTCGGTTCATCTGGTGGGCGATCATCATCAGCGCTGTCGCATTTGCCGGGTACGTGTACGGATATCTTTCTGATTGATTGATCATGCTTGATTCGCCCCCGACGGCATCGGCCGTTGGGGGCGTTTCACATCAGGCGGGTTTTCCGGAACCCGACGTCTGACGTCTGGTCAGCGCGGCCATTTCCTTGAGCGTGTGGGCTGCCTGCAGACGTTGCATCTTATCTTGCTCGTTGAGCAGCTCGGAGAGCGTTTTCAGAGCCCGAAAATCGCCGTTACGAATCATCAGGTCGGCACAGAGCGCACGCACTTTCGGGTTCGGTTCGCCAAGCCCCTGAAAGAGGATCTCGCGGCTGTCGGCGCCGCCGTGCAGGCCGATAAAGCGAAACGCACTCAGACGCAATCGATGATCGGCATCTGAACGGTATTTCAGTGCTTCAGCCAAAGCCGGAGAATACGCGAGATCGCAGAGAATATCGAGAAACTGAGACCGATGCAGAGGACTGTTTTCCTTGCTCATCAGTTTCAGAATGGTCGGGGCCTCGACGCTGCCGGCCACTTCGGACATGGCTTTGATGATATGCGCCAGGGCCCACTGATTGGCATTGGCATAGGCGGTCTGCAGGGCGCTGAATGTATCGGGAGCTTTGATGCGTCCGAGCGCCCAGGCGGCTCGCTCGGCCACGATACCTTCTTCATCGCTCAGAAGTTTGATGAGAATCGGCTGGGTGTCGGCGAGGCGGAAGGTGCCGGCCAGCCAGGCGCCGCTGGCGCGTTCGAACTGTCGCGGTGAAACCAGCAGCCCGACCAGATTCTTCTCGACCTTCGTCGCCTGCTGATTTGCGAGAAAGATATACACGACGTTTGCCTTGACGCGATTCGCGGGATCGTTCAGATACGGAAGAATCACCTTCTCGACGGTCGACAACGGAAAACAGCCCAGCGCCTCAATTGCGTTGGCGCGAATGCGAGGTTCCTGATGCGTCAGGCAGTGTTCGAAGTAGCTCACCAGCGAAGACTTCTTGAACTGGCCCAGGGAATGAACAGCAGTGGCGAATACCTGATTATTTGTCTCCTGTTCGAGCATGGTGATCAGAATCTGGCACGCCTGTTCATTGGGAACGGCCTTGCCGAGCGCTTTCGCCGTCTCGAGTCGCACGCCGACATCGGTGTCGTGAGCGGTGCGGAACATGAGATCCCAGGGCATCGACGTCGGAAAGTGTCCGAACGTCGCGGTAATCGCTTGACGAACTTTCGGTGAGCCTTCGGTGCGTGCTGCCTGCGTCAGGGCTTCGAGACACTCGGGGGTGCCGATGAGACCAAGGGCCTGAGCGGCATAGATGCGGGTATGAAAGTCAGGTGACTGAAGAAACTTGATCAGTTCACCAATTGACGAGGTGAGACCGAGAAGACCGCTTGCCTGCACGGCTTTCCAGCGAACGAATCGATCGGTGTCGTTCATCAGCGGCAGGATTCCCTCGAGTTCGGGAACGCCGGGCAGCAGCTGCAACCCCTCGATGGCGATAAAACGAATGTTGGGGTTCGGGTCTTTCAACGCAAACCCGAACTGGCGGGCGATTCGAGCCTTGTAATCTACGGCGGTCTGCATAAGCCACCCTCCAGAGCACGCAAACGAATGGTTCCCGCTGTTATCGACAGGTTGCCCGGTTTCGATAATGGTTCGCGGGCGCTCGACCGATTCAGGGGGTCATCTGATTGACGAAGGTGCCTTCATACCGTGCTTCCCCCTTCGTCGTCTGGAAGATGAACTGGCACATACGGGTTCCGGGGTGCAGAGCGAGAGGAATCGAACTGACATTGCTGATCTCGAGCACCTGGCGATTATTGATGCCTGGCTGCATGAAACCGGCCGTGATGTGTACCATGAGTCCGAGTCGGGCGAACTTGCTTCGTCCTTCCAGCCAGCCGCACAGATAGGGTGGAAGCTTGATGCGCTCGACAGTGATGCCCAGGACCGTCTCGCCGGGCAACAGCACGAAATGATCCTTTACACGAATCAATTCGGTAATCTCGTTGAAATCGGAAGAATCGGTGACGTGGTAGATCGTATGCAGCTTCTTGAAGACGCGAAACTCCTCACCCAGATGCAGGTCGATCGACCCGGGGCCGATGCATTCTTCCATCAGGGGGTCGATTTCGATTGATCCGGCGCGTATTTCCCGAATCAACTCTTCACGGGTCAGGATAGCCATGGGGTATCACTCCTCACGTATTGAATCGGCCGCTATTATACTCGAATTGCGTCGATGTGCCAGATGGCCGTTGCAATATGCATCAGAAGCCGCTTTGCCGGTATTCCACCAGTGCGGGGTCGGCGACGCGGTAGACCGGCAGGTCGAATTCGGTGGCAAAATCGATGCCGGGAGTTTCGGCGGCCACTTCGAGCACCCAGGTGAACTTGGGGTTGGATTCTGCATCTCGAGGCGGAAGATGCGGGGGAACCGTGAAAGTCACGGGAATGGCTGACCGACCCTTCTCGGGGCGAAACAGATCCTGGGTCACGGTCTGGGTTTCCGTATGCAGTTCGGTGGTTGTTGTATGAGAATGTTTTCCCGAACCGGTCGTCAGTGCGCGCTTGCACTTGAAGGTTACCGTACAGCCTTTCGGCATCTCGAGGTGCCTCCCCACGAGGATGACTGCGGAAAAGTTTTGTCCCACGACCAACGGCATCTGCGACAGCTGAAGTGAAGTGTTACCATACTTGAAGTGCTGAAACGTCAGATAGATCGCATGGCAAAGCAGGCCAATGGCGATGAGAACGAACAGCCCGATGATCATCTTCGCGAACAGAGGAGCCGTGGGGTCCGTGGCGAGGGCTATGACGAAGACCGAGATGAACAGATTCATGAACAATGCGACTCCCCACATCACCAGCAGTCGGCCTGGACCGTCTGACATGACAGTGAAGCCCTTCCACTGTTGTTCGGCTTTCCAGGGGCGCTGTGGATCGGCGGCGAGAATTTCGTTTCTTCGTTTCGTCGAAAAATACGAGAAGAATCCGAACAGCGTGATGACGAGACCGACCGACCCAAAGAGGCCGCTCATCAGCGGAAGGATCAGCATTTCAGGCAGAAGCTCGCGAAACACGACGGCCTGTTCATGATTCTTCGGGTTCACGAGAACCGGAAAATGGTGATCGCTCTCGAGACGAGACTTGATGCGTCTGGCATACTCCTCGACAGGTTCGGGGGCCTGGTTTGAGTAATCGTCAAAAAAGAGCTCTTTGCTCTGATACGTCTTGCCCTGAATTTCATAGGAGTAGCTGACGTCGAGATAGTAGAACGTTCCGCCTTTCGAGCCACGCCTCGACTTCACCTCAACCTGCTGAAACTGAGCGGGTGTCTTCACCCACTTGGCCGAGTCGTAGTAGGTGCGCAGTTGTCCTAGGCCGATGAACAGCAGAATCAACCCGACTATCGCGAATGGAAGCCCGAACAGAATCAAAAACAGGGGGGGAGCGGAATTCGAAGTTTTCACGGTGACTGTCATGTGCTTGTTCCTCTCGCAGAATGAATCACGCCGGAAGTCGACGGTTCGCGGTGGATACAGGCATAGATTACCATGAAATCAGCATCGTTTTACCTGCAAAAGAGAAAAACGGAACCAGGCTGTTATGCCTGATCCCGTTCGTTGTTCGGATCTTTACCGGCGAGCTAATGAGAGCGTCGTTTTCCGATCAGGGAAATATATTCGCCGCGCAGTTCGCTGATGCCGTAGACGGCCGCATTGATGAACTCCTGGCGGGTGATGCCGTACTTGGCGGTCAACTGTGAAAAGGTTTCGCCGGCAGCCAGCTTGTCGAGAATGAATTCGTGGAGCGGGTTTTTGGTCATGGGTGTCCCTCACGGTAAAAGAATACTGAATCATCTATCGGCAGCTTCCACCCGTTTTCTCAAGACAAGATTTTTTGTGCTATCATCTGACGTCGTTTTCATCACCATTCCGCGTCACCGGAGGACGTATGACGGTATCACTGTATAATTCTCTCACTCGCGCCAAAGAATCGTTTGTTCCGCACGAAGCCGGCCGTGTCGGCATGTATGTCTGCGGACCGACCGTCTACGGACCGCCGCACCTCGGCCATGCCAAGAGTTATCTGACGTTCGACGTGCTGGTGAAACACCTGCGGCAACGCGGCATGAACGTTCGCTACGTCCAGAATATCACCGATGTCGGCCATCTGACCGACAATGCTGATGCCGGTGAAGACAAGATCGAAAAACAGGCGCGCCTCGATCAGGTACATCCGTATGAGATTGTCGACAAGTACATGTTTCAGTATTTTCACGACATGGAAGCACTGGGAATCGGACATCCGAACTTTTACAGCCGAGCCACGCAGCACATTCCTGAGATGATCGAGCATGTACAAAAGCTCATCGACAAGGGTCATGCCTACGTCGTCGATGGAAACGTCTATTTCGCTGTTGAATCATTTAAACAGTACGGAAAATTGTCGGGGCGCGTGCTCGAGGAACAACGTGAAGCTGTACGAGTCGAGTCACGTTCAGACAAGCGCAGTGCGCGTGATTTCGCCCTCTGGAAAAAGGCGGAACCCGGTCACCTGATGAAGTGGAACTCCCCGTGGGGTGTCGGATACCCCGGATGGCACATTGAATGTTCAGTCATGGCCCAGAAATACCTCGGCGAAACGGTCGACATTCACGGCGGTGGTCTCGAAAACATGTTTCCGCACCACGAATGTGAAATCGCCCAGGCCGAGGCACTCACCGGAAAGCCGTTTGTCCGATTCTGGGTTCACAACAACATGGTCACCGTCGACGGCGTCAAGATGGGAAAATCGCTGGGCAACTTCAAGACCATTCAGGAACTGCTGAAAAATCACGCTCCGGAGGCCCTGCGCGTGTTCCTGCTCTCGACGCATTATCGCTCGCCGACCAACTATACCGAAGAGGCGATTCAGGCGGCGACCACGGGGCTGTCGCGTTTGTCCCAGGTGCGATCAGCTCTGCACGGCTTTGTTCGCGGTTCGGGCGGCAAGGCTGATTTCGATGCGGAAGTCGCGAAGCTGTGCGAAGAGGCGAACCGACAGATCGGTGACGCTCTCGACAATGATCTGGACACACCTGGAGCGATTGCTCACTTGTACAATTTTGTTTCCGAGCTGAACCGGGTCATGACGCGCGGCGCCCTTACGCCGAAGGCGGCCCAGGATGCCCTGACCCTGCTGAAGAAGTGGGGCGAGGATGTGCTGGGCATTGTGAAGGTCGCCGCGAGTAACGCCAGGGCGGCCGATCTGACTCCGGTCATGGATCTGCTTATCGAGATTCGCAGGGAGTTGAAGGCGGCGAAGCGGTTCGACCTGACCGATCAGATCCGCGATCGACTGAAAGCCGCCGGCATCTTGATCGAAGATACCCGCGAAGGCGCTCGCTGGCGGCTTGCGTGATTCCGCGTCTTGCGACCCCGTGGCCTCGAGAGCGGGTGGTGCGACTGCCTGCCCGGACACTGGCGTATGTCGGTGATTCGGTCTTTGAGCTGTGCCTGCGGCTGTGGCACGTGTCTGAGCGATCTGACCCGGCCGGCAAACTTCATGAATCGGTCGTACAAATGGTGTGTGCCGATCGTCAGTCCGAGTTGTTTGAACGGATTCTGCCGACTGTCGGCGAAGATGAGCAGACCCTTCTCAAGACCTGGCGCAATGCCAGGATGCCGTCCCGTCACGGTGGCGGCTCGCGCGGGGCGTATGCGCGGGCAACCGCATTCGAAGCCTGGGTGGGCTACCTGTATCTGACCGGGCAGAGCGATCGGCTCGAGCAGACGGTCGCTCTCGTTCACGTACCTGCGGAATCGGCTCCCCCGGCTCCTTCATTTGTCGTACGACCAGTACGAAAAGGAGACCAGTCATGAAGCGTCCGGGTCAGCCATCGCGTCCATATCCGGCTGGTGAACAAAGTCGACCGCGTGACTTTGAGCGTGGCGAACGTGGCACGCGCGGTGAGACCGGTGATCGGCCGGCTCAGCCCTTTAAACGAAAGGGTGAGGCGAGACGCGAACCACCCGCTCACGGAACGGTGGACCGTTTTTCTCGTGATGATCGGCATGACACCGAACGGCGACCCGGACGATTTCACCGTGATCGCGGAGCGTTGCCGCCCCGCGAAGAGGAACTGGATGGCCCGATCTGGATTCGCGGTCGCCATGAGGTGCTGGCTTTTCTGAAATCCGGCAAGCCGGTTGAATCTCTGTTGATGGCCCTGGAAGCACGCGGCAGGGAGATCGAAGAGATCAAGGCGCTGGCGCGGGCGCGATCGATAAAAGTGCAGGTGCTGCCGATGACCGGGTTCCGCCAGCGGGTCGGCGGCGAGAGCCAGGGAGCGGCCTTGCGGATCGGCGCCTTCCCTTATGCTGAATTTGAACCGATGCTGCAGGCGGCGATACGCGACAACGGGTTGCTGCTGGTACTGAACCACGTTGAAGACCCGCGTAATCTGGGCGCGATCGTCAGAACGGCCGAAGCGGCCGGAGTGGCGGGCGTCGTCATTCCCAAGAACCGGGCCGCCGGTATGACGGAATGGGCGATTCGTACCTCGCAGGGAGCGGCTGCTCATCTGCCGGTGGCGCGGGTGACCAACATCGGCGTCGTTGTCGAACGGCTGAAACAGGAAGGTTTCTGGTGCTACGGACTCGATGAGGATGCTGCCGGCCGCTACGATGAGGTTCGGTACAATGCGCGAATGGCACTGGTCATCGGGGGCGAAGACGCCGGGTTGGGGGAAAAGGTGAAGGGTCTGTGCGACGAGTGTGTACGTATCCCCATGCTGGGTCAAACCCCGTCCCTGAACGTCGCGGTGAGCACGGGAATCGTGCTTTTCGAGGTTTTGCGGCAACGCGGATTTCCCCCGAAAAAAACTGCGGCAAACTAGTTGACTTTTCCTCTTTTCTCGGCTAACATAGCATTTCACCGCCCACCTTGAGCGGTACGTTCTTTTCTAACTCAATCGTGATGCCGGCGTAGCTCAATTGGCAGAGCAGCTGATTTGTAATCAGCAGGTTGCGGGTTCGAGTCCCATCGTCGGCTTCGCATATTGTCGACTTACGGAGAGATGCCCGAGTGGCTAAAGGGGGCAGACTGTAAATCTGTTGGCTTGCGCCTACGGTGGTTCAAATCCACCTCTCTCCACTGTTTGAGATCGCGCCCGTGTAGCTCAGTCGGCAGAGCACTTGCATGGTAAGCAAGAGGTCACCGGTTCAATTCCGGTCGCGGGCTTTTCTATTCTGTTGTTGAAACTTTTTGAAGGAGAACTCAGTAATGGCCAAAGAAAATTTTGTCCGCACCAAGCCTCACGTGAACGTGGGAACCATCGGTCACGTCGATCATGGCAAGACCACCCTTACCTCTTCGATCACGAAGGTGTTGTCGGGTGACGGTCTGGCCAGCTACGTCTCCTATGATGACGTCGCTCACGCCGATGCCAAGAACTTCCGCCGCGACCCCACCAAGATCTTGACGGTTTCGACCTCTCACGTCGAATATCAGTCGGCCACCCGCCACTACGCTCACGTCGATTGTCCGGGCCATGCTGACTACATCAAGAACATGATCACCGGCGCCGCCCAGATGGATGGCGCGATCCTCGTGGTCTCCGCCGCTGACGGTCCGATGCCTCAGACCCGCGAGCACATCCTCCTGGCCCGCCAGGTCGGTGTTCCGTACATCGTGGTCTTCATGAACAAGTGCGACCTCGTCGACGATCCCGAGCTGCTCGACCTTGTCGAACTCGAAATTCGCGACCTGCTCAGCAAGTACGAATTCCCCGGCGACAAGACTCCGGTCATCCGCGGTTCCGCGACCGAAGCCATTGCCGGCGCCGGCAAATACGGTCCTCAGGCCATTCACAATCTGATCAAGGCCCTCGACGAATACATCCCGCTGCCCGAGCGCGAAGTGGACAAGCCCTTCCTGCTGGCTGTTGAAGATGTGTTCACCATCACCGGCCGCGGCACCGTCGTGACGGGCCGCATCGAGCGCGGTATGGTCAAGGTCGGCGATGCGATCGAGATCGTCGGTCTCCGCGAAGAGAACAAGAACAGCGTCGTCACCGGCGTTGAAATGTTCCGCAAGGTTCTCGAGTCCGGTCAGGCCGGCGACAACGTCGGCGTGCTCCTGCGCGGTATCGACAAGAATGATGTCGAACGCGGCATGGTTCTCTGCAAGCCGAAGAGTATCAAGCCCCACAAGAAGTTCGTGGGCCAGGTCTACATCCTGACCAAGGACGAAGGTGGCCGCCATACCCCGTTCTTCACGGGTTATCGCCCTCAGTTCTACTTCCGCACCACGGACGTGACCGGCACCTGCACGCTGACCGAAGGCAAAGAAATGTGCATGCCCGGTGACCGCACCGAAGTGATCGGTGAGTTGATCACCCCGATCGCCTGCGAAGCCGGTCTCCGCTTCGCCATCCGCGAAGGTGGCCGCACCGTCGGCGCCGGCGTGGTGACCAAGATTCTCGACGAGTAATGAAGTGTTTTCCTCCCGGCCGCAATCACGCGGCTGGGAGGGTAAACCCGAGATGGAGACGGCCGGCCAGGATACGCCGGCCGTTTTTCGGAAAGGGAAAAGGATATGCGCGAACAGATTAACCTGGTTTGCACCTCCTGCAAACGCAAGAACTACAGCTCTCAGAAGAACAAGCGAAACGATCCGGACCGCATCGAAATGAAGAAATACTGCCCGGCGGAACGGAAACACACCCTTCATAAAGAAGGCAAGTAAGCGACCTTTTTCGTTCTCTTCCAACCAAGAGAACGGACTAGGCCAGTAGCTCAATTGGCAGAGCACCGGTCTCCAAAACCGGGGGTTGGGGGTTCGATTCCCTCCTGGCCTGTTGAGCAACACCATTGCATACTGGGGGCCCCATGGAAAAGCTGAGATTGTTCTGGAAAGACTTCTCCCGCTATCTGCAGGAAGTCTGGATCGAAGTGCGACCGAATAAAGGCCGCGTGGTCTGGCCGGCGTATGAAAACGTCAAGCTCTCCACCAAAGCGGTGGTCGTGTCTTCCATTTTTCTCGGCCTCTTCATCGGCGTGATGGACTACCTGTTCGCCGCCATGTTGAAGTTCCTGGTCAGCTAAGCACAGAAGCAAAGAAGGCGATATACCCGTGATCGATATTCTCAAGGGCAAATGGTATGTGATCCATACCCAGTCGGGTGCGGAAGACAAGGTTCGCCAGAACCTCGAACATCGCATTTCACTGCTGGGCAAAGGGAACAGCATTTTCCGCGTGGTCGTTCCCAAGGAAAGCGCGGAACGGGTGCAGGATGGCGAGCGCGTGACGCAGAGCCGCAAAATCTACCCCGGATACGTGCTGGTCCAGATGGATCTCGATGACGACACCTGGACGGTCGTGAAGAATACGCCTGGTGTGACGGGGTTCGTCGGCTTGGGCGAAAAACCCACGCCTCTTCACGAAAAAGAAGTGCAGAATGTTCTGCGCACAGCCGGTCTGATCGACTCACAGCGGTCGCAGGCCATGACGCCCATCGGGTTCTCCGAGGGCCAGACGGTGAAGATCATCGATGGACCGTTTACGGATTTCATCGGTGTTATCAAGGAAATCAACGTCGAAAAACGAAAGGCTAAAGTGCTGGTCTTCATCTTCGGGCGTGACACCGCGATCGAAGTTGACCTTATCCAGCTCGAAGAGGCCTGATCTGAAGGAGTAGTACTATGGCCAAGAAAGTCGTCGGTCTCGTCAAGTTGCAGATTCCCGCCGGTAAGGCAAATCCGGCTCCCCCGGTCGGTCCGGCTCTGGGTCAGCATGGCGTTAACATCATGGATTTCTGTAAGAACTTCAACGCCAAGACTCAGAAAGAAGGCGATTCGATCATTCCGGTCATCATCACGATCTACAGTGACCGCTCCTACACCTTCGAAACCCGCACTCCTCCCGTGTCTTTCCTGCTGAAAAAAGCGGCGAAGATCGAGAAGGGCACCGGTACATCGGGCAAGACCACCTGTGGTCAGGTTACGATGGCTCAGGTGAAAGAGATCGCCACCAAGAAAATGCCCGACCTCACCGCCGGTTCGATCGAAGCGGCGATGCGCACCGTGAAGGGCACGGCCCGCAGCATGGGGCTGAAGGTTGTTGATTAATTGAATTTGATTCCCGCGATTCCTCCCCGGATCGCGTGAGTTTTGAAGAAAGGAGGGGAGCATGCCGAAACACTCAAAGCGCTTTAACAAAGTGGTGAAGGAGCATCGTCCGGCTCCGAAACTGCACTCCGTTGAAGAGGCATTCCAGGGTCTGTGCAAGGCCGCGACCGCGAAGTTCGACGAAACCGTCGACGTCGCGATCCGCACCGGTCTCGACCCGAAGTATGCCGATCAACAGCTTCGTGGCGCCGTTGTACTGCCGCACGGAATCGGAAAGACCACTCGGGTCGTCGTTTTCGCCGCCGGCGACAAGGCGAAAGAAGCGGAAGCCGCTGGAGCAGACTTCGTCGGTGCCCAGGATCTGGTCACCAAAATCGAAGGAGGCTGGACGGAATTCGACGCCGCCGTTGCGACCCCCGATATGATGAAGTTCGTCGGAAAACTCGGCCGCATCCTTGGTCCTCGCAACCTGATGCCCAACCCGAAGGTTGGCACGGTGACCACGGATATCGGCAAAGTTGTTCGCGAACTCAAGTCGGGTAAGGTGCAGTATCGCGTTGAAAAGGCCGGTATCATCCATTCGGTTCTGGGAAAAGCATCTTTTGGTCCGCAAAAGCTCCAGGAAAACTTCATGACCTTCCTGCAGGCGGTCATCAAGGCCAAGCCGTCAGGAGCCAAGGGTCAGTATCTGAAGAACTGCACCGTCAGTTCCACCATGGGCCCGGGGTTCGACCTCGACATCAACGCGGCCCGCGCCACGGTCGAAAAGTCCGCGGTGTAACGTCCTCGTCCTGTTCTCGTTCGTAGATTCGAAAACGTTTTCGGTCGAAGATCGCAGGTCCTGTCGGATAATCGGCTCTCAAGCCGGCCTGCCGAGATCGAAACTGGTGAAGCGCAATCAAAGGCTTCCGGTTTCATCGACCGGGAGCCTTTTCTTCTAACGTCTGAACTGTAACAAGCAAGGAGGTGAAATACGTGAATCAACAGAAACGGCAAACGAAAGCCGCCTACGTCGACGAATTCCAGAAGAAAATGGAAAAGGCGAAGGTGGTGGTTCTCGCTGCGTGTGAAGGAGTGACCGTCGATGAGATGACCCGCCTTCGCCGTGAGATCCGCAAACTGGGCGATGAAACCCGCGTGGTGAAGAATACCTTGCTGCGCCGCGCCTGCCAGAATCTGAAGCATGATAACGTGCTTCCGCATCTGACCGGCTCGACCCTGATGGCGTTCGGGTATCATGACCCGGTAGCGCCGGTGAAGGCGCTCTTCGACTTCGCACAGAAGGCTTCCAAACTGAAGTTCAAGGCCGGTCTCCTCGGTGACCAGCTGCTGAGCGTTCAGGAGCTGGAAAATCTGTCCAAGCTGCCCGGTCGCGAACAGCTGCTTTCCATGCTGCTCTCCTGCATGCAGGGTCCGATGCGCAACATGGTCGGCGTTCTGTCCGGAGTGACGCGCAAGTTCGTGTATGCTCTCAACGCGATCAAAGAAAAGAAGGAAAAGGCTGCTGCCTGAGTATCTTCAATCCTCAAGTCTGTATCATTTTAACTAGTACAAAAACAAAATTTCTGAAGGAGAATTGTTAGCCATGACGAAAGAACAAATCATGGAAGCCATCGAAAAGATGAGCGTCCTCGAACTGTCCGAACTCGTGAAAGCCCTCGAAGACAAATTCGGCGTGACCGCTGCCGCCCCCATGGCCATGGCCATGCCGATGCCCGGTGCCGCCGCCGGCGCCGCCGCCGCTGAAAAGACCGAATTTGACGTCGTGCTCGAAAATGCCGGCGCCAACAAGATCAACGTCATCAAGGTCGTGCGCGAGCTGACCGGCCTGGGTCTCAAGGAAGCCAAAGACCTCGTCGACGGCGCTCCGAAGACCGTGAAGGACGGCGTGGCCAAGGCCGACGCCGAAGCCATGAAGAAGAAGCTGGAAGAAGCCGGCGCCAAGGTCGCCCTCAAGTAAGCTTCGATTCATTCGAAAGAAGCCCGCCAGGCTCACGCTCGGCGGGTTTTTCTTTTCGGTTTCGATGTGATGAACGCTGTCTGAGTGGAATCGCCTGCTTACGACTCCTGTGGCAAGCGGTCCATGCGGATCGACGTGAGCAGGAATATCGGCAGCAGAGAAAACGGCAGCCACATGTTCAGCCAGAGATCGGGACGATACGTGAGAACAAGCGTCCCGGTTGCAGATGGCGGAATCGCAATGTAGATGCCGAAATCCGGGTCTCGAATAATGGAGAGAGAAGTGTCTGCGTGCTGACACTGCCAACCGATCAGCGGCAGAACCGGAACGAACAGGTGGGTGTATCCCGATGTGTCAGTCGGCAGAGTGACGATGCCGGTCGACCCCTGCCAGCGAAATTCGACTGCCGGAAAGGAAGCGATGACTTGTTTATTCCAGTCGGCGTGCCAGAATAGATCGCTCGAATAAGAAGATACGAGTGATGCTGACTGGGGATGGTCGACATCGAATGAGTAAACGGCCGGCAGTTGAAAATCGCGGGGAAACAGACGAGCCGGGGCAGAGATGTTCCATTGAACCTGGTCGGTCAGGACTCTGGTGACGCCGCTTAAACGCAGCAATTGATCACGATGCGCGGGTTGTCGGGTGAGTATGTGTCTGATCCACCGATCGCGTCCCGGGTGTTGGAACGGTGGGTTGTAGTCGGCAAGATGATGAATGCCGTGATTGCGGCCAATGAGCGGAACATTGGTCTGCAGTATCAGTTCGTAGGCCTGCTGCATGAATTGGGGATCAGGGCGACCGGGGATGTTCAGAACGGCGCGCTGCAAGGCGGGAGAGACCAGGACTCTGGCTCCAGGCGTCAGATCGTGCGTCAGTGTCGTCGGCAGAGAGGTCGCGGGAGCGGTCAGCGGGATCGTCTGACGTGAATTTTCATAGAGATCGGCACATTGAAAGCCGATCAGCGCCGTCAGAATCAGATAACGCCAGGATGAGCGACTGACGCTGCTCAAGAGAAAGAGCAGTGAAGTGATCGCGATACCAAATGCATAGGCCTGCTGACTGTTCTGGAATGAGAACATCCAAAGCGGCGACCCGATGCCTTCGAGCGATTGTTCTGCCAGGTACTGATGAAGCGCGTAGCCGCAACTGCCCACCAGAAGAATGACGAGCGGCGCGATGCGAGGGAAAGGGAGATCGGCTTTGCGCAGAGAAGCCAGGCCCGCCGCTCCGAGAATCAAAAGACCCCACACGGTCAGCTGGATAAAACTTGCCGGATGATGCATGTGCCGGAAAATCTCGGGGAATACCCCGGCAAGTTTCGGCAGTATCATTGACAGAGTGATTCCTCCAGCGATCAGTAAACCACCTAGTCGGTGAATGGGCGACCGTCGAACGAGAGAAAACAGGGTCAGCACGAGGGGAAGAAGGCCGAGATAACACTGTCGCGACCAGCCGAAGGCGCCCCACTGCTGAAACTGCAAAATCCGACCGGTACGATCGCCGAAGATGAAGTCGCGCAGCGATCTCGGGGAGAGAAAACCGAGCAGATGTCGCGGCGCGACGGATGTGACTTCGATATTCTGAGAGGTGGTACTGGTGTGCGACATGAACTCGAAGCTCATTGAGAGATAGCCGAGAAGAATCGATGCGCTGAAAATCGGGAACAGAAACATCATCAGCCGCATTCCCTTTTTCGAATCTTTCGGTGCGATTTGATACCCGGCCATCATCAGTACCGGCGTCATGACCCAGAGATACGCATGGCCGGCGAAGATGCTGAGACACGAAGTGGTCAGCCAGAGTTGGGTACGACCACTTGCGGCAGCCCAGAGAATCCACGGAACCCAGGCTGTTCCCGCAGTGATCGGCATCCATTCGAGGGCGTGCAGGTGAGGAATCGTACCGATGGCCGTGATGCCGGCAAAGAATGCCGCGGTTCTGCTTTGAGTCTGAGATAACAGAAGAGCGGCGAACCCGAGTCCGAGCCAGAGCAGGTGGGCGAACTGGAATACGCGGAATCCGATCTCGGGTTCAAAGAGAGCCGCGACCCATGCTGGGGGATACCAGGAGCAGGTTTGCGGATCGAAGAGGAAGGGCATGCCGCCTCCGCGGCCTGGGTCAAGAAATGGGATGAACCCCTGGGTGACGGCTTCTCTCAGAAAAGCCAGATTGGGAAGCCCCATACGGGGAATATCTCGATAGATCAATAGCTTCGCGGGGTCCCAGAAGTCGGGTCCGAGAAGATAGAGCCAGAGCGAGAAGGAAAAGAGCAGAAACAGAACGAAACCGACGAGGCTCCTCGTTGGCTGGTGATTGTCTGATTCCGACTCTGTCGAGCTCCAAGTGTCGGTTGAGAAGGACGGTTGCATCGGTGAAAAAATTCTATCACGAGCACTGCGCGACGGAAAATTTCCTTCATCTTTGCCTCTTAATTGCCGATGTCAGAACGGAATAAACCTGTATCAGCGGTGGGACCACCCCCCTGGAGGCAAGCATTATGAAGGCACACATGTTCCGCTCTTACCGGCTCTTCTGCGTCATTCTGTTCGTGCTGGGCTTGATCAGCCCTGCATTTGCCGTCGTGACGCAACCGGCGCTCACTCTGATTGTCGATACCAACGGAGATGGCATTGCCGGTATCGGTGATCAGGTGGAGTTTTCCTGCCGCTCGAGTGCCGCGGTGGCAGGAGACTTCCCGAACGTGCGCTGCCTTCCGCTGGGCATTTCACGCCTGGTGCTCGTCAACGCGGGCGGAACCTACTATACCGCTCCGCCGGTGACCCTCTCTGCGGGCAATATTGATAATGGCGCTTTTGGTGCCGGACAGGTACAGTTTTTCGATAACGACGGGGGCCCGATCGCTCCCGGTAACAATATTTCTGTCGATAACGAACGCCCTCGTTCGAATAACGGCATTGTCCTCTCGGCCGGGTATGCAAATGGAACGGTCGGCAAATACATTGCCGGCGATACCTTGCATTACACGATTACCTTTCAGGATCAGGATGGACTCAATAATCGATTGACCGTTGTGGTGAATCTGTCGAATCTCGGTGGCGGAACGGCGGTTCCGCTGACCTGGTCGGGCGGCGGTACCTATACTCTGTCCTATCCGTTGCCGTTGAATCGTGAAGGCAACGGCCTGACCTTCGACATGGTCGCTCGCGATGATGCCGGTCAGGAATACACCGCAGCCTCGGCGATCAGCATGGATACCCGACGCCCGACATTTACCGGAGCCTCGGTTGCCAACTCGAACGGTTCGCAGTTTGTTAAAGTCGGCGATACGGTGACCATCACAGCCGTTCTGCAGGCCTACGATGGCGATACCGTGACGGCTTCCAATACGCTTCTCTTTGGGGCCATTCCGATCACCCTCGCGCGCCAGGGAACGACCTCAACGTTTCAGCATACTTTCGTTCTTGCGAGCGGGTCATATGACGGAACAACTCGTTTCGATCTCACCGCTACAGATGATGATGGGAACGTTGGAACGGCTCAGACGAACTCTCTGAGCTTCGATGCGTTGCCCCCTGAATTTTTTGCCATCAACATTCAGATTCTTGATCCAGTTACCCGTATTCCCAAGCCTTCCCCGGGAAAAATCGGCGACATTCTCTCCATTTCAGCAACGTTGAATGGCGGCGAAACAGACATTCAGCGCATGACCGTTGATTTGACCTCCGTCGGTGGTATTTCGAACCATCTGTTTCAGTTCATCCCTGCTTCGAACACCTTCTACCTCGAATACATCCTCAATCAGTACACGTCGGAAGATTCGATTGTTCGCTTTTTCAACGTCATTGCGCGTGATAACGGCGGCAATCAGGTGACCGATGTCACCCTGCCGCCGGTTTACATCGACAACCTGCCGCCGACCATCACCATGGCGTCCATGGAAAAAGTCTCCGGCGCTTCCTGGGCGAAGATCAATGATGTCATTCGATTCACGGCAAACGTGAATAACATTGACGGAGGAAGTGTTTCGGTAAACCTCAGTGAACTTGGTGGGCCGGTTCGCGCACAACTGAACAATGTCGGCGGAACGACCTTCCGTTACGATTTTACTCTGCCTGCTTTCTCAACGAACCCTCCGGTGGATCGAAATTGGGGTGGCAACATCCGCGTCACGGATAATGCCGGCAACCTGGTCGAACAGTTCACGAATGAGCTGTCCGTCGACAATGAACCGCCGGTGATTGTAAATGCGACCTACACGGTCACGCCGGACTTTTCGCCGACACATCCGTGGGTTCGCATTAACGATATCGTGACCTTCCGTGTACAGCTCGCGAGCAGCGGTGCAATTGTGCATGACGGAGAATCGGTCACGGTCAATCTTTCTCCACTTGGCAGTGCGTACTCTTCCGCACAAGTCATGACGTATGACGGCGTAAACACCTACCAGTACGCCGTAACGGTTCCAGCGGGAACATTGAACAACTTCACGCCGTTTGCCTTCATTGCGAAGGACAACGCCGAAAATCCGGTGAGCGGTAACATTATCGTGAAGATCGACAACTACGCTCCTGTTGTCGGACCGATGACGGTGCGCTACCTGGTCGATTACACGAATGTCGATACCGTGAATCTCGGCGACCGCATGGAATTCCTCGTGCCATGCTCTGACCAGGATGGAGGAACTTGTACGATCGATTTGTCCTACATCGGTGGTGCGGCGTTCCATAACATGGATTACGATCCGACATTACAGGTGTATTCGACGGTGGTCGACACCGCCTCGGCCTCGAACGAGAACAGTGCGTATGTTTTCCGCGCTCGCGTGACGGACAAGGCGGGCAACCTCACCAGTTCGCTTTCCGGACCATATCCGGTCGACTGCGTGCCGCCGGTTGTCTACTACGCTTCGGCAACCTACCAGGAACTTGTCGGCAGTTCGACGGTCGTGAATGTCGGTGACAAGATCACCATCACCGCCAGTGTACAGAACAGTCGACTCGACGGTGGTGTGCCGACGGTGAACCTTGCAGAATTCGGTCTGTCGAGTGCGCAACAGTTATACGATGATGGCGCGCACGGTGACGGTGCGCCAAACGACGGAATCTGGGCGTACCAGTTCGTTGTGGCAAAAGGAACCATCAATGCTGATTTCCGTAGCTTCGTCGTTGCGGTGACGGACAACGCCGGCAATAGCGCTTCAAGAACGACCAATGCTCTGTTCATCGATAACCAGCCGCTGAACATCAACTACTACCTGGCTTCGATTGACACCGATGCCAATGGCAATGCGATTGCGGATCTCGACGGATCATACGGGGTGACTCAGGTCGTTACCACGGATACGATCAAGCTGTCGATTCGCGTGACCGGTGCCGAAGCGGATTTCAACATCTGTACCGTCGACCTGACCAAACTCGGATACACCGATGTGGCGAGCGAGATGCCTGTCCTGTCGGCAATACCCGGCCAGCGTGATTATCAGAAGATCTTCACCTTGCGTGAAGGAACGACAAACCGTGAAATGGTGACGTTCAGCACGCTGGTGACCGACATCAATGGGAACCAGACCTTTGCGACCGCGACCCCACAAATCATGGTCGATAACTTTCCGCCGGTCATTTCTCAGGTGTTCCCGATCACGTTCGTGACTGACTCAATTCCGACCGGTGAAGCGAACCTCGGTGACAGGATCCAGATAAAAGTCCGAGTCAGCAATCACGATGGTAATCCTCCGGAGGTTGACTTCAGCAATCTGTTATCCGCCAACGGACTGTCGTCAACGACACCGATTGTACAAATGTCTGGTGGGCCGACGGAATATACCTATACGTGGACTACCCCTGAAGGCCTCGGTTCTCTGGCCTCTTTGCCGATTCTCGTCTGGGACGCTTCGAAGAACCTGCGTGTCGGCTACACCAATGCAATTCGCTTCCTGTCGACCAAACCCAACATCATGGGATATTCGTCCAGTAAGGCGGTGCTGTCTTCCGATACGTATCCGACCGTACCAAACAACATCTGTAATCCTACGGATCAGGTCACGATTACCGCGGTGTTGAACAAGGCATTCAATCCGACGAATACTCCGCCTGCAACCGTGTGCGTTGATATTCGCAGTATCGCGAATGACAGCAGTGATGATGCCGCCGGCTATCTCGATGGTGATCCGAAGACCTACTGGACACCGTTGAACTATCAGCCGCTCGAAAGCGGCGCAGGATCGTTCGTGTATCGTTCGACATTTACCGCCGGCCCTGAGGGACGCACGGATGTGACAAACGCGAGCTTTGCGGCCAAAGTGCTGCATCCTGACTACACGTCGATTGTCATGGCGAGTGCGACCATCTATTGCGATCCTCTGAACCCGTTTG
This sequence comes from uncultured bacterium, assembly GCA_964472075.1. Taxonomy (GTDB): domain Bacteria; phylum Muiribacteriota; class Ozemobacteria; order Ozemobacterales; family Ozemobacteraceae; genus CAYYIY01. The sequence continues at coordinate 18,818 of CAYYIY010000045.1, read as the reverse complement.
GCATTGACACGCTGGTTCCGAGAATCTGGGCTACTCAGATTCGCATTACTAACGAGAATGGCGACAATATCTCTAGTACTGTTGCGAACATCGGCGATGTGATTACCGTCTATGCGAACATTGCGGATTACGCTGACCCGGGTTCGGTGACGGCCCGGATTCTCACTTATGACAATCAGCTGATTGAAGAGGCGACGATGAATTGGCTGACGGGTGACCAGTATTATGCCAGTTTTGTCGTCGCCACGAACACGGTGGTTCCCTGGAACTTCACCATGAACGGAAATCCCGCGACTGACTATCTCCGGTATGAAGTTCTGGTTACCGATGATGCTCAAAATGCGCACTATGCTGCCGGTCGGTCGGATGTCGGACAGCCGAAAAACTTCCTGGTCGACAACACACCGGCAGATATCACCGCTTTCTCTTTCATTCTGAATCCGAATCATCCATTCGATTGGGTTGGTAATGTCGGGTCGGCACCGATTACGGTGTCAGGCCAGTATGACAATGCTCGTGTCGATCGCCTCGGGGCGACGATTACGCTCAATTCGGGGGCTCGACAGGCATTCGTCGATATGACGAGCATTCAGGCAACGTCTACCTTTATGATTATCAATACGACGCTTGCCGGAGGTTTGACTACTGGGACGACACCCGCGGCGAGCTATATCAGACTGGCGACGGTGAGCGTCGAACTGGAGCCGGCACTAGGACCTGGCACATACTCACTGCCGATCTATGTGATCGATACGGCCGGCAACCGAACAGCTTCGCAGGCTGAGTTGGCTTTCGACACCACGAGACCATATCTCATGCGGGCTGAATACGACGGTAGCTATCTGACCCTGCAGTTCAATGAACCGCTGAAGGTCGGCGACTACACGCTGCCGATGGAAGAACGCTTTGATCAAACGAAGATTCGCATCGGCAACAAAAGCGATCTGACGCTGGTGACGCCTTCATCCGTGGTTGCGCTTTCACCGCTCGATCTCGTTGAAGATCCGTATGCTGACACCGATACCATTCGCATTGCGCTTGCTTCCGGAACCCGAGCGACGATCGCCGACTGGGGTAATGTGTCGATCTGGATGTCGATGGGTGCGACCGGTGCGACCGGTGAAGGGGCTTCGGTCAGTATCGATCTGGCCGGCAACTGGGTGAACCCGATTCGGCAAAGCGCCGGCCGGGTCATCAACGTTCCGGTTCCGTATGCGATCAAACCGAAGATCATTGGCGGAAGCTATGATGCTGTTAATGTCCCGTCGATTTTGTATATCGATTTCGACAAGCCGATGGCGACCGATACCATGACCGATCTGACGTTGCCCCCCTTCGCTATCGTGAGGGAACGGCGGAACGATCTTCGCAGTGTGTACTATCCTTGGCGGTATAACCCGGTTGTGGGTTCCGATACCGTCGGCGTCCCTTCCTCGACCACCAGGCTGGCTATCAACCTTTCTCCTGAGGCGCAAGACTGGATCGCCATCAAGTTTGGGCGTCTGGCCAGTCAGCTGAACTACGCTGTCTCGACCGCGACTCCTCCGCTGGTACGTGACGAAAAAGGCAATGCGGTGCAGCCGATCTCGTTCGAAAATGCCGTTGCCGCAGCGCTGTATCCTGAAAATCGCACCTTCGACGTCGATACGTCAGGTGGAAATGAGATTGTCTTGCATCTTGCCAGCAAGACCCTGACGATTCCATTGAATCGCCGCGCGTTGATCTGGGGTGGTGAGTTCGCTGACAATACGCCCAAGTTCAATCCGGATTACAACAGGCTGAACGTGATTCCATCACGAATTTTCCTGTATAAGCGCGCGGATATGACCGGCTCGAGTATCTCTCTGAACCGTGCCGCGAACAATCTGTCTATCTGGCCGACGTACAATACGATGTTTGCATCCACCACGGTCATTGTTCCATTGAGTGACGATGATATTCGCGACATCCTTTCCTGGAACACAGGAAATCTGTATGTTGCCATGAATTCGGGTGCGTTCAAAGATCTGTGGGGCAATGACAGCACTCGTTACCCGAGTTCAACAACCACGGCGGCGCAGATCAGGGTCGTGAAGCCGGACGGATATCCGGGTCCGCAGGTGATTTCGGTGGCGGTAAGCGATCCGACTCCGACCAAGGGCGGTTATGCTCCTGGGACTCTGTTCTACGAAGTCGATTTCCAGACCGCCGTGTTGCCTGGTGGTATCATTCTGCCCATCAACCGTGATCGGATCCCGGTTCTCACAATTCAGCGCCAGGACAATTGGCTGGGCACTGACTTTGAGAACGTCGATGTTGCGTCCTTTGTGACCTGGGTTGATTACACTGTCAATGGACAGAAGCGCACGGCCGCACGCTTTGCGAACACCAGTCCACTGAGTTCCGCGATCGCGACACCACCGGCAGGATTCCCTGCCATGGCGAATATCTCGAATGTCTGGGATGTATTTGACACGCAGCTTGAGCCGACCCCAGGCGCTTCACCCTCGTATCTCGCCAGCTATGTGTACGATCTGAACAAGCGCATCAATAGTGGCACCGGTTTCAGTCAAGCGGCGAGCGAACCCTGGATCATTGATCCGATAAAGCCTACGGCAATATCAGTCTCGCCATCAGGCACCACGATCGGTATCACTCCGGCCGGCAGTTCCATCTTCTTCGTGACGTTCGACGAAGACATGGATTCGACACCGGGCCGCAATCCGAATCTGCGTCTCGGGACGGCTGGTGGCACAGCGATGAACTTCCAGTTTGAACGCTGGGCTGGTCCCCGCGTAGCCTATTACTACAACACGGATCCGTTCAATGCGAATACGCAGCAGGGAACCTTCACCTACTACGTGACGGGTGGGTATGATCTCGCCGGCAATCAGGCGAATGACAGTCAGCCTGGGCAGCTCACCATTCGGTCAAAGGGACCGATCGTCAATACATACACCGTGACGACGTATCCGTTCACGACCGCCAAGGAAACCTGGCCGACCGGAGCGGTTACCGGCAAGCCTTTCAGTCCGTATGTTCCGAATCATCCGGTGATTCCCGGTGGTATTGCAACCATCACGGTCAACTTCACCAGCGATGTTGCCGGAGCGGTTCTCTGGCTGCACTTCTATAACCCCAGCGGTGGAACCTCGTTGGCGAGCTTTCCAATGCTGGTGGAGACGGCAAGCAATCGTTACGTCGAGTGGGATGGGACGTTCAACGGAACAGCGATCGGGCAGACCGGCCCGACGACGTATGAACTGCGCGTCTACGATGATTTCGGCAATGAAGCGTCAAAGCGCGGAACGATCATCTACGACGGACGAGCTCCACAGATTCTGCGTTACAACATCTCTCACGCCTCACCTTTGCGTTGGGATGGAAAGTACTACTTCAGCCCGGCGGTTCACAGTTATGTGAAAGTCGATGCCATCGGTGTGGCTGCCGGTGAAGAGATTCGGATGCGTGCTGTCTACACTGGTGTGTCGACCGATACCTTCACGATGTCGCCTCTTTCAGGAAGTGGTTATACCTACAGCTGGGACGGCAAGTCGAGCTACCCAGGGAATGCACAGGTGCCTGACGCCGAGTATATGATCAACATCGTTGATGGGGCCGGCAATCTTGGGGTTCCACTTGGCGTGCTTGGTGTGGCGACTGCCGCGATTGTCATTGACTCCGATCCTCCGAGCGGCGTGACATTCGTTACCGAGCGCACGGATGATGGCGCGGCAACCCGCTTCAATCCTACGGTTGTCGGACAGCAGTTGCGCGTGAAGGTCTCTGCACCCGGGTTGAGTTCCGGATCTGCCATGATTCGGGTGAAAGCCGGCGCGACCGTGGTGCGCGACGTCTATGTGTATGAGATTGGCATCGGTGAATTCGAAGCCATCTGGGATGGGAAGGACAGCAATGGCAATTTCGTCACGGACGGCACATATCGCATTCATCTGATCGACCTTGCGGAAAACCAGTCTCAGGCGTATGTCGACGTCGATGTTGTCAGTTCGGTCTTTAAGGTGACTTCGGCAACGGAGATCGACAATCAGACGATTCGCTTGACCTTCAGTCAGCTGGTAAAAGTGAGCGATGCAGGCAATGCCGGCAACTATCAGATATCCCCGGTTTTGCCTTCCGGTATCGGCATCGTGTCGGTGGCTTCGGTCAGTGGCAATGTGGTTGAGCTGAAGTTGAATCAGATCATGGCGCATGCCACGGTCTACACCATCACGGTGACCCCAGGCTTCCGCAGCATTGATGATGATCTGATGCTCGCGGGAAACAACTCGGCGCAGTTCACGGCCGATGGACTTGGACCCGTGCTGACGAATATTACCTATGACGGCGTCACGTCTCAGAAAGAGTTCAATGTGGTGTTCGATGAGACGCTCAATCAAACGACAGCAGAAGACGAGAGCTTGTACTTCCTGACCGTCGGAACCCAAACCGTTCCGATTCTGAATGCATCCCTGCGTTCTGACAAGAAATCGGTTCGCATGACGTTGAATGCCGATCTCACCGAAGGCGTCAGTTATACCCTCACCGCTTCGGGAGTTGAAGACTTGTACAAGAACAAGAGTGACGGCACCATCGCCAAGACTTTCACCGGTCGCGATGTGACGGCACCGAGTTTGACGGTTTCTGTCTTCAGCAACCCGGGCAATGAGTATGACATCAGTATTGCTGTACTGGCTAATGAAGACTTGAACGGTGCTCCGTCGGCGACAGTGACTCAGAGCGGCGGACAGACCCAGGCGGTGGTGTTGAGCGCCGGTCCGACCACGCGCCTGTATCTTGGCGGGGCTCACCTCGACAAGAACTTCCCGGGTGTGGTTACCGTGAAGGTGACGGGGAAGGATGTCTCCGGCAACACCGGTGTCACGACGGTCAGCTTCTCGACCGCCTATGTGAATGCCTCGGTGCGTGCCGAAGTTCGCTCAGCCGACCAGAAGTTCGCCGCGATCTTCCCGGTGGGTTCGTTGAAAGAGAATTCGCTGGTGACCGTCGTGTCGACAGGTCTGACGAAAGTGCCGACCGCGGCCAACCGTCGAGCCGCCGTTCGCCCGAGTATTCTTGCCAACATCAGCGGGAACAAATCCGCCTCGCTAGTTGCGGCTCTGGGCGAAGGAACTGCGGGAGATGAACTTGTACCGGTTGAACAGGCTTACATGGTGAACATTCCGACCGGTCGTCTGCAGGGGAACCTTGAAGTGGCTCTCCAGACCGTCGGAGCATTGCCCGCGGGCACCGCCCTCTTCCGCCAGATTGATGGCAAGTGGGTGTTCGCCGGTCGCAACGTGAAGGACAATCACCTGCGCGCCACCGTCGATCGAGCCGGATTGTTTGCTCTGTTGAAGGATGAAAAAGCGCCTCGAGCCAATCTTCTGACCAAGGTCGACTCGGACAAACCTCTTACCGCCTCACGCCCGACATTCGAATGGGCCGTGGCGGAAGATGGGGCCGGCCTCGATCTCGATGCCTGCAAAGCCCGATTGAACGGTATCGAAATGCCGGTGACCTATGATGCTGCAGCAGGCAAGATGATCTTTGTTCCCTCTACCCAGATGGTGAGCGGGCAATACGGACTCACGTTGGAAATGCATGATCTGGCGGGTAATGTGACGGTGACGCCGGAAATCCGATTCAAGCTTGACCCGGCCCTGCAGATCTTCGAAGTGACCCAGTATCCGAACCCGGCGGCTCGCCGCGCGACCATTCGCATCTCGACGAATCGCCAGGATATCGATGCTTCGCTCATCGATGTGTCGATCTATGACAGCAACGGCGATCGCGTTGCCAGTGGGCGGAACCTGTTCATCAACAGTACCAATCTGAATACTCGTGTTGTTCATGACGTGCAGTGGGATCTCGTGAACGATGACGGTCGTCGGGTGGCGAACGGCATCTACTTCGCGAAGATCACGGTGCGTGACCCGGATAACTGGGAAAAGAAATCTCGTGTCACTCATAAGATCGCGGTTCTTCGGTAACATAACCGGTACAAAAAGGAACACATTATGAACCGGAAACTTATCAGTCTGATTCTACTTGCAGTGATCTTTGTCGCCTCAGGTGGGTGCGGTGGCGGCGGCGGCGGCAGCGGTCGCTATACCCTGCCCGGTGAAATTCCGACCCCCGGTGACGACGGCGGCGGTGGCGGCGGCGGTACGGGCACAACCGATCCCGATGCGCTGCTTACCTCCGCATGGGAAGACTTCAAGTTCGGCGCGTATTCAAGCGCCATCAGCAAGTTCAACCAGGTGTTGTCGCTGACCAACTCGACAGAGTCGCACAAGGTTCAGGCTTACAACGGACTTGGCTGGTCACAGGCCAAGTCGAACGGTATGGAAGCCGGGTATTCGGCGTTTGCCCAGGCGGCGTCATCGAACAATGAAGCTCGCGTGGGGTTAGCCGCCGTACTGATTCAACGTGCGCAGCGTTCGGGAATGCTGCAGGCAATCCAGCTGCTGACGGATGTCGGACTGAGCAATGTGAGTACGCGGTTTACCGCCACGCATCCGATCGGCATCAGTAATGCGGAGGCCCATGCCATGCTGGCTTTCTGCTACTTCTGGCGAGGACAATCAGGGGATGACGCTCTGGCAAGAGCTCAGATTCAGGCGGCTCGTGCCGAGGATGCTTCGGCCGACAGTTCGGTCGCGCAGATCTACAACACTCTCAAAGCCATGGGGCTGACGGGCATCTGAGCAGAAAGGAACTGGTGATATGTACCAATTGCACCGACAATCACAAATTTCGTTAACAATTCTTCGACAACAGCCGAAGAAAGATGACAACCCGACGTTTAGTCAGTCTGCAAAGGAGGACAACCATGGATAAGATCTTCCGATCTATCCTCCTCACCCTTCTGGTGGCCGCCCTGGCCACGCCCGCCTTCGCCGAATCAGCCGGTCGCGCGGGGGCCTACCTGAAGATGGGAGTGGGAGCTCGCGCGCTTGGCATGGGCAGTGCGTTCACCGCGGTCGCCGACGATTCGACCGCCGCGTTTTGGAACCCTGCCGGACTGGCTCTGCTGAACAGGCCTGAAGCCTCGTTCATGCACGCCAATCTGACGCTGGACCGCAAATACAACTTCTTCAACTACGCGCACACGTTGAAGAACAGCAAGAACAACGAGGTCGTCGCTCTATCACACATTCGCTTCGGGGTTGACGGGATTCCGGAAACCCGTGAATCGACGAACGTGGCGGGGATGCCGGCGACCGAACCCGATGGGACGTACATAGCGGGCCGCAATGTCTACATCTTCAGCTACTTCGATGACACGGAAAGCACGACGTTCGGCACCTACGCCCGCAAGATCGGCAAACAGTGGTTCGGCGGCGTCAACCTGAAGGCTCTGCGACAGGATCTGTTCACCAACTCGGCTGACAGCTGGGGTCTCGATCTGGGGTTCCTGTATACCCCCAACAAGAAGTCGGCGTTCGGTCTGTCGATTCGCGACATTGCCGAACAGCTGAAGTGGGACACCGCATCTGGTCACAGTGATACCGTGCCGGTCACAACTACCGTCGGGGCTTCGTACAAGACCCGTCCGAACATGACGGTCGCGGTTGATGTGAGCAAGACTCAGGATCTGGATGCCAAGTTCCGAGTCGGTACCGAATACTGGTTCAAGGATATCGCGGCGCTGCGATTAGGCAGCCAGGCGGGTGATCTGACTCTGGGTGCCAGCTTTAAGCTTCAGGACTGGCGTTTCGACTACGCGTATGCGGATGAGACGCTGGGCGAGGCACATCGTATCTCTGCTTCGAAACAGTTCTGACCGTGAAAACGCCGGGACAGAGGTTCCCGGCGTTTTTCACGAGCAGGTTGCATCTCCTGTGAGTTTGGAGTAAAGTAAACTTCACTCACCGTATTCGAGAATTGGTGTGGAGGATGTATGGAACTGAAAATTGATGTCAAACCGCGAGGAGATGGGGTCACGGTCGTTGTTCTGCGTGGCGAGATTGGTACCGAAACGGTTAACCAGTTTAAAGACCGCATCGATCAGCTGGTGGCCGAAGGGCAGACCAAACTGGTGATGGACTTCCAGGAAGTCAATTACCTGAACAGTATGGGCCTCGGTGTCGTAGCCGCGACGCTGAAAAAGGTCAAGAAGAGCAAGGGCGATCTCAAGCTGATCCGCCTTTCCCCGGCCGTGCAAGAGCTTTTCGAGCTCACCCGCCTGACCAAGGTCTTCGAGATTTTCGAATCGGAAGAGGAAGCGCTCAAGAGTTTTGCCTGAGCCCCTCGAGCGAGGGTGAATACACCGCGAAAGAACCCGGGCCGTTGTCGGGTCTCTCCTGCAGAGATCCGAGGAACGACCCGGGTTTTCGGCATTATCGGGCGTTCCCTTGATCATTCTCTGAGCCCGGTGTTCTGGAACGCTGCTTTTCGTGCGGTCGGACTGGATGCCATCTATGTGCCGTTTCCCGTCGCCGGCGATGATCTTGCGACGACGATGCACGGTCTGGAGTTATCCGGTGTCGTCGGCGTGAACATCACGATGCCGTTCAAGGAAAAAGCGGCAGCCCTGGTGATGGAAAAGCAGGCTCCTGCCGATATATTGGGTGCGGTCAACACCGTGCGATTCTGCTCTGAGGGAAAACGGACAGCGATGAACAGTGATGCTGAAGCGGTTCTGTCGATTCTGCGCGAAAGGCGGGTATCGGGTCCGGTCACTCTGCTGGGTGCCGGTGGAGCCGCAAAAGCCGTGTTGTGGAGTCTTTGCCAAAGCGAAATCCCCGTGGTATATTGGGCGAACCGGACGGCCTCTCGGCGGGTGTACCCTGCCTCACTTGGACAAACTCGCGTGGAGAACGTCTCGTGGGACAACCTGTCACTTCAGGGAGCAATCGAACGCTCGGCCATGGTCATCAACGCAACAACCCTGGGCTGGAAGGCGGAAGACCGCTTACTCGCTCTGGAAGCTGGAATTGGGGCTCGTCACCTGTATCTCGATCTCAATTATGCCGCTCATTCCCGGCTTGTATCTGCCGCCCGGCAGATCGGAGCCGTGGTGATCGACGGCCTTGAAGTGCTGATCAGGCAGGGTATGGCGGCATTTACCTTTCTGACCGGGTTGTCGGCACCCGAACGCGCGATACGTGAAAGTCTGGCGAACAGAGTCGATGCGAGGGTCGAGATTTCAGAAAAGAAGAAGAAAAAGGAGCTGCGTCCATGACTGATCTTCAGCATGCAGCCAAAAAACTCCGTTTGGGCGATGCGCTTATCTCCGAGGGCTTGATCAATGAAGAGCAGCTTCAGCAGGCTCTGGCGCTGCAGAAGAAGAGCGGCAAGCGACTCGGGACCATCCTGGTCGAAATGCATCTGGTCACCGAGCAGGATATCGTCCAGATCCTTTCCAAACAGCTCAAAATCCCTTACATCGATCTTTCCAACTACCTGATCGACCCGGTCATCGCCAAGCTGGTACCGGAACATATCGCGAAGCGACACATGCTGATTCCGATCAACAAGGTCGGAAACAAGCTCACCGTCGCGATGGTCGACCCGCTCAACATCATTGCCGTCGATGATATTCAGCTGATGACGGGCCTCATGGTCAAGCCGGTCGTCGCCACGCAGAGCGATATCAACAAGGCCCTTCAGGAAGCCTACGGCGCGGTTGCGCAGCAGGACAAGCTGATGGGCGAACTTGACGATATCGGCAAGGAAGGCGAAGGCGCTGACGATCTCGATCAGCTTGGGGAGCTGGGCGAAAACGACGCTCCGATCATCCGACTTTGCAACCTGGTTATTTCACAGGCCGTGCAGAATGGCGTTTCCGATATTCATATCGAGCCGTTCGAAAAGGAGCTGCGCATTCGCTATCGTCAGGACGGCATGCTGTTCACAGCCATGACGCCGCCCAAGAAGGCGACCGCGGCTATCACATCGCGCATCAAGATCATGTCGTCGCTGAACATTGCTGAAAAGCGTCTGCCGCAGGACGGCCGCATCAAGATCAAGGTGAACAATCGCACCATCGACCTGCGCGTCTCGGTTCTGCCGGTCATCTGGGGCGAGAAGATCGTCATGCGCATTCTCGACCAGAGTTCACTGCGCGTGAACCTGGAAGACCTGGGCTTCGAGCCTGAGTCGTTGAAACGCTTCAAGGCAGCGATTGCTTCACCATACGGCATTGCGTTGGTCACCGGCCCGACGGGGTCGGGGAAGACCACGACCTTGTACTCCGCGTTGACGTCGCTGAATACGATTGAGCGCAACATCATGACGGCTGAAGACCCGGTCGAATACATGCTGCAGGGTATCAACCAGGTTCAGTGCCGCCCTGAAATCGGCTTGAATTTCGCGTCCGCTCTGCGCGCCTTTTTGCGGCAAGATCCGAACATCATCATGGTCGGAGAGATTCGCGACTTTGAAACGGCGGAAATCGCCATCAAGGCGTCGATGACGGGCCACCTGGTGCTGTCGACGCTGCACACGAACGACGCCCCCGGCTCGGTCGGCCGCATCATCAACATGGGTATCGAGCCGTTCATGGTTACGACCTCGGTTCTGATGATTCAGGCTCAGCGTCTCGTGCGCAAAGTCTGTAAGGACTGCAAATTCGAGATCAAACCCCGCGCGGAACAGATCTCTCAGTTCGGCATCACACCAGAACTTCTGCGTCGCCTCGAATTGCCGCATATCAATGAAAAGAACATGTTCTTCTACAAAGGCAAGGGCTGCGAAACCTGCAACAACGCCGGGTCGAAAGGCCGCATCGGCGTCTACGAGATTATGGTCATGACCGAACGCCTGCGCGACATCGTTCTGAACGGCGGTTCCACCGATGATATCCGCAAGCAGGCTATCGACGACGGTATGTTGTCATTGCGCGAATCGGCTTTGCGCAAAGCCCTTCTCGGCGTGACGTCGATCGAAGAAGTTGTCCGCGTGACCCTCGGCGAACACTGATTCGTCATTCGATTATTTGTACAAAGAAGAAATAGACAAGGCGCCTTTCAGGCGCGGGAGTTGGTAAAATATGTTCGTATTGAATGATCTCTTGAATCTGGTCATTGAAAACGGGGCTTCAGATCTGCACATCACCGTCGGTAGTCCACCCGTCATTCGCGTTGACGGTGAACTTGTACAAACCGACCTTGATGTTCTGACGCCGATGGACACACGTTCGTTGATTTACAACATGCTGACCGCCGAACAGCAGAAGGAGTTTGAAGAGAAACTCGAACTCGATATCTCATATTCAGTCCACGGATTCGGCCGCTTTCGCGTCAATGTCTACAAGCAGCGCGGCTGTATCGGTGCGGCCTTTCGCGTGATTCCGACTCGCATTCCGACACTCGAAGAGCTGCGCCTGCCGGCCAAGTTGCGCGAATTCACCAAGCTGAACAAGGGACTCGTCCTGGTGACCGGTCCGACCGGGTCCGGCAAATCGACGACGCTGGCTTCGCTGATCAACATCATCAACGAGGAACAACGCGTTCATATCGTGACCATCGAAGATCCGATCGAGTATCTACATTATCACAAGAAGGCTGTGGTCAATCAGCGTGAGCTGCACATCGATACGCACACCTTTACCGAAGCGCTGCGCCATGTGCTGCGCCAGGACCCTGACGTCGTTCTCGTCGGCGAAATGCGCGATCTTGAAACCGTCGGCACAGCGCTGACGCTCTCGGAAACGGGCCACCTGGTATTCGGAACCCTGCACACGACCGACGCGGCGCAGACGATCAACCGCATCATCGATATCTTTCCACCGCATCAGCAGGGGCAGATTCGCTCTCAGTTGTCATTCTCTCTGCGAGCGGTCGTTGCCCAGATGCTCATGCCCACCGCCAGCGGCAAGGGGCGTGTCTGCGCGACCGAGATTCTTTGCGGCAACCCCGCCGTCGCGAACTGTATTCGCGAACAGAAGATCTCGAGCATCTATACCATCATGCAGACCAGTCAGAACGAAGGCATGATGACCTTCGAACAGTCTTTGCGCGATTTGTACATGCGCGGCGACATCACCCTCGAAGAGGCTCTGATGCATACGATGCATCCGAAAGAACTTGAACGCATGCTCAAGGGCGGCTGACGCCCATTCGATCTTGTATTATCCTGCCGGGGCGGTGAACTCCGGCAGATTTTTTTGGGTGTGGCTTTTCATGCAGGTTTTTTCTGATGCTAACCTGGACAGACACGTGGCGTTCCAACGGATGTCTTGTGTCGTTGCCGATAACCCGAGCCGGTATGCCGTGTTTCGTGAACATGTTCGCAACAGAAAACGCCGAGGGAGATCTTCGGCCCCGGCGTTGATCATGACGTGAAACAATCATTACTGCTCGGCGGTTCCCTCCTGCTCGGGTTCGGCTGGTTTCTGTTCGGGGTGCAGATCTATTCTGCCGTTGACACGGTTTTTCACCTGTATTTTGCGCGTGAGTTTTTTGAAGCGCTCCTGGAAAGTCTCTCCTGGCCGGACTGGGATGCCTTTCCGTATGACGGCCGCGGCACTCCTGCCTTTCGATTTTACGCTCCCCTGGGTTATCTGATCAGTTCGATCTGGCAACTCCTCGGAGCACCGGTTCACGTTGCCCTGAAAGGAACTATCCTTTTCTATGCTCTCATTGGAGCTTGGGGCGTGTATCTCTGGTTCAGGCGAATAGGACTTTCACGCGAACGATGGACGGGAGCGTGTCTATTCCTGACTTCCCCGTTCCTGGCCGTTCATATCACCCGAGTGTTTTTCTTCCAGAACATTCTGGGCGTTCTTCTTCTCCCTTGGGTGTTATTCGGTCTCGCGCATCGCGGAAAAGGTCGCAGGCGCGGCGGCATCATCGCCGGTGTCGCTCTCGGCGCGATCGCCCTGACTCATCTTCCGGCGGCGATGATGTGCGGCTACATATCCGTCATGGTGCTGGCGCTGACTCGACATGTGCGCGAATCACGGCGAAGCGTCGCCGCCGAACTGCTGTTGATCATGTGGCTCTCGTTCGGACTCTCGGCGCCCTACATGTTGCCGGCGATGGCAGAGCGGCACATCGTCAACTTTCAGAGTCACATGCAGATTCAGGAAATCGGGAAACCCGGAGATTTTCTGGATGACTGCCGAGTCGACAGCTCGGGTTCGGCAAACGATTCCGGGATTTTTGCTCGCCATTTACACGCACGGTTTCGTTTCTTGCTCGTGTTGATGGTCTGTGGTTCCATCAGTCTCTGGGTCTGTCCCGCACCTTCTCTGATCCGTCGCTTCTGGCTGGTGGGTTTCTTCATCATCCCGCTTTTGCTCCGGGTTACGCTTCCTCTCTGGAAGGTGGTACCTGGGTTATCGGTACTTCAGTATTCCTGGCGGTGGGTATTCCCCGCAAGTATTCTGCTGCTTCCCGGAATTGCTCGTGACGCATTCACGTATGCGTTCTGGAGGTGGAGCAGACATACTATTTTCGCTTTGTGGATTCTCATCCTTCTCCATGTCCATTGGGTCGCTCAGCCTTTGACAGAGCAGGAATGGGATGTCGTTGCGCGTCTCGGCTTTCATTACCCCTGTGAATATGTTCCTGCTACTTGTACGCTTGCCAATTGCACGCTTCCGCACCCGCTTTCAACGATTGGTGGTGCATATCACAGGTTCTGGGGAAATGCTTCGATGAGTTTTCAGATCCATGATTCGCGTCGGGATCATGCGAAGGTGGAAGTTCAACTATCGACTGATACTATTGTGACCAGCCAGACTCATTACGACCCTTTCTGGGAAGTTTACGATCTGACCAACCAGCAGTCAGTCAGTATCCACCCTTTCGGCAACTGTGGCTTGCTTCAATTCCAGCTTCCGGCAACATGTCGCGAATTTCGGCTTTCCCGCATAAGTAGTCCTTTCCGCATATTGGGTTGGGTGATTTTCGGTGCGACACTTCTGCTTCTCGTTTCCATGATTTTTCACACGATCGCCAAGGCACGTGAAACCGCCATCTCTCCTCAGATGCGGTTTCAATCATGACCGCTAAAATAGAGAGAACATCAATTTCGATCACCAGCAGACTCATTCTCAAATGGAGCATCAGGTGGTCTTTACAGGTGTACGCTTTGCAGGTATGCTGAAAGCATATCGTAAGGAGGGAACATGCGTCGACACGGATTTACGTTGATTGAACTCATGATCGTTATCGCCATTATCGGCATTCTGGCCGCCATTGCCATTCCAAACTTTCGTAAAGCGCGTGAACAGGCTCGCGAAAAAGCATGCTATGCGAATATTCGCGTCATTCTCGGGGCCATCGAAATGTACAACATGGATCATTCGGCCATGAATGAAACCCTGACGGCTGCTCACTATCAAGCCGGAGGGCCTTTGATCACCGGTGGATATCTGAAAACACCTATTGTTCCGCCTGAAACGGGTTGTACGTATTCCGGATCGAATCTGAGTACCACAGGCCGCATTTCCTGCCAGATTCACGGGACGGTCGACTGAATAGAATCGGCGCTTGCAAGCTGATAGAACAGGATTTTCGATAAAGATACCGCTCAAGGCCGCATGGATATTGGTCGATGTACGATCCTTGACAAGGTTTTGTTTCGTCGCTATGATTAAGTTAAGAAAGGAGGTGAGAAAATTATGATGAGTCGAAAAGGTTTCACGTTGATTGAACTTATGATCGTTATTGCTATCATTGGTATTCTGGCCGCTATCGCGATCCCGAACTTCCGCAAAGCCCGTGAGCAAGCTCGTGAAAAGGCCTGCTACGCGAACATCCGTGTTATTCTGGGCGCTATCGAAATGTATAACATGGATCACTCCGCGATGAAGACCAACATTATTGACACCGACGTCACCGGCACTGGTATCCTCGTCACCGGTCAGTATCTGAAGACTCCGGTTACCAAGCCCGAGACCGGCTGTGCCTACGCCGGCATAAACGTTGACACGACCGGAAAAATTTCTTGCACCGTTCATGGCACGGTAGATTAATTTACGTTGTCATCCGGGGGCGGTTCTTCGCCCCATTTTTTTTTGCCCGAAATTCATCACTACATTCGCATGCTTGTTCCGGTATGACTGATTCCGACCCTGTTCTGCTTTCAACGCTGCACGGCTTTTTTGCCGGTTTCTTTTCTCTGTTCGGCAGTCTGCTTGGCAGCTTCACCAATGTTGTCATTCTCCGCATGGGCCAGGGGCGGTCTGTGGTGTTTCCTCCTTCGGCTTGTCCGGCCTGTTCACATCAACTGCACGCGAAAGATCTGGTGCCGGTTCTCAGTTGGCTTACTCTGCGAGGCCGATGTCGATATTGTTCCGCGTCGATTTCCTGGCAGTATCCGCTGGTAGAAGCGCTCTGCGCTCTCACCGTGGGCATCGCTTTTTACAGATATGGATTCACCCCCGCGTTTCCGGCAAATGCCGCCTGGGGAGTGATTCTTATTGTGGTCGCCGCTCTCTGGGTGCGCGGTGAGGTGAGGGTTGCCGCACCCTATTTGTTTGCAAATCCTTATCTGGTACTGCTTTCACGCTGGGGTGGCAGGTGGCCGGATCTCCGTTTGGCGGCAGGAATTCTGCTTATGACCGGTATCGGCTTTCTGCTGCTGCGGTGGCGACATGCCGATCTGCCGCATGCGGCGTTTACCTGGGGGTTGGCGGCGGGACTCTGGTCGCTAGCTTTCTACGGGACAGTGGGCTGGATTCTGGCTGTCGGCGTCCTCATTGTTCAAGTGCTGGTGCCGTGGAGGCCCGCAACCGGATTTCAACCAGCGCGATTGGTGCTGTTCCTGTATCTGCTCATTGCCTGGATTGCCGGTGTAAGCAACGGTTTCGTTGCGGGCGTGTAAATCCTCTTCAGCGGTTTTCCGAAACCGAAACGACGGCTTTCTCGTTTTTCCCCATTGTGCGCAAGACCAGGATCTGTTGCGCAAACGCAGAAACGGTGACCGGAAGCAGATGCGCCACCTGTTCAAGTTTGGCGAGATGCGGCGGCGAAGCTGCCTGGTACAGGCAGGCGAGAATGGCATACAACACATCTTCTTCCGGTTCGGTAGCCAGCAACCCTGTCAACTGATCAAGGGCTGATTGCTGAAAACGTTGATACAGAGCGGTGACCGCGCAGGCTCGAACATACGGTACCGGATCCTTGAGGCCGTTTTCCAGCAGGTCTCGGCTGGCAGGCGATTTCAAACGAGCCAGAGCGGTCATGGCGGCGGCGCGAACGAAGCTGTTGGCCGACACCGCCGCTTTCTCGATCGATTCTCCCAGAACATCGTTCATTCTGATGCTCATCTCGTTCAGCAGAATCTGAATGGCGAAAAACTGGACATCGGGATCCGTATGTTGTTGCATCTTCTCGGCAAGAAATTGATCCATGCGGGACTGATCTGTTGCGTGCTCGAGGCTGGTGGCCAGGTGTCTGGTTTCGGCACCTAGGTTGTCGGCCAGCGTGAGAATGCGGTCGAGATGATTGGTTTCGCGAAGCATCAGCAGCCCGTTTGCGGCCGCCAGGGCGAGTTCCGGAACATTGCTTTCGAGGGCTTTTTCCAGATGCGGGATAATGCGGCGTTCGCCGATTTGTCCCAGGACCTCGAATGCGGCCGCGGCAGCTGATGCAGGAAGATCTTGCACGGAATCGAGCAGAAAGGCGCAGACTTCGTTGCGACATTTCAGTCGAATCAGTGCCTGCCGGGCCGAAAAGGCAACTTCACTATGCGGGTCGGTGAGACAGTCGACGATCAGGCGAATGCAATCTTTGTCACCGAGTCGGGCCAGGCCGTCGAGCGCCACGCTGCGCACCATGGGATGCTGATCACGGCAGGCCTTCTGCAGCAGGGGAAGGGCTTCGAGTCGGCCCAGATTGCCGATTGTCTCGACGGCGCAAAAACGCAGCACCGGCTGGTCGCTGTCGAGGGCGCGCACGAGGATGTCCCAGCCGTTGAGCGGGTCGATCTCACCGATAGCCAGCACGGCGGAAATGCGAATCGGTGTTTCCTGCTCTCGACCATCGACGATCTGTTCGAGGCGTGGGAGCAGATCTCGCCGGCCGGGTTTGATCATGCCTTCGGCTTCAGGGTCGTGAAGGGTGGAGGCGAAGTCCTTCGCGAGAATTCCCTCGAGCATGCGTCGAGCTACGCTGAGATCAATCTTCCAGACGCTGGCGAGTGGAGAGAGTTGCTTGGGACGCGTCAGACTCAGGCGCGAGAGCATTTTCAGATTCTTCGTTTTGAAGAATTGATCGAAGGAAGCGACTTGTACGGTGAAGCGCTGCTTCTCGTCAATCATCTTCATCAGTGTTGCTTCCTGAGATTTCAGATATCCGAGAAGGAACGGCATTTCCTGAGGATCTCGAGCCAGCAGGTCGAAAGCGCGACTTTCGATTTCCGGATTACGGCTCAACAGAAGCTGACGTAACTGTGCGCGCTCAGATTCTTCAATTACTGTTGCTGCTTCAAGTCTCTCGATCAATGAAAGCGCTTCGATGCGCTGGGACTCAAGATGAGCGGCCGCGACCGGGTCAAGCGGCGAAGGCTCAGGTTCTTCGGTCTTCAGACGCGAGGCGAGGGGCTTTTCCTCTGACGGACGATTTCGGAGCAGGTCATAGATGATCAGCCCGAAAAAACCGAATGTGAAAAGAAGAATGAAATAACGATCCATTTCCTTCATCATCGGCAGAATTTCCGTGAGAGTTCATGCTGTATACAACGTGGGACGCATTGGGTATACTCTGCCGGTATGAGCAACAGTTTTGGAAAATTCTTCCGGGTGACAACGTGGGGTGAATCGCACGGTCCGGCTCTGGGAACGGTTATTGATGGGTGTCCGGCAGGCGTGGCACTCGAAGATACGGATATTCGCGAACAACTCGATCGTGATGTTCCTGACCGGGAGCTGGGTACGCCGCGCGGCGAGATCAATCGATTTCAGATTCTTTCCGGTGTATTCGAGGGAAAGACCCTCGGAACCCCGATCTCGATCATCGTGTGGAACAACGATGCCCGGCCCGGTACCTATACCGGCGGGCGCGATACCCTGCGTCCCGGTCATGCCGATTTTACCTGGCTGGCTCGATACGGCCACACCGACTGGCGCGGCGGTTCGCGAGCGAGCGGCCGTGAGTGCATTGCGCGCCTGGCGGCTGGTGCCGTGGCGCGCAAACTTGCCGCTTCGGTTGGGGTCAGGATTTCCGGTCGCGTGATCGAGCTGGCCGGGATGCCGATATCAAATGAACAGGATCTGGCAGCTGCAAGATTGAAAGCACTTGAGATAGCCGCTCAAGGAGACAGCAGCGGCGGTATCATCGAGATCGGCATTGAAGGAATGCCTCCGGGAGTCGGCGACCCGGTTTTCGGGAAGCTTCAGGCGGACCTGGCGGCGGCATTTCTGTCGATCGGCGGCGTCAAGGGTCTGGAAACCGGCGAGGGGTTTGCGGCCTCGCGCATGCGTGGATCGCAGCACAATGATGCCTTTACACTCGACGACGATGGGCGGGTGGTCAGCGTCACCAACCGGTGTGGAGGTTTACTTGGAGGAATCAGCACCGGAGACCGCATCAATTTTCGCCTGGCGGTGAAGCCTACGCCGACCATTCAGCGGCCTCAACAGACGGTGAATGTCGCGGAAGGCAAGCCGGTGGTGATGGAATACAAGGGGCGGTTCGATGCCAACTATACTCCGAGAGTCGTGCCGATCGCTGAAGCCATGGCCGCCTGCGTGATCACCGATCACCTGATCTGCAGCGGATTCATGAATCCGGCGCGTCACGGCAGTGTTGAGCATCCGGCGGTTGATGAGTTTGTGTAACCAACCGGCGCGGCTGCAATTTTCGGTGAGAAAAACGTGCCTGGCCAGGCCGTCTTGATCCCCTGTCGCTTCGCACGAACCACTTCGGCAACTTCGATCA